>JUEP01000030.1 GCA_000817105.1 marine actinobacterium MedAcidi-G3 | reverse complement strand
AAGCCGAATGCGATTAGCGAAGGAACAATAACTTCGGTAGGCCAGCGGAACAGGAGAAGAAGACTGCTTGACGCTTCAACAACCATTACGGGGCCGACTACCCAAGTAATAAGCCCTTGGTGTTTGGTGGCTATTCTTGTAATCGAATCATCGGCGACTTCCCCCAGCAGGGGGTAGTGGACCACCTGAATTACCCACAGCACTCCGGCCATGAAGGCGGCGGCTGCCAGTGTGATCAAAGCGAGGGAAGAAGTCATGAGACGCTCAGTCTTTGGGATCTGACTTGTGGCCGACCTCTGTTTGAGGGACGACAGGTTCTGGAGCGGTTACTCGGGTGTAGGCGGGTTGTTCTGCAAATCCGCCCTCCGGGTGGGCGAGAGGTTCACGTTGACCGAAAGATAGGTCTTCATTGGAGGCATCTCGACCGCTCGCATAGGCGACGAGGAGCACTGCCCAGACGGTAAAGCCGAACACAGCTGCGCCTACGCACATTAAAAGCGTTTCATTCACTGGGAAGCCCGATCGTTGGTCAGAACTAGGGTTCCGAGCGAATGGATGGCTGGCACCCACAGTCCAACAAAAATGCCTTGGTCTTTATTGCCGCTGTACCAAAGGCTGACTGACAGGACGAGCGAGGCAAATCCCGCCGCCATGAACAGCAGCTTTGGCTGCGAGAAGGTGATCTTCTGGGTTAATGATTTAGCAAACACTATGACTCCTTTTAGCACTAAATAGTATTTAGCACTAATTACTATACATCAAAACAAAAGCTCTCGATTCGATGACGCGAAGATTTGTCAAATTCTTTGTGGACCGTTCCGTGTCTGTTCAAAATCGGTCCGAGCCGGGAATTCTGGATATGTCAACTACAACTAAATTCGATCGCCGAATTTCTGCAACACTTAGAACATGCGTCCCAATCCTTTAAAAGCACAGCTAGCCAGCGGCGAGACCCACTATGGGACCATGGTCTTCGAATTTCTTAGCGCAGGCCTCCCACAGATACTTCAAAACGCGGGATCTAGCTTCGTCTTCTATGACATGGAACACAGTGGATTTTCGATGGAAGAAATGAAGATTCAGTTGGCTTTGTGTCGCGGTTTAGACATTGTTCCGCTTGTTCGCCCTCCGGATACCTCTTACCAGTACACGGCAAGTTTGCTTGATTTGGGAGCAGCAGGAATGCTCTTTCAAATGTGTGAGAGCGCGGAGCAGGCTGAAGAGTTTGTGAAGTGGACCCGGTATCCGCCGGGAGGCCAACGGGGGGCGATGTTTGGTGGAGCCCACGATGATTACAGTTCCGACTCTGTGCCTGACATCATTGCTGCCGCCCACGAACGAACCATGGTTTGTGTCCTCATCGAGTCAGCGAAAGGAATTGCTAACGCCGAAGAAATAATGTCCGTTCCGGGAGTGGATGTCGCTCACTTGGGGCATGGCGATCTGTCGCTTTCTCTTGAGGTTCCGGGGGATACAGCTCACCCGGAAATGCAAAAAGGCATCGACGTTATTCTGGGAGCTTGCGAAACACACGGTAAAACGGCGGCATGCCTTGCTGGATCAGTGGATACGGGTATTGATTGGGTGAACCGTGGTTTTCGTATGGTCAGTTATAGCTATGACATTGGTTTGATGATGTCGGCGTTACAAAATGGAATCGAACAAATTCGTACGGGAGTTGCTGAAAATGGATCTGACTGAGGATCAGTGTCAAGAGTTCAGAGAACGTGGATGGACAGTCGCACCCTCCGTTTTTAATGCCGATGAAGTTCGGTTGCTCAGTGACGCCGCACTCCGGGTTTTAGAACGGCCAGGTCCTGAAGTCGGACGTGAAGCAGACGGTTCCCCGCATGTCTCTTGGGGTATGCATCTATTTGACCGCCAGCTTGCGGCGTTGTGCCGACACAAGAATCTCATTAATCCAAGTAAGACTCTCTTGGGTAACGATGTATATGTTCATCAGTCTCGAATCAACATCAAACAGACCAACGGATCAGTTGTTGCGTGGCACCAAGACTTCGGTACTTATCACCGAGTCGACGGAGTTCCGGAACCTCGAGGAGTCATGATCGGTGTCTTTCTCGACGATGTAACAGAGGTAAACGCGCCGCTACTGGGAGTTCCTGGTTCACATAAGGAAGGCCTAGTTTCAACTGCTTCCCTGGACCCGACTTCGCCTGATTTTGAAGAGGTGTCGAAGTATCGCTACGACATCACTAAGGAAACAATGGCTGGACTCGTAGAACGACATGGGCTCGAAACCATAACTGGGCCTTCAGGCTCGGTGCTTTTCATGGACATGACGGTTGTGCATGGCTCCACCGTCAATATCAGTCCTCTGAGAAGGTTGCTGCTGTTTGTAAATGTTTGCCCGGTGGATAATCGAGGAGAAACCTATGAAAGAGCGGAGTACTACGCCGCCCGCGATTTCTCTGCGATTGTCCCGGTTGGCTCCGAAGAATTTCAGATTGCTGGATAGGTATGAATCTCGAGTTTGAGAAACTAGAAACTGATTTTGGCGCCCGAATACACGGGATAAATCAATCTGACTATCTCGACGAACAACTTGTGCAAGCGCTTACCGTTGGGTTGGATGAACATGGGGTTTTGTTAATGCGAGGTGAGGAGATTTCGCCTGGTCGGCTTGTTGAATTAGGTCGAGCATTTGGAGAATTAGAAATTCTTCCGGAGCCCGAAAAACGGCATCCCGATCACCCCGAAATTTTTGATCTAACAAATGTCAGAAGCGACGGAGAAGTTGTTGACTACGAGGAACCTCAGGCAGTTTTTTTGAGAGGCACTGAGCGGTGGCACACCGACAGCTCTTTTCGAGAAATCCCCTGTCTGTGTACCATGCTTTACGCTCTCGAAGTGCCTGATTCCGGAGGCGAGACACAGTTCGCCAACATGTTTTCGGCATTACAGCAACTTCCCGCTGACTTGCGAGCGGCGATCGACGGCAAACGATTGGTCCACAGCTATGTCTATAGTCGAGCCAACAATCCTGGTCACATGGAGCCCATGAGCCTCGAGGAGCAAAAAAAATACCCGCCAGTAAGCCATCCCTGGATCCGGACCCATGCCGATGGTCGCGAGTCCCTCTACATGGGCGGTCATGTTTCTCACGTGGAAGGTATGGACCTTGACGAAGGCCGGAAGCTTATTGACGATGTCCTTACGGCAGCAACACGAAACCAGTTCATTTACGAGCACCATTGGGCTGCGAATGATTTAGTGATTTGGGACAACCGGTCAACGCTTCACCGACTGCGCCCATATGAAATTTCTGCTCGCAGACGGGTTATGCGTCGTGTGACCGTTGCGGGTTTCGACCGGGTGAGGTGATCAATTAGCTGAGCTTGGATTCCAGGAAACCAACGACTTGAGGCCAGAGTTCAGCAGCAAGCCCTTCGTCGAATGCGCCCATCGGGTTTTCCTCATTCATGAAGCCATGGCCAGCCTGATGAATCGTGATCTGCACGTCTTTGCCCATCTTTTGAAGGCGTTCCCCCAGATCTGACGCCGCTTCGGGCGTAAAGAAATCGTCCGGTGAAGCCATGTGACCTTGAATCGAGGCAGTTAAGCCTTCCCAGTCAGGTTCTTGGTCACCTTGGGGAAATCCGTAGAACGGAACGGCCGCCTTAACAGCGTCCCCGCGGAGAGCTGCGATCATGAAGCTAAGTAAGCCTCCCATACAGAACCCCACTACCCCAACCCCATCTCCAGATGACGCCTCATGGTTAAGTAAGAAATCGACTGCTCCACTCATATCGCGGGCTGCCCGATCGGGCGGCAACTCGGTCATTAGTTTTCCAGCTTTGTCCATCTCGTCATGGCCAGCTAATTCACCGTGATATAGATCTGGCGCCAACGCTACGAAACCTTGGTCAGCTAAGTAGTCAGCGACACCCTTCATTTGTGGGTTTAAGCCCCACCATTCTTGAATGACCATGACCGCCGGCCCTGACCCACTATCAGGCAGAGCCAAGTGTCCTCTGGCGTCGTTTCCGTTACTTGCAAATGAAACCATTGCTCCCATGGGCAGGACCGTAGTCGCGACAAGAAGCTGATGCACTAGATATCGCAATCCAATAATTCATAGTGAAGTGTTGGCCGTAGTGAAAGAATGGCTTCCATAACAACAAGAGGCGCATATGAATGTTCGACTTAGTCCCGTAGCTCCGTTCTCATACGTCCCTGGCATCGACCCATACTCAGGCGGAGTAGTGGCATCTCCTGGAAGCGAGATTGTCCATGTCACCTTCGCGAAAGAGATCCCCTGGCGTCAGGGTTTCGAACGAATTGAAGCCATCACAGCCGAGGCTGACGTTGCTAGATCGGCGCTCTGCGCCGTTGAGCTTCGTTGTCCTCAGCCTCACTCTTTCGAGGGATTTATTGAGTTCAACGACGAATACCGATCCCTATTAAATACTTGGGGACTTTTGAACGGTGACGAAAACCCGATTGCTCGAACTAATGTGTCGCCCGTTCGATATGCGCCCGAAACCACTTCTCTCTACGCGTTCAGCTATGTGAAGTCAGATGGCAACCCCAAAACTCAGTCCTTCGTGGTGGCGGGAGCAGGCGACTTGATGGATCAAAGCGATCTCCAAGCAAGCAGCATTGTTGCCAAAGATCGAAGCGACAAAGAGGCGTGGAGATCCCGGGTTGAGCAAGTATGCCAAGAAATGGAGGATCGCATGACTTCTATTGGAGCCGACTGGCAGGACTGCACCGTGATCAATGTTTACTGCGCTGAGGACTGGTTTAGTCAAGCCGGTGAGGTACTGATTGAACGAATTGGGCCCGCGATAGTGAATGGGATCCATTGGCATGTCGCCCACCCTCCAATTAAAGGTCTTCGCTTTGAAATGGACGTCAGACGAGTTGGTACCGAAAAGGTGGTCTGATAGCTAGGGAGCCTGAAACTTCATCAGCACGGGGCTAATGAGACCTTGGTTGACTGCGTCAGCAGCGTTGTCTCTCATTTCCATCATGCGAGGGCCCATTAGATGCCCGAGCGTCACTGGCGGCGGGGAAGCTGGTGAATCGTTAAAGAATCTCAAAGCTAAGTCATAGTGATCGGAGTTGCCGATATGACGTAAACCAGCGTTACCAGCTGCCTTTTCGTAACTGTCAACAGGTTCGGGAAAGCTGAACTCGGCCGTCGAAGACCAGGGCATGGGATAGGTCAAATCACCATTTTTCGTGATCGTCACGTCGTAGATCAACACTGTTCCTTGCGGTCGACACACTCTTGCAAGTTCATGCATCATCTGGTCCTTGTCGGCGATGTTCATACCAACATGGAGCATTGTTACCGCGTCAAAGGCGTCATCCATAAATGGAAGATCGGTCGCGGAACCAACTTTGAAGTCAACCAGCTCGCTCATATTGACAAGGTCGGTTAACTCAATAGCTGCTTCAACAAACTCGGGCGTTAGGTCGATGCCGGTGACTGATGCTCCAGTAGATCGTGCAAAGAATCGGGCCGTTCCGCCGATTCCGCAACCAACATCAAGGAGGTGATGTCCAGCTTTGAGGTTGAGCGCCGCCGCAACCTGCATGGTGCCATCGCGACCGCCAATATGAAATTCGTCTGCGCCCGCCAAGACATCGGGGTCGAGACTTTCGATATCAAAACCTGACTCAGTTAACGCGCCAACCACACGCTCAACAATGCCGTCGGTGCCGTAATGTTCTTCAACTGAATCAACCATTTTGTGACCCTTTTTAATGTGAATTGAGAAATTATGTCGCCAGAGGTTCGGACGGTATCTGAAATCCCCAGTCTTTTGTCCGCACCATCTCTTGGTCCGCTACTGCTATTAATCCTTCCGAGCCATACAGAGCTCCGCCGCAAATGATGCTTCGATCGTCATCGCGCTCTCGCCACGACTGAAATGCGTATGTTTCACCGACACGGACGTCGTCGAAAAACTGTGCCGCTATGTTGCCGGTCACTGCACCGCCGCCAGCTTTCTCAGGTGGGTCTACGAAAAGCACGTATGCGGTAACACAATCGAAGGCCGTCCAGACAAACTCTCGAGGGATCACTCCGTTCTCATCCGCCCATTGAGGAGCAGGTGACCAGACCGCAACAACATGGCTTCCGTCGCCGAGTGGTCTGATCTGGACCCCGAGTCCATCAACCTCGTGACCACAACCGATGCACTGTGGATATGGCGGCTCCCACCCCATGGGGCGTTCCATTGCTGCATCGATGGACTCCCTTGCGATTGGCAATCGGGCGTCTACATGGAGGGGACTGAGAGATGCAGACATCACTAATTCGGTGTCTCGATGTATCACCGCTCCATCATCCTGAGTGCTGCGAACTAACGTTTCACCAGGGTGCATTGCTTTGCGGATATAGACCCTGATAGGCCCATCGGAAGACCCGGCAGCTAGGCCGGCAACGTAGCCGCCCTGCATTGTGTCGGGCATCCCAACGTAGGTATCAGATAAGTCAATGATCGTTCGACTCACCGGTGATGCCCATAAATGGTGGAGACCACATCAGCATCAGTACAAGCTTCGATCAATACGGGTTTACCTGCTTCACGGTTTTTCACTACCTCAAGCGCAGCATCGATCTCATCAAGAGAAGTGATCTTCGCCGTATCGCAACCCATGCTTGTAGCCACAGCGCAAAAGTCCGGCCAGTCATGAAGAGAAGCTGTCGGATCCATACCTTTGGCTACTAGTTGAATATGTTCGGCGCCGTAGCTGCCATCGTTGTACACAACCACTATGAGGTCGAGACCGAGATGCACAGCTGTCGAAAGTTCAGTCAGGCCCCCCATCATGTAACCACCATCTCCAATGCAGAGCACCGTCGGCCGGGTTGGGTCAGCTACCGCAGCTCCAATTGCTGTCGACATACCGAGCCCGATAGCACCGAACCCGTGGCTAGTGACTAGATCTCGAGGTTGGGGAACAGACATCGTCAGCGCATCCAGCATAAAACGGCCCGCATCAACGACGACTTGCCGGTCTTGAGGTAGACCAGCATCTAGCTGGCGAGTTAGGGTCCGCGGATCAACAGCGCCGTCGTAGCTTTTGTCCTCATATGTATTAGCCGGGTCGAATTCTCGGAGTTTCTTCTCGAGGTCCGCTGTCCTAAATGAAGATGGTTGATGTTCAGCTTCCGCTAGTAGCTGGATCATGGCTTCAGCCACAACTCGTGCATCTCCCACAACACCTGAATCGACGATTGCATGGCGATCGATGTGGGATGGATCAAGGTTCACATGCACAACTCTTTTACCTGCCAACAAGCTTTGATAATCGGTCGTGAAAAAATTCAGTGAAGCCCCGAAGACAATGAGACAGTCGGCCATCGCCAAGGTCTCGCCGGCAACCTCATGACTTAAGGTGCCGTGAATACCAAGGTTGAAAGGTTGATCACTGAAAAAGCCTGTGCCCAAGACGGAAGTGGCTAGAGGCGCCCCGAGGACATCGCCTAGCTGGATTAGAACTTCTCGCGCACCGGACGCGACAGCACCGCGACCAGCCAAAATAATGGGTCGCGCGGAAGAGGCGATAATGCCGAGCGCTGATTCAAGTTGATCCGGATCCGGCGCCAAGCGGACAGGTGGAGTGTTAAGGGCCGGCCGCGGTTGATATTCAACTTCATCCCATTCAATATTCAACGGGATATTTAAGACAATTGGTCGACGTTCTGCATGGGCACGCCTCACAGCAGAAGAAACGTCCTCAGCGATGGTTTCCACATTCCTAACAGCTTGAAACCCAGCTCCTGTTGCTACGACCAATGCGTGTTGGTCAAGGTTCTGAAGGTGCTGTTCATTTTCGATCGGAGTGTCGCCGGCGACTAATAGCATCGGCGTTTCGTTCTTTACGCCTTCCACTAGTGCTGTAATCGTGTTGGTGAGGCCTGGCCCATGTGTGACAGTTGCTACTCCCAATCTGCCGGTCGCTTTTGCCCAACCTTCGGCCATGCAAACGGCATTAGCTTCATGAGTAGCGCCTATGAAAGTGACGTCATGCTCTCGTTGGAGATTTTCGCCAATAAAGAGGTTGCCGTCTCCGAGAACGCCGAACACGGTGTCGACTCCGTGATCTACAAGGGCTCGGGCTACAACATCGTGTCCTAACATTTCATATCCTCTCCGGTGACGAAAGTAACTGAGGTATTTTGCTAGCCAAAGAATAGTTCCGGGCTGATTAAACGTGCCCGGTCCATCGGATTCTTATGCAGCTAAGCATCTCCAATGGTCGTTTGTCCAAGAAGATTTGGGAGTAAGCGCGGATTAGCCTGCGTGACCTTGTGAAGTGGAACTACGGTCGTGAGGCCGACTTTTGATTGGATTGAAGATGCGATTAGGCCCTCTTTTGGGATTCGAACAAAGTTTTGACACTGTTGTCACTGTTGCCCGCGAAATGGAAGCCGTTGGAGCTGGGTCAGTAATGCTTGCTGAAGCTGGTCGCAGCGCAGTCACTCAAGCCGCAGCTGTCATAGCCGCCACGGAATCAATAGAAGTTGGAACCTACGTAGTGAACGCCTTTGCCAGATCTCCTTGGCTAACGGGACTTACCGCTCGAGATTTAGACGAAATGAGCGACGGGCGTTTCGTTATGGGGGTCGGCACTGGAAATCCTCACTTCAACGACTGGTACATGGGAGTCGATTCAACGAAACCGTTGGCAGCAATGCACGACTTTGTGCAAATAGTTCGCCAAGTAACTGCGGCCCAAGTAGGAGAGCGCGTTAGCTACGAGGGTTCCGTGCATCAGGTCCCCAAGTGGAGAGCAAGCTTCTCACCAACACGTCAGTCTG
The DNA here is from genome assembly GCA_000817105.1 of marine actinobacterium MedAcidi-G3. Taxonomy (GTDB): domain Bacteria; phylum Actinomycetota; class Acidimicrobiia; order Acidimicrobiales; family Poriferisodalaceae; genus MedAcidi-G3. Next base: position 6,307 of record JUEP01000030.1, on the reverse strand, counting down.
TGCCGGTGTATCTATCAGCATCAGGACCGAACATGATGCGGTTAGCAGCAGAGATAAGCGACGGTATTGGGGTCGGCATCATGGCTTCGGTGGAATTTATGCGCGACACAGTTCGACCTAATGCGATTGCTGCTGCGAAATCAGTTGGTCGAGATTATTCAGAGCTGGCTTTTCCAATGGGGGCGTTAGTGAGTGTTAATTCCAATTCGGAAGCTGCTCGCAGAGCTGCCAAAGCTTCGGTATGTGGATTATTCCACCCTGTTCCCCATCCGTACTACGACTCCCAGATGCGACAGCAAGGATTTATTGAAGCGGCTGAAATGTTGGCTGAGCTGATGCCCCAGGGAAGGACAGCCGAAGCCATGGAACTGCTGCCCGAAGAAATTATCGACACTATGACAATTAGCGGGACTCCATCAGAATGCGCGATGCGAATAAAAGATTATGAAGGTGTTGCAGATCAGATTGTCATGATGCGAGTTACCCAAAAAAATGAACCATCAGGGATTCGTGCTTATGAGCCAATTTTCGAGTTGATCTCTGAAGCACAGTCCCATTAAAGAACGCCTGCCCTCGGGCACCGATACAAAACGAATTAACAGATAGAAGCATTCTCCTGGAGACACCGGCTCAAGCCCAGCTACCCTGCAGCAATGACTGAACGCATAATTCCATCCTCACAGCAGGCCATGTATGACAACTTCCACTTTGCCCCTGGCATAAAGACCGGCAACTTGTTGTTGATGTCGGGCCAGGTAGGAAATGACTCCTCAGGTAAATGCCCCGAGGACTTCACAGAACAGTTCCGACTTGCCTTCCAAAATATTGAAGCAGTTTTGGTTGAAGCCGGAGGCGATCTGTCCAACCTTGTCGAGTTCACGAGTTACCACATTGGTATGCGAGAGCACTTGCGAGAATTCATAGCAGTTAAAGATGAGATGGTTAGCGAGCCATACCCGGCTTGGACGGCTATTGGCTGCACAGAACTAGCCATGCCTGGAGCCGTCGTCGAAATTCGTGCACAAGCTGTTCTTGGCTAATAACCGTGAGCGCTTCATATGAAGTTGCAGTCATTGGGCGAGGATTGATTGGTGCTTCTGCTGCGCGACACCTCGCAGAGGCAGGCTGCAAAGTAGTTGTTATTGGTCCGGGCGAACCGGCTGATAGACGAACAAGTCAAGGTCCATTTTGTAGCCACCCAGATGAAGGGCGAATTACGAGAATCGCTGGCCGAACCCCGATTTGGTCCCAGTTAGCTGCTCGTTCAATAGCTCGTTATGCCGATATTGCTGAGAGGTCTGGAATCGAATTTCATAAATCATGCGGTCTCGTGAGTTCATCACCGAAGATTTCGGAATGGTTGAAAAATTCGGAACTAGCGGGAGGCAAGTCCCGCTCAGTCGACTCTGATTGGGTCTTATCGTCGACAGGTATTTCATTGACGAACGGGCACCCTGCGCTCTACGAGGGCGCTCCAGCCGGATATATCAATCCAAGGAGTCTTGTAAAAGCCCAGACCAAACTGGTTGTTCAGGCTCAGGGTGTCGTTATTACCGAATCTGCTTCATCGATAACTAGGCGACCCGATGGATACGAAATTAAAGGAAACTGCGGGTCGCTGTTTGCTGATCGAATACTTGTCGCAACCGGCGCCTTCGGTTCTGAACTTCTTAAACGGCCCCTGGATCTGCGGCGTATGCCGCGTACAACTGTGACGGCAGAATTGTCCATCAATAATGACCTGCCCAGTCTCATATGTGTCGATCCCCCAGACAAACGGCTCGAAGAAATTTATTGGGTGCCGCCGGTTCACTACCCAGACGGACGAATAGCGCTGAAAATTGGCGGAGCTCTGCGGGACGCGAAGCCGGTTAATTCAGAGGCTCTCACAGCGTGGTTCCAAGGGGAAGGCGACTCCATCGAAGCTGAAGCTTTGAAAAATTGTGTGATTGGTTTGTTACCTGGTGTTGAGGTAACAAGCTGGGCACAGAAGCCTTGCGTCGTTACCAACACGGCGTCTGGGCACCCGTATATCGGATGGGTCGAAGACGGTTTGGCTGTGGCCGTCGGCGGGTGTGGTTCGGCGGCTAAGAGTAGCGACGAACTTGGACGTCTAGCCTCAAAACTCTTTCAGTCAGAACGATGGAGTGATTCGCTGCCTGAGAGTGCCTTCAACCCACTTTTCAATTAAAAACTTTGACATTTCCCTATGTAGAACGAAGATTGCGTGAAGCTCAGCTGCTTGATGGTTGAGTGTCAAGTAAGCGCAAGAAGAACTGGACTGCTGGCCCGATTACGACGACGAACCAAAGCGTCCCCCAGCCGATCGTTCCCCCCATTGCTAATCCGCAAGCCAGAGCGGCTCCCTCAATCAGAGTTCTGGCTTTCCAAATAGCGACACCTCGACGGTCTAGAGCTGTCATAAGACCATCCCGTGGTCCAGGACCTAATCGAGCACCGATATAGAATCCCGATCCGATAGCGACGACCAGAGGCCCACAAGCTGTGCAGAAAGCTCGAACTATCGAGCTTGAAGGGCTTCCTGCGATGTTGATCGTGGCATCGACAACTAATCCGATGACCAGAACGTTTGCAAGTGTTCCGACACCCAAAGGCTCCTTAAGTACCAGTAGTGCTATCAGGAGGACTATCCCGATGACGATCATCGCTGTACCGAACGTCATCCATGTCTGTTCAGCAATGCCCTGATGCAAAATGTCCCAAGGCGGAAGGCCGAAGTCACCGAGAAGTACAAGAGCCAAACCAACGCCGAAGAAGACAAGCCCGACGGCTAGGCGAAGGTACCTCCAAGGCAGCGAAGTTCGGTTAGTCACCTCTGCCCACGCTAGGGGAACGGTGTGCCGTTCACGCCGTTGGCATCACTTTCCTGAAGGTGAGGTTGACACGGGGTTCCTTCACCACTTTGGATCGAGGAACTTCGTGCTCCCAAAGTTGCTGTGTGGAGCCACGCATTATCAGGACGTCCCCAGAATTGAGAACCATGTCGGTTGTCGTGAGCGACCGATCCTTCCGGCGTATCCGAAACTTACGAGATGTGCCCAGACTCACCGAAGCAATGACTGGAGTGAGGCCCAATACCTGTTCGTCGTCTGAATGCCAATCAACTTTGTCAGCCCCATCGCGATACAAATTGGCCAATGCTGAGTTGAACTCTGCACTAGCTAATTCGGTGACACGTCGTCGAATACGCCTCAGATTTGCGGTCCATTCATTCGGATGCATCTGAATGCCCGACCAGCTGTAAGAGCAGTCTGGGTCTCCGTACCAGGCGTTAAGTCTTGGCACATCATGCACGCGACCAAACATTGAAATTTTGTCCTGTCTCCATTCGAGTTCATCGATTAACTGCTCACAAAGGAAATCACCCTCGGCGCGATCCCATATGCCTCGATGAAGAACAATTTCAGCTCCGGGTAAATCGAATTCTTCGACCCTTGCGCTTTCGAATAACGATGTTTGAGAAAGTGATCTAGAGCGTGTCACTAGAAAATGCTAAACCCGCCATCGATTTTGATGACGTCCCCTGTATGCCACCTACTGGCATCACTCATCAAATACACGGCTATTGCACCAAAGTCATCGGGTTGTCCCCAGCGGCGCATCGGAATTCTTGGCATCACGTTGTCCACGAATTTGTCCCACCCAAACAACCCAGAGGTCATCTCTGTTTCGATCCAACCAGGAATGACAGCGTTCGCTGTGATTTTGTACCGCGCCATCTCCACCGAAAGTCCCATCATCATGGCCAACATTGCGCCTTTGGATGCTGCATAGGCCTGCCCTTTAGGTGAACCCTGGATAGCCGTGCCGCTCGAAGTGAGTACCAGGGAGCCACCTTCTCCTTGAGCAACCATTTGTCGAGTTGCAGCTCGCAAGGTGTAAAAGACGCCGTGGAGATTCACATCTAGGACCGAGAACCAGTCATCATTAGAGTGCTCAAAGAAGGGCTTTTGGTTCTGTGTGCCAATGCCAGCATTGGGAAAGCAGCCATCTATTCGGCCGTACTTTTCGATCACCGATGCCATACATTCCTCGACTTCGTCCTCATTTGACACATCGCACTGAACAGCCGATGCCGAAGGATTAATTGACTGAAGCTCCTGTTCCGCCGCACTATTTTTTTCTGGATTTGTTCCCCAGATGCTCACATCGGCCCCTGCAGCAGCCAAAGCTCGGGCGAAACCTAGACCGATACCGCCGTTTCCTCCAGTGATAACAGCGACTTTGCCAGTTAAATCGAACCCGTCGTAGCTCATAGTGCTTTCCTCCGAAGTTTGGCTCAGTATGAATACTAGAAGGCGAAGGTTGAGCGAAACAGGCAACTCTCTGGAAGACTCTCGAAATGGAATTTGAGACTGTCAAAATTGATGGAGAAGGCGCTGTCCGCCATCTGGTGTTGAACCGTCCAGAAGTGCATAACGCAGTGAATGCGCAGCTAGTCGCCGATATGTACGAAGCTGTTCGATTACTAGATGCAGACTCCTCTGTTCGGGTTGTAGTTGTTCGAGGCGAAGGTAAATCCTTGTGTTCGGGAGCTGATCTCAAACAACCCCGAACCAGTCCCCAAGACACAATGATTGGATCGAAACAAGGCGCGTTGATGTACGACGCGCTGTTACATATGAATCCAATCACTATCGCTTTGTGTCACGGATACATGATCGGTGGAGGAGCGGTTCTGCCCGCTGCTTGCGATTTTAGGATCGCCAGTCCAACGGTGAAGCTGACATTGAATGAGGTGAGTATTGGGTTCAATCTGACTTGGCACTCGCTTCCGGTGCTCGTCAATCTTGTTGGACCACACAAGGCCAAGGAAATGCTGATTCTTGGCCGGACATATGAAATCGCCGAGCTCATTGGATTCGACTATTTCACGGACACAGTTGACGGTGACGACGATTTGATACCTGCAGCCGAAAAACTCGCGTTGGAGATTCTAAAGCAACCTCCCGTACCTGTGACGGTCACTAAGGCATCTATAAACGCGCAGGCAATGCCCGTGGGTAGAGCTATCCAACACATGGATCACCTAGCAGTCGGATATATGGGCAAGAGCGATAACTCTCGTGTTGCGAGAACGACCTACTTCGGTGACGAGCCTCGACACTGGACCGATGATTAAGCCCTTTTTTGGGTACTTAGATGCGTGCAGAAGTGAATTGGTCGAGACCTAACGAAGGACTTAGATCACCTATTGCATCGAGTCGCTCAGGTGGGTGACGGGTGCCTGTCCCATCGGCGATTCGAGTCATCATTTCAAAATTCGCCACGACGGCGCAGGCGTCAATCATCGTTTCTTTGTCAGTCACTTCAACTAACGCCGCTCGAGCAGCCGGCAGCGCCTCGAGGTCTTCAATTGAACTATCGACCAAGTTTGCTAATGCTCGGGCATGTTGAACTGCTGCGCTTTCGTTCGCTTCGCCACGAACCATCGACAGATCGAGTTCCAGGTCGTTCGCTGAGCTGCTCGCACGGAGCATCATTGCGTGCGCAGCAGTTCAATAGAAACATTCTCTGTGTGCCGATAGTCGTCCAGCCACAAATTCCATCTGTCGCCTAGACAAAGTCCCTCTGCTCCAATTCAAGTCGATCATCTCACGATTTGGTATGTATTGAGCATTGGAGAGCACCGACAATGTGTCCATAGCTGCAGGAACAGAACTAAGGGCTCGAATAACGGGAGCTATAACGGGTAGTCCTTGATAAAAGGGCTCAAGTTCTGGCGTCATATCTTCAAGGTGAACGACCGGCACCCAATGGTGACTAGCGGGTTTGGATGGCTGTTCCTGTCTTGAAGGTTCTCCGTCGAGAGCCGTTGGAAATTCTGGACGGTCGATCCCCGCTAGCTGAGCGAATCGTAGAACCGAAGCAACACTTATCACTATGTCAATTACTTCGATCCATTGCTCATGCGTGATAGCAGTTTTATCGCGCATGTTTAGGTACCAGTCTTCGGTCAAAGTACCGGCATGTCGCGTCAGCCGATACACGGCATCTTGTAGATGAGGGGCTAGTGCGGGGTTGTGTTCGATATGCCCAGCAGAGGAGGCGCTAACCCACGGAGGCGTTGGGTCTAGATCGTCTAAAGCAGACCGCACCACCTCTGCGATTGCTAGTCGTTCTGCACCATCCCACCAGGTGCCGGGTGCTGCCAGCTTCTCCCACACGTGTGCATGCGCAGCGGTTAAATCTGGCCGGATTGCAAGTTCCGAGGAGTGGTGGCAAGACTGAATGATTGATGTCGGGGACTGACTCATAGAAATTTCCAGTTCAGGTTTCTATTTTG
>JUEP01000014.1 GCA_000817105.1 marine actinobacterium MedAcidi-G3 | reverse complement strand
GTGTTGCGTCTTCAGGGTCGACGGCACCACCAGGGAAAACCCACATGTCACCAACGAAGACAGATCGCGCGTTCCGTTTCAGCATCAGAACCTGCAAGTCGGGACGGTCAGCAAGGATGAGCACCGTTGCCGCTGAACGAATAGGAATGGACTCTGGGTCGTAGTCTCCGCCCGAGCCTGGCGATGCGTGCCCTGTCGAAGCAGTCTGGCTCGGGTCAGTCATCAGTAATCAATGCCCACGCAAACTAAACACTCTTCACCATCATGGCTGTGTTCGGCAGCAGTCTGGTCGTCATCGGTCTGATATTGAGGCGTGTCATATCTGGCCACTCGGTCATCGTCATATTCTGGCGAATCATCCGAAGCTTTCTTCGATTCCATCGGAGCGAAGACTTTGTCTTTCCAATCGTCGGTGTCAGCCCAGCGGTACGGTAGGTGGGCCATCGAACCTGGTTCTGATAACGATTCAAATGCTGCAAGTGTGTCTCGCATTATGGCCTCATTGAGCTCAGGCTTGTTCGGCTGGCCAGCCGTATGCCCTAGCGGGTAGTCCAAATAAACTGACCGTGCTGGCCATGCGGAACGAGTTATGTCCCGAGCACTAGACATAGAGAGCGTCGGAACTCCAGCTTCTTCAATTGCTCGTGCGATCAGACCCACGGTCTGATGGCAGACAGGTCAGACCGGCACCAGAAGCACTACATCGACTTCATCGGCAAGAACGCGGTCAACAAGAGCCGGAATAAGTTCTTCTACGACTCTTCGAGTGCTGTAGATACCGCCCATCAGCGTGTAGGCATCAGGAGCTAACGAATCGATTACCCCTTCGTCAACCATGGTTCGCAGCTGTTCGACTGGGAAAACTACGTTGATGTCCTTACGCGCGTCGGTGAGGTCATAAGCGAAGTGGGTAGCTCTCAGATCTTCGACATTGACGTCGGTCGGGATAGCTCTGTAGCTGGTGTCATCTTTGAAATGGAACGCAGTTTGGCCAGCTGAATAAATTCCGCCAGTGCAGATGAATCCCAGCTTCGACTCGCTCAACGGCTTCGATAGCGGAGTCCAAGCGGGTGCATCCTCGCTTTGAAGCCATTGGTATTCGCCGTACCCCAAACCAGAGTACTGAGCTGTGATCCGAGGGATGTAATCGACCGGTGGCTGAAGACGTTGATAATTAGTTGGCATTTTGCTTCTGTCCTAGTTCACTCTGTATGTCTGTTACTGCTTAGCGGTGAGGATATGCATTGCACTTCACTTCCACTCTTACAGTGTGGCAAGATTTGTGCATCTTGGTGATCGTAGCTCAGTTGGTTAGAGCGCCTGTCTGTGGCACAGGAGGTCGGGGGTTCAATTCCCCTCGGTCACCCCAATCATTAGGCCTATTTTATTGGGGGCCTAGAGGCCTTTGACCTTTCAAGAAGCTTTGCTTGTGGCATAAATTTTCAATCAGAGCAGCACGCAAGCGTCAACGAAATGCCAATTGAACGAATACCAAGTGTCTTTGGGTTGAGGTGCGCGGTACCCTGAGCAGTTCTAGCGCCTCTAGCTCAATTGGCAGAGCATCGGACTCTTAATCCGCAGGTTCTGGGTTCAAGTCCCAGGGGGCGTACACCCGAACAGGTAATGGAATTTTTCCAGGTTTGTGAAACGAACCAGGGAGAACCGTCCATGTCTATATGCAATACAGCTATAGAAGACGAGGCGGTCGCCTAGAGCAACAAAGAGTGGCCCGAAGGCCGGGCTCGTCTTAGGCTTAGGAATAATGAAAACCGGCAATCTCTTACTCATTGGATTCGGCGTTGTGTTCGTCATCATGATGCTGGTCAAGTAGCCCTAAAACGACAAAAGACCGCCCCGAAGGGCGGCCTCTGACTGTAATTCGCTTGGATTAGCCGATTACCCGCATCATGGCCCGACCGACCATTTGCGCGTTTTGCTCGGCCATCATTTGCTGGACACTGGCGTCTGCGAACATTGCAGCACTAGCGGCCATCAATGCGTCGGCCGAATCCGATGCAGTCAGCGCTATGTAGAGTCCGTTTAGCGGACCAGCAGCAAGGCCTCGACACCACATGATGCCGTTCGCTCCGCTTTCCATGTGTGTCCAGAAGGCATCAGCATTGGCTTCCATAGTCGCCGGGTCAGCTTGATCGGCGCTCGTCACCAACATGCTCAGAAACTCGCCCTCTTGGACGCCTCGCTCAGCGTCAACGAGCATAAGGCTGCGACGCAATGTCTGAACGCCCGAAGCTTGCATCGTAGCGATCATTTCAGGGTTCTTCCTAAGATCTCCTGGCGCTCGTAGTGCCAAGTCAAGCGAGTCCCAAGTGCAAGCGATGTTTATCTCACCTGCTTGATCCCCACCCATTACATTTTGCGCCACGCGAACGCTCGTCGCACCAGAGTCGAGAAACATCTGTCGACTGGAAGAACTCCAATCCTCTTCGAATTTGTCCTGGTCTGAGACGCGAACAACTACTCCACTTAGGTACGCCACTTTTTCCACCTTTTCGTTATGTGTTAATTAAGGAAATCATGAGGACAATAGCTCTCTTCAATGAACACACCATTACCGTAAAATAACTGACCCGTGAAATGCGAGTAACGCAACGCGAATTCGTATATCACACAAGCTAGGAGACTCTAGGTGCCGAGCTCGGTGCAGAAACATGCTTGCTAGGCCTCACCCTGGCGAGCGAACATGTAGCTCCGGACCTGGTTTCCTGTTCGGGTGCGAGTCCCAGGGGGCGTACACCCACTTAGTAACAAAAATTTTCCAGGTTTGTGAAACCAAGCAGGGAGATCAGTCCGTTCAGGCCGCTGCGAATCGCTATGGTCGGTTCCTCGTGTTATCTCCCCTGTCTTACTAGGCCTAAATAATCTAAGATCGGTCTAACAATTCATACGATTAGGAGATAATCATGGCCACCTACTCCTGTCCTTCATGCGGAATGGCAGTCAACGCGTCCTGCGCTAAGTGCAACGTTCCATTAGTGAATGACGTACTAACCAAAGATGATGGGTCCACAGTGCAAATTTCATTGTGCCCAAGCGACGACAGCTGCGGAAAAATCAAATCGCCAATGTGTTGCGGCGCAGACATGGCTTGCTCTCTCGGCTAGAGGTACTGCATTCCTCGCAACTACGGGTACATTTCGTTTCTCTGTCGAACGCACGTCTTTTCATACTGCTACTGCTTTTCGCAGTAACTAGCTGCGCTGCACCTGACATAGAGACTGATCAGGCGTTCGAACGTCATCCTTCGTTCGCCACTACAAGCAGCTTCGATGAGCAGCACCCGGTTACAACTCCTCGGGCCACTTCCGAAATATCGGTTCCCAGTACCGATGCCCTCTTAGGGCCAGCTCCTCTCTTGCCTGATGCTCAACTCGAGCAGGTTTCTCTGCCGCAAGGAGTAGACACCTCTGTTTCGGGTTTACATGGCCAGATTCGCGCCACCGCGTTTGGTCCCCAAGGAGACTTCGGCTGGGGTCTCAGCTATTACACCGCTCTCTGGGGTTCCTTTCCAACGCTTCCACCACATGGTCTGTTGACTGCTAGCGGAACGTGGTTAATACCCGACAACTGGCGTTACCTAGAGACCCTTTGCCCTCAAGGCACATTCGCTCGTGATTTCCTCACCGAACGAGGGCCGTCCTATCGTGATGTTTTTCAAAGCATTGAAGGTGGTGTCGGACATTGGGAGCAGTCTCGGTTCCCTTCCACTCAACCAAAGTTCCGCCTTACAGGAAATACCGATTGCTACACCACCGACACATCTAACCCTGGGTGGGCTTGGAGCAACCAACAAGAGATACTTCCTGGGTTAGTGCAACTCTCTAATCGGATCGTTGTCCCACCTGACGGAATCACATTTAAACCAAATGATGGAGCGTTACTAGGAACTGCCTGGGTAGCCCTTCCGTTATCGAAGCCATATGAGCGCAACGCGGTAACGGTGGGCGATAAAAGCTGGACATTGTTCCTAGAGTCCGAGAATTTCAGCGGCCCTGTCGCATATTGGGCTCCTGAAGCATGGAGCCGAATCACAACGGACCATCCTTCTTCTCATTTTCGGGGACTTGATCATCGACCGATTGACACCGAATACAGAATCTTCGCCGCGCACATCGACCTACCTGGCCTGACCGCAGGCACCCCCGATGAAGACTGGCTTCGAGTAGCCGCACTTAGCTTCCCCGTCGACAAACAAGGGCGCACCGTCTTTCATCAAGACGTGACGTTTTATGGTCGCAACGCGATCTTCGACCAGTTCACCGAAGCATCTAAGGGCGGCGCTTTACCACTTGGTGTTGCCGACACAGCTTTGGTGCACGCGCCACTGCAAACCCATCGATGGGAACTTCAGTCAGCCGGACGAGAGGTAACCGGTTTAGAAAATTTCGTGGTGCTCGATGACTGGGACACCAACGAAAAAGAAGGTTGGGCTTGGGGGCTTCAATGGTCTGACTATTCAGGGGTTTTCCCAACCCATTACAGGGCATCTGAAAGCGAATGGTTAGCCGAAAATAAGACCAACTCGCCTCCTGAGCTGAACACAAGACAAGCGGCTTTCCCAACAGCAGCACGACGATCTGGGTACGCCCCAACACTCGATGATGGTCCGGTCCCCCAGGTCCGCGAAGTCCAGCTAAACGACGGTTCGCTCCTTCGCTACACGTGGTACCGATTTGTTGATCAGCCTGCAATCGAAACACTTGGACTAACCGCGCAACAGAAAACTGAACTGCAGTCCGTAGTTGAACGAATACACACCCAATGGGGGCAGCAAACCGAGTTCATCAAACCTCCCAGCCAGGGTGAACTAGTGGAATTACAACAAGAGTTGATTGTTGAACCGCCGCCCGGCGCTGAGGTCGGCTGGGTTCCTGTAGTCATAAGCCAAACAGCCGCTGAGTAACTCGACGTCGGTGTCAATCAGATTGACCTGAACCGCTGAGAGTGTGAGCATCATGGAGTGAACCCTGCATCTCACCTTGACAGCACGGACCCGTTGGCAGATTTTCGGAACCGTTTTGTTCATAGCTCCGACGAAGCAGATCTCATTTATCTTGATGGCAACTCTTTGGGGAAACAACCAACAGCTGTAAGTCAGGTCCTTAGCCAGGTCGTCGACCACGAGTGGGGTGAACGCCTGATCCGTGGATGGAACGAAGGGTGGCTAAATATCTCGGGGTCCGTTGGCGACCTGATTGGTGAACTGCTTGGGGCTCAACACGGCGAAGTGGTCCTGGCTGAGAACACCTCAGCTTGTTTGTATAAGACTGCGGTAGGTGCTCTTCGTTCTCACCCACATAGAGCAACGGTTCTTACCGATAGCGAAAACTTTCCTTCTGATATTCAAATTCTTCGTTCTGCTTGTCGCAGCGCAGGATCGGGTCACCGTGTCAAGGTGGTGGATACCAGCTCTGCTTCTGATCCGACTAGCGCACTACTTGATGTCCTAGACAATTCAACAGCGTTGGTGTCGTTGAGTCATGTGTCCTACAAGACCGGTTGGCGTTGGAATTTGAAAGAAATTAATGATGCGGCAGCAAAGGTCGATGCGCAGGTGCTCTGGGATTTCTCCCATTCGGTTGGCGCCGTTCCTATTGATGTTCAATCCGATGGGGTAACTCTCGCTGTTGGGTGCACCTACAAATATCTGAACGGTGGACCTGGGGCTCCTGCGTTCATCTACGTTCGCTCCGACCAGGATAATCTCGTCAACCCGATCACAGGTTGGTTCGGAACTGCCGACCCTTTCAGCTTTGATCCTTCGAGCCCACCGGCGTCGGGTATTGAAAGGTTTCTGACGGGGACACCTCACGTGGTTTCTGCTGCTCTCATCAGGCCAGGCGTGGAGATGCTACTCGAGGCCGGAATGGAGAGGGTCTACGAAAAATCAGTTTCGTTATCTCAACGTTTCATCGAACTGTGCGATGAACATCTGGCTTCTTTGGGGTTCGAAGTTAGATCTCCAAGAGACCCAGAGGACAGGGGCTCCCATGTCGCTCTTTTCCACCCAGATGCTCAAGCTGTTGGTTTAGTCCTCATTAACGAAAAGTCTGTGATCCCCGATTTCCGTCCCCCAGATCTTCTGAGGTTCGGCTTTGCCCCCCTGTACACGAGTTTCGCCGATGTCGACTTAACGGTAAGCCGTATTATGGAGGCGGTCGAAGATGGTGGGGTCGACAGGTGGAGGAACGAAAATCCTCTGGTCCCATAGCAAAGCAGTTCGCGAAAGGGGGACCATTGACTACAGAGATACGAATGGCTGAGTTAGCAGATGCACGCGCGGTGAGTCTCGTTCTCGCGCAAGCCTTTGAAGAAGATCCTTTTATGTCGTGGATGTTTCCCGAACCGAAGTTTCGACTGAAACTGATTCAGGCTTGGATGCGAGTTGAAGTCAACAGCGCCATCGGGATGGCGTCCGGTTGGGTTTCAGTAGATGACGGCGAAATTATTGCTGGCACTATTTGGGCGCCACCGGGCCGTGATCTCCACGAAGGAGACATTTTCAACCAACTCTGGTACCTCGTTCTGGGAGCGAACCCCGACCGCACCTCAGAATTAGCCGAAGGCTTGTCAATGCTCGGTGATACTCACCCCGCTGAGCCCCACTTTTATTTAAACACCGTCGGAGTAGCCCCGAACTGCAAAGGGCAAGGCCATGGCGGAACAATCATTCATCACACGCTGGATCTTGCCGACAACGCTGGACATCCTTGCTACTTGGAAAGCTCAAGTCCACGAAACGTCCCTTTATACGAACGTCTTGGATTCGACGTAGTCAAAGAGATCAATCTGCCTAACGGGCCAACAATGTGGGGTATGTGGCGCCCGGAACGTTAAATCAATTAGCGACTCCCGGTATGTGTTTAGGGAGCAGATGCTCCGAATATCAAGGTGGAACAGGCAGACCAGTAGCCACCCCATCCGTGACACAAAGCAATGTCGACATCTGCAACTTGGTTCGCTGCTTCGCCTCGTACTTGGCGGATCGACTCGAGCATGCACAACATTCCGTAAGCACCGGTGTGGGCGTAACTCAGGCCTCCCCCACTGGTATTCATTGGCAGTTTCCCCCCAGGAGCGGTATGTCCTTCAGCTATGAAGTGTCCTGCTTCTCCGTAATCAACGAATCCGAGACCTTCTAGTCCGAAGATCGGTGTATGGATGAAAGCGTCGTAAATCATGAGATGATCTATGTCACCGTGGGTAACTCCAGCAGCAGAGAACGCCGCTTCACCGCTAGTACGAATGAACTCCGGTCGCAGGGGTTCGCGAACGCCTGCAGGGCTCATAACGCCTGCTTCTAGGGCTCCGCCTGTTCCGAGGACGTAAACCGGTGGTTTGGGATAGTCGCGTGCCCGATCTGCTGAAGTGACGATAATTGCTCCTCCCGCATCCGATACCAGGCAGCACATGGCACGTCGGATGGGCCATGCAACCATGGGAGAGTCCAGCACTTCGTCTACCGAAGTCGGTTCACGCAACGTAGCCCGGGGCACGTCGACTGCCCATTCTCGTTGACTGACAGCACCGACAGCGAGGTCTTCGTCGCTCAGCCCGTATTCATGTTGGTATCTGAGGACCGGAAGGGTGAATGTCGCAGCGGCTTGACCGCCGCTATAGAACATGTCGAACTGTTGACCGGTGCCTCCTTTTTGGCCGGCGTCTCCGCTTTGACCTAACCGTCGAGTCGATCGGCCTGACTCCCCGTAAACGATGAGAACGGTATTGCAGTAGCCGGCGTGTATAGCGGCGATCGCGTTGCGGAGTTGAAACATCCAAGAGCATCCACCAACAACTGTGTTGTCAGCCCAAGAGGGAAAGATTCCTAATTGTCTGCTCATATCGGCAACCGGGAAATAGCCGCAAGTAAATCCGTCAATATCTGCGGCAGTGATGCCGGCGTCTTGCATGGCGTTTGCGGCCGCGTCGATGGCTAAACCTACAGATGACATGTCGGGAACTTTGCCTATCTCGGTTGACTCCGCGGCGCCCACTATCGCTGTTGCTCCTGGGGGGATCATGCGTTTCCTTCCGCCGGTTCGAAGCACAACACGGTGATCTCGTCGAAGGACGTAAAGGTGGCTCGAAGAGGCATATCGAGTTGCAGGGCTTCAGGGGTCTGCTCACAGTTGATCACCGACGACGTCAACATCGGTCCTTCGGCAAGTTTGATCAACGCGACCGAACGCGGCGACTCGCTCCCCCACAAAGCCAATGGCTTTTGTTGGATCGTGTAGCTGTACAGAGTCGCATCTCCGCTCGCGTCAAAAAATTCGACATCGGTCGAAGAACACTCCGAGCAAATCGGCGATGGCGGGAAATACGCATCTCCGCATGATCGGCATCTGTTGATACGCAGAACACCCTCATTACACCCATCCCAGAAAGGTTGCGTTTCGGGTGTCGGCACAGGAACAAGAGGATGGGGCATAGTTCAAGTTCTAGCCTGCTTCTGCAAGCTATTGCTCGTCTTTAGGAAGGATTTCATGAACGACGTAATTGACTTCCGTTTTCGTCCTGTTGGTTCACAAAGTTGGAATAGAGAAACAACATTTCATTATCTGAATCGTATGAAACTCGAACCAACACCATCGTTCGAACATCAATCGGTCGATCTCATGTTCGAAGAGATGGACCGGGCCGGTATTGCTCTAGGAGTCATAGGGGTTCCAGGGCCGACAGGCATCAGGGGTTTGGACCCGGTAGGTGGTGACGCAATTTCAGAACTAATCGAACAACACCCTCAACGTTTCATAGCGTTCGGATCTGTCGAGCCAAGCGACATCAAGACCGCTACCGAGTCCATAAAGCAAATGGGTGAAGCAGGTGTCAAGGGCGTGACAATTGATCCTTCGACAGCTCAAGTTCACCGCCAGTTTCACGACCTAGCGTTATATCCACTTTACGAAGAGGCAGCTCAACAGGAAATGTTGGTCACAACCACACAAAGTTGCCTCCTAGGTCCTTACATGGAAGATTGCCGGCCCGAATACGTAGACCGAGTTGCCACAGACATACCGGACCTAAAGATCGTTATTCAGCACGGAGGCTGGCCCTATGTGTCTGAAGCCATAGGCGTTCTTTACAAACAACCGAATGTTTTTATGGTGCCGGGTCAATACATCCACTATGACTTCCCAGGCTCGGCGGACTACGTCGCAGCCCTCAAACGGCAATGCTCCGAACAGATAATTTTCGGAAGCGTCTACCCAAATTGCGGACCGTTGGAGGATCTGCGTTCAATAATTTCTAGTTGGTCGCTGCCACCAGAAATAGAGCGCCGTTATCTACGCGAGAATGCAGCATCGCTGTTAAATCTCTGAAAATGGAAGGTCTTCTATGAGCGACAATCAAGGCAAAGTAGTCGTGGTCACCGGAGCAGGTTCGGGCATTGGCAAAGCGACGGTGATTCGTCTCGCTAATGAGTCGGCGAAAGTAGTTGCTGTCGACTTAACAGAAGCCTCGTTGGAGTGGACTCAAGAACTGGACTCCGTAAGTTCATTAGCTGGAGACATCACCGACCCTCAGATCAACGAACAAATGGTGGAACTCGCTGTAGACAGTTACGGGCCGTTGGACGCAGCAGTATTGAACGCTGGAATTCTGACTCAAGGTGACATTGTTCGCGGGTCAATGGCCGACTACGACCGGGTGATGGACGTAAATGTGCGTGGTGTAGCTCTTGGTCTTAAATCAGCTGTCGCGGCGATGGCTCCTAACGGTGGGTCAATCGCTATCACTGGATCTGTCTCTGGGCTTCGAGGTGACAGTGGCATCTGGGCGTACAACGTTTCCAAAGGAGCTGTCATCAACCTAGCCAGGGCCGCTGCTCTAGATCTCGGCCATCTAAACATTCGCGTAAACGCTGTCTGCCCGGGTCCGATCCACACTGGCCTGACCGAGGCAACTCAAGGAACTGAGATAGGTGACGCTATGGAAGCACGTCTACCGTTGGGGCGTTTCGGACAGCCAGAAGAAGTCGCAGCAGTCATTTCTTTTTTGACTTCAGACGATTCATCGTTCGTAACCGGCGCAGCGATACCGGTTGACGGCGGAATTACCGCCGGCACTGGCCAGTGGGCTACCTACTCGGGCCGAAAACGTGGCTACCTATAGCCACCTATGAGTTCGTCTGTGTAATGCTGCGATTATGACTCAAGCCCCAATCTCAACTTTTCCTGTTCCCGACCTTGAAGACATCCCCGAGGACCTGCGGTCCATGATGTTGGGCATTCAAGAAAAGACGGGATTCATTCCAAACGTTTTCTTGGGTTTGGCGCATCGACCAGATGAGTTACGGGCTTTCATGACTTACCACGATGCGCTCATGGAGCGCGACAGCGGGTTGACTAAAGCTGAACGGGAAATGATTGTCGTAGCGACCAGCGGAGCTAACAGTTGCATGTACTGCGTCGTCGCTCATGGCGCTATTCTTCGAATTAGAGCTAAAGATCCTCTTATAGCTGATCAGCTGGCAATAGATCCCTCCAAAGCCAGCATCAACGCCCGGCAACACGCGATGATCGCATTTGCTTTGAAGCTTGCTCGAACCCCAGAAGAGCTAGACCAAGCCGACCACGAAGTTCTCCGAGACCATGGCTTTAGCGATGACGACATCTGGGATATCGGGGCCATCACAGGTTTGTTCGCTATGTCGAACCGGCTGGCCCATTTAGCTTCAATGCAACCGAACGAGGAGTTCTTCACGATGGGACGAAGCTGACTTACAGATAGCAAATGCTTCAACCTGAGCATAAGAAGCAGATGACCTTTCCACTTCAGCACGATACTTGCCAAGCAGTTCCTGCATTTGCTGGACGAACAACCGAATAAGAAGTAGTCACACAGATAGTTCGAGCCACAAAATGCTAAACCAGTGGTTACGGTCTCCAAGGGGTAAAGGTGGAATAGGTATGACATATACAACGGTGCTCAGTTCGCGCGTAGGCGACATCAAAGGTCTGCTTGCCGCCTGGAACGACTGGGGTAAAGCTCACGTACTAAATGAAAGCTCCGCCATCGGCGTTGCGATGTCACAAACCATGCTGGGCGGAGACCGCGCTGGTGAAGTTAATGCTTCGTTCCAATGGGAGTCGATTGACCAGGCAATGGTCGGAGTCGCTGCGTTGACTGAAAGTACTCAGCTTGCAGAAATGTACCAAGCCCATGGTGTGACCCCTTTGCGACGCAGTTTGGCGAAAGTTATGGCCGTACGAGGAACCCGAGAGGGTCGCTACATGTCTTTGGCGATGTTCTCCGGTGATCCGACCGACGAAGCCACTGCTTCGGACAACGCCGACCTTATGTGGGATGGACTGAGTGAAGCCGCAAATGGTTACGCCATCAATCAGATTGTGGCTGGCGGAGAGTTCACGGGAATGTACGGGGTTGCCAGCTGGACTGATTCTCTGGACGGCTACATGGAAGCAGCTCAGACAACCATGACTTCTAGTCCGATACAACAGATGATGGCTGGTCAGAACATCAAAATGGGCGCTCGAAGCCTGTCTCGGATTCTGTAGCTAGTCCGAATCGCCAGAACCGGGTTCGCTCTAGGTAATGACTCGTTCAGCGACGTCATGGCGGGGCCTTACCTAGGAGCGTTTTTGTTTCACCTGTAGGTCAAACCGTCAGCTGAGGTCTCGCAGCGCGTCCAATGCGTCATCTGCATGTTTTGTCATGTCTGTTTCGCTCACTATGACCGACAGAACCTGCCGGTCGCTCCCTATGACGAAAGTCTTTCTTTTATTAGGGAGAGACGCCATCCGTTTAACCCCAAATTGCTTCGCCAAAATCCTTTTCGGATCCGACAAAAGCGGAATGTTTAGTTGATTAGTTTCGTCAAATTTACGTTGCCGATCCAACGGATCAGCGCTCACTCCGACGACCGAAGCTCCAACTTTCTTGAACTCTTCGTTTAGGTCTCGGAAGTGACAGCTTTCCTTACTTCAACCAGGCGTCAACGCTCTTGGATAGAAAAAGAGAACGACAGGGCCAACTTCTAATAAATCGAAAAGCCGGACCGCCTCTCCAAACTGGTTTATGGCCTCAAAGTCACCTACGGGTGATCCTTTTCGCATACCGACACCCTATGGGCTTTAGGTCCTACGATCATTAGCTATGCGTGGACATCCCAAACTTGATGACCTAGGTCCGGCCCTTCCAAGGGAACGTTGGACTTTAGTAGAAGCGGTTCGTCACCAAGCTAGGGCTCAAGGTGAACGAGAGTTTTTATCTTTTGAGAACGGAGAGCGCTTCTCGTTCGCTGAGTTCGATCGCCTGACCGACTGCTTAGCGACCGCCCTGGCAGACTTGGGTTTAACGGCCGGAGACCGAATTTTAGGCCTCTTAACCAACAGCAAAGAGTTCATGATCACCATGATCGCAACGCACAAACTCCGAGCTGTATTCGTGCCAGTCAATACTGAACTTCGAGGAGGGTTCCTAGAACACCAAATAATCAATAGTTCACCTCGGATGATCGTTGTCGATGACAACCTCATGGGCCGTTTCTCGTCATTCGACCCGTCGGAGACTGGCATTGAAACAGTGGTTGGGGTCGGCGACGAAAGTTCTCCTGATATCTCCAAACTCGGGCTTCTTGCAGAGGTAAGTCAGGTCCGCATGGACTCGCTGCTAGATACGACACCCAACACCGAAAAGCTCGCCGACCCTAGTCCTAGCGATGTCTGCACCATCATGTACACATCAGGAACAACAGGCCCTTCCAAGGGTGTGTTAATGCCTCAAGGGCATTGTTATCTGTTTGCTTTGGGCATCGTCGCCGCCATGGAACTTACTGAGCAGGATCGTTACTTCTGCTGCATGCCTCTGTTTCACGCCAACGGTTTGTTCATGCAGGTATATGCATCTCTTTTGGCGGGAAGTTCCTGTCACGTGACCAAGCGCTTCAGCGTCACGGACTGGCTCAACATTGTCCGCGAAGAAAACGTCACCGTAACCAACGCTCTCGGTGTGATGCCTGAATTCATTTTCCGAAGCCCTCCCTCGCCCAGCGACCGAGATCACAAAATGACTCGAATTCTCGCCATACCTGTCGCAGAGGAATGGGGTGTTGCGATGCAAGAACGTTTCGGAGTGAAGCTGCGTCAGGGTTTTGGCATGACAGAGGTCAACATGGTCGCCTACAGCGATCTAGATGACCCCGTTATGTCAGGATGCGCGGGCCCACCGTTGAGTGATTTCTTTGAAGTAATCATTGCTGATCCCGATAGCGACGTTGAGTTGCCAAGAGACCAGGTAGGCGAAATTTTGGTTCGCCCGAAGATCCCGTTTTGTTTCAATGTCGGTTATTTCAAGATGCCCGACAAGACGGTCGAAGCCTGGCGCAACCTGTGGTTCCACACTGGTGATGCAGGTCGAATGGACTCAGAGGGAAGACTGTTCTTTGTTGACAGGATAAAAGACCGAATCCGTCGGAGAGGCGAAAATATTTCGTCTTACGAACTCGAACAAACCCTCAACGAATACCCCGGGGTGATCGAATCGGCAGCAGTTGGCCTGCGAGTCCCAGGCGCTGGTGGCGAGGACGAAATTAAAGCAGTCATCGCAATCAATGGGCCGTCGCCGGACCCAGAGGCGTTCTTAGATTGGTGTGTTCCAAGAATGCCGCGCCACACCGTGCCTAGATATCTCGAATTTGTTGCCGAGTTGGACAAAACCGCATCAGGCAAAATACGAAAACAAGCGATCAGAGATGCAGGTGTTACAGAAGACACGTGGGATCGCGAATCTATTGGCTACGTCATAAGCCGCAGCTGAACTACTCACAAGTAGTCACCCCATGCCGTGACTCCATGAAATCCTCCATCTACCACAATGGTCTGTCCCGTCACATAACTGGCATCGTCGCTCGCCAAGAACGCTACGACAGAACTGATTTCGCGGGGATCCCCCCACCGGCCAAGCGCGATGTGATCGGCAAGACCTGCAGCTAGGCCCGGAGTTTTGCGTCCTTCTTCCCACATTTCGGTGATAATCAAACCTGGCGCTACAGCGTTGATTCGAACTCCATGTTTTCCGTATTGC
This sequence comes from marine actinobacterium MedAcidi-G3, assembly GCA_000817105.1. Classification (GTDB taxonomy): domain Bacteria; phylum Actinomycetota; class Acidimicrobiia; order Acidimicrobiales; family Poriferisodalaceae; genus MedAcidi-G3. The sequence continues at coordinate 46,658 of JUEP01000014.1, read as the reverse complement.
GCAGCTTGGCTTCTAGTCAGCGAATCCAATGCAGCTTTGGTGGCACCGTATGTCGGGAGTTCAGCCACACCAGTTGCCCCAGCAACAGAGGACATATGGATCACAGAACCGTGACCTCGTTCTGACATCTGACGAACAAGCGCCTTAGTGGTTTCAAGTGGCGCGTGATAATTCAACCGCATGACCATTTCGTCCTGCCCTTTGATTTCGCTTACGCCAGCGTTATTTACCAGGATGTCTACTCCTCCGAGCGCTTCGATGGCGGCGGCGGCAAGCTCGGCCCCTGCGCCTGGCAGTGCTAAATCTGCGGCTAAGACCACAGGGTCGTTAGGGAGGTCTTTTGCTACTCGAGCCAAATCCGACTCTGACCGTGCGGCTATAGCCACCCGGGCGCCTTGTCCAGCCAACGAACGTGCGCAATGTTCACCGATTCCTCGACTAGCGCCGGTTACTAACGCTAAACGTCCATCTAGTGTTCCCATGGGTTACCTTTCGACAAACGTAATTCTTGCAGCACGCTAGATGGCGTGCTCTGAAAGACTGGTGCTGTGAACGATCCGCTAGTTGTCGAGGTCACAAGAGGATTAACTGTCGAAAGTATTCATCTGGTTGACATCGCACTAGTCGATAGCACCGGAAAATTAGTTGAGGGTTGGGGCGAACCAAGTAGACCAACACTCCCTCGTTCAGCTTTAAAACCTATTCAAGCAACGCCTCTAGTGACCGAAGGCGTAGCTGATGCAGAGAATCTCACAACTGAACAACTCGCAGTTGCGTGTTCGAGTCACAACGGTGAATCCCGGCACGTGCAAGTAGTTGACCGCTGGCTAGAGCTCATGGGATTTTCTCACGCTGTTCTCGAGTGCGGCGCCCATGCCCCATCACACCCTCAAGCTGCTCAAGACTTGATGCTTGCTGGGATCACCCCTGATAGCCGTCACAATAATTGCTCTGGTAAGCACACAGGTTTTGTTGCAATGGCTCGACATTTGGATGCAGGTGTCTCTGGATACATATCGCCCAGCCATCCGGTGATGAATCGTCTCGTGACTCCGGCGGTAGAGGACTTCTGCCGAATTGGCTTGAGCGCCCAAACACCCGGAGTGGATGGTTGCGGGGCGCCTGTTTGGTCAATACCACTAAGTCATTTGGCTGGTGGCTGGTCTCAACTTCGTTCGCGAGGTTCGGGGAAACGACTGCTACAAGCCATGGTCGAAGAACCATTCCTCGTAGCCGGAACAGACCGCGCATGCACTCGGCTAATGGAATCAGCTGAAGGAGACGCCGCTGTAAAGACGGGAGCTGAGGGTGTCTTTTGTGGTGTCGATTTGCGCGCCGGCTTCGCTTTCGCCCTCAAAGCCCGCGATGGTCAAGCTCGTGCCGCCGAAAAGGCTGCTGAGTGGGTACTAGACCGCTTGGGGTCCATCGATTTCGCCGAGCCAACAATTCTTCAAAATTGGGCGGGCACTGCGGTGGGAGAGGTTCGAGTTTCGGCTTAAGGACTTCGAAGCTAAATCAGTTCATGTCCGGCCGAAGCATCACTCGACCCGTCGTTTTTCGTGATGACAAGTCAACCAAACCTTCCATCAAATTATCGAGGGTGAGCTCTTTACTTACCAGTGGATCCAAAGCTCCTGAGCCAACAAGCTCCCAGAGCTCCTCATAGCAATCGTCTAAGACTTCATCCATGCGACCTTTGTATCCGCCCATATGTACGCCTACGACTGAATAATTTTTGACTAACACGTGGTTGGCGGGCGCAACGGGTATATCACCACTTGCAAACCCAACAACCAACAGTCGACCTTCCCACGCGACAAGTCGTCTAGCTATATCAAAGTATTCCCCTCCGACCGGGTCATAAATCAGGTCGCATCCTCTACCTGAGGTCGCTTCCATAACCTTGTCGTATAAGTCCTCGGAGTTGTAGTCGACTACCACGTCCGCACCCAGCGACTTACATACGTCAACTTTGTCCTGACCACCTGCGGCGGCAATGACAACGCAGCCATGCGCTTTTGCCATCTGCACGGCAGCTGAACCCACGCCTCCAGCCGCGGCTAGCACCAACACCGTCTCACCTGGCTGCATTTGTCCTCGTCGGTGAAGCGCCGTCCAACCGGTCCCATAGATGACATTCATTGCGGCTGCGGCCGGTAACGAAACATTGTCTGGGATAATCCGCATCTCATGCCCCCGGACCAACGCCTCTTCTGCGTAGCCACCCCAACCCGAAGCAGTCATTCCAAGTACGCGGTCGCCAACCTCTAACCCACACTCAGAACCCGCCTCAACGACGGTACCTGCGACACTCATTCCAGGAGTAAACGGCGGATCCAACCTGACTTGATACTGGCCTTGACATTGAAGAATGTCAGCGAAGTTCAAATCACTGGCCGAAACTTGAACTCTCGCTTCACCTACACCCGGTGTTGGAGATTCAACCTCTTGGAGAGACAGAACGTCCCACGGGTCGCCCAATTCGGTTAGTCGCCATGCTCGCATGTCGTTCCTTTCGGATTTACGAATGAATTGCACCGTACCAATGAACTCTCTTGGGCTGTCGGAGTAAATTCAACTCATGTCAGGAGTCAATGCGACAAACAAAGTCATTGCCGCCTTACCTGGTTGCCAAGGTCAACGTTGCCATGAATAGATCCGAACACATAGCCGGCCTGGAAGTTGAACGCCTCACTCCCCCAGACATTGAATATTTTTTTAGAACTCTGAATTCGAGGGTCCCTCGGTCAACCGGGGAATCCACCCAATCTGTTCTAGATCAGCTTCGACTACGTCTACGCAATCTGGCGTCAGCCCTCGGTGAAATACCGGCTCAGGAAAATGTCCCAACAGATATTGGGCATGTCGTAGATGCAATTTCTCAACGTCTTGAACGAATGAAACGAAAGGAATGGCGGACACGCATTGACGGCCTCAGTGTGCTGAAAAGACTTCGTACTGAGGTGGGAGAAATTTCTGCGGACCTTCATCAAATCGCGACAGGGTGACGAGCTAGGCCGACAAGCCCTAACGTAAGGTTGCAGCGGAGGTATGCAAATGTCACTCCAGGCAGACGATTACGAAGAAATCAGACAACTGTTAGCTCGCTACAACTTTGCTATCGATTTCGGTCACATTGATGACTGGGTCGAGACGTTCGTTCCTGAGGGAAAGTTCAGTTGTGTGGGACTTCCGAAAGACGCCCCTTTGGGAGGAACTCACGAAGGCAAGGATGCACTTCGCTCGTATGCAGAATCTCACTTCGGGGTGAACCAGGGGCGGGCTCGTCATTGGAATTGGAACCTCGTCATTGAGGGAAACGGCGATACGGCAACCATGCAGTGCTACCTCAATGCTTATAGCGCAGGGCAGGGCGAGTCAGCCCTTTTCAGGGTGACTGGCGTTTACAGAGATCGGCTATCTCGAACAGAGAGCGGCTGGAAATTCGTCGAACGTGAAGTAACAATTGATCCGGCCTGACTGGACCGTTTCAAGAGACTCCCAACTCGGTGTTCTAGGTTTGTTTAATAGTTTGAGGGGAAATTATGTCAACTGATGTGGCTTCGACAGAACTGATTCCTGTGCTGGATCTTCAGCCACTTATCGACAGAGATGACCATGGCATCAGTCTGTTAGCCGGTCAGTTAGGACGGGCTCTGGAGAACACCGGCTTTTTTTCGATAATCAATCATGGCGTTGAGTGGTCTTTGGTTGAAGAGATCTATAACGCCACACGTGAATTACACGATCTTCCTCAATCACAAAAAGATGCAATCACGATGGACCGAACTCACGGCGGCTACCTCGGAATGGGAGCCGGAACTTCATATGCGAGTGAGATAGCGGGAGAGGTCCGTAAGCCAAACCAGAACGAGGCTTTCTTCGTTCATGAGGGCGGATATCGCGAAGGTAATCAATACCCCGACATGGATGGTTTCGCAGAGTTAACAGCCCAGTACATCGAAGCCATGCAGAGTCTGGCCGGTTCATTGATGCCGTTAGTAGCGATGTCACTGAAGCTGGAACCCAGGTTCTTCGAAAACGATTTCGATATACCGAGTGTCACTCTTCGTATGTCGCACTACCCAGTCATGGACTACACGGACAATGAATGGGGTCTAGCTCCTCACACCGATAGTTCAATCTTTACGTTCCTACCGACCAACGAGGTTCCGGGTTTAGAGGTTCGGCCCGCCGGCCACGAATGGATTCAGCCATCTGTGGTGCCGTGTTCATTTGTGGTGAACAGCGGCGACATGTTGAAACGCTGGACGAACGGACGTTATCTATCTACGGCTCATAGGGCCAGCAACTTGTCCGAAGTTGATCGTTACGCAATGCCTTTTTTCTACGGGGCAAGAGATGACGCCATCGTTATTCCGGTACCCACCACCGTGTCTTCTGAGAACCCGAGTCGCTACGAACCAATTACGTACGGCGATTATCAACGTTGGTTTTTGGATCGCAACTATCGCGGCCTGACAGGACAAGCCGCCGCGAGCACCCCGCCCTAAACGAACTTCATCACTCCAAAACACCAGCGACGGCTAACTCCGCAATCTTTTCAGCGTCATATCCAAGAATTCCTTCAAGGACCTCGAACGTGTGTTGACCATAGGTGGGGCCTGAGTCCGTTATTTCATCCACACTTCGCGACATTTGGAAGCGGGTGCCTTCTACAAACACTGTTCCGTGAGTCGCGCTCGTCACTTCCCGGAAGTGTCGCCGATGCTTGAGTTGAGGGTCATCTACCAAGTCCGCTGAGTTTTGAACGCAATGGGCAGGGATTCCTGCGCTCTGCATAAGTTCTTGAGCTTTGCTGCCGCTCAACGCACTCGTCCACGAAGCAATAGCGTCATCTATCTGCTGCTCTAGCTCTCTTCGTTGACCTTCATCCAATGCCGTCCACTCTTTATGTCCGAGAACTTCCGACAGTCGTTCCCACTGTTCTTGAGTTTCGCAAGCGACCGCTATCCATTGATCCTCACCGGCAACGGGATAAACACCGTGGGGGCTCATAACAGGGTGTTTGTTGCCAAGCTTTTCGGGCAACTTGCCATTTACTGTGTAATCCAAGACAGCGGGAGCCATCAACGGGACTGTCGCCTCAGCTTGGGCGAGATCAATGTACTGACCTTCACCGGTTCTGCGGCGATGATCTAGAGCCGAAAGAATTGCTGCGGCAAGAAAACGTGGGGAAACATAATCGGTATAGGCCGCAAAAACTCCGGCTGGGTCACGGTCTGGCCAACCCGTCATGTCGTAGAAGCCCGACATGGATGCACCCATCGTTCCGTATCCCGCCAGACTTGATAAGGGACCCGTCTGCCCGAACAGGCAGCTACTCGTCATAATCACGGAAGGGTTGACTTCGCGAAGGTCTTCATAGCTCAGACCCCAAGCTGCCATCGCTTTAGGCGAGAAAGATTCACATACGACGTCTGCCCACTTAACAAGGTCAAGAATAACTTCTCGACTCTCAGCCTTAGACATATCTAGAGTTAGACCAGTTTTGCCGGCATTCATATTTTGGAATAACCCGCTATTGTCTGCGCCTCCCTCCTCGTTTAGGAACGGTTGTATGGTCCGGGCCGTCTCCACCTTGTTAGCTGATTCAACACGGATAACGTTCGCTCCCCAATCTGCAAGCACTCGACTAGCAGCAGGGCCTGCCATCACCCACATCAGGTCAAGGACCTTCACATCTGATAGCGGGAGGTCACTGCCATCCGTCGGATTAAGACTTTTCTGCTCCTCAATGGCTCTTTCGACAGCAAAGACTTCGGTGCTGTGTTGACCTAACTGTGGGGGTGGGGTGTCTAGCTTTAATGGTGTTGAGGAGAGTTTGGCGAAGGGACCTGGGTACCTGACCGGCCCGAACTGTTGATGTTCGATATCTCTCCAGAATTGTCGATCCGCATATTGTTCAGATTTCACAACATCTTCGACGGTAGTTATGGGAACAATGAGCAAGCGCTTCTCTATTGACGCTTGAAGCAGCTCTTCTTTGCTTTTGGTAGCTGTGAATTGGGCGGCTACTTCTTGAAGTCGGTCATATTCGCCTAGACCTATCTGGCCAGTCATCACACCGTCGACAAAGTTGATCCAATCAATTTCTACGTCCTCCTCCTCACACATTCCCTCTTCGAAGATCCATTCAAAAAGTCTCCGAGTGAATGGGCCAATTCCTTCGCCGAAGAGGATGGTGGCTGATACATATCCATCGGACGCCGGAGAGCGAAGACGAACTGTGAAGGGCCCTAAAGACAGTCCTCCACTAAATCGGATCACCTCAGGCGAGTTATACAGCGAACACAACGACATCGATTGCGTTGCAGCCGTAAAAGCCTGCTGAGCACTGACGTCAACGTGTTGTCCGTAACCAGAACGAACCCGTTCATGAAGGGCGATCAGGCTTCCGACAGCAGCGTCTAAAGAAGCATGCATCCATGATTGATCTAACGGAACCCGAAGCGGTGGCCGGTCGTTATCGCCTACCAAATTCGTTACCAACGATGCCGCTCCGATGGTGATATCTGTTGCAAGCCAGTCAGCTTTCGGTCCGCTTTGACCAAAAGCACTTATAGACGTCACAATTAAGCCAGGATTATGCTTGTGTAGCTCTGCAACGGAGAAACCTTTTTCAGCCATGTAACCCGGCTGATAGCTCTCTATCAACAGGTCGGCGGAGCGCACCAAATCTAAGAACTTGGCTTTATCCACCTCGTCGTCTAAGTCTAATACGACGCCTTTTTTGCCTCGGTTATACGCCCAGAACCTTAAAGAAAACTCCGGATCTCCTTCTTTCCCATCCACCCATGGTCCGAGGGTCCGAGCAACGGAACCTCCAGGTGGCTCAATCAAAATCACTTCGGCACCAGCATCGGCCAACATCGCACCAGCTAACTGCCCTTTTTCATCTGTCAGATCCAGCACTCTGTATGGCGACAACATCGAGTTCTTCCCCCTCTTAGAGAATCACAACATAATTCATCATTGAGTTACCTAGTTACGAAGCCCCCACACCGAGCACTCACATTGGAGCTTCTGTGGGTTGTTTCACTAATGAAACTATTAAGGTGAAGAAGCAGTAACGATTCCAAACATGGAGGGTGTCCGTGACTGAATACAGCTACAGCACCGCAATAGAAACCGCTAGAGCGATCGCCTCTGGGAATGTGTCCAGCCGAGAGTTGCTGGAGGCGGCCTTAACGCGTGTTGACAACCTTGACGGCCCTATCAACGCGGTGGTCACTTTGGACGCCGAACGGGCGCTCATTGCAGCTGACGAAGCTGATCAAGCCGTCGCCCGGGGCGATCAGTTAGGACCACTCCACGGAGTCCCTATAACGATTAAAGACAGCTTTCAAACTGAGGGTGTCATCACTACTTCTGGGTCCCCTGACCTAGCTGATTTCGTTCCCGACCAAGACGCAACTCCTGTCGCCAGATACAAAGAAGCGGGAGCAGTTGTTTTTGGCAAAACAAATCTTCCGATTTGGGCAGGCGATCTTCAGTCGTACAACAAGGTCTATGGAACAACAGCCAACCCTTACGACATCGAATGCACTCCAGGAGGGTCATCTGGTGGATCCAGCGCAGCCCTCGCAGCCGGATACACCCCGCTTGAATTGGGTTCAGATATTGGCGGTTCGATTCGGACTCCTTGCCACTGGTCGGGAGTATGCGGACACAAACCGAGCTACGGCGTTGTCTCAGCGCTCGGACAAATACCAGGAATGCCTGGAACTCTCAGTCAAGCGGATATTGCTGTCGCCGGACCGATGGCTCGCGACGTCGACGATCTCGAAATGGCCCTCGATCTACTAGCAGGCCCAGATTCATGGAACCAGCTGGCCTATTCCCTTACATTGCCCGCACCGCGCCATGAACAAGTCAAAGATTTTCGCGTCGCCGTCTGGATCGATGAAGAGACTGCGCCGATCAGTGACGCATACCGGACTCTCTTGCTAGGTGCAGCAGCTGCGTTCGAAGGCGCCGGTGCTCACGTTGACTATGAGGCTCGGCCAGGTTTCACCTTTGAAAAAGCAGTCGACACCTACAATCATCTGCTGTCAGCAGCAGAAGCTGCGACATGGACTTTGTCTGAGATTGAGGAGCACGCCGCTAGCAATGAAGAACCCCAAGGTGAATTGGGAATTGCGTATGCGTCGATGCGCCACCGCGAGTGGTTGAGTTGGCACGAGCGACGCATGCAACAAAGAAACCGTTGGCAGCAGTTCTTCGAATCCTTCGATGTTGTATTAATGCCGGTCACTTTGACTGAAGCAATCCGACATGATCATTCCAGCCCTTTTACTGGTCGAACGGTCCAAGTAGATGAACAACAACGGCCATACACAGACCAACTCAAATGGGTCGGACTGACCGGCGTTTCTTGGCTTCCATCAACCGTTGTTCCAATCGGTCAAATCAACTCGAAACCTGTCGGGGTACAGATAGCAGGCCCGTTCTTAGAGGACCGCACAACGTTAGCGGCTGGCCGCTTTCTGCAAGAAGCCCTTGGAGGCTTCCAAAAACCGAAAGGTTTCTAGAGCATAAGTTTATTCAGCGATCACACATGGGTGCCTTGACCGCCATCAACATCAATGGCTGCACCGTTCACATACGATGCCGCTTCAGAACAAAGAAACGCAATCACGTTGGCTACCTCTTCAGCAGTTCCGTAGCGTCCAACGGGGACACTCCTGGAGTTGTTCGCAAGAACCTCTTCGGGCCTGGCACCACTGGCGTCGGCAACTTCTCCTGCCGCTCGATCCCACATTGCAGTGTGGATCAGCCCCGGCAGTACTGAATTTACGAGCACGCCATCTTTCCCGTATTTTCCGGCGAGCGCCTTTCCGGTAGCTATCATCGCTGCCTTCGTCGCTGCATAATCAACCAACGCCGCGCCGGGGTATTTAGCTGCTCCACTTGCGATCATGATTACACGACCCCATTTCTGGTTTCGCATATCAGGCAAAAAATGTCGTGTACAGCGAACCGCTGACATCAGATTGAGTTCATGGAGTTCTGTCCACTCCTCATCGGTCATATATTGAAAATTCCGAGAGGGCGAAGCTCCAACATTGTTCACTAAAATTGAGATTGGTCCGCTTTCGCTGACTGTGGATACAAATTCTTCAACCGACTCCCGATTTCCCATATCTGCCACATGACCTTTTAGCGAACCGTTCCCGGTCGGGTCATATGTCGATAAGTCTCTTATGGCGTTCTCATTTCGAGCACAGAATTCAACTTCCGCACCCATATCAGCTAGGAGTCGGGCGGTCGCAGCGCCGATTCCTAGGCTGGCACCAGTGACAACTGCGCGTCTTCCCTCTAAGTCAAGTTGCATCTTTTACCCTTATTCCTCAGCTTCTAGAGCCTTATCTTTCCATCATCGAGATAGTGATGCCTCAAGAAGCATCTTCAACTGTCAAAGACGCGTCTAGATTTACCGAACGATGTCTGTTGAGTTGCCCACCCAAGCACAAGTAGTAGTGGTAGGTGGCGGCATCATTGGCGCCAGCGTTGCATACCACTTAACCAAACGAGGCATAACTGACGTTCTTCTCCTAGAACAAGGGAAACTCACTGGTGGAACTACTTGGCATGCCGCAGGTCTTGTTTCTCAACTCAAACCAACTCACTCCCTGACCAAGCTGGCGACGTATTCAAATCGTTTATTCCAAGAATTAGAAGCTGAAACCGGACAAGCAACGGGGTATCGGGCGCCTGGTTCTATTTCGGTGGCGTCAGATGCAGAACGCTGGGAGGAGATGCGTCGAGGGATCTCGATGGCATCGACTGTCGGTGTCGAAATTCGAGAAATTGAGATGGACGAACTAACCGACAAAGTTCCCTTGTTACGCACTGACGACTTAGTAGGTGCGCTCTACATCCCAAACGATGGCCAAACATCGCCTGTCGACACAACAATGTCCCTCATTAAAGGCGCCCGCCAGGGAGGGGCCACTGTCATTGAGGGTGTCTCCGTTCAGCGACTCTTAAAAGATGGGGATAGGTGCACGGGTATAGAAACCGAGGAAGGCCATGTCATCGAGGCCGAAACGGTAGTGATGGCAGCCGGCATGTGGACCCGACATCTCGCTGAAACTATTGGCGTGAACGTTCCTCTTCAAGCATGCGAGCATTTTTACATTGTCACCGAACCCCTAGAAGGTGCCGAAAGGGGAATGCCAATCGTTCGGGATCCGAATAACTACACATATTTCAAGGAAGAGACCGGCAAAATTATGGCTGGCTTCTTTGAGCCCAAAGCGAAGATCTGGAATTTAGATGGAATTCCTCGAGATTTCTGTTTCGGAACGCTGCCAGAAGACTGGAATCACCTAGGGCCTATCTTCGAGGCAGCCTGCCGCCGGATGCCGGCTCTAGCTGATGCCGGGCTGCAACTGTTCTTTAACGGCCCTGAGGCTTTCACTCCCGATGGAACTTTTTATCTTGGCGAATCTCCTGAAGTGGACCGATGCTTTGTCGCTGCCGGTTTTAATTCAGTTGGCATCCAAACAGCTGGAGGCGTTGGGTGGGTTTTAGCGGACTGGATCGTTGATGGGTACCCACCTATGGATCTTTCAGCCGCCGATATCCGCCGCTCTTTTTCTTTCCAAAGTGACCGCTCCTACTTAGAGGCGAGAATTTCGGAGTCGTTGGGGCTCTTATACGCAATGCATTGGCCTTATAGACAATACGAGTCCGCTAGAGGGGTAAGAAAAAGTTCACTCCATGAAGTCTTGGAGAAAGCGGGAGCTGTTTTCGGTGAGACGGCTGGATGGGAGCGCCCAAATTGGTTTGCAGACACGAACCAACTCCGTGAATACGAGTATTCATATGGCAAGCAAAACTGGCATGACAACATGCGCAGAGAATGCGAGGCCGTCCGGTCGGCTGTTGGGATGTTTGATCAAAGTTCTTTCGGCAAGTTTCTTGTTGCAGGGCCCGAGGCGCTTGCCGTTCTTGAACGGCTGAGCGCCAATTCGATTGACGTCGAACCAAAAACAGGCGTTTACACCCAATGGCTCAACGAAAGAGGTGGCATCGAAGCTGACTTGACTGTTACCCGTTTGTCTGAAAATGAGTTCTGGGTCGTGACGAGTGCAGCATCACAAACACGCGACTGGGCCTGGTTACGTCGAGCATGTCGCGGGCATTCGGTTGAAATTTCCGACATCACCGAAAATTGGAGCGTCTTAGGCGTTATGGGTCCGCACTCTCAAGCCCTTTTGGAGTCAGTGTCTGACTTCGATCTTTCCAACCAATCTTGCCCATTCGGGTCAATGACTGAAATGAAGATCGCTGGGGTGTCCTGCAGCGCTCTGCGAATGAGCTATGTCGGTGAACTCGGTTGGGAGTTGTACATCCCTGCAGATAAAGCCGGAATCGTCTACGAAGAAATCCGGCGCAACGGAAATCGTTTCGATCTCCGACACGCTGGGTTTCATGCGATGAATTCCCTCCGCCTAGAAGCCGGCTACCGCCACTGGGGTCACGATATTTCCGATGAAGACACCCCACTTGAAGCTGGACTTGGTTTCGCAATCGCATGGGAAAAACCCACTGAATTCATAGGGCGTGAATCGCTACTAAAGCAGCGATATCAACCACTAACAAAGCGTCTGATTCAGCTAAGAGTCGAAGATCCAGACCTCATTAGCTACCACGACGACCCCATCTTCCGTGACAACGTCTACGTGGGTCGCACCACTGGTGGAATGTGGAGCCACACTCAAGACCGCTGCCTGTCAATGGCTTATATCAACAACCCATCAGGAGTAAATCAAGATTGGTTGGACTCTGGAGATTGGCACATAGAAATTGGAACCCGTCGGCGCCCAATAACTCCAAGTATCAGAAGTTTTTACGATCCTAAGAACCACAAAGTTCGCTCATGAAACCAAGCGATTCGGGGCGTTCTCAAGAGTGAACAATTCCGAACATAGAAAAGGTCTCCTACTGACCTCTCTTGGAGTGGCAGCAATTATTCCTGACGCGACTTTTGTTCGGCTCGTTGATGCACCAAGCATGACCAACGCTATGTGGCGAACGGGCCTCCTAGGACTTTCGCTTACCGCCTTCTTGCTGGGTCGCTACAAAAAGGAACTCCCAGTAGTCATCACTTCCCTTGGATCATGGGGAGTCATAAGCAGTATTTTGTCCGGGTCAGGAACCATTCTTTTCGTGGTAGCAGTCGATCGAGCGCCAGTATCGAATGTCTTGTTGATCTTGGCACTATCACCATTTTGGGCAGCCCTCTGGACCTGGGCCGTAGCGCGAGTGATTGTTGCTCGACGGACACTTCTCGCAATGCCGTTCGCATTAATAGGGGTAGCCATAGCGGTGGGCGGCAACTCAGGAGGCCTCCTCAACGATGGAAACGTTTTTGCTCTCTGCTGTTCTCTCGGCTTCTCTGCCAATTTGACAATAATTCGCATGAACAAACACCTCGACATGTTGCCAACAGCAGCTTTCGGAGGCTTCTTAGGCTGCGCCGTGCTAGCCCTAGCCGGGACCAGCGCTGCTCTTTCTCTCAGAGACCTAGCTCTCCTACTTTTACTTGGCCTAATCATCTTGCCCACCGCTATGGCACTCATCACCTTGGGCGGCCGCTTACTTCCAAGCCCAGAAACAGCTCTACTGATTTTGGGTGAAACAGCACTCAGTCCGTTACTCGCAGCTTGGGTTGTCGGCGAATCAATATCTGGGAGAGCTATAACAGGGGGCTTAATAGTCCTCGGCGTCTTAGTTGTTCATGCGACACTTGGGCTCCGAGAAATATCGGCCGCAAGGTAATCTCGCGTTCACTTTTCGGGTTGGTCCACCAGAACGTCAAACGGCTATTTGCCTGAATAGCCGAAACAGTAAACAGCCCCTCAGGCTGTCTGTCAGCCAGTACAGGTCAAACCATTGGACAATGACCACCGCACTAATGCCATCATGGCTGGAAGTGACAAACGAACATTTACATGCGGTAGTTCATTCAGGTACCGGCCCAGTCGCCCTTTTTGTTCACGGAGCTTTAGGCAGCCGTTCCTATTGGAACGACAATCTTGCTGCTCTGCAACAAGTTTGCCAACCGGTTGTAGTTGAGTTGTGGGGGCATGGGCGTTCACCCAGCCCTGATGACCCAACTCGATACGAACCTTCGGGATATGTTGACGAATTTGAGCGGATCCGCCAAGAACTAGGTGCCCCAAATATCTGGCTAATCGGTCAATCAATGGGTGCTGCGCTCGTCATGCATTACGCAGTTGCACTCCCTCATAGGGTTGCTGGAATGATCATCACAAATTCGGCATCTGGCTTTGCCGATCCGATCGAATGGCAAGAACGCAATCGGACGATGGTAAGCAAGATTGCCGATCAGGTAGACGAAGAAGGCGTTGAATGTCTCCGAGATAGCTGGATCAACCCGGGCCGATCGAAACGCATATCAGCCACAACGCTCAGCTTTTTAGACGAAGAATTTAGTGAGCATTCCGCAAGAGGCATCTCGTTATCGTTTCGTATCACCAACTTCGCATTGCCATTAGGGGATTCGTTAAAAGAGATTTCAGCTCCGGTTTTGTTTACCAACGGCATTGAAGAACAACGCTTCCAAAAGCATCTACCTCGAGTGAAGCTCATCCCTCAAGTTGAGGTAGTTGAATTGCCGGCTTCTCACGCTGTCAATGCTCATGACCCCAAAGGGTGGAACAAAGCGGCAGCAGATTTCATCAGCAAGCACGCGAATCCGGGAGTCTGATGCCGTGACAGCCACAGAACTAGCGACCCAAGGCCCATTAGCTGGCATAAAGGTGGTAGACGTCTCAAGCGCCGTAGCTGGACCATGGGTGAGTTCTTGGCTTGCAGAATTAGGCGCCGAAGTAATTTTTGTCGAAAAGGTTGGCGTTCCAGATGTCATGCGCATGACGGGGGCCATCAGTGGAGATCAGTCTGGGTGTTGGGTCCATATGCACCGAAACAAAAGGGGTATGGACCTCAACCTCCGTTCCGAAAGCGGACGAGATATTTTGCTTAAACTTGTGGCAGAAGCTGACGTCTTTGTCCAAAACTTTCGACCAGGAGTGGCCCATCGATTACAAATCGATTACCCGGCGCTTTCGGCAATTAATCCTGATCTGGTATACCTCTCAGTTTCAGGCTTCGGACAGGACGGGCCATACGCAGACCGACCCGTCTACGATCCTATTATCCAGGCTCTTTCGGGCATGACGGAAGCCCAAAATGGGACCTATGTCAAAGCAGTTGTTGCCGACAAGACCACAGCTATGGCCGGAGCAAATGCCGTACTTGCAGCGCTGGTCGCCCGTTCAAACGGGGCAGGAGGCCAACACATTGAGTTGGCGTTACTTGATGCGATGCTTCACTGGATGTGGCTTGAAGTTTTTTGGAACGAATCCCTTCCAGAAAGTGACCCTGCTCCGACCTACAGCGAATGGTATGAACCGTGGGACACTGCGGATGGCCAAATCGCCGCGAATTGGGTCAACTTCGAGCAGTACAAGGGTGCGTGCCAAGCCTTAGGTAAACCAGAGTTAGCAGACGATTCCCGATTTGCTACAAGGGATGCGCGTTTACAAAATGCTGATGCCCAAAGATCAGAATTTGCCGCGATCTTAAAAACTATGTTGACCGATGATGCTCTTTCAGCTCTGGAAGCTGCCGACGTTCCTTGTGCCCGAGTGGTGTCGCGTCAAGAAGTGTTTGATGATCCGCAGGTCCTCCACAACGACATCATCGTCAGCGAAATGCACCCGACCGCAGGGAAAATTAGAACAATAAGGCCACCTGCAAACTTCAGTAAAACACCAACAGCGTTGACTCGGCATTCGCCAGGCAAGGGTGAACACACGAACGAAATCCTTAGTCAGTTAGGGTTCAACCCAAGCCAAATCGGCGAGTTACGCAAACAAAATATTGTCGCTTGAACGGTTGCTATTCATGCCTAAACCTGAAACTCGTTTTATTTCATCCCAAGACGGGGTCGAAGTGGCAGTTCACGATTACGGAGGATTGGGGCATCCGACATTATTTGTTCATGGCACAGGTCTTGTTTCCAGAATGTGGGAGCCAATAATCAGTGAGCTGGGTTCCGATTTCAGGGCTATTTGTGTAGACCTGCGGGCTCACGGAGCAACAGTCAGTCCCTCCAATGTCAACTTCTTTGAGCATCGAATGGTGGCAGACCTCACAGCAGTTGTTGACGCTTTCGACCTTCGAGACGCATGGGTAGTAGGCCATTCAATGGGTGGCGCTACCAGCATTCTCACAAGCCTTGAGCGTCCCGGCGCGTTTCAACGAGCCTGGGTTTATGAGCCAATAATTTTCGAACGAGAAGACCATCGACCTGAGGGTGCTTTTGATTTTGTCGAAGCTACGAAGCATCGGCGATCGGTCTTTCCATCGCGCAGAGACGCGCTAGAGCGATACGGCTCCCGCCCCCCTCTAAACGAAATACATCCAGATTGTTTGGAAGCATACGTCCACCACGGGTTCATCGATCAACCAGATGGGTCAGTAAAACTGGCATGTGATCCGTTACTTGAATCAAGGGCGTTCGAACAATTTCTACAAGAGGGCTGGGATCGTTTACCGCTCGTCGAGATAGAGGTTCGAGTTGCCTATGGTGGTGGTGGTTCTGATCGAACATCTACTGCTTCTCCTGGAATAGCTGAGCGTCTGCCATCTGGATCTGTCGAAGTATTCGAAGGTTCTGACCACTTCGGATGTTTCGCTTCTTTGCAACACACAGCAACTTCGCTGCACGACTGGTTTATACAGACCTAGCCCTAAGAATCAGAATCGGGTTAAGGCTTCCTGGGCTACTGAGACAACAAGCTGACCGCCTTGCCACATTCGAGCTTGCGCAAGACCTCTCGCT
The DNA here is from genome assembly GCA_000817105.1 of marine actinobacterium MedAcidi-G3. GTDB lineage: Bacteria > Actinomycetota > Acidimicrobiia > Acidimicrobiales > Poriferisodalaceae > MedAcidi-G3. The sequence goes on along the minus strand of JUEP01000014.1, from coordinate 30,754 downwards.
CCCGAGGCGGCTACTGGCCATTGTTCAACGTAGATCCATTCATCTGCTCGGGCTTCGGCATGAAACCACATTGAGTGGTCCAAACTAACCAACATGGTTCCTTCGGTGCCCCAAGTTCGCTCGTAGGGAATAAGAAGGGTGTCAGCAACACAGTCATCACTCATGTAGGCAAGGATCGCTGCGTGGATTTCGGGTTCATCTCGTAACTGTCGCCGGACACGAAACCAAAAGTTGATACCGCCTTGTTCCGACGGCCCATTGGGGGCCCAGGGAGCGTTCTCGATTCGATATTCGACTGGTCGAGGCCCTTCTGACCATTCCTCACCAAAGATGGGGCCAACTTGTTGCATGCACTCTTCAAAGGTGGGAAGCCCCTCAGGAGGTTCCGCGCCGCGCGGCGCTGTCGGAGCAATTACTCCGGGGCCCTTTTCGGGAGTATGAAATGAGGCTGTTAGATCGAATATTTGTTTGTCATCTTGTGACGCAGTAACTCGTCGTTGACAAAAGGCTCTTCCGTCTCGAATATTGGCAACGTCGTAATTAATGTTTTTCTTTCCATCGCCGCCGCGCAAAAAGAAACCGTGAACCGAATGCAATCGACGTTCTGCACTTACTGAGCGGTAGGCGCTCACAATCGACTGCGCTAGTTGGTGTCCACCAAAAAGGCCATACCCCTCATGTCCGGAGCCGCGGCCAACAAATGTTGTCTCTCCCTTGTTCGAGAGAGACAAGACTTCAAGTAGTTCATCAATTGAGTCATCCACTCACCACAGGCTGCCAGAATTTGGTGTCTCTTTGTCGTCTAACTTTCGATTCTTTCGTAGCCAGGTGGAGCAACAAATCCACCTATCTCATCTTCAAGCAGCGAAGCGAAATGAATTGATCTCCTATCGTGGAGGTGCGGAGCAACAATCTGCAGTCCAACGGGCAGACCTTCGACGAGGCCCACCGGCGCAACGGTGCTGGGGAGATAGACGCTGCAGCTCCAACCAGCCCAAAAGAGCTGGTCGACAACAGGTTCTTGACGACCGTTGACTTCGATAGTGCGGTCCGGGCGTTCGCCGTCATGGTCATGCACGAAAGCAGTTGACGCAGCTGCAGGACACAAAAGCAGGTCGAACTCTTCAAAGAAAGTCGACCAATCCCGTCGGTAACGCTCTCGCTGTTGGTGAAGTTTGTACCATTCTCTGTGGGTCATATGCGATGCGTGATCGACCAGATTTCGGTATGTCCGTTTACCCTGCGTCCATTCTTTATGACCCAATTCGGCATCGTTAAAAGCTTGGTCACCAGCTGAAACTCCATTTGCTGCTCTCAGCAACAAGAGGTAGTTCTCAAAGAATTCGTTCTGATCGATCTCAGGAGTGGCTTCGACAACCTCAACTCCTAGCCGGGCAAGACCGTCAATGGTGTTCTGTAGATGCCCGATAAGTTCGGTAGATGTGGCGCAAGCTGGACTGTCAAGCAGCACCCCCACTCTGTAATCAGCAAGTGACTGCTTAGTTGGTTCGGGTAGTTCAACTCGATACCCGGTCGCCTCATAGCCGTCGGGGCCGACAAGGACAGAGAGCGCTTGATCAAGATCGCCCGCACTACGAGCGAGAGGGCCCATAACTGCAATGTCAGTATCTGCCTCGACCCCAGGAGCCGTGTGCCCCGTTTGAGGAATCAATCCCATTGTGGGTTTGTGACCAAATACGCCGCAATAGTGGGCGGGATTTCTAATCGAGGCGCCAATATCGCTTCCAATTTCTAGTGCTGACATTCCCGTAGCCAGAGAGACCGCCGATCCTCCCGAAGAACCTCCAGGTGTTCGGTTGAGGTCCCATGGGTTGTTGGTACATCCATAAATCTCGTTGTACGACTGCCAATCCCCCAGCATGAACGGAACATTGGTCTTGGCCCAGATAATTGCGCCAGCATCAATCAGTCGGTCGACCGATGGGCTGTTGACGTTAGGAAAGTTGGCTGCCCATTCGGGGTTACCCCATGTTGATGGTGTGCCAACCCAGTCATAAGCCTCTTTGATCGTGACCGGAAGGCCGTGGAAGGCCCCGAGAGATTCGCCTCGAAATGTTGCCTCATCTGCCGTGTCGGCCGCTAGTCGGGCTTGTTCGATTTGGTGTCCAGTAATGGCGTTGACTTGCGGATTGAAAGCTTCGTAACGTCTTATGGCTTCTTCGAGCAACTCACGGGAACTGACTTGTCGAGATACGACCATCTGAGATAACTCCGATGCGCTTTTGAGCATCAGATCTTGGGTCATGGTGAGACCGTAGTTGCTATCACTTAGCAACAACGTTCAGGGCTAGGTCCACCGCTTGCTGGAAATGCTGGATATCGCTGTCAGAGGTGGCCAGATTCATGCACCCCATTCCGTAGGAACTGAAGTAGACCTCACGTTCGAGCAGCCGGTGCTGCAAAGACTCCATCAAAGCGGACTCATCACTATCTAAGTGGGCGTTTCGGTAACTTTTGATCGGTCTTTGGTGAGGGTGAATGCGAAATAACGACCCAGCGCCAGTTACTTGCCATCCAAGCGAATGAGCAGCAAACAGTTCTCGTAGCCCTTGTCGGATGCGTTCACCTATGTCGGCCAGCCGATCGAAACTCATTTGATCAAGCTGACGCATACACGCGAATCCCGCTGTCATGGTGATCGGGTTGGCTGTGTATGTGCCTCCCGAAGGTACCGCCGCCCTGTTTCCGTGCACGGCTGCAAATACATCCATGACTGCAGACTTGCCCCCTATCGCTCCTACAGGAAATCCGCCACCAATAATTTTGGCCATAGCCGTAAGGTCCGGATCAATGTTGTGCAGTGCTTGGGCACCTCCGAGTCCCAAGCGAAGCGAAATCACTTCGTCAAGGATCAGCAAAGCTCCAACCTCACGGGTTCCAGTTCTGATTGCGTCACTGAACAAGGGATCCAAGACTGGCATTCCCACCCGCGACGGCATTGGGTCTAGCAACACTGCCGCCAACCCAGATCCAACTTTCTGAATTGCTTCGGTTACCCCCACGACGTCGTTGAACTGGACAATTACAACCTCTTCCCCCAAAGAAGCAGGCGCACCTTCAGAATAAGGAATTGTGGCCGGCCTACTTGGTGAACCCCAGTTAGAAGGGTCTGACCCTAAGCTTGCTTCAGCATGGTCGTAAGTTCCGTGGTAGCTGCCTTCCACTTTGATGATCGTCGGTCGTTGCGTAAAAGCACGCGCTGCTTTAATCGCACCCATCACAGCTTCGGTACCAGAGTTGCAGAACCGAATTCGTTCACAACCAGCTACTCGTTCACATAAGAGTTCAGCCAAAAGGATTTCTGCTTCGCTCGCCATTGAAAAGGCTGTTCCATTGGCCAATTGGTTGCGCACCGCCGATTCAATTTCGGGATCTGCATGTCCCAAAATTATTGAAGTGAAATTGTTATTACAATCCAAGTATCGGTTTCCGTCGACATCTGTGATCCATGCTCCCTTTGCATGGTCAACATAGACAGGATGCGGCCTGATTATCACCGTTGATCGTGACACTCCATCCGGTATCACTGACTTACCGCGACCGTACAATTCTGAAGAACGAGATGCTGCTGCGGGGTAGTTGATTCCCATTCCAATAGTCTCGCAGGTCAAAGCGCGCGATGATAAACACCTATGAGTCAGTCAGAATCACGTTCGTTATCAAATACTAGGCCCGTCGCTCCCTGGCGTATTGGTGTTGACGTCGGCGGAACATTTACCGATCTTGTCCTAGCAGATGCCGAAGGCCGAGCATGGGTCGCCAAAGTGCCCTCGGTCCCTTCAGATCCCAGTGAGGGAGTACTTTCTGCAGTCCAACGAATCTCAGTCGATTTAGGGCTACCTAAATCGGAGATCCTAAGCAACTGTTCACTATTTGTTCACGGCTCGACCATCGCTACAAACACCATGCTTGAAGGCAAAGGCGCCAAAGTAGGCCTTATCGCCACAGAGGGCTTCCGGGACACAATAGAAATTCGGCGAGGTTTACGATCCGATCAATGGAACCACCGAGAACCATACGCCCCGGTTCTCGTGCCGCGTTATCTTCGTCAATCGTTGCCAGGTCGAATAGACGCCGACGGCACTGAGTCTCAAACCTTAGACACAACATCACTTGAGGCAATACTCAATGACTTCAAAGATCAAGAAGTTGAGGCGGTTGCAGTTGCCCTAATGAATAGTTTCGTTGACGACCGTCACGAGCAGGAGCTAGCTAACCGCATACAACAAACTTGGCCTAACGACTGGGTTTCCTGCTCGGCGGATATTTCACCTCTTATGGGGGAATATGAACGAACTTCTACAGCAGTAGTAAATGCCGCCCTCTCACCTCGAATCGTCAAGTACCTTCGCTCTCTTGATGCAAATCTGACAGCAGAAGGTCTGTCACGGCCAATTTTGCTCGTCCAGTCCAACGGCGGTGCCGCGTCGGTAGATCAACTTGCTAGCAGACCAGTGAACCTCCTACTAAGTGGTCCTGCTGCAGCAGTCGGCGCCCTCAATTTGTACCGCCGAGCGGTAGATCAGGCGGGCACCGATGAAGAGGACAATGGAAATCTCATCTCGATGGAAATTGGGGGCACATCGTGCGACGTACTACTGATGTCCAACGGCGAAATCGCAACCCGCGACGACGTCGATATAGCTGGCTACCACGTCTCTACCCCAGCCATTGATATACACACCATCGGCGCAGGAGGCGGCACGATAGCTGGTGTCGACGACGCCGGGCTGCTATTCGTCGGCCCTGAGGGCGCCGGCGCAGATCCAGGTCCAGCCTGTTATGGAACCGGCGGAACGCGACCTACGGTCACCGACGCTCATCTTGTACTCGGCCGCTTACGACCTGGCAAATCTGCGGGCGGAACTTTAGATCTAGATCTTGACGCAGCCCGAGAAGCTATCGATGTTCACGTCGCCCAGAAGTTGGAGATGTCCATCGAAGATGCGGCCGCCGGAATAATCGAACTTGTCGAACAGCATTTGTTGAGCGCCGTAGAACACATTTCGATAGAACGCGGACACTCGCCACGAAGATTCACTCTCGTAGCAGCCGGCGGAGCCGGGCCGATGCACGGAGCAAGCGTCGCTGCGGGGTTAGGTTGCGCTCGAGTTCATGTACCTCGCGACGCAGGCGCTCTCTGCGCAATCGGAATGCTTCACGCTGATGTTCGACAGGATTTCACAAAGTTCTTACTGGGGCCTATCGACGAATTGTCGACCGACACTCTGGTAGGGGGGTTCGAATCCCTTTCTGAAAGAGCTCTTGAAGTAATGGCCGAGGAAGGATTCGACGAAGAAGAAGTAACTCTCAACTGTGAACTTGAGCTGCACCACCCTGGTCAGCTTTGGAGCATCCGAGTCCCAGTCGACGGTAACCAATTCGACCGCAATGTAATCAGATCAGCTTTCGAAGCTGAGTACCGCCGCCTATACGGCCATGCTCAAGAAGAGGGAACAATAATGCTTTCTTCTCTTCGACTAACAGCCCGAGGTTCCACGGGCGAAGTTCAAATGGCGGCAGGCTCGCCCTCTCAAGGTATCCCTGAACCCATAGATAGAAGATCCGTTTGGTTCCCGGGCACCGGCTGGATCGAAACAGCAATACACGATGGGTCACTCCTTCACCCGGGCGACTCCCTTGACGGTCCCGCCTTAATTGAAGAAGCAACGACAACTGTCGTAGCAAGACCCGGCGACCGACTGTGGGTCGAAGAATCCGGCGATTTCTTCGTCGAGGTGGCTCAAACAGAAGATGCACTGCAGCACCATTCCGCTGAACTAGACCCAGTTGTACTGGCGTTAATGCAAAACCGCCTCGATCAGATCAGCCGCCACATGGGTTGGGTGATGACAAGAACTGCTCGAAGCACGATCTTTAGTCAAAGTCATGACTTCAGTTGTTTCGTAACAACACCCGACGGCACTCTGGTTGCCAATGCTGATGGCATCCCAATTCATACAGGCGGCGGCGGGTTCGCCGTCCGAGCCTTGTTAGCAAAATACGGTCATGACCTAAACGCCGGTGACGTCTTTCTATTATCCGACCCTTATGTCGCCGGCGGAAATCACCTTCCTGACTGGGTTATAGCTAGACCTATTTTCGTTGGGACAGACACCCCCGTCTTGGCCGGTTTTTGTTGCAACCGAGCCCACCAATCCGACATCGGAGGAGGGCTAGCCGGCACCTACAACCCAGAGGCAACCGAAATCTGGCAGGAAGGAATCCGCCTACCAGTACTGCGCCTCATAGAACAAGGTCGCGTCCGCGAGGACCTTTGGGAATTACTATTGATCAATTGCAGAACACCAGAACTACTAGACGGTGATCTGTTAGCCATGCTGGGATCCACCCAGATCGGAGGCGAGCGAGTCATAGCGCTTGCCGGCGAGTTGGGCGTTGACGCCTACTTATCCTATTTAGACGGCGTACTAGATCATGCTGATCGACGTATGCGCGCGGCTGTGACCGAACTACCCGACGGCGTTTACTTCGGTGAAGACCACACAGATAACGACTGCTTCCGCAAGGTCGACATCGCAGTAAAAGTAAAATTGACCGTTAGCGGCGACCAAATACATGCTGACTTCACTGGGACCGATCCCCAGATCGAAGGTTTCAAAAACAGCTCAGTAGCAAACACATACTCTTCGGTTTACCTGGCTATCTCGTCATTCTTCGACACGAGCATCCCAAGAAACGAAGGGACCTACCGTTGTTTGACCATCAATGCCCCCGAAGGGTCAATCGTCAACGCACTTCCGCCAGCCCCAATGACAATGAATACCGTCTACGTTGCTCATGAGATCGTCATAGCAGTTTGGCAGGCATTGGCCGCAGCGGACCCAGCGAGGGCATGCGCCGGCTGGTCCAAGACAATGCACGGCCACGTTGCCGGCAAAAGAGACGACGGATCTACGTGGGTCATGTACCAATGGCATGCGATGGGAACGCCAGGAGCCACAGCCGAGCGCGACGGTTTCGCTCAAATGGGCCACCTCATTAGTTTGGGCGGCCTTGATATACCCAATTTAGAATTTCACGAACAGCACTACCCGGTTCGATACCTATGCCACGAGCAAAGATGCGATAACGCCGGGCCAGGTGAAATGCGAGGTGGCACAGGAGTTCGGTACGAAGCAGACATTCTCGAACCTGCTATTTGGTCATTCCGAGCCGAAGGCTTAGACACCCCGAGCGGCCACGGCGTCGAAGGCGGCGGGACAGGCGGAGTTGGACTGGAATGGATAGTTCCAGCCAACGACGATGTCGACGGCGCCGCTTTTATCCCACCCAAGTACGGCGTAACAAAACTTGGCCCTGCAAAAATGATCGCTGAAACCCCTGGCGGAGGCGGATGGGGCAACCCCTTTGATCGAGATCCAGAGTTGGTGCTGCGAGATGTCCGAGACGGAGTCGTTTCTACTGAAGCAGCTCGCCGGGACTACGGAGTGGTAGTCACCCAAAGCCTAAAAGCCGTCGACGTGGTCGCTACGGAGGTTGCACGGGGCCGCAAAGACAACGACGGTAAGTGATCCATGACCGATCAGGTAATCCAAATACTTGACCACCTCACATCTGACTATCAAATAATCGAATGTGATCCCCAACTCGCCGATACCGCCCAATTCTGCGAAAGATACGGTTACGAACTAGACGAGAGCGCCAACGCCATCTTGGTTGTCGGAAAAGGAGAACCCCGCAGATACGCGCTTTGCGTAGTTCTAGCGACTACTCAAGTTGATGTAAACAAAGTTGTCCGCAAGAAGCTCGGGGTCAAGAAAGCTTCGTTCGCCACACCCGAAGAAACCGAAACCATAACCGGCATGGTCCTTGGCGGCGTGACTCCCTTTGGCCTACCTGAAACACTTTCAATCTGGATCGATGGTCGGGTGCTTCAACGTTCCAAGGTAATCGTCGGGGGCGGATCTCGCGATCGTAAAATTTATGTCACTCCTCAAGCATTGACAGCATTGCCTTCCTCTGAAGTGATCGACGACTTGGCAAAAGAACGTCCTCCCACCTAATAACCTCTTTTCACAAGTCACGTCATCACAAAGGAGTGCACATGTCAGTCGTCTTAGTACACGGCAACCCTGAGACTGAGGCCATCTGGGGACCCCTCCGCACCGAACTTGGGCGAGATGACGTCATTAGTTTGTCTCCACCCGGTTTTGGCGCTGCCCTTCCAAAGGGTTTCGACATAACCAGCGACGGTTACCTGAACTGGCTTGTAACCGAACTTGAACAGCTAGACGGCCCTATTGACTTAGTTGGTCATGACTGGGGCGGAGGCCACGTAGTACGAGTAGCCATGACCCGACCAGACCTCATCCGGTCATGGTGCACAGACATAATCGGAATTTTTAACCAGGACTACGTGTGGCATGACGACGCACAAAGCTGGCAAGGGCCAGATGGAGAAACAGCCGTACAGTCGATGATTGACTTACCTGATGCCGATTTGGCAGGTTTTTTCGCCCATCTCGGGATGGGTCAATCAGTAGCCCAAAAAGTTGCTCCATGGGTCAACAACGAGATGGGACAAGCTATTTTGGGTCTGTACAGAAGCGCAGCACAGCCTGCTATGGGAAATTTAGGTGACGACCTTCACACTGCTTCTCAAAGACCCGGCTTGTCCATTATCGCTACGGAAGATACCTATACCGGCGGCGAGAAACTCCACCGCCAAGCAGCAGAAAAATGTGGGGCCGATATCGCCGTATTAGATGGTCTTGGTCACTGGTGGATGTGTGAGGATCCAACCCGCTCAGCAGAGATGCTCAACAGCTGGTTAGAAGGCTTAGATTAAACCTCTTACGACCAACAGTGGACGGCAAAAGCCTCTTCGATGACGTCTCGGGTCGCACCTCGGTGTAGTCTCTTTTTGGTTCTAAGCACGCACGTCAAACCAGGGGATGATCATGGCCGCACAAGGCTCGATTTTAGGTAACGCCGTTACTCGAAAAGAAGATCCAGGACTACTCACTGGCGCTAACGCGTACGTAGACGACCTAGATATAGATTCACTGCGCATAGTTTTCGTTCGCTCGACTATGGCTCACGCTTCACTCCTCGAAGTTGACACCAGCGAAGCCATCAACATGCCAGGCGTTTCAGCCATCTACACCTCAGATAACTTAAACATGGACGCGGTTAACCAATCAGAATTTATGGACCCATCCATGAACCGCCCACCACTAGCAGTCGATCGCGTACGTTTCGTAGGCGACATCATCGCCGCCGTTGTAGCCGAGAGCCATTCACAAGCAGTCGACGCAGCAGAGCAAATCATTATCGATTATGACCCACTCCCCGCTAACGCCGACATAGAAACCGCAATCGAAGAGGGCACCGACATCTTATGGGAAGGCGCCGAAAGCAATATTTGTTTCGCAATCGGAAACGAATATGACGGCCCAGATGTAAATGAAGCAGCTGACACTGTCGTTACCGAACGAATAGTCACACAGCGCCTTGCCGGCGTGCCAATGGAGCCAAATGGCTGCGTTGCAATACCAGAACCCGGTTCTATGACGTTCTACGCGTCTACCCAAGCTGCCCACGGACTTCGAGATGGCCTCGCACCAAATATTGGACTCGAACCAGAAAATCTCCGAGTAATAGCCCCCTGGGTTGGCGGAGGATTCGGTCCCAAAGCCGGTTTATATATCGAGTTCATCCTCTGCGCCAAGGCTGCGCAGGAACTCAACCAACCCGTTAAATGGACCGAACAGCGTGGCGAGAACATGGTTTCGATGGCTCAGGGCCGGGCCATGGTCATGAACGCTGAATTAGGTGTTAACAACGATGGATCCATCGTCGGCTTAAAAGCTCGAGTCGTTGCCGACGCTGGCGCCTACCCCGCTATTGGCGCAATACTTCCTATGCTAACCATGCAACTCAGCCAAGCTGTCTACGACATTCCAGCAATAGACTTCTTCGCCCAGTCGGTAGTTACCAACACAACCTTCACCGGCGCCTACCGAGGCGCAGGCCGACCAGAAGCCACACAAATGGTCGAAAGAATCCTCGATAAAGCAGCGAACGCAATTGGAATGGACCCAGCTGAGTTGCGTCGCAAAAACTATTTGCAACCCGACGCATTTCCACTCACAACGCTAGTCGGCGCCAACTACGACTCAGGAGATTATGAACGCTCTCTTGACGCAGCTCTCGATGCCTCCGGCTACAAAGACCTTCGAGCCGAGCAAAAGCGTCGAAGAGAATCAGACGACCCGATGCTGCTCGGCATCGGCGTCTCTTCCTACGTTGAAGTAACCGCCCCAATCGGTCTACATGTTGAGTACGGAAGCTGCGAGATCAATGACGACGGTTCAGCAACGATCAAGGTAGGAACAAGCTCACATGGACAGGGTCACGACACAGCTTTCTCAATGATCGTGAACGACGTTCTCGGAATACCAATGGATGAAGTCACACACATCGACGCAGACACCCAAGAAGTAGCACGAGGAGCGGGGACTATGGGCTCACGCTCCTTACAAGCGGGGGGTTCCGCAATCTACGAGGCCTCACAAGTAGTTCTAGAAAAAGGAAAGCAGCTCGCTGCAACCTTGCTAGAAGCAAGTGCTGAAGACATTGTGGTTGGCGAAGGAGCCCTTCAAGTAGCAGGGGTTCCAGCCAAATCGATCAGTTGGGCTGATCTCGCAAGCGCCGCCATTGAACAAGAAATCGAAGGCGGTCTAGCGCACGAGCTTGATTTCGACGGCACTGACTCGACCTACCCATTCGGTTCACATGTAGCAGTCGTTGAAATCGACCGAGATACCGGGAACGTCGAATTGTTAAGACACATTGCAGTTGATGATTGCGGCATTATTCTCAATCCAATGCTCGTTAATGGGCAACAGCACGGCGGTATTGCACAAGGAATAGCCCAAGCACTGTGGGAACACGTCCAATACGACGAGGATGCTAACCCAGTGACAGCGAGTCTCATGGATTACTTGATGCCGTCTGCGGCTGATATGCCAAGTTTCGAGGTTTCCAATACCGAGACCGCTAGCCCACGAAACCCGCTAGGAGCAAAGGGCATCGGTGAATCCGGCACTATCGGTTCGACACCTGCCGTTCATAATGCCGTCTGCGACGCCGTCGCACACTTGGGAATTGAACACGTTGACATGCCATGCACTCCGCAGTCAGTGTGGAAAGCGTTACAAAACGCCTGAGCCTTCCACCAAATAACAAACGTTGGTAGAAGTTATCCGAGCGACATTTCGCAAAGATTGCCGCGCCAAAAGCTACACATCTACAAGCAGTATCAAGGCAATTGCCGTCAACGAAGCTAACAGTATGACTAGTGGCAGTTGGCCAGTGAGATCCTCTTTTTTACGCAGTGTGGCAAGCGCCCGGTCATGACCGACCATGACACCAGCCAAGTGTCCCCCCACGATTCCTAAAGCTTGGATAGCGGCCATAGCCGTTGGCCCTAAGATCCGGTAGTTGATGTACCCATCTGCCGTACCAAACAAATTCCATCCCCGGTCAAACGGGTCGCTCATTTGGATGATTAGCTGCTGACCTTCAAAAACGGCCATGCCTATGTAGTGAGCAACGGCATAACCGACAGCTACTGGGACCAGTGAAAATGCAAAGCCGTCCTCAAAATCGGCGTCATCGTTGCCGTCTCGTCGTTGCATCCATCGGATGCAACCCAAAAATAATGCTGTCACTAGAGACATCGAGAAAAGCAGACCCAAGGTATTGAATAGGGTCGCGTTCCAACCAGTGCGACCATCGATGATGCCGCTCCACCAGCTCGTCCTCGACAACCCATCAAACGAGGTGCCACCAAGGACAACCAGCACTACTGCGGCAACACCCTTTTGAGTGGGGATCTGCCCTAAACCGACCAATGGGCGTCTTACCTTTAGCGATTCACCTGATACATAAACCGGTGACATCGCCGCCACAAGTCGAACAAAGACCGCCAAGGGGTCATGCGATCGCAGCCAATCACTGCCCTTAATGCAGGCTCCAATTCCGCTCCACGCAGTCCACACCACCAGCATTATCGTCAGTGGAGTTCGGCCAGCAGGTTGGTGGTAAGCCAGTTCTAACCATAGAAAGCCAGCCAAGAGAGTGGCGGCCGCATGTAAATCCCAGTCTTTGTGGACGGTCTTGGTCGAGGATCTATCTCGAAGAGCGGCCAATATCTCAAACGGGCTTATCCAACGCCACAAATCACCCAAGAATGCTGACCCCACAGGGACAAATATCCATAGAGCCACAAAAACTATCCGCGGCGCAATATTGACCAATGTGTCATCAGCAACCCAAAAGCATGAGAGCAACGCCGAGCCGACCAACAAAAATCCTGCTGTCCGACCGAGAGTCAAGCCAAGGCGTCCTGGAACGGAACTAATGGTGACTATGGAACGACCCGCACCAGCTTGCGGAAACCGCGGCTGTTGCCAACCTGAAACAAGAGCTGCGAAAGAAATGAGTAACGCTGCTGCTGCCACCAATCCCAGGGTCGTCGCCGACATCGGTAATTCACCTGGTGGGCCAACTCCATGAGCATAAATAGGCAAAATCATTTTCTCCATGCTAGGTCTAAGGCCTCAAATAGACATTTACCTCCCAAGTGGGGCTAATGTTTCTGAAGTCGCTAATCCTGTATGAAGGGACTCACATGAGCACCGACGCTTCGACCGATCCGGTCATTGTTGCAACCGCCCGCAGCCCAATCGGTAGAGCCTTTAAAGGCTCTATGGCTGAGATCCGGCCTGACGACCTCAGCGCCCAGATCGTGAACCGGGTTTTAGAGAAAGTTCCTGAACTTCCAACTGAAGAAATCGAAGACCTAATTATGGGAACTGGTTCGCCAGGTGGCGAGCAGGGTTTCAATATCGGACGGGCCACTGCAGTGCTAGCTGGCCTTGGAGATGTACCAGGCACCACTGTTAATCGTTATTGCTCTTCCTCTCTTCAGACCATACGCATGGCAGCTCACGCCATCAAAGCGGGCGAAGGCGATGCCTTTATCGCTGCCGGTGTCGAGTGTGTTTCCCGTTACGGGAAAGGAAACGCCGACAGTCTTCCTGATACTGCTAATCCAATATTTAAAGCTCCAGGAGAACGAAGCAAGGTTCGAGCCGAGGGTGGCCACGGAGATTGGACTCCCCCTGATGGTCTTCCAGATCTGTTCATTGCGATGGGCCAGACAGCTGAAAACGTGGCCGAACTCAAAGGTGTGAGCCGAGAGGCAATGGACGAGTACGGCGTAATGAGCCAAAACAAAGCAGAAGCTGCGATTAGCCGCGGTTTCTTCGAAATGGATATCACACCAGTAACAATGCCTGATGGAACTGTTGTCACTACTGATGACGGTCCTCGAGCCGGTGTCACTTTGGACGCGGTATCTCAGCTCAACCCTGTGTTCAGACCTGATGGTCGGGTTACAGCTGGCAATGCTTGCCCGCTCAACGATGGCGCTGCAGCTGTAGTAGTGATGAGCCGCAAACGCGCTGAAGAGTTGGGTATCACTCCCCTTGCTCGAATCATCGCGAGTTCCGTTTCAGCTCTCAATCCCGAAATTATGGGTCTGGGTCCGATTGAAGCAATCAAACGTGTAATGGCTCGAGCCAACATGACCATGAGCGATATCGATCTCGTAGAGATCAACGAAGCCTTCGCTGCCCAAGTAATTCCGTCAGCAGATGAACTCGGAATCGACATGGTCAACCAACTCAATGTCAATGGCGGTGCGATCGCTCTCGGCCATCCGTTTGGTCAAACTGGCGCCCGTATCATGACAACCCTTATCAACGGCCTACAAGATTCCGATGGGACCTTTGGTTTGGAATCAATGTGTGTCGGTGGAGGCCAGGGAATGGCTATGGTCATCGAGCGGTTGAACTAACCACCCGTAATCAAGTAAATAGTTTGGCGCCCACTTAGTGGGCGCCAAACTATTTTTGATTTAGCTATTCCGAACCCAGCCAGAGACAACCTCTACATGGCTTGTTTGAGGAAACATATCGAGAATATCGACCTGGTCTAATTCATATCCTGCCGCTGTCATCAAAGAGGCGTCTCTACCGAGGGCCCCCGCATCGCACGAAATCAGCATGACGTGTGGAGCCTGGGTCTTTCGAATCTGTTCAACTCCCTCGATGCGTAATCCGGCACGCGGTGGGTCTGCTATCACCACATCGGCTAACTCTGGAGTCCATTTCTCAACCTGCATCTTGTGAACAGCTACGTGCGAGCCGAGGTTATTGGCCGCATCTTGGACCGCAGAAGGGGAAGACTCAACCGCAGTTACTTTTTCGAACCAGTCACCAACCGTTCCAGAAAACAAACCAACGCCAGCGTAAAGGTCGACCAGGACTTGCTCCCCCACGTCATGCAGTGTCAGCCACTCCCCGGCAAGGGCTGCCAGCATCTCCGCTCCCTCGGGAGAACTTTGAAAAAATGATCGGGCTGAAATCTTCCACTTAATTCCAGCCGCTTCTTCCATGATGTATGCGTTTCTATTTTTGCGTGCTTTGTTTTTCCCAATGACCGTAACGTCATCGGGTAAACGGAAACCGTCTACGTTTGGTTCTCCCATGACTAAACGATCACCTGTGCGAGACCCAACTCGAATAGTGACCTCAGTTGCAGTTCCAAAAGAGCCTTCAGCTAGTAGATCTTCCATCAACGGGTGCGCAACGAAACAGTCATCAATCTGGACTAACTCGTTTGAACCTGACCTTCTGTATGCCGGTCTTCCATTTTCGACGGCTACTCGCAGGGTGGTCCTGTAATGCGAAGTTTGTGGGCCAACGACGTAACCCACATCTGGTGCGGCGATAGAACCTAGCTTAATGAGCGAGCTTTCGACGGCAGAGATCTTCGCCTCTACCTGAGCTTCATCGGTTAAGTGCTGCCAGTCGCAACCACCGCAGCCTCGAACCACGTGTTGGCAAGATGGTTCGCGCCGGCCCTTTCCAGCTGAGATTATTTCAACGATACTGCCCCGGGCGTACCGGCTTTTTTCCTCAGTGAGGTCTATCTGCAACTCATCATTGATCGCAGCACCTGCTACAAAGACGATTCTTCCGTCGTCTAGACGACCTACTCCCTCGCCTCCAACAGCTAGATCGTGAATGTTGACCCTTATAGACATCATTCCCAGACTACGGTCCATTACATGAATCGTCCTATTCAGATCGTTCCTTCTGTATTACCTGCAGACTTTTCCCGACTTGGGGAAGAGTGCATCGCTCTCGAGAAAGCCGGAGTTGATCGAATTCAGTGGGATGTGATGGATGGAAACTTTGTTCCGAATTTGACCTTTGGTCCCGACGTGATCGCAGCTTGCAGGGAACACGTTGACGTCATGTTCGAAGCTCACCTGATGGTCGCTAACCCTGACGAAATGCTTTCCAACTACATCGATGCTGGCTGCCAGATGGCCATCGTACACGTGGAAACAACTCCCCATCTCCATCGGACTCTTGGCCGAATCAAAGAGCTTGGATGCAGCCCAGCCGCTGCACTTAACCCCTCAACCCCACTCGATTCGATTGCGTCCGTTCTCGATATGTTGGACATGGTTTTGATCATGACAGTTAATCCCGGGTTCGGGGGTCAGGCCTACATCGAGAGCATGGAGTCCAAAGTAGCGTCGCTCCGAAATCTTATAAACGAAGGCGGTTACGACGTCGACATTGAGGTAGACGGCGGAATTTCAGCTTCAACGATTGCTGGGGCATCTGCTGCAGGAGCGAACGTACTGGTTTCAGGGAGCGCCCTATACAAGTATCAAGAAGGCCTTGAATACGGGGTTCAAGATCTTCGGCGGATAGCTAACGAAGCTCAGTTGGGGTGACAACGGTCCTGCGCTGCGTTCTCGCTACAGCAGTGGCAGCAGTCGTCATCAGTTGCAGTACCCCAAACAGCGAAGCTTCGTTTTGTGAAGCGTCTATCGAACTACAAAAAGTAGATGCTCTCAGCCTGGAAGTTTCCCCATCGGATGATGCTGCCGCTCGAGGTGCACTCACTCAAACCGCTGCACAGGCTGCTCGAGTAGCTCGCGAAGCACCCCTTGAGATTCGCACCGATGCAGAGCTCGTAGCAGCCTTTGTTTTGGCATTAACCAACGCCATCAACAACACAAATTTTGAGGATCCCTTAGAACGCGCTGCAGCAATTGGAGCCACTCAAGAACAATTCAAAGATCAGTTATCCAACGCCGTGACAAACCTGGCGGCGTTTACAGCTCGCACCTGCAGCCCCGCCCCCTAACAAAGGCGCTCTGCGTTAAATGATTTCGCCTCTTTTGACGATCACGTGGTCACATAGACCATATTCTTTGGCTTCTTCAGCAGTAAACCAGCGGTCCCGTTCGCTATCCATTTGGACTTGGTCGACATCTTGGCCACTGTGAAATGCTATCCGCTCCGCCATGAGCCGCTTTATGTAGGCCATCTGCTCAGCTTGTATAGCTATATCCGATGCCTGACCTCGAACACCACCGGAAGGCTGATGCATCATGACTCGAGCGTGAGGCAAGCAATATCTCTTATCATTTGCCCCAGCCGTAAGTAAGAACTGCCCCATTGAGGCTCCGAGACCCATACAGACGGTTGCTACGTCACATGACAAGAACTGCATAGTGTCGTAAATAGCCATACCAGCTGTCACTGATCCACCGGGACTGTTGATATACAACCAAATATCTTTTTCGCGGTCTTGGCCTTCTAAAAACAGCATCTGGGCGCACAAGACGTTGGCTATCTCATCGTCTACCTCAGTACCAAGAAAAACAATGCGGTCATTAAGTAACCGGTTGTAGATCTCACCCGGACCAGTAGGGGTTCCAGTGGACAACGCGCTAGCGGAATGGAGCTCTGACATAACTTGGAGGTTATCTGCTGTCAGCGGCAGCGCCTTGGTCCGTCCTAGGCTCATTGCATGCATATTGATGACCTTTCAACCCCAGCCTTGTGGGCGGACGTTGATGTTCTGAAGACAAACATCGCCGAGATGGCCCAGCGGCTGCCCGGAAATCGGCTACGTCCGCATGTCAAGGCGCACAAAACAACAGCCCTTGCTCGACTTCAACATGATGCAGGGCATCACGGTTTTACATGCGCCACGAGTCGCGAAGTCATGGGTTTAGCCAACGCTGGTTTGGGGGCAGACTTACTTCTAGCGAACGAAACCGTTGATGCAAGCCGGCTTTCAGCAATGGCTACTAGCAACGCTCGGGTGACTGTTGCCGTAGATAGCGTCGAAACTATCGACGCAGCCGCCCACGCAGGCATCAAAGAATGCGTCATCGATATTCGAGTCGGGTTTCGCTGCGGATGCGAGGTAGAAGAAGCAGCTGAACTAGCTGATCGCGCCCGCTCCTCAAATATCGAGGTTAGGGGCGTCATGGGTTACGAAGGACACGCGATGGGCGTCGTAGACGCTGAACGACGTCGCGATCTCGTAGCCGCAGCGATGGAACGTTTACTAGAGGCTCACAATCTAGTTGGCGGCGAACTCATAACAGGCGGTGGCACCGGAACCCACGCCATCAATACCTGGGTTAACGAGATACAGGCTGGGTCATACGTATTAATGGACACCGCTTACACCCAACAAACCGATCAACCCTTTCGACAAGGATTGTTTCTGCAGTCAACCGTAGTTTCAGTGGCGGAAAATTTTGTCGTATGTGACGCCGGCCTCAAAGCTCAGAGTATGGATCATGGCAATCCCAGTTGGAGTGAAGGCGAAGTCTTGTTCTGTTCCGATGAGCACACAAACCTGGTCCCAGACAAACCGCTCAAAGTAGGAGACCGTGTGTGCCTGAAACCCGCTCACATCGACCCAACTATGTCAAAGCATCAGGTGCTTCACCTAGTCTCACAAGGCGAGGTTGTCGATCAATGCGACATTGATCTTCGTCACTGGTGATTAGTCGGCCAACATCGTGGCGAGCAGTCGAAATGCTCTACCACGGTGACTAATGATGTTTTTTCTTTCCGGTTCCATTTCGGCGAAAGTTAACCCTCCACCTTCGTTCGGAACAAATACCGAGTCATAACCAAATCCACCGCTGCCGCTAGGTTGAACAGCTATCACTCCCTCTACAACACCATCGGCCGAGACTGCATCTCCATCAGGAAATACCACCATGGCAACGGTTCGAAAGCGAGCGGTGCGATCGCTATCTGGTACTTTTCGCAGTTCATTCAGTAACTTCACCAAGTTTTCCTCGTCGGTTGCTGAATCACCTGCAAATCGTGCACTCCGGACACCAGGTAGGCCTCCTAGAGCGTCAACCTCAAGGCCTGTGTCGTCGGCAACGGCGGGGGTGCCAGTTGCAGCGCAGACCGCTTCGGCCTTGAGTCGCGCATTGCCCTCAAGGGTTTCTTCGCTTTCTACGACTTCACCCATGCCAGTAGGACGCTGCTCTATGTCATGATCCGTGAGAATCTCGGCAATCTCTATGGCCTTATGTGCATTTGCCGAAGCCATCACCAATCGCACGATATCAGTCCAATTTTTCAGCCAAAGTTGAGCTCTGAAGCCCGATGATTTCGCCGATACCCTTTTCAGCCAAACGAAGCAATCCGTCTAACTGCTCATTATCGAACGGTTCTCCTTCGGCTGTGCCTTGCACTTCAACAAATTTTCCAGAACCTGTCATGACGACATTCATATCAACTTCGGCACCTGCATCTTCCACATAAGGCAAGTCCAAACAAAGTTCTTCTCCGACAATCCCCACAGAAATAGCGGCGCAATAGTCTGTCAGCGGGTGTTCATCCAAAGTTCCATCATCGACAAGTCGTGTAAGCGCGTCATGCAGAGCCACGTACCCGCCACAGATTGATGCTGTTCGAGTGCCCCCGTCTGCTTGTAGCACGTCACAGTCAACTGTTACCTCGCGTTCGCCAAGAAGTCTCATATCGCACACGGCGCGAAGAGCCCGACCGATCAGTCTTTCAATTTCGAGCGTCCGGCCTTTTTGTTTTCCCTTTTTCGCTTCGCGACCAACACGTTCTCCGCTCGAGCCTGGAAGCATCGCATACTCAGCAGTAACCCAACCTTCTCCGTTGCCGCGCATCCATCGGGGAACATCGTCGTCGATAGAAACAGTGCATAGAACTTTAGTCCGCCCAAAACTGACTAGCACCGACCCTGGAGTCTGGTCAGTGAAACTACGTTCAAATGTGATTGGACGTAAATCATCGTTAGCTCGGCCATCGGCGCGCATGGAGGTTCCTTTAGTTATTTGTAATTGAAAAGGTACGGCCTCGAGCCGCCAGTTCAACCTGGCTCCCAAAAACAGTCCTCTCCTCCACAAGATCGTGCAGCCAAGTGATTCATAAATTGCAGCAGCAATAATCCGTAAAGCATCCCAGCACTTTTTCGCCGCAGACGTTGTGCCGGTACCATTCTTAACGTGAGTGGCAAGAAAGACGATGGCCAAAAGATTGTTGCTTCTAACAGGCGCGCCCGCGCTAACTACGACCTGCTCGACACTTATGAGTGCGGTCTCGTACTACAAGGGAGCGAAGTGAAGTCACTTCGCGAAGGTTCCGTCCAGTTGGCGGATGCTTTTGCCCGGGTACGAAGCGGCGAAATGTGGATTCTTGGCATGCAAATATCTCCTTGGAGCCACTCCTCCGCCCAAAATGGCCATGTCGTAGACCGTCCGAGAAAGTTACTTCTGCATCGCGTTGAGATTGATCGGCTCCGCGCACGAACAGAGCAAGAACCACTCCAGCTCATACCCCTTTCCGTCTATTTCGTTGATGGCAGAGCCAAATTGGAGCTCGCCTTAGCTAAGGGCCGACGCCAATACGACAAAAGACACGCAATTCGAAAACGCGAAAGTGACCTCGAAGCACGGCGAGCAATGGCTCGTCGCAACAGGTAAGTCGTCGTTTGCATCTGCCCTAGGACTCACGCCGGTACGCTGGTATCTGAGTCCAGACCCTGAGCTGGACAGATCACGGGGGTGATCGGTTTCGACTTCGACGGTTGATATGAGAGAAGCGAGCCGTGGTCTCCGGAGCCACGTTAAAGAGCCGGAACACTTAGAAACGCCAATGTCAAAACTAATGACCTGGCGCTCGCTGCCTAATTTAGGTAACGGGTAACGGCCTCACTGCCTCAGCCTCTCGGGTAGCGGTGGCCCTCATCTGAGAGGCTTGCCTTCAGTCATCGCCAGTGTGATTGAAGGGACTTTTAGCTGGATAAGGTTGCTTGATCTGGGGTCGCTACCAACTCGCAACCCGACAACTTGCAAAGCGACTGCGCTCGGAGAAGACTCATTGAAACGCCGGGGGACGCGGGTTCGATTCCCGCCACCTCCACTACTTCTGTACAAAGCTTATGACTGGCGTTATCCGATATCTATTCCTTCGTATCCGTCTTGAGCTTCCTGCTGCAGCCGATCAGCATATTTAGGGCCGCCACCGTTGTAGATGTTGTACCGGGTCTTTCCATACTCGTGACCGTCAAGGTTCGAGTTATACCCAGTAATCCAGCTCTGGGCCTTCCTCAGCAAGAAGGGTTCATACATCTTCATAACGTGGTCAAACCAGCTTTGCTCTCCAGCTGCAGTCGCTTCGATCCGACCATTTCCAGAACTCCACACATGCTCTAACAGTTCCGTGGCCCAGTTGACCGCCAATTCAGCTCCGCGAGGAAAGTTAGTCGCAGCAGTTTGAGGACCTGAAATCATAAGTAAGTTCGGAAAGCCATTAACAAGCAAACCTAAATAAGTAACTGGCCCCTCGGCCCACTTTTCACGCAAAGATTGGCCGTCGACACCGCGTATGTCGATTTTGTCGAATGCGCCGGTAAACGCATCGAACCCAGTGGCGTAAACAATCACATCAAACTCGTAATGGTTCTCACTTGTCTCGATACCTGATTCAGTAATTCTTTGGATCGGCTGCTCGCTACCGTCTACGAATGAAACGTTATCTCGGTTGTAAGTTTCAAAATAATTGGTTTCGAGAGGTACACGCTGTATGCCAAAGCCGTGATCCTTAGGAATAAGTTTTTCTGCCAGAACTGGATCATCGACTCGGCCGCGAATTCTTTCGGCTATGTATTCTGAGAATTCGGCGTTCGCGTCTTCATCCATAAAAATCTCGACGAAGTTTTGCAGCCAAATACCAAATCCTGGTCCGTCATACAGTCGATCCCATAGTTCGCGTCGCTCCTCTTCGGGGACGCTATAAAACCCACGGCGATCCGGTTCATGTTCAAATCCACCGGGGGTACGCGCGCAAGTAGCGAAAATTTCGTCATACCGATCTCTAATTTCGGCCATCTCTTTTTCGGAAATCTCGCTGTTATTTAGCGGCGCCGCCCAGTTAGCTCGTCTTTGGAAGATAGTGAGATGTTCAGCTTCTTTAGCCACCTCAGGAATTAGTTGAATGGCCGTTGCTCCTGTACCAATTACCGCAACCCGTTTCCCCTTCAGGTCAATTGGGTCCTTGGGCCAATTAAAGGTATGGAAGGCTTCGCCTGCGTAGTCATCGATTCCGTCTATCCGTGGCAGCGTTGGCACGGAAAGCAGCCCAATAGCGGTCATGACGAATCGGCTCGTAATCTCACGGCCATCTTTGAGGTACAGACTCCAGGTGCAGCCATTTTCGTCAAAGATCATTTTCTCGACATGGCAGTTGAATTGCATATGTTCTCGCAAGCCAAACTTGTCCGCGACAAAGTTCAGATATTTCAGAGTCTCGGGCTGCGGGGAAAACATTTCTTTCCAATGCCACTCGTCAAGGACCTCTTGGTCCCATGAATATCCGTAGGTGAAACTTTCTGAATCGAACCTGGCTCCTGGGTAACGATTTCGATACCAGGTACCTCCTAGATCAGCGTCCCCTTCAAGAACGGTTGCATTGACCCCTAGATCAGTTAGTCGTTTTATTTGGTAGATACCGCCGACTCCTGCTCCAATTACGACAACTTCATAGTCGGGCTCTGCATCTTTAAGAGATGATTCGGTGGCTGATTTTTGCGAAACCATGGAGCCATTCATCGCTGTTTCTCCTGAGGGTCAAATAATTTGTTGAGTTGACGACCAACAGAAGCAGCGTAGTCAGATATGCCCGGAACCGCAGCGGTCTTCAAATTTTCAAGCCGATAAGACTTCTTTGCTATCAAGGGCGCACTTCGTAGTAACTATTCATCGGGTGTTCGATACTTAGTTGGCGAAAACGGGTAAATCCAGCTTTTTCGGTTAGCTCCTGCATAGCGGCGGGAGGCAGCCCATAGACCCCATGACCTGCGCCTCCTGATTCACTCATCCCCGACTGCAAACACCCAGCAACTGATGCTGCGTACCCGAATACGGCGAGAGGCATTTTTATATTTTCTTCTAAAGTGCCTCTGCTTGTTGGGTCCACTATCAACCAGCGACCTTCTGGCGTCATCGAGTTGTAGATAGCGCTAGCAAGTTCTTCGGGTGAGGTCATATCGTGAACACAGTCGAAGGTTGCAATGAAAGAGAAACTTCTATCTTCTGGCAACTTATGGTCGCGGACATCATGGAAAGAAGCGTTCGACACTCGGGCTTGGATCGCATTTTCTCTACACCGGTCAAGGGCCAAGGGTGCTATTTCCCAGCCATGGAATTCTGATTTGGGAAATGCTTCAGCCATTGTGACAACTGCGACACCACTGCCACACCCGACATCCGCGACTGCAACACCAGTATTTAACTCTTCCATTAGGCCCTCAAGTTCAGGAAGTACCTCCTGGACGAGCACCTGTTCGAACCAAGGGCGCAAAAGGCGCTCCATCCACTGGACTCGACCTGAGGTTCCGCCCTTTTCGACGTCGGACCAGGAGATACCTATTCCTGTCTTAAAGGAACGAGGTATTTCAGACAAGAGAGCGGTTCTTTGAGGGAAATTGTCGAAGTATCTCGCCATAGAACGGATTTCGTCCTCCTCCGCCAGTAACAGACCAGCTTCAGGCGACAAATGGAACAAGCCATCTCCCTCGTATTCGATGAGACCTGCTGCTGCCTGCAGGGAGAGCCACTCGCGGACGAAACGTTCGTGCAGTCCAGCCCGGGCGGCAACTTCGTCACTTGTGATTGGTCCTTGCCCTTGCATAGCTCGATAAAGGCCCATTTCGTCTCCGAGATAGATCATGCCTGAAACAAGGGCACCTTCATATGCGCCCATAATTCGTTTTGACAGGGCACCTATTTTTGATTCATCCACCGCGTTCTCCAAGGTTCAGCGACAGCGCTCAGTAGCGCAAACCAAACTTAATCATTTCACAGAACGAATCCGGCTTGGTCGCTTAAGGAGCTTGGTCGATTTGTACCTGTTCACTCCAGGCTGAGAATCCCCCAACAAGGTCCGAAACCCGGATGTGAGGAATCACGGAGCGAAGCAGACTAGCCGCGATCGAGCTTCGGTATCCGCCTGCGCAATAGACAACAAGTTCGCTTCCGCTTGGCACTTCACTTATCCGTCGGGTGAGGCTACTCAAGGGAATATGTGTTGAGCCTTCGATAAATCCGTCACAGATCTCGCCGGCGTTTCGTACATCGAGAATGGAAATTGAGGAATTATTTTTGAGCAGCGTTTCCAGCTTCGAGGGTGTCATTCGATTCGTCCGATTGACTGCTGCAGGGTCGCAATCTTCAACCAGAACCGCTCCTCGGACCTGGTCGTAACCAATACGTGAAAGACGTGTTCGCGCTTCTACGATTTGTTTCTCGGCACCGCACAACACGATTGGTGCTGCGGGATCGATAACACTTCCAGCGAATTCAGCAAAGCGTCCATCAAGTCCAATATTGATACTTCCCAATAGGTGGCCAAGGGCATAAATCTCTGGATCTCGAACATCGAGTACCGCTCCGCCATCCTCAATTACTGACTTTATTTGCTTTGCCGTGAGATTTTTGAGTTGGCCTTGTTCCCTAATTGGTCTTACTTTGCCGTTCAGTTCTGCGTCGTAGGCAAAGTACATGGGTTGCGCGGGTTGTCCTTCTGTTATCGACTCAATGAATTCATCCCTATCGCGAATACGGACACTTTGGTTTTCGCTTCGTTGAACTCCAATGGTGGACCATGTTTCATTAGAAAGATTCTTGCCACATGCCGAGCCCGCTCCATGCGCTGGATAAACAATTGTCTCGTCTGGCAGCGACAGGAGTTTCTCGTGAATCGAGTCGAACAGCATTCCGGCAAGTTCGATTTTTGACCATCCTGCGCTGACGAGGAGGTCTGGGCGACCAACGTCTCCAACAAATAACGTGTCACCAGTCAGTACAGCATGCGGGTGATCTGATTCAGATGTTTCATAGATAGCGATACTGATTGCTTCCGGGGTGTGACCCGGAGTGTGGAGCACTTCGAGCGTCACTTCACCTAACGAGTAATGTTCGCCATCGTCAAATAAGCGTGCTGGAAATTCAGTGTGGGCATGAGAGCCAAAGCCAATTTCTGCGCCGACCTGCGCGAATTCTAAATGACCAGACAGAAAGTCAGCATGGAAATGAGTTTCTAGAACTAGCTCGATACAAAGCTCGAGTCTTGCAGCATCACGCAGATACTCCTCGATGTCTCTTCTCGGATCAACAACAACTGCCCGGCCAGAAGTTTCGTCGCCAATTAGGTACGAGGCCTGAGAGAGACATTGCAAGTAGTACTGCTTCAGAATCATCTCATCTCCTTCCTGCCTTATCTCTATCTAGCTTTTTCGAACGAATAGCTGCCCCTGTGATTTTGTGCGCCTCACCAACCAAACGGTTAAATCGTACGTCGGATTTTTAGGCCTTATGACCATCACATTCTTGGGTGAATTCTTTCACTGGTGATAACAGATCTAAGATGATCACGTGGAAAGTCATATTGAGATCCAAAAAGTACATAAGCAGGTGACTGTGCGCGTCTCTGGAGAGACTGTGGCGCAATCATCATCGACTCTTTTATTACTTGAAGGTTCGCTGCCGCCTAGACATTATTTTCCTCGCGAGGATGTCAACATGGACCTCCTCACACCTTCTCAAAGTGTCAGTCACTGCCCCTACAAAGGCGACGCTAACTACTGGAGTTTCAAGGCGGCCGATCATTACTCCGAGGATGTGGTCTGGTGTTATGAGACGCCTATTGAAGAGATGTCTTCTATTGCTGGGATGCTCTGTTTCTACGATGAGCGGGTTGATCTCAAGACAACAGGTTGAATTCATCAGACTTGGCCCCCACAATTCGAAGGTCAACGCCGATCAAGGGCCAGCAAAGTCAACAGTTTTCTTGGTCTAGAAAGTTACCTCCGCCCTCAGATGCCCACCCAGTAACGAGGCCATCATTTACAGAGAAATTGACTCTCCCCGCCACGAATTCTTCAGTGACCATCAGAAGCTCACAGTCACGCTCAATCACTCTATGTGGGAGCTCAAGGGAGTTTAAAAGTAAGGTCAGTTGTTGCTCAGTTAGCCCTACAACGTTGATGGCTTCCACAATTTCTTCGCAAACATTTCCTGATTCTTGGTCATAACAAGCCAGGTTTTTCGGACCCAAGGATTGTTTCAGGCGAAACAGCTGAAAAACTTGACCGATATCAGACCCGGGCCTGGAGGCAGCAAAATCCCAGGTTTCTTCAAGTTGCATGAGTTCTGGCGATTTTGTTGCTTCTGCCGGCGAGGGTTCCTCCCCGACAAAAGCATCTTCAGCCATAGTTGTCGCTGTGTCTTCCACCATTGCTACGGGAGTGTCTGATGTCGAAGAACACGCTGCTAAGACGAGAACGAGCAAACCGGAAACGGCAAACTTTTTCATCCCATGACCCTACAGGTCACTCAGCTACGACTTAAATGCCACCTCTACAAACCAAATGGCATCTATGAGGCTGCCGGGGACCGTCTTGCAATCCTAAAGAAGACTCTCAAAACACCTCTGATAGCGGCTGATGTCTCATGGTTGTGAGCGCATAGACAGCTAACGACTCACCTTGATACATCCTGCATCCGACTAGACGTGTCTCCCCGCGACGGTGAATGACCTCGCTGCTCATACGGAACGGGCTTTCAGTGATGGCCTCGAAGTAATCAAGTCGCATATTGATTGTTGATTGGAAGCCAGGCGTTCCTTCAACGTCGCTTTGTGCCGCATACAGCGAACCAATATCTACATATGCAGCAGTAAAACCGCCGAAAAGCTGTCCTGCTGGGTTCAGCGTTACTTCAGGCAGATCGCACATCAGTTCCAGCCTGCCTGGTGCTTCATCAAGTACCGACCACTCTGACGCGTTCAGCAGATCAAACGGAGGCAAGCCGGGATTAAGAAGTCGACCAGCAGGCACGTTCTCACGCCATTCAAGTAATTCTTTCATCTTCTTATCTGCCATCTAACTCTCCCTGGTGGTACCAACAAATCAGGTTACGGTTCAACCAGTCATTCTCTCTCGAACCGGGTCCCTTGCCTCACTGCGCAGCGCCCCGAACCGTTCCGAGTAGAGACGCACCGACCGCTCCAGCAGCTTCTCCCATTTTTGCTGGCTTAATCAGAACCGAACTTCTCTGTTCCGATCCAATCAGGAATCCATCAAACACCCCACAAATTCTTGGTCCGAAAAGGCCCCAACTCCCAACTATCCCTCCACCTAAAACAATCATTTCGGGGTCAAGCAAAGCGGCACAATTAGCTAATCCAATAGCCACCCATTTCGCGTATTCGTCTACAACAGCTATTGCCTCTTTGTCACCTCCAGACGCTGCCTGAGAAATAAGTTCGCCCGTGATGCCCTCGTGGCGTCCTCCCAAACCTTTGACAACATCTTGAAGCTCTCCTACTTCAGCCCGCCGAACTGCAAGATTACGCAAGCCCGTGCCCGACGCGTAGGACTCCCAACAGCCGTTAGCCCCACATGCACAACGAATGCCATTGGGATCAACAAGCATGTGACCCGGCTCGCCGGCCAAACCAAATCCACCGCGAAAAACGGTGCCATTGACTACAACGGCACCACCAATGCCAGTGCCCAGTGTGACGACTAATGCATTGCCAATATCTTTCGCAGCTCCCAGTCGAATCTCCGCTAAGGCCGCACAGTTTGCATCGTTGTCAACGTGCACTGGCACATCGACCTTCGAAGCGATCAACTCTCTAATTCGAAGTCCGTCAGCATTAACCAAGTTGGGAGCATGATAAATCTCGCCTGTTTTATCGACTAGGCCCGCAACACCTATACCGAGACAAGAAAGTTGTACATCATTATCAATTTCGCCACTCAGCTCGGAATAGATCGAAAGAACGAGCTCAACGATCTCCACGGAACCTGGTGGCGTTGGAAATCTGAGCTGAGCCAAAAGGTTTCCTTGCTCGCTCAGCATCACTCCCAGGGTTTTGGTACCCCCAATGTCAATGCCAATAGAAGCTGCTTTGACATGTGCCTTACCTATATCCACTTACACAGGATCCTAGGCGAAGGGCCCTCAACGCAAACTTTGTACCTCAACTCCACAAAGAACTAAGCGAGAACCCCGGCACGCTTAGCTGCCGCCGGTCATTTTGTGACGCACGTGTTTCCAAGTGCTGCAAAGATAATTAGGAACTATCGGGAGGGCATTCATGGAAAGCGTTATCTACGAAATTCGCGATCGCATTGCCTATGTAACCATCAACCGCCCAGAGGCATATAACGCCTGTGATCAACCCACATATGACAGATTGGCGGAGGTGTGGACCGACTTCGCTCACAATGATTCAGCTTGGGTGGCGATCTTGACAGGGGCTGGTGACAAAGCTTTCTGCGCCGGAAGCGATATCAAACAAAACTTCAACTCCCAGCCTGAACCCGCAGATAGCTTCGCCGCCGCCGGCCGAGGAGATCTAATGCGAGGACTTGAGATATGGAAGCCCGTGATCGCCGCCATTAATGGTCACTGTAACGGTGGTGGCCTTGAACAAGCATTAGGTTGCGATATTCGGATCGCCTCCACCAACGCTCAATTCGGTCTGGGGGAGGTCTTGTTAGGGCTGTTACCTGGTGGGGGCGGGACTCAAAGACTCCCGCGCTCAATCCCACTTGGTCAAGCATTATGGATGCTCTATAGCGGTGAACGCATTGATGCCGACGAGGCGCACAGGTTGGGTCTCGTAAACAAGGTGGTATCCCTAAATGAATTGATGCCCACTGCACAAGCTATGGCTGAGAAACTTTTAGAGTCTGGTCCACTCGCAGTGCGCGCAATCAAACAAGCTGCGATTCAAGGTTTAAGCATGCCGTTAGAAGATGGTTTACGGCTGGAGCAGCACCTCTTTCGTCTACTTGCCAGCACTGAAGACAGTGTCGAGGGAACTCAAGCATTCGCTGAAAAAAGAAAGCCACAATGGAAAGGTCGGTAAGCACACGGTGACTGAAAGGCTGTACTTATCAGACGGATCAATCGATAGTTTCGACGCCACCGTCCAATCAGTAGAAGAGAACCGAATCGAATTGGATCGCACTGCTTTTTACGTAACAGGTGGTGGTCAACCTCATGACACTGGAATCCTGAAATGGAACGGCGTCGAAAGTCCTGTTGAAGATGTCAAGACCATTGATGGTCGGGTTTGGCACCAACTTGGCGGTGACCTACCAACTGAAGGCACATTGGTTACTGGCTTTATCGACCGTGACCGCCGTCATCACATGATGCGTACACACACAGCGATGCATATTCTTTGCGGGGTCATGTGGCAGCGCTGGCAGAAAGTGGTGACCGGGGGAAACATGGCTGCTCTTTCTGGTCGGATGGACTTCGAACTTGACGAATTCCCCGAGGGATTCGCTCAACAAATCGAAGAGCTCTGTAATGCTGAAGTGGCAGCCGATCGCTCAGTGCAAATTTCTTTTCTGCCACTCTCCGAAGCAGTTTTAGACAGGGATTTAATCCGGACAAAAGTGAATCTGATCCCCAAAAGCGTTTCTGAAATTCGAGTAGTTGACATTGTGGGTTTAGATAAACAAGCGGACGGAGGAACACATGTAGCTTCAACCGGTGAAGTTGGTCGGATCGAGATAACGAAAACCGAGTCAAAAGGGCGCGGATTTAAACGTGTCAGGTTTGTCCTACATGACCGCTAAACCTCAGTATCTACCCTCCACTGAGTTGGATCCAACTCATCCGGCAACAGCAGAAACAGCGTCACCGCATCGTTGGGACTGAACTTCGATTTGTGACCCTGACCGTCGACATCGTCTGCGAGCAGCGCCATGCCAGCACCAATAATTCGAGAGTCACCATCACCCGTTTCAATCTCAACTTCTCCTTGCAACGGCAGAACTATTTGACGTCTTGGAGCATTATGAAAGTCCATGGAGACTTCTGGTTGGGCGGTCCGAAAGATGACTCCGGTAATAGGGATGACGGGCGTCTCATAACCGCGAATCTCCCTAGTCGAAGGAACTTCTAAGTCCTCGATAACTGTTTTTCCACCTTCGGTTCGAATCCATACAAGATGCATTTAATTTTCCCGTCTCGATTTCGTTTTGGTCTAGTTGTATAGAGGTGGATTAGGAAGATCTCCTCGAGCCGCTTCGAATGCCGCAGCGATTTGTAGCGACATATTCTCATCGCCACCTCGGCATGCAATTTGAAGCGACGTTGGAAGATTCTCGTTTGAGATTCCCGAGGGAACTGAGGTCGCGCACATAGACAAATAGTTGATAGCTCGAGTAAATCGAGCGGGGGTTGATTCTTCATCTGCTTCGCTAAGCGGCAGCGGCAGCATTGGAGTCGTAGGAGTCACTAAAGCATCAAGATGTGCCATCGATTCGAAAAACTTTTGTCGATCATTTTCGCGCTCGAGCAGAGCACCAACGTAGTCACTTGAGGAGATCGATACTCCAGGTGCAAAACGAGCTCGAACATGCTCATCGACTAATGCTTCCGGATCATCCATAATCTTCTGGTGATGAAAGTATCCCTCAGCGGTGACAATTACGAAGGTAGATACTTTCATCTCTTCGAACGGTTTCGGTGGCTTGAACTGCATAATTTCGGCGCCAAGTTCCGCTAGAAGTTCTAAGGATCGGTCATAAGCAGCAAGTTGAGTTAGCTCTATACCGCTACGTTCATCATCTGGCAAACAACCAACCCTCATGCCATGCACACCACCGTTTAGATCGACTCCAGTTGGGCCTCCAACCAGTGCATCGAACATAACTGCAACGTCTGCAACGGATCGAGCCATGGGCCCAGGCGTGTCTAGGGTGTGAGACAAGGGAACAATGCCACTAGTCGGCAGCAAACCCTCAGTGGTCTTAAGACCAGCTATGCCACAAAATGCTGCAGGTAGGCGAACTGATCCGCCGGTGTCGGTCCCTATAGCGCACGGCACCATACCGCTGGCGACCGAAACTCCCGACCCACTCGATGAGCCTCCGGGCGTTCGGGCAACATTTTTGTCCCATGGATTGTGGGGGGTGCCCATTCTTTGGTTAGTGCCCCAGCCACCCATAGCAAATTCAACTGTTTTTGTTTTCCCAAGAAGAATTCCCCCTGCATCTATTAATCGCTGCGCCACCTCTGCGGTCATCGTCGACTGGCGGTCTTTCCATTCGAAACACCCTGCAGCAGTGCGCTTGCCTTCGACTTCAACAATATCTTTCAACGCAAACGGCACACCATGAAATGGGCCCTTCCTTCTACTGGAAGAAACTTCAGCATCGGCAATTCGGGCAGCGGCTCGAGCTTCTTCGGCATACACCTCCTGCCAGGCACCTAAGGTCGGGTCTAGCT
>JUEP01000013.1 GCA_000817105.1 marine actinobacterium MedAcidi-G3 | reverse complement strand
CCTATGCAGTAGCAATGGAAGAGATCTCCGCAGTGGATGGTGGCATAAGCAACATGATGTCCGGTAGCAACTCCCCAGTTGCTGCTGGAATTAACGCCTACGGCTCCCTCAAACAAAAGGAGAGTGTGCTGCCGAAGCTGTGCTCGGGTGAGTGGATGGGGTCTTTCCACCTTACTGAACCTCACACCGGGTCTGACGCATCGGCGATCACCACCAAAGCAGTACGCGATGGAGATGAATTCGTCCTTGACGGCCATAAGGCATTCATTACAGGCGGACAGACGTCTGACGTGGCGATGATAGTGGCTATTACCAATCCAGAAGCCGGCAAGAGCGGCCTTAGCGCCTTCGTCACACCAACTGACAACCCGGGGTATCAAGTAATAGCCCGGGAGGCCAAGTTGGGCCATCGGACTAATGATCTTTGTCAGGTCCGGTTTGACGCTATGCGAGTCCCCGAATCTGACTTACTGGGCGAAGAAGGGCGCGGCCTTGCGATCGCCCTGAGCGGCTTGTCTGTTGGGCGGATTGCTGTTGCAGCGCAAGCAGTCGGCGGAGCGCGTCAGGCACTTCGATTAGCCAAGGAATACGCCGAACTTCGCGATACTTTCGGTAAGCCGATTATTGAGCATCAGACGATCGCATTCCTCCTCGCAGAGATGGCGACGAAGGTCGAAGCAGCACGACAGATGTACCTTCATGCGGCAACCCTCCAAGACACAGGACTGGATTCTGCGGCCGCTGCCTCAATGGCCAAGTTGTTCGCATCCGAAGTCGCCGAATGGGTCGCTTCTAAGGCCATCCAGATACATGGAGGCGCCGGCTTTTTAGAAGATCATCTCGTCGAGAAAATTTATCGAGACGTTCGGGTGTACCAGATTTACGAGGGAACCTCCGAAATCCAAAAGCTCGTTATCTCCAGACACCTCGATGCTCTCGAAATGTAACTTCATAACTCTGTTCTAGGCTCTCCACATGACTTCTATAAGGCTTGCTGCTGACATTGGCGGAACATTCACTGACATAGCCCTCGAAGCACATGGCGAACTTCACACTGCAAAGGTCCTAACTACACCCCTAGAACCTGCGGTCGCTGTCATTGACGGCATAGAGCGGGTTCTGCTCGACGCCGCCTTATCGCCCCAAGATGTCGACGTATTCGTACACGGCACAACGTTGGCAACAAATGCGCTTATTGAGAGAAGGGGCGCTCGAACCGCGTTGTTGACAACCGCTGGCATGCGCGACTCGGTTGAAATCGCCCACGAAAACAGATTTGAGCAATACGACCTCGCAATGGTTCGACCCGAGCCTCTTGTGCCCCGAGACCTCCGAATCGGAATTCCCGAGCGTTTGGCGTCCAACGGGTCAATTCTGAAGGACCTCGACGGGGAGGCTGTAGCGAGAGCGGTAAAGCAGCTGAAAGCAAGTGATGTGGAGAGCATCGCTATCGGATTTCTACACAGCTACACCAACTCAGACCATGAAGCCCGCGCCGCTGAAATTATCGAAACCCATTGGCCTGAAGTCTCGCTTTCGCTTTCAAGCGAAGTTTGCCCCGAAATTCGCGAGTACGAACGCTTCTCGACGACGTGCGCTAACGCCTACATCCAGCCGTTACTAACTCGGTATCTCACAGACCTTGAGACTCGAAGAAATTCGCTAGGAATGAGCTGCCCAATGTTGCTGATGCAATCGGGCGGCGGTCTAGGAACCCTTGAGGATGCGTTGCAGTTTCCGGTCAGGCTTGTGGAAAGTGGCCCTGCCGGAGGGGCGCTCCTCTCAGCTGAAATAGCCAGGAGCTTTGGAATCGAAAAGGCTTTGAGTTTCGACATGGGAGGCACCACCGCCAAGCTCTGCATAATCAACAACGGCCAACCTCGGACTTCTCGGGAGTTTGAAGTTGGTCGCGAGTATCGATTCTTGGCCGGCAGCGGCTTACCACTGCGTCTACCAGTTATTGAAATGGTCGAAATCGGCGCAGGAGGGTCATCGATAGCGTCACTAGACGAGCTGGGCCGCATCGCCGTTGGTCCGCGAAGTGCAGGCAGCGAACCAGGGCCAGCCTGCTATGGGCGTGGAGGCGTCGAGCCCACGGTTACCGATGCCGATGTAGCACTAGGCCGGATCCTTTCGGATGGCTTTGCAACCGGCGACCTGAACTTTTCTCAGGCCGATTCTGTGGCGTCGATTGAAAACAATCTGTTGCGGACCGAAGGGTTTGACGTCGATACTGCAGCTTTCGGCGTATCGGAAACAGTTGATGAGAACATGGCAAGCGCTGGGCGTGTTCATGCCATTGAACAAGGCTGCGACATTACAGACGGCACCTTGATCGCGTTCGGAGGGGCCGCTCCCCTTCATGCCGTCCGAGTGGCCGAAAAGCTGGGCATCACCGAGATCGTCATCCCAAGTGGAGCTGGAGTTGGGTCGGCGATCGGCTTCCTACATGCACCAGCGTCTCATGAGAGTGTGCGAACTCGATACATGAAACTATGCGACCTCGAAGTTGAGGACCTCGCGACGATGCTGGACGAGATGCTCACAGAAGCAGAACAAATAGTAAGGAGAGCCGCTGGACAGGCTGAATTGACTAGGAGTGCGAAGGCCTTCATGAGATACGAAGGACAAGGCCACGAAATTACCGTCGAACTCGACCTTTCGGAGATCTTCAGTTCACCCAAACCAGATTCCCCACACCTCCAAAAGATCTTGGATGAAAGCTTCGTGGACGAGTACCGAAGACTTTACGGTCGCGAGATTACTGGGCTCGGCGTTGAGGCTCTTAGCTGGGTTGTTACGGTTAGTTCTCTCCCGAAAGCCGTTCATCAGGAGTCGTGGGACGATGCCACATCTCAACCGGACGATCTTGCGTTAACTCGGACAGTCGACCCCACGACCGGCATTGCGAGTGACACAGCAGTCGTTCCTCGCCACCGCTTAAGCGGCCACCGCATCGATGGCCCCGCGCTCATCACAGAAGATCAGACCACCACATTCCTCCCGGAGAACTACAGAGCCTCGTTGACAGACAGCGGGCACCTGCGAATCCACAGATACGAGAAAGGAAGCGGGTCCGCAGATAAAGCAGCCTCTGAGAGAGTCAAGACCTTACATAGAGACATTATGTGGAACCGGCTTATCGCAGTGGTGCAAGAACAAGCGACCACCTTGGTGCGGTCAGCGTTTTCGACTTCAACTCGTGAAGCCGGTGACCTCTCTGCTGGTGTTTTTGACCCACAGGGACGAATGTTGGCTCAATCGATAACCGGAACACCCGGGCACGTAAATTCGATGGCCGCTTCTGTCGGACATTTCTTGGCTGAGTTCCCTGTTCAGACGATGCGACCGGGGGACATTTTCCTCACCAACGACCCGTGGAAGGGCACAGGACACCTTTTTGATGTTGTGGTAGTAACTCCCGTCTTTGCTGACAACACTCTTGTAGCGCTCTTCGCCTGTACGAGTCACGTTGTTGATATCGGAGGAGTCGGGTTTAGCGCTACGTCTCGAGAAATTTTTCACGAGGGATTGCAGCTACCAATTATGCGTTTCGCTGTCGAGGAGGTTTTCGACCAGAACGTCGTGCAGATAATCGAGTCGAATGTTCGGGACGGGGTTCAAGTGATGGGAGACATTTACTCTCTTGCCGCCTGCAACCGGGTTGGGTCAGCGCGCTTGCTTGACATGATGCAGGAATACCAGCTCGCGGACCTTGACGACCTCGGAGAGCACATCATCGAGACTTCCAAAAAAGCAATGCTGGCGGAGATAAGTCAGCTTCCGACTGGTACTTGGCGCTCCGAAATGCGAGTAGACGGTGTCGATGAACCCCTCGATATCGTCACAGAACTAGAGATTGAAAGTAACGGAATTCATGTCCGCTTTGACGGAACGAGCCCCGTTCAGCCACACGGGATCAATGTTCCAATGTCCTATACGGATGCCTATACCTCATTTGGGGTGCGCTGCATCATCGGACCGAACATTCCCAACAATGCAGGGTCTCTTGAAGTGATTCAAGTCTCGGCACCCCTTGGATGCATCCTTAACGCGCCACGACCGGCTGCAGTAAATATTCGACACGTTATGGGTCAGATGCTTCCTGACGCAGTTTATGGGTGTCTGAGTCAAGTACTTCCTGCCAAAGTCCCGGCAGAAGGGACGAGTTCGCTGTGGAATCTGCTGGCAAGTGGCGACTGGGACGACCAACCTGGCAGGCAGTTCATGATGATGAGTTTCAACTCTGGCGGCGCCGGTGCCCGACCGGGCCAAGATGGCCTTTCTGCAACCGCGTTTCCTAGCGGCGTGAAGAACATGCCCGTGGAAATCAACGAGGTCGTCTCCCCGTTAGTTTTTTGGCAAAAGGAGTTTCGACCGGATTCCGGGGGTGACGGGGAGTTCAGAGGCGGCCTTGGCCAGATAGTGGAACTTGGGCACCGAACGGAGGGTCAATTCGTCTTCAGCGCCACCTTCGAACGGGTGAAATACCCAGCTAGGGGGCGTCACGGCGGGGACAAGGGCATGAAGGGCCGGTTGACCCTCGACGATGGAACCTTCGTGCCCGCAAAGGGCAACACGACAGTTCCGGCAGGTCGCCGGCTAAGGATTGAATTTCCCGGTGGTGGTGGTTTAGGCGATCCGCTAAATCGGCAAGCTGAAGCTAGAGCCAGAGATAAGAGATTAGGGTACGTAACGGGATAGCTTTGGGGGACGCTACGTGACAGTTACCGAAACCGATCTTCCGCTCAACGGAATCCGTGTCTTTGAACTAGGGATAGCTATCGCTTCTCCGTATTGTGGCAAATTGATGGCCCACTTCGGAGCGGACGTGTTGAAGGTCGAATCTCAGACAAGCCCAGATGTGGTGCGGATCTTGGGCTCCGCGTGGCTAAAAGACCGTGACGACTTGGCTGCGATCGCCTCCGATACAAGTCCCTACGTTTCAGAGATGAACGCTTCTAAACGGAGTGTTGGTCTTGAACTGAAAACTGCTGAGGGAAAAGCGGCCGCTATGCAGCTCCTAGCTGAATGTGACGTGTTTCTTGCAAACTTCGGAGCTCGAGCCCTCGTCGATTTAGGATTCGATTATGAGGCAGTAGCAGCTATCAATCCAGACATCGTTTACGTCCAGTTGCCTGGATTTGGAAGCAACGAGGACCTGCCCTACTACCCATTTGTTGCGTGGGGTCCCAACCAAGCTCCGCTTGTCGGAATGGATGATTTCACAGGCCATGCGCAGGACCCACCTGCAGGGATCGCTACGGTTGCTCCTCCCGACTACATGTCCGCCCTACACGCTGCGATTGCGACCATTACAGGACTTGAGCAGCGTGACGCAACGGGCGAAGGCGTGCATGTGGACATCAGCCAGTTCGAGACAACTCTGGCACTGCTGGGGCCCTTTGTTATGGATTACGAGTTAACCGGTACGGTGCACAGCCGAATGGGCAACCGTTCAATGTGGGGCTCCCCCCAAGGTGTCTATCCGTGTTCAGGCGACGAACGGTGGATCGCCATCAGCGCGACCGAATCGCAGGATTGGGACGCTCTTCGAGCTGTTTTAGGCTCATGTGTCGACTCCGACTTCGATGACCCCTCAATAAGAGTCTCTGCCCAAGATCGACTTGATGAGCAAATCGCCGCATGGACTGCAGGTTTCGAATCCGAAGATCTCGCTGGCCGACTACAAGCTGCTGGAATCGCTGCACACATTGTCTCCACCAACGAGGATCTACTGCATGACACTCATGTAACAAGTCGCCAGTGGTATCAGGTAGCTGAATCCACGCGTCTCGGGCGCGACGTCTTTACCAACTCACCCGTGAAATTGGGTAGGACTAGTGGCCGTTGGACTGGAGCTGGGCCTTCCATGGGGCAACACACTCGCGACGTGCTGTCTGAGGTGGCTGGGATGTCCGCAGCTGCGATCGATAATCTAATAGCGGTCGGCGGCGCCTTCGAGCAGGTCGATCCAGAGACGACTACCACTCGCCCGTGGGACGATTGGATTCACTTGTTGCTTCCCGGAACCGAAGACGCCCGAGATCTCTAATGTCTGGCCCTTACAGTGGACTTCGTGTAGTCGACACCACAGGACTTGCGGGCGCGTATGCCACGCGACTACTCGCAGGGATGGGTGCAGACGTTATTCGACTTGAACCACCCGAAGGCTCTCCCCTGCGGCGACTCGGACCATTTGCGGAAGGCATTGAACCTCCCGAGAACAGTCTGTGGTGGAGTTACTTGGCCATGGGTTCACAGAGTGTCGTCATCGACCCCGGAGACATCGAGTCTTTGACGGAAGTCTTGTCTGAGGCCGACGTGCTCTTCGAGGACCGACTCCCAAACGCTTCGAAGTTGCCGACTCAGGACATCAATCCGAAGACCATAAGGACCCGTATTTTGCCTTTCGGCTTGACCGGTCCGAAACGAGACTGGCGAAGCTCGAATCTTATTGCTTGGGCTGCCTCCGGAATCCTATATACGACAGGTTTCACCGATCGGGCTCCCGTGGCTCCTGCAGCCCCTGTTCAGCTCGCATACCATGCATCAGCAGCCTCTGCCCTTGTAGGCACCCTCTTGGCGCTTAGATCTCGGCGTTTAACTGGCCTGGCCCAAGAGGTCGAAATTTCAATGCAGGAAGCAGCCCTATCTATCGCTCCCGAGACTGGGGTCCCAATGTTTATGGACGATCGAGTACACCGCGAACGCTCCGGCAACAGAAGAGATCTTGGGCGGCCGTTCGGCCTCTACCCTTGCCAAGACGGTTTTGTGTCAATAATCGTCCTGATGCCACGACACTGGGTTGCCATGTCTCAATGGGTGGCAGAGGCGACCGATAACGAGAGTATTGTTGAGGAGGTCTTCGTAGACAACGCTGTTCGAGTCGAGGCCCGCGACTTGATCGACGACTGGGTCGAGGAGCTAACGCAACGGCACACACGTTTGGAACTATTTGAGGAAGGGCAGCGCCGAGGAATCCCCATCACTCCGGTCAACACCATCGAGGCCCTCGTCGAAGACCCACATTTACAAGCAGCAGACTTTTGGCAGACCACTTCTCTGCAGGATGGCACAGAGGTCAAGATCCCTGGCGCACCTTTCCGAAGCAGCTCCGCGTGGTGGTCGATGGCGCCAGCCCCAAGACTGGGACAGCACACCGATCAGTACTTAAGTTAAAGCCCTAAACCAGATAGAAGCGCAGCCCCGAAATCTCAATCATGTCTTCAGCGTGTGGGAGACCAAGGGCTTCCGCGTGCGTTAGAAGAGCCACTCGATCGCGAACCTTTAGGTCAATGCCGCCGAGTCCTTCGGGTCGACCGTCAAAGGGCTCTATAAAGCGGACCGGTCCATCCAAAGTCGAAATTTTTGGCACCCCGTGATCCACATAATAATCCTCTTGGAGAACTTGGCTCCATCGTTGCGCCAGGGCAACGGGGTCCGAGGTTTGAACTTCCGCTCCATTTATTCGCTCAACCAAGTCGGTGTTGCTGTGTTTCTGCCAGTCCCGCTCAACTGGCCACCAGTCACCGTCATCCCTATCTTCATTTTCACACCAGCGAAGCTCCACCAGACAGCCAGAAAGATCCTTCGGGTGAATATGAACAGCATCGCTTCCGGCCTCGCTTATGTCTCCTCCAGCAACCAAACGCACCCCAAGTTCTTGTATGTGGCTGAGTCGAGCTTCGTAATCGGACTGGCCCACCTGGAACAGAAGCATGTATCCGCCAGGTCCACCACGGCGGTCTATATATCGACCTCCAGCAGAATCGGGCCCAGGCGACAACGGGGTTACCAGCTCCAGGAACTGATTACCAATAGGCATGACGAAATTCTTCAATCCGAAAATACTGACACCCGCTTCTCTGGCGGGCCGATGTCCTGGATCGCGATACGCGACGTCCAGACCGAAGAGGTCGCGTAAACTTTGTTCTGTCTCTTCGTAGCTGTCGCCGACCATCGCTACCTGCCGCAGCCGTAGTGTCATTCTGACTCCTAGGTCATTGCCGCACCTGACGCCAATTAGTCAGAGCTTAGGGCGACGAACACCTTAAGTGCGTCGAGTTAGTTACGAAGGGGTTTCATGACCTGCTCAATGAACAGGTCAGCCTCGTCGGCTGTTTCCGGGTTGCCGAAATCCAGAACGAAGTGTTCGATTCCGTCGTCGACAAGCTCGCCTAACAGCGTTCCAAATTCATCAACTTCACCAGAGGTCTGTGGGAGTGCTCGTTCGATCGTCAACGAAAACTGAACGTCGTCGCGAGATCGACCTGCTCGTTCGAGCTCACGCAACATAATGTTTCGCTTCTTAGTTAACGAGTCTCGATCGCCTCTCCATACCGTGTTCCAAATATCGGCCTGGCGGGCTGCCAGAGGAATACCAATTTGCTCACCCGATGTGCCAATACAGATAGGCGGAACTTGGTCAACAACGGGTGGAGCTGCGGCTCCTGCTATCTGAAAGAAATCCCCATCGAAATGTGGGTCTTCCTCAGTCCACATCAAACGGCAAATTTTGATCGCTTCTTCTAACTCGCGGAAACGGATTTTAGGTGCAGGGAAGTCATATCCATAAGCTAGATAC
Source organism: marine actinobacterium MedAcidi-G3 (assembly GCA_000817105.1). Classification (GTDB taxonomy): domain Bacteria; phylum Actinomycetota; class Acidimicrobiia; order Acidimicrobiales; family Poriferisodalaceae; genus MedAcidi-G3. Next base: position 52,143 of record JUEP01000013.1, on the reverse strand, counting down.
TCAGCTTCGCGCCACCCAGCACCAATACCAAGGATAAATCGACCGTCGCTCAGAAACTGAAGGGTGCTAGCCATTTTCGCCAATAGCGCCGGGGGGCGGTACCCAACACCGAGAACATGGTGACATAAATCAACATTTGGAAATTTCGCGGCACACCAAGTCAACGTCGTCCACGCTTCAAGGAAGGGATCTGATTTTTTGTCAAAACCATAGAAGTGGTCGGCGATCCACAGACTGTCGAAATCGTTGGTCACCTTTGGCAGGATCTTTTCACATTGATATTGAACAATTGGATGGTAATCACTCCATTGGTTGCCTATAACAGGCGACAACCAACCAAACCTCAAACCAGTTGAACTCTTTGCCACTTCAAAGCCCTTCGATCACTAATAAGAAGCTCAGCTTCGGACAGTCGTCCGCCAACCATGTGGGTCGGCATCACTACCATTTTGTATAGATACGAGACTTTCTCTTAATCGGAGCGTGTTCACGCCTGGCTGACCATCACCGAACGTGATTTCGGCGTTACCTCTAAGCATCGTGCCCACCGGGGAAAGCACGGCAGCTGTTCCCGACAGGAAGGCCTCACCTCTACTTGCCCAATCTTCTAGCTCATCGAGTTCTATTGGGCGTTCCTCCACCTCATACCCAAGATCAGCAGCCAAGGTAAGAACCGAAGCTCGGGTAACGCCATGCAGGAAGGACTGGTCGAGTTGTCGAGTCACTAACCGATCGTCGTCAGCTAAAAAGAAATTAGCGGCGCCCGTCTCGGTGATATCACCGCCGGTCGCAAAGAGAATTTGATCCACAGCTTGGTTTCGTGCCATCGCGTCGAGAGTTGGAGCCAATGCCATCGCGTAGTTTGCACCAGATTTAACCATCCCGAACTGGGGTGTTGTCCTCGGTATCTGCTCTTCGATCAGCAATGTCAGTGGCCTCACTCCGCCTTTGAAGTAATCACCCACGGGACAATTCACGATGTACAACAAGGCCTCAGAGCTGGGTGTCGCAGCGGCTCCAATATTTGGCTCGGTACCTATGAGAGTTGGGCGAATGTAAAGCGAACCCGGCGGAGGCGGGACTTCACTGACGTTGGCTTCAACACTGTCGATGATCATTTGCCGGAGGAGAGCTTCCTCTGGGACCGGAAGACGCAGCTGCGCCGCACTCTGACGCATCCGCGCCACATGGTCACCCAGACGGAAAATAGCCAAAGAACCATCGACCTGCGTATGGGCCTTCAATCCTTCGAAGATTGAGCTCCCATAATGAAGTGCGTGTGCTGCTGGACTCATGGAGAAGTCCCCATAAGGTTCAACTTCTCCCGCGTATCGGTAATTACCGTCTTCGGAGGGCGCCGTCGCCATCCAGTCGCAGAAAACTGTGCCAAATGGCACTGTCATGGGATCAGGCTTCTCGCTCACTGGAGCTCCCTTCGGATCTGTGACTCTAGCTCAGTGTAGAGACGAACAGATCAGATTTAGGTGAGATCGCGGACTCAACAGGACTTATGACCCCCGCGTCCCCTACCTTGTTCGTATGACTCAATTATCTCAGTCCGTCACACTTGAATTCGACAACGACGTAGCGCTCATCCGGATAGACAATCCTCCCGTTAACGCTCTGAGCCACCATGTCCGGCAAGGCCTACTTGATGGCATGACGCAAGCAGAAAATAGTGATGCCACGGCCATCGTCGTCATTTGTGAAGGCCGCACCTTTATCGCAGGCGCTGACATAACCGAGTTCTCAGGGCCGCCCAAACCGCCAAGCCTCCAAGAGGCTCAAGACGCCATGGAGAATTGCAGCAAACCCGTTATCGCAGCGGTCCACGGAACGGCTTTAGGCGGAGGCCTGGAGGTCGCATTATGCGCGCACTATCGAGTCGGGGTCAGCGAAAGCAAATATGGCCTACCGGAAGTGAAGTTGGGGCTCTTACCAGGCGCTGGAGGCACCCAACGCCTTCCGCGTGTCACCGGCGCTGCACAGGCTTTACAGATGATGACCAGTGGTGATCCGATCAGTGCAGGGGATGCGCTCGAATGTGGGCTGATTGACGAAATCGTCGAAGACCTTGAATCTGGTGCCGTCGCCTTCGCCCGGCGCGCCGTCGCTGAGGGACTTCCACTTCTGCGGATTCGCGACCGAGACGACAAACTAACAGGCACCAACTCCTCACTGTTTGATGATTTCAGAGCGTCTATAGCGAGGAAGACCCGTGGTTTTCTCGCTCCCGAGTACAACATCCGGTGCGTTGAGGCTGCCGTCAATCTGGAGTTCGATGAGGGCCTCAAAAGAGAACAAGAACTGTTCAAAGATTTGATGAAGGGGACGCAATCAAAGGCCCAGCAATACTATTTCTTTGCTGAACGAGCGGCTCTGAAGATCCCTGGTCTCCCAAAAGAGACCAAGCCGATAGAGGTAAACCGCGTCGGAATACTCGGTGCCGGCACCATGGGCGGCGGGATAGCGATGAACTTCGCCAACGTTGGAATACCAGTGACCATCGTGGAACAGAACGAAGAGGCATTAAAACGCGGGTTAGGGGTTGTGCGGTCAAACTATGAACGCACTGCGTCGCGCGGGGGAATCTCAAGCGATGACGTCGAAACACGTATGGGACTCATCAATGGCTCAACGGACATGGGCGGCTTCGGTGATTGTGATCTGATAATTGAAGCTGTCTTCGAGAATATGGATTTGAAGAAGTCGATTTTTGAACAACTAGACGAAATCTGCAAGCCCGGTGCCGTCTTAGCGTCTAATACGTCAGCTTTGGACATCAACGAGATCGCCTCAGCTACTAGCCGGCCCGAGTCAGTAATTGGCATGCACTTCTTTTCGCCAGCGAATGTTATGAAGATGCTTGAAGTAGTTCGGGGCGACGCAACTTCAGACGAGGCCATCGTGACTGCCATGGGGATCGGCCGCACGATTGGGAAAACCCCTGTCTTGTGCGGTGTTTGCCACGGATTTGTTGGCAACAGAATGCTATTTATGCGTGGCATTGAGGCAGAAAAGATGATTCTCGAGGGCGCTGCCCCCTCCCGCATCGATCAAGTCCTTTTTGACTTCGGATTACCAATGGGTCCATTCGCAATGAGTGACCTTGCAGGACTCGACATTGGTTGGGATGAGAACACATCGTCGGGGTCCACTGTTCGCGAGCTGCTCTGCGAAAGTGGTAGGCGTGGCCAAAAGAATGGTCAGGGCTACTACATTTATGATCCCGAGACGAGGGCAGCGACACCCGACCCGGAGGTTGAGCAGATAATCAAAGCTTTCGGCGAACGACAAGGTGTTGAGCAACGCGAAATATCTGATCAAGAGATCCTTGAGCGCTGCCTGTATCCGATGATCAACGAGGGAGCCAAAATCCTGGCTGAAGGCATAGCCATTCGTGGCAGCGATGTTGATGTTGTGTGGATTAACGGTTACGGATGGCCGATGTACACCGGTGGCCCAATGTTCTGGGCTGACACCGTCGGGTTAGCAGAAGTAGCCGACCGTATTAACCATTACGGCTCTACGCTCGGAGGCGAACACTGGTCAATATCGCCGTTAATAGAAGAAATCGTCGCCCAAGGTGGCTCCTTGAGCGCCTACACAAACTAGGAAACATCAATGGCTCGGGACTACTCGAAAATAGCCGCTGGCTACGTCGAAGAGTTGCGCGCCCGTGGCCGGGAGATTGACGCGGCTCGTCATGTTCCACAGGACATCGCCGATCGTCTCGCTGAAGAAGGTTTCTATCGACTATGCACACCCACCGAACTAGGTGGAGTGGGCGGCGATCCGCGCGTCTTGGCGGAAGTCTGCGAGATTCTGGCAACAGGCAACGGGTCGGTTGCTTGGTGTGTCTTCATTGGTGCCACATCGCAGTACATGTTCCCTGCAGCTTCTCCTCAACTGATCGACGAACTGCTCGAAAACCCTAACGTCATAACAAGTGGCGTATTCGCCTATTCGGGCACAGCTACTCGGCCGGCAAATGCTTCCGATACCTGGACTGTAAACGGTCGTTGGGAATGGGGTTCGGGCTGTCGAAATGCGGCCTGGATTTCGGGAGGAGTAACGCTCTGCGATAGCGATGGCTCTCCGATTCTTGACAAGCACCAACGGCCAACCGAGGCACGAGCTTTCTTCAAGCCTGAAGAAATCGAAATGCACGATGACTGGCATACCAGTGGTCTGCGCGGATCTGGCTCGAATTCCTACACGGCCCACAATCTGGAAATCCCGGACTACCGGGTGGCAACGGTAGAGGCCTTGCGGGCCTCCGCCTTGGCTGACTCCCCCATCTATCGATTCCCCCGCTTCGGTTACCTGGCGTTGCCAATTGGGTCTATCGCCCTTGGGATGGCCCACGACGCTATCGAGGAAGCCTTAGGGATCGCCAAATCAAAGACACCCACAGGATCAAGCCGCCACTTGTCTTCTCGGCCCGCATTTCATAGAGATGTCGCCCTGGCTGAGTCCTCCCTACGGGCAGCGCGTTCGCTTTTCTATAAAGATATTGAAACGGCCTGGGAGGAAGCTCAGAAGACAGTGGGTTCGCTAGAAACCCGACGCCTTCTTCGCACTTCGACAGTCCACGCAGTAACAACCGCTATCAACATCATCGATCGCATGTACACGACCGTCGGCGGCTCATCTGTTTACGAGGAATCGGCGTTGCAGCGACACTTCCGTGATGTGCACGTGGCCTCTCAACACATGATGGTGGCAGAACCTGTGATGGAATTAGCTGGCCGAGTCATGAGCGGTATCGATGACCAAGCCCCCGGGTTGTAGGGCGACACCTAGCTTTAGATGGGAGATCACAGTGTCGACAGAGAAGCTTGCCTCCGATACCTCGTTTTCTTTAAGTTCCGCTCCAGAACCCGCCATATGCCCCGAAGCAGAGCGCCTCGTGCGCAAACAAGAGACGGCCCTCGGTTATCGAATAATGGCTTCATGGGGTTGGGGCGCTGACGGCTCCGGCCACATAACGGCACGCGACCCTGAGTGGACAGATGCCTTTTGGTCTCTAAGGTACGGGGTTCCCTTCGGAGAGGCTCGCGTTGAGGACCTAGTGCTCGTAAACCACAGCGGTGACGTCATAGAAGGGTCCGGGGAGATCAATCCTGCGGGCTTTTGCATTCATGCTCCGATTCACTCGACCCGCCTGGACGTCGTTGGAGCTATTCATACCCACACGCCATATGGGACGCCATTCTCAGCCATGGCAGCTCCGCTACCTATGAGTAGTCAAGAAGCCGTCGCGTTCCACGGAATGCAGGGTGTTTTCACCGGTGAAGAGGTGAACGTGACCGACCTCGCTACCGGCCAACGCATCGCGGACGCGTTAGGGACCGGTCGTCTCGTGGTCCTCGCCAATCACGGCCTATTGACGGTAGGCACATCTGTAGCGTCAGCTGTTGGGTTTTACCTGAACGCTGAGCGAGCGGCAGAAGTTGCAGTTAAAGTTCCTGACGGCCGAGTCATCAGCCCCGCCGCAGCTGCTCAGACTTATCCATCAGTAGGTAATGAACTCAACGGGTGGCATATTTTTCAATGGTTGGTTCGATCGCGCGTGGGTGACCCCACAGTTGTCAACTAACCCGTATAGAGAGGACGCTAAGTGTCGGATTTCGATGTCGTGGTAGTAGGTGCAGGAAACGCTGCTTGCTGCGCTGCATTAGCGGCCGCAGAGCAGGGAGCCAAGGTCTTAGTTCTCGAGCGAGCACCTGAGGGTGAATCTGGAGGAAATAGCCGTTTCACAGCTGGCGCTATCCGGTTCGCCTACGACGGCGTCGAAGACTTGATGGAACTCATGCCTGATCTCACCGAAAGCGAGATCGAGAACACCGACTTCGGGACTTACACCGAGGACGAATTTTACGCAGACATGGGGCGTATTACCGATTACAGAACAGACCCTGAACTCGCGAGCTATCTAGTAGCTAATAGCAAGCCGACAGTCATGTGGATGCAGCGAAACGGTGTGCGATTCGCTCCGATCTGGGGTCGGCAAGCATTCAAAGTAGACGGCAAGTTCAAATTCTGGGGCGGATTGACCGTTGAAGCGTGGGGCGGAGGTGAGGGCCTCGTAGATGCACTACACGGCACTCTCCAACAAAAAGGTATCGAGATCCGATATGAAACTACGGCAAAGGACCTCATCTTCGACGGGTCAGAAGTGCATGGGGTCCGTGTCCGCCAGCAAATGCGCATGGTTGACATCACCGCTAAAGCTGTGATTATTGCTGCTGGTGGATTCCAAGCCAACTCAGAATGGCGGACCCGTTACCTAGGCCCCGGTTGGGACCTAGCGAAGGTCCGAGGCACCCGATTTAACACGGGTGACGGGATACGGATGGCTCTCGATATTGGGGCTATGCCGTACGGCAATTGGAGTGGCGCTCATGCTGTGGCGTGGGAATACAACGCTCCTGAGTTTGGTGACCTCGCCGTCGGCGACGCTTTCCAGAAACACAGTTACCCATTTGGGGTCGTCATCAACAACGACGGGAAGCGGTTTCTTGACGAAGGTGCCGATTTTCGTAACTACACCTACGCGAAATACGGACGCGAAATACTCAACCAACCAGGCTATTCAGCATGGCAACTTTTCGATGCAAAGGTTGATCACCTACTCCGTGATGAATACCGCATCAAGCAAGTCACCAAAGTTCAGGCAGATACCTTGGAGGAACTGTGCGCCCGCATGGACGGCGTCAATACAGCCCAAGCACTGGAAACAATTAGTGAGTACAACGCAGCAGTTGACACAGATACCCAGTTCGATCCGAACGTCAAAGATGGCCGCTCGACCTCTGGACTAAACATCAACAAATCCAATTGGGCGAACACTTTGGATGAAGGGCCTTTCCAGGCTTACAACGTCACTTGTGGACTGACTTTTACCTTTGGTGGCCTCCGCATTAACGACGAGGGCCAAGTGTTGGACAGCGGACTCCTGCCGATCCCTGGCCTGTATGCAGCCGGCGAACTAGTAGGTGGGCTGTTTTACGGTAACTACCCTGGCGGCACCGGATTAACCGCAGGAGCTGTTTTTGGACGACTCGCAGGACAACACGCTGGCACGCAAACTGTCAGTTGACGGCGCGTTCTTGACCTTCCCAATAGGGCTTCCTTAGTTCAGTTTTTAGGATCTTGCCAGCTGGGTTACGTGGTATTAGATCCAATCGATCGATAGAAGTCGGGCACTTGTAATGAGCTAGGTTCTCGCGGCAATACTCGATAAGCGCTGCCTCATCGGGATCCGACTCTGCGGCAGGGGTAATGACCGCTTTAACAGTTTCACCCCATTTTTCATCTGGAACACCAATTACCGCAACGTCCGCAATCTCAGGGTGCGCCATTAAGACATTCTCCACTTCGGCGGGGTAAATGTTTTCACCCCCAGAAATGATCATGTCTTTCACGCGATCATGGATAAAGAGAAATCCTTGTTCTGTGTAACCGGCGTCTCCGGTTCGGAACCATCCGCGCCCGTCTTCATCAATACCTTCGGGATAGGCCTCATCCGTTGCAGCTGGGTCGTTCCAGTAGCTTTTTAGATTCTGGATGGTCTTGACCCAAATCTCCCCGACCTCACTGTCACCAAGATCATCTCCGGTTTCTGGGTCAACGATTCGTAGCTCAACATCGCCCCAAACTTGGCCGGCTGAACGAAGTAAATGCGATTTGGGGCCACCAGGGTCGTGGTCATCTGCACGAAGTATGGTCACTCCGCCCGTGGTTTCGGTTAACCCATATGCCTGGACGAACTTACAACCCATCAAACTCATGCTCCCAGCCAGCACTTCTTCGGTTATTGGAGACGCCCCGTAGACCATGCATCGAAGACTCGAGAAGTTTGTCTCTTGAGCTTCTGGCGTTATCAGTAAGAATTGGAGGATGGCCGGAACCAACAGAGCATTTGTTATCTCGTAAGCCTCGATGAGGCGCAGTAGTTCGACTAGGTCAGCTTCTCTCAACAGCACGTTGGTGCCGCCGTTGTAAAGGCCAACGACGCCCCAGCCGCTGCCCGCAATATGGAACAGAGGCATAGCAACCAGATTTACGCTGTCAGTGTCGAAATACCACTCGTCGCTCGCTGCCGGCAACATCTCGAAGAAATTACGATTTGTTAGTTCGACTCCCTTTGGAAGACCAGTCGTACCGGACGTGTACAGCTGGTATGAGGTATCTGTCCACCCCACATCAACATTCGGATCATTATCGTCAGCTGAAGAAATCCACGTCGCATAGTCGAGATGAGCATCCACATTGCCGACGACTACAACAGTTGACACAGTCTCCAGGTTCATCTGCTCATAGTGGCCAAGAAACTCTTCCCCAATCAGGAGGACTTTGGCCCCAGAGTGATTCAAGATGTACTCCATTTCTGGAGCGGCAAGCCGCCAGTTAACGGCCACGCCTACAGCATTGATCTTGCTTGCCCCGAACAGATAACTAAAGTATTCCGGGCCATTCTTATCTAAATGCGCAACTCGATCTTGCGGTCCCACGCCGGCAGCTATCAATGCATTCGCAACCTGATTCGATTCACGGTCTAGCTCGGCGTAGGTCCATTCACGCCCTTCAAAGACCATTGCGACCTTGTCGGGTTGATTCTCAGCGTGAACACGAGTTATATCTGCAAGCGAAGCAATGGTCGACATTTATGACTACCTCCGATAGATCTAAATAAGAGCAATAAACTTTAGCTACTGAAGCACACTTTCCTAGGTAGGTGTGACCAGTCCAAGACGATGTAGCTTAAAACCACAAACCAAAGCCAAATGGGGTTGCATGTCCAAAATTATTTACACACACACCGACGAAGCACCAGCATTAGCTACCTATTCGTTCCTCCCAATTATCCAGGCCTTCGCCAATGCGGCAGGGATAACCGTAGAAACCAGAGATATCTCTCTGGCTGGAAGGGTCCTATCAGCCTTTCCTGAGAAGCTGACGACCGACCAACAAATCGGCGATGCACTAGCCGAACTCGGCGAAATGACCCTGTCGCCCGATGCCAACATCATCAAACTTCCAAATATTTCCGCGTCCATTCCTCAACTCCAGGCAACAATCTCTGAATTACAGGCTGCAGGCTTCGCAGTTCCTGACTACCCAAGCAACCCAACCACCGCCGACGAAGAATACGTCCGCGAACGATACGACCGAATCAAAGGCTCAGCTGTTAATCCGGTTCTCAGAGAAGGCAACTCTGACCGAAGAGCCCCTCGTGCCGTGAAAGAATTCGCGCAAAAATTTCCCCACTCGATGGGTGAATGGTCATCCGCTTCTCAAACCCACGTCGCTACGATGTCCGGCCACGATTTTCGATCCAACGAAAAGTCGGTAACGGTCCAATCAGCAATGACACTGCGAATACAACACACTTCCGAGGAAGGCGAAACACAAACTCTCAAAGAAGTAGCCGTAAACGCCGGAGACATTGTTGACGCGACGTTCATGTCAGTTCGACACCTTCGAACCTTTCTGGATCGAGAATTAGCCGATAGTCAGGAACGCGGGCTTCTCTTTTCGCTTCACCTCAAGGCCACCATGATGAAGGTGTCCGATCCAATTATTTTTGGCCACTGTGTGCGTGCCTACTTCGCAAACGTCTTCGCCGAACACACGACGACGCTGGATCGACTAGGGGTCAATGTAAATAACGGGTTTGGAGACTTACTCGAAGCGCTGGATGGATTACCGGCCGCTGAGCGAGAACCAATTGAGGAATCAATTGCCCAGGCCTACAGAGAAGGACCATCCCTTGCGATGGTCGATTCAGATAAAGGGATCACCAATCTCCACGTTCCAAGCGATGTCATCGTAGATGCCTCAATGCCAGCGATGCTCCGCGCTTCGGGACAAATGTGGAACGCAGAAGGGGAGCAACAAGACACAAAGGCTGTCATACCCGATAGCAGCTACGCAGGCATTTACCAGGCAGTCATAGAGGACTGCATAGAACACGGTGCCTACGACCCCACAACTATGGGATCTGTTCCAAACGTCGGCCTCATGGCACAAAAAGCCGAGGAATACGGCAGTCACGACAAAACTTTTGAGCTCGAATCTGGCGGCTCTATCGACGTACTGGACCCGGACGGTAGATCACTAATACATCACGACGTTGAGGCTGGCGACGTATGGCGGATGTGCACGGTCCAAGAAGCTGCTGTCAAGGATTGGGTAAAACTAGCGGTCTCGCGTGGAAACGCTACGGGCGCAACAGTGCTCTTCTGGTTAGATAAGAACCGCGGCCACGATTCTGAATTGATTTCACAAGTCGAGAGATACCTAAACGAACATGCCACCGAAAACCTAGATATCCAGATCCTCTCCCCCATCGAAGCAACAAAGCTTTCACTTCAGCGAATTCGACGCGGAGAAGACACGATCTCTGTTACTGGCAACGTTCTCCGAGATTACAATACCGATCTTTTCCCAATTCTGGAGGTTGGAACTTCGGCAAAGATGCTTTCAGTGGTCCCGTTAATGAACGGCGGTGGGTTATTCGAAACTGGTGCCGGTGGATCAGCTCCGAAGCACGTCCAACAGTTCGAAGCAGAGAATCACCTGCGCTGGGACAGTCTTGGCGAATTCCTCGCCCTAGCTGTTTCTTTCGAACACTTAGGCGATGCTGCGCAGAATTCAAAAGCCAAAGTTCTCGGTGCTGCACTCGACAGTGCCACTGGTCGATTACTTGATGAAGGCAAATCACCAAGCCGAAAGGTAAACGAGCTCGACAATCGAGGAAGTCACTTCTATATCGCGATGTGGTGGGCCCAGGCTATGGCGGATCAAGAGAATGACGCTGAGCTTGCCGACTTATTTACGCCTCTGGCCGCTGAACTCGCTTCATCTCAGGCTTCCATCCTCCAAGAACTTCTGGACTGTCAAGGGGAGCCGGTCGACGTTGGCGGTTATTATTATCCCGACTCTGCGCTAGCCGCCATTGCCATGCGACCAAGCTCGACCTTCAACAATATCATCGACAGCTTCTCCTAGATCCTTCAGAATAATCCTGAAGCAATCAAAGCTTCTGAGCAAAGGCCCAAGTAAGACCGGCTGAAAGACCTCTCTAAAATGTCTTGCAATTGTCGCAGTTAATTCTTGCTATTACAGATTGAAATAGCTTAGTTTTTGGCCCTAAACGCACGTTAGGCTCCAAGCTAAGGCCGTAAATGGCCTTCACTCGGGAGGGGGAGCAGCGCATCAGTGTCAAAAGCGATGACATCAAGCCGCCCCGATGGGCCTCTACTGTCCGTTAAGGATCTACGGACCTATTTCGCTATGAACGCGGGCTTACTCAAAGCTGTAGACGGGGTGACATTTGACCTTCACGCTGGTCAAACCCTGGGAATAGTGGGAGAAAGCGGCTCCGGCAAGACCGTTCTCTCAAGAAGCATTATGCGTCTTAATCTCGGTAAGAACGTTCAAACCTCAGGACAAGCTCTCTTCCAAAACAAAGATCTTCTCGGCCTTCCACTTCGTCAAATGAGCGATATCTGGGGACAAGAAATAGCAATGGTCTTCCAGGACCCAATGACTTCGTTGAATCCCGTAGTCAAGATAGGCCGGCAAGTTTCGGAGCACGTACGTAAACACCTCGGTGTCTCCAAAAAAGAAGCGCGAGGTCTAGCTATCGAGTTGTTGAAAAGCGTCCGCATTCCTGAAGCTGAGGTCGCAATTTCCGCCTTTCCTCACGAGCTCTCCGGAGGGATGCGTCAACGCGTTTCGATCGCCATAGCCCTGGCTTGTGGGCCGAAACTACTCTTTGCCGACGAGCCAACTACGGCCCTCGATGTCACCGTTCAGCACCAGATTCTTAATTTGTTGGGGCTTCAACAAACCAAACGAGATATGGCCATGGTCCTTGTCACCCATGATCTAGGTGTAGTCGCCGGCCGAACTGACGAAACAATAGTCATGTACGCAGGCAAAGCAGTAGAGCAGGCAAGCACTAACCGCATCTTCCAAAATACTTCTCACCCCTACACAGAAGCTCTACTTCGCTCAATTCCTAAGACTGATAAACCCAGCCATACCCGGCTAGCAGCCATAGCAGGTCGGCCACCTAACCTCATCACGATGCCCTCTGGGTGTTCGTTCAGCCCAAGGTGCCCCTACGCCCAGGATCGCTGCTTCGAAGAAGAGCCCCCATTAATAACAAACGAAGACGGGCATACCACTGCGTGTTGGTACCCAGTTGGCACTGTCGAGAATCAAGCCGCTTGGGACAAGAACCTGACAGCCGGACGACCCTCAACTCTTGCCGTCGCAAACGGGCAAATCATTGACGATGTACCGGCCGACACTGTCGTAGGTAGCCCCTAATGGCTGGCGGGGGGAAAGCGCACCTTCGCGACCCGGAAACTGTCCTCATGCGGGCAGAAGATCTAGTGGTCGAATTTCCACTCGGTCGAGGACGAGTAGTAAAAGCCGTTAGCGGAATCAGCCTCGACGTTAAGCAGGGTGAAACGCTGGGTCTTGTCGGGGAATCTGGCTGCGGCAAATCAACCACAGCTAAGTCTCTAATTCAGCTGCCTCCTCCGACCTCTGGAACCATAAGTTACAGCGGAATTGAATTGACTTCACTGGACGACGAAGCCCTTCGCACGGCCCGCACCGATCTACAAATGATTTTTCAAGATCCAATTTCCTCTCTTAACCCCAGAAGACGAATTGGGGACGTGGTGGCGGAGCCACTTCGAGTTTGGGGCCCACACGACAGGGGTGAACAAACATTATTAGTAAACGAAATGCTTGAAGCCGTAGGAATCGATCCCGCAGTAGCACTGGACAAAAGACCGCATGAGTTCTCTGGAGGCCAGTGCCAAAGAATTTCAATAGCACGAGCCCTTGTTCTCAATCCACAAGTGATTATCTGCGATGAGCCAGTATCGGCTCTTGATGTGTCGGTGCAAGCTCAGATCCTCAACATGTTGGAAGATCTCAAATCCGCTTACGGATTGACCTTGGTATTTATTGCTCACGACCTAGCGGTAGTTAAGAATATCTCTGACCGAGTTGCGGTCATGTACCTAGGGAAGCTCTGCGAAGTCTCAGAGTCAAACGAACTATACGAAAACCCGGCCCACCCATATACAGAACTGTTATTCGGATCAAGTCCCTTACCAGACCCAACGGCCAAACTTGATATCACAATGGTCGAAGAAGGCGATATACCGTCTCCGATCGATCCGCCTTCAGGATGCCGCTTCAGAACACGCTGCGAATATGCGACAGAGCGCTGCGCTGAAGAAGAACCGATCATGCGCAAGATCTCAAAAGACCACTTCGTTGCTTGCCATCACCCACTCGTCCCCGTTTCCGAAATGGCGGGGGTGAGCGCCTGAAAAACCTTTGCCCTTGCATCCAAGGGTCATGCGGCAAGGCGCCCGCCTTCCGCTTTAAGTACTTCAATAAGAACTCATGGAGGGTTCAAAATGAAATCAAGCTGGTTAAAAATCATCGCATCGTTTTTCGCGATTGCGTTGATTGCAGCTGCCTGTGGAGGCAGCGACTCCGGGTCATCTGACACCGCGAGTAGTTCAGAAACAGCGACCGAAACAGCCGAAGAAGAAGTTATCGAAGCTGGCACAGAAGCTGAAGGTGACGTTGATACTGAGGTTGAAGAAGTAGTCGCAGAGAGCAGTTACGGCGGCTCCTTGACCATAGGTCTTGAAGCCGAAGCCACTGGCCTTCGCCCATGGGAAGACGCGTGCTCCTCGCCGTGCCTGACCATGATCCAGGCGGTCTATGACACCTTGGTTGTGCTTCGGACTGACGGATCAGTCGGCCCGTGGCTCGCTACTGATTGGTCCGCTAACGAAGACTTCACGGAGTGGACCTTCAACCTTGTAGAAGGGGCGACGTTCCACAACGGAACAGCGTTTACTGCCCAATCTTTGGTTGACATGTTCCCACTGCAACAACTTGGTGCAGCCGCAGGAGGAATCGTCACAGCCGCAGGACTTACCGAAGTAGTAGCGGTTGATGACACAACAGTTAAGTACGTCCTGAACGCAGCTCACTCGGCGTTCCCATCATTCTTGGTGCAGCCCCCTCTGGGCGCTGCCTTCGATGCTGAGGCAGCGAACGCCGATTTTGACGGGTATTCAATGAACCCGATCGGAACCGGTGCGTTCATGATGGATAAGCGAGACCTTGATAACGAGACGGTCGTGGTACGTAATCCGAACTATTGGATGAGTGACGCTGACGGCAACCAGTTGCCATATCTTGACTCAGTGAACTTCCGACCAATTCCTGATGAAGGAACCCGTTTGGACTCACTTCTTTCCGGAACGACTCAAGCAATGCAGACGTTACGTCAAGGAACCATTCGAGATGCTCGGTCAGCTAAGGCAGACGGTGCAGATATCGTTCTGCTTGAGTTCCAAGGAAACAATGTCGGTGGCGGCATGTACAACCTCAACAATCCACCTTTGGATGACGTACGAGTCCGCAAGGCTTTGACTCAGATGAATAACCAAGAAGCCACTATCGAAGCATTGGGCGGCACCGGAATTTCTCTTCCAGGCACCCAGTGGTTTAGCCCTGACAGCCCTTGGTACTCCGAAAAGGTTGCAGCGGCATGGCCAAAGTTTGACTACGAAGCCGGCCAGGCGCTCCTGAAGGAATACGTCGATGATCCAGAGCGTTCCGACGGAAAAGCAGTAGGTGAAAAGATCGAGGTAGAACTCTCATGTCCTCCAGATCCGACGCTTATTGCTGCCGTTCAAGTTTCAGAACAACTCTGGACCGCCACTGGCATGGTTGACGTTACCTTGACTAACTACGACCAGCAGACGCACATCAACTATGCGCTAGGCGCCCCACCAGATTTCATGGGGTCTCATGGCGTTCACTGTTGGCGCTGGTCTAACAATAACGATCCATCAACGGAGCTCAACCGTCAATTGGCACCACATACCTTAGGCGTCGCTGCTGCTTACGGTCTTGATGGAATTTTCACTCCAACTAACTTCTTCAACTACTTCGACATCGAAGTGTTTGGTGCACTTGTGCAAGCGACCAAAACCGACGTCTTCGCAGAGCGCTACGCGCTGTACGAAATGGTGATGATGAAGTTCGCTACCGACCTTCCCGTCTACTACTCGGGCCATACTGCGGAACTTTTGGCAGTTGAGACCGGAGTCGAGGGAATTAACGGTTGGGTGCTTCCTGATGGAACATTTGGCGGTCAAGGCTGGTCTGTACCTCAGCTCAATCAAGCTTTCTTGACCAACTGACACTGAAACACCATTAATCGCGATCCCTAGGTAGGAATTCACTTGTTCGGCAAAGTCTTCGCAGTAAAAACAATCCGGCTAGTAGCCACGTTGTTTGCTGTATCTCTGTTGACTTTCCTACTTGTTGAACAACTACCTGGGGATCCGATTTTGGCCATCTTGCCGCCCGGCGGACTTGACGATCTCGAGACCATTGAGCGGATCCGCAAAGAACTCCGCCTTGATGACCCAGTATTAACTCGCTACTTCAGGTGGGTAGGAAACGCGCTCCAAGGAGATCTAGGAAAGTCATACATCACCGACCAGCCGGTCGCTGATGCAATCAAGGACCGTATTCCAGTCACCATGGAGCTAGCGCTGCTGGCAACCATTATCGCAGCAGTCCTGGCAATACCTATCGGCGCCCTGTCTGCATACAGGGAAGGCGGTTACTTCGATCGAGCGATGTCAACCTTCACTACCGCTGCCCTTTCGATTCCCGGCTTCTTAGCTGGAATTTTTTTTATCTGGCTCTTCACATTGAAGTTCAATTGGTTGCCCTCAACAGGTTGGAATCGCATCACAGAAAAGGGAATTTTAGCCAACTTGCAGACAGCGATACTCCCAGCCGGAGCTTTAGCCCTAGCACCACTGGCCATCAACGCTCGTTTGATTAGAGCCGACATGATCGGAACCCTAAAAGAGGACTACGTCCTGTCAGCAAAAGCCAAAGGATTACGCGACCGTTACATCCTCATGCGCCACGCCCTGAGACCAAGTTCACTGACCGCAATCACTGTCTTCGCCCTTCAGTTAGGCGGCCTTATCGGCGGAACCGTGGTTATCGAAACTGTCTTCGCCCTACCAGGGCTCGGAACTCGCTTGATTAGCGGCATTTACCAGCGTGACGTCATGATGATCCAAGGAATAACTCTTTTCATTGCAACCGTATACGTCGTCGTGAACGCACTCGTCGACCTGCTTTACGCCGCCCTCGACCCTCGAATCCGTAGGCAATGATGCAGTCGCTACGTCGCAGATTCGGTACTGCGTTCCTAGAAATGCCGTTTGTAGTCAAGATCGCTTTGGTGTGGCTTGTATTCATCGTGGCCGCAGCTATTTACAGCCGACTAGACCGCCTTTTCGGCCAAGCTCTACCGCTTCAAGACCCCTTTTACCAACCGTTTTTGTTCGGTGAAGCAAGGCCCGTCGAAGGACCCTCTAGCGCACATCTTCTTGGCACTGACGTCCTTTCCCGAGACAATCTTGCTCGCCTCTTGCACGGAGGCTGGGTCTCCTTAATCGTCGCTGCAACAGTAGTCTCGTTCGGTCTCGTGTTTGGAGGCTTCATCGGCGCATTTGTCGGGTACACACGAGGAAAAATCGAAACTGTGACAATGGCAAGCCTTGACGTCATCCTTGCCTTTCCACCGCTCGTACTTCTACTCGCTTTGGTAGCGGTATATAAGGTGCGCAGCCTGACAATGATCGCTCTGGTATTCGGAGTGCTAGGAATCCCGACCTATGTACGAATAGCTCGAGCAAGCACCCTGAGCGTTGCTGGACGCGAGTTCGTTCAGGCCGCTGAGGCGATCGGAACTAAGCGGACCACGATCCTATTTCGTGAAATTATCCCAAATATTATGCCGGCGCTTTTCGCTTATGCCCTTATCAACGCTGGATACGTAATTGTCGCCGAGGGCACCTTGTCGTACTTGGGTCTGAGCGTCCAAATCCCAGAGCCCACTTGGGGAAACATGATTAATGAAGGTCGCCGAGATATCCGACAAACGATTCTTCCGATCTTTTGGCCAGGTCTATTTCTTACCGCATCAGTGGTATCACTGAATCTTGTTGGCGACTGGCTGCAACAGCGCGTCGCTATTCGCTCATCAGCCCTGTAATTAATCAGCTGAGTCCAACCCCAGGACGTTGCCACCGTCGAGGGTTCCAGTATCTCGGTAAACATCCAACTTTGAGCGGCTGTCATCGATATCGAGATTACGCATGGTTAACTGCCCAATTCGATCCAGCGGCCCAAAAGCCTGATCTTCTACCCGCTCCATCGACAGTCGATCTGGCTCATAGGTCAAATGTGAACCTTCGGTATCCATGATCGAATAGTCGTCGCCCCGCCGCAGTCGAAGAGTGACAGTGCCCGACACAGCAGACCCTACCCACCTCAACAGTGGTTCTCTCAACATCAGACTTTGCGGATCGAACCAACGACCTTCATACAAAAGACGTCCCAACCGTCTACCCATAGTCCGGTAATTTTCGATCGTATTTTCGTTGTGAATAGCGGTCACTAGTCGCTCATAACCAATATGCAGCAACGCCAACGCTGGCCCTTCGTATATGCCACGCGACTTAGCTTCGATGATCCTATTCTCGATCTGGTCACTCATACCCAGACCGTGCCGGCCACCAATCGCGTTAGCGGCCTCTACCAATGCGACCTGGTCGTCGAAGGTTGTGCCGTTGATCGAGACCGGCCACCCCTGTTCGAACGTTAAGGTCACGTCCTCTTCGACTATCTCAACATCTTTATCCCAATGGGCGACACCCATGATCGGAGCGACGATTTCCATCCCCCGGTTCAACTCTTCAAGTGCCTTCGCCTCGTGCGTAGCACCCCAAATATTTGCATCCGTAGAGTAAGCCTTCTCAACAGAGTCCCGATAAGGAAGGTCTCGGGCGATTAAGAATTCGCTCATGCCGGTTCGTCCGCCGAGTTCATCGACAAATTCTGGGTCAAGCCAGGGCTTATAGATCCTTAGGTCGGGATTTACCATTAACCCGTACCGATAGAACCGTTCAATGTCGTTACCTTTATAAGTGGATCCATCACCCCAAATATCGACGCCGTCTTCTTTCATAGCTGCGACGAGCATGGTCCCGGTTACCGCTCTCCCGAGCGGTGTGGTGTTGAAATAGGTTTTACCGGCAGTGGAGATATGAAAGGCACCACATTGCAAAGCCATCAAACCCTCCCGGACTAATTCTGTTCGACAGTCAATGATTCGAGCTTTTTCTGCTCCATATTGCAACGCTCGGTCCGGGACTCCCTCAAGGTCTGGTTCGTCGTGTTGACCTAGATCAGCGGTATACGCGAACGGGCTAGCGCCGTGTTCTCTCATCCAAGCCACAGCTGCAGAGGTGTCTAAACCGCCCGAAAAGGCGATCCCAACTCGTTCTCCCTGTGGGAGCGACATCAAAACCTTCGACATAAAACCCAACCGTACAGGCCGCAGGGCCCAAAGCTATAAAGGTTTCTTTCCCGGGGGAAAGCCACGAAAAGGGAACCGTTACACCCCTTCTGCTCAGGGGGACCATTCGACACGCCCGGCACCCAACACAACACCGTCTTACGAACACACCAAAAGTATCTAAACCCTATAGACGAAGTCCCACATGGTCGAACGCTGATTTTAAGCGAAAAAGTGGGATCACGGTTACTAACGGTACGCATGCGCTACGACATCACCCCCCCCATTAACCTTGTATCACTTTCTGTTCTTAGGGTTTAAGATTCTCTGAGGGGGCAACAACGTGGACATAGCTGAACGGGTAGCCGAAATAGTTCGAATTCCTAGCGTCAATCCTCTTCACGCTGGACCGGTATCTGGGGATGGTGCTGAACGTGAATTAACTGACTGGTTAGCTAATCACACTGAGGCGCTCGGAGCCCAAGTAATCGTTGACCATGTAGAAGACAACCGGTCCAACGTATACGCACGTTTTGAGGGCTCTTCAGATCGGGCCGTGACGATCGATGTTCATCTCGACACCGTTGGGGTAGAGCACATGACCGACGACCCTTTCGACGGTCGCATCGAAGATGGCCGGGTTTATGGGCGTGGATCTGTAGACACCAAAGCAACATTCGCTGTTGTACTGCAGGTTCTCGAAGAACTGAAGGCTGCAGGCAAGCGCCCCATACCGACCGTGAACCTAGTTGGCACGGTGTCCGAAGAAGGAGGCGGATTGTTGGGAGCCGCCCGATACCGCGATTGGTTGTTGGAACGTGGGCAACGTATCGAACAGATAGTCGTCGCTGAGCCAACTATGTGCGCCCCTGTTCATGGCCACAAGGGCGGCATAGGACTTGACGTTACTGTCCACGGACACGCCGCCCATTCCTCAAAACCTCACCTTGGAGCTAATGCTCTGAGCGGAGCTGCGCGAGTAGTGGTCGCCATCGACGATGAGCAAGAGCGACTTGAAGCGCTGGAGGCAACGACCCCGGTAGGGAAGGGCACCGTGTCGGTAACAGAACTTGCTGGTGGCTTAGCACGCAACATTATTCCAGACGAATGCACCTTATATGTGGGTCGTCGCACAGCTCCCGGCGAGGACATTGACCAAGTGCGAGCAGCCCTGTGTCACCTGATTGAGAACAGCGCCGCTCCACTAACAACGACTATCGAATCTTTATACGGGGACGGCAGCCCCGGCTTTTATCAAGACCCCTCCTGTTCTTTAGTAACAGTCCTGGCACAGTTAGCAGACACTTCTCCCACCACAGCGGAGTACGGATCGAATGCTCTCAAGTACGGAGAGGTGGCTGATCAACTGGTTGTTTTCGGGCCCGGGTCGATCGATCAGGCTCATCAAGCGGTTGAGTGGGTAGATATCGGCCAGCTAAATCGAGCAGTCGACGTCTATCGCAGTTGGTTCAGCCAATAGCTTTCGCTTCATTTGACGCAAGTTCTAACGAAAACTGGATCATCGAATCAAGGGTGCTTTGTCGCTCTTCGGGGCTGAGATGAGCTCCGCTCGTTAGGTGATCGGAGATCGTCACCACGCTCAAAGCTTGTTTCTGCTCAATTTCGGCTATCGCATAAAGAGCTGCTGTCTCCATCTCAACACACAAAACTCCGTTCTGGGTCATTCTGTGGTTCAAGGTTTCATCAGGTTCATAAAAAATATCTGATGTAAAAATTGTTCCACTTTGCAAAGCCAGCCCAGCTTCACGACTCAAGTCAAGTGCAGCCTCGAGCAACGAGGCGGTTGGAGCAAGTTGATATTCTGAATGCCCAAGTAGTAGTTCAGGCATACGACTATTGGTGATGCAGTTAGAAGCGACAACCATGTCGCGTAACTGAAGTTCCGACGAAAACCCTCCCGCAGTACCGATCCGAATGATTGTCTCGACGCCGAACGATCGATAAAGCTCAGTGATATAGATAGCGGCAGAGGGCATACCCATACCAGAAGGCATGATGGACAGTTCAGTTCCTTCGAAGCGGCCTGTATAGCCAGCGGCATTTCGAACATCGGTAACTAATCGACTGTCCTCTAAATAGTTTTGGGCAATGTAGGAAGCTCTTCGTGGATCTCCTGGCATCAGGACGACTTTTGCAAAATCACCTAATTCAGCATCTATATGGGGAGTTGACATGTCAGCCCTCCGGGCCTAGAAGGTCATCAATTGTGTCTTCTTGGTGTGATTGTTTCTGCTCCAGGGAAATACCGTGAAACGCTAGCTTTGCTTTCGCTATTTCCGAATCAATCGCCGGGTCAATCACGTGCACTCCTTCTGCTACAGCACCTCTGGCCAGTTCGTGGCATCCAACTCCTTGGACTGCAAATGAAAGGTCCATTATTTCAATTGGGTGCCCAAGCCCGCCAGCGATATTTACCAGAGCGCCACTAGCCAAAACCAACACAGAATGGTCTCCTGCAAGCTGATATTCATCGATGCCTTCTCGGACAACTCTAAAGTCAGTGGCTTCATCAGCGAGGGCTTCTACATCAATTTCAAGATCATGATGGCCTGCGTTCGCCAAGATGACACCTCTTTTCATACCTCCAAAATCCTTTCGAGAAAGCGCTCGACGTCCCCCTGTCGCAGTGATCACGAAATCTGCTTCGGGTAGCACCATGTCGAGGTCACCCACCTGATGACCGTCCATGAAAGCTTCTAGGCCCTTAACCGGGTCAACCTCCACTATGAAGGCGGTTCCACCCAGTGCTCGAACGTGGGCAGCAATTCCGCGTCCGACCCAGCCGTAACCGAGAATACCCACCTTCTTTCCGGCCATTAACATGTTGGTAAGGTTCAGAATCGCTTGAATGGTGCTTTGGCCCGTGCCGTATTTGTTGTCGAAGAGATGCTTACAGGCCGCGTCGTTAGCTGCTAGGGCAGGGCAAGGCAAGCGGTCACGTTTAGCTAGCTCAACTAAACGCGACACACCGGTAGTTGTTTGTTCAGTGATGCCTCGAAGTTCAGAAAATAGGTCTGGCCTCTGACTTGCCATTCGAATTGTTAGCTCTGCACCATCATCGATAATGAACTCAGGTCCAGTATCAGCAATGGAAAGTAAGTCTTTCTCCCAAGCCTCGTAACCGCTACCACGAGTCGAATGCACTTGAATTCCTCGATCAACGAGGGCAGCCGCAATCTCGTCTCGTGTTGAATGCGGGTTCGATCCCGCCACAACTACCTCAGCGCCGGCGTCGGCAAGAACAGTCGCAAGGAATGCTGTTTTGGCTTCTAGATGTACGACGACAGCGACACGGCGACCTGCGAGTGCGCCATCGTTAAGGCGTTCTCTTAGGAACCCATCGACTAGAGGTGAATGACGTCGCGCCCAATCAATTGCCAAGTGACCTTGCGGCGCTAAATCAATATTCGAAATTCGTGAGTTATTAACTTGAGACACGTGATGAGTGTTGCACGTTATGACTCTATTCTTCTGCCATGACTGTAATTGTGGCCGGCGGCGGGATAGCTGGAATGGCTATGGCCTTAACCTGTCACCAACTCGACATCCCAGTGGTAGTTCACGAAAGTGTTGCTCGATTAGAGCCGTTAGGGGTGGGGATCAACTTGCAACCGAATGCGGTCCGAGAGCTTTATGATTTGGGGCTCCAAGAGGCGCTCGAAGAGATAGGAGTCCAAGCAAAGGAGTGGGCGCTGGTCGGCCGTAACGGAAACGATGTGTGGGCGGAGCCACGAGGGCGGGATGCCGGATATCGATGGCCTCAATATTCAATCCACAGGGGCAAACTACAAATGCTGCTCTATGACGAAGTAATAAATAGGCTCGGGCCTAGTTCAGTAATTACTGGAAGTCGCTTCCTTCGGTACGATTCCAATAAGGATCTTGTCACCGCTTATTTTCTTAACGAAGTCGGCGAGATCAAGGAAGTTCAAGGGAGCGTTCTTATTGGCGCCGACGGGCTACACAGCGCCGTTCGTTCACAAATGCACCCAAATGAGGAAGGCCCTATTTGGGGAGGAGCAGTGATGTGGCGCGGCACTAGCCAGGCGAAACCGATTCGCACGGGTGCTTCATTCGTCCTGGTAGGGAAGCTAGAACAGCGTTTTGTCTGTTACCCAATCAGTAAACCGGACCCTGACACCGGCTTAGCGACCATTAACTGGATCGCCGAATTGACCTATGACACCGAAGAGGATTGGGGGAACAGCGATTGGAACACCAAGGTTCACATAGATAAGTTCCTTAACTCGTTTGAGGACTGGTCCTTCGATTGGTTAGATATTCCTTCCCTTATCAAGGGCGCATCGGCAGTCTTCGAGTATCCGATGGTTGATCGCAATCCCCTAGAAAATTGGGTTGATGGCCGCTGCGTTGTGATCGGCGATGCCGCACACCCCATGTACCCAGTAGGTTCGAACGGGGCTAGCCAGGCCATAATTGACGCTCGGTTACTGGGTGCTGCATTTCTTCAGCACGGTGTTCAACCTACCTCCCTTCTTGCTTACCAGAACACAACGATAGAAAGCATAAATCAGTTGGTATTGCGAAATCGTGGAGCTGGACCAATTGGAATTTTAGGTCTTGTCGAAGAGCGGTGCGGAGGCATTTTCGAGAACATAGAAGACATTATTCCTCGTGAAGAAATCGAAGACTACATGAGTAAGTACAAGGCGGCTGCCGGGTTTGCAATCGACGCCTTAAACGCTGCGCCTCCCACAATAGCTACATAGGAAACTCACATAGCAAGTCCCAAACTCGTTGGACCTAACACTTGTTAGGTAAGCCGAACGAGTGTTTGCTACGATTCGCATGTATGGCCCGGTCCCTCGATATTCGCTCTGAGCTTCCTCCACCGATACCAATGGGGACCGCTGCTCAGCTGCGACTTCTTGATGAGGGTGCTCATCTTTTTTTGACTGCCGGATACGCAGAAACCACAATGCGAGAAATCGCTGCGGCCGCCGGTATGAAGGCAGGGTCGATTTATCACCACTTCGCTTCCAAAGAGGAGCTCCTCGAGCTCATCTTGGTTCAAGGAATCGACGTCATGATCCAATCTTTCCACCAAACCCATCAAGAAAGCTGTGGGGCATCTCCTCTGTTTCGTCTCCGTGCTCACATTCGAGCTCACTTAGGATCCTTATTCGAACACGGGCCATACACAGCGACCCACGTGACTACTTTCCCGTGCGCCCCTGCACAGGTGCGGAAACGAATTGTGCCAGTTCGCGATGGTTACGAGGCCTTATGGACAGACCTCCTTCAAGAGTTAACTGACTCTGGCGCCATCATGCCTTCAACTAGTACGAGCATGACCCGACTGATTCTCATGGGCGCACTAAACCACACGATCGAGTGGTTTGATCCCAATGGCAGTCAAAGCATCGACCAGCTAGCGGAGGCGATGACCATGCAACTGTGGGACGGAGTAACTCCAAGATGAATCAATTTCCTTCTCGAATCGATCCGAACTCCGAACAATACGCTTCGAACCGAGAGGCCTATCTACAACTAACCGGAACCCTTCGCGAGAGGCAGCAATACGCAATCGACGGCGGTCTGGGACGCGAACTGTCTATAAAGCGTCATCTTGACCGCGGAAAAATAATGGTTCGAGACCGGATCGAGATGGTGATCGATCATCAGACACCATTTCTTGAATTTTCGACTCTGGCCGGATGGGATCAATATGAAAATAGCGCACCAGGGGCAGGCATCATCACCGGAATCGGTCTCGTGCATGGGGTGCCGTATGTATTTATCGCCAATGATGCCACGGTCAAAGGCGGCTCTCTTTTACCGGTAAGCATAAAGAAACACGTACGGGCCCAGCAAATAGCCGAAGACAACAGGCTCGGAGTCATTTACCTCGTTGATTCGGGGGGTGCTTTCCTTCCACTACAAGACGACATATTTCCTGACAAGGATCAATTCGGAGGAAGCTTCTACCGTCAAGCTCGTTTGTCGGCACAAGGGCTCCCTCAACTCTCCGTAGTCCTTGGCGGCTGCACAGCTGGTGGTGCTTACGTTCCAGCTCTTAGCGATGAAGTAATCATGGTTGATGGCATCGGGCGCATTTTCTTAGGAGGACCACCAATAGTAAAGGCCGCCCTTGGAGAAATCATCGAACCGGACGACCTTGGAGGAGCAGCGATCCACACTCGCACGTCCGGCGTTTCGGACTATATGGCCAACACAGAACGCGAAGCCTACGGGAAGCTACGCGAACTCTGCGAGGCAACTAATCAACGTAAGGTTGTCGACCGCCAGGATTGGATGGACTGGCAAGAACCCCGACCTCCTCAACACGATCCGAACGAAATCTACGGAATAATCAGTGCCGATGACCGAATCGGATTCGACGCGCGCGAAGTTATTGCAAGAATGGTTGACGGCTCCGAGTACGCAGAATTCAAACCTGAGTGGGGCGATACAATCACCTGTGGCTACGCTCGCATTTGGGGACACCTCGTAGGCATCATTGCCAACAACGGAATCATATTTAGCGAAAGCGCCCTCAAGGCCACACACTTCATTGAGCTCTGCGAGCAGCGTCGCGTCCCCCTTCTATTTCTTCAGAACACCACCGGGTACATGGTTGGCTCTGACGCTGAGGCAGGCGGAATAGCCAAAAATGGCGCCAAAATGGTTGCAGCAGTCGCCAACGCCACTGTTCCTCGTTACACAGTCCTCATTGGCGGCAGCTACGGCGCTGGCAACTATGGCATGTGTGGCCGCGGATTCAATCCCAGATTTCTTTTTGCTTGGCCAAACAGTCGCATAGCTACCATGTCTGCCGAAACAGCTCAGACAGTTTTAGTAGACATAAGACTTGCTGGACTGCGAGGCGAAACCACCACCGAAGCCGAAATTAATTCAATGAGGGCCGAAGTAGCAGAACAATACGAAACTCAAAGCGACCCGTACTATGCCACGAGCCGACTCTGGGATGACGGCCTGATTGACCCTGTCGACACTCGGGACACTCTCGGTCTTTGCTTAGCACTAGCTGCTCGAGACGACGAACCAGAACGAGGTCACGGCCTCGTCTACCGCATGTGAATACGAGACTCAAATGAAACTTCTGGTTGCAAATAGAGGCGAAATTGCACGACGCGTTTTTCGAACCGCAAAGAAACTCGACTGGACGACAGTCGCCATTTTCGCAGAACCTGATTTCGATGCGGCGTTCGTTGACGAAGCCGACTTAAGCGTGTGTATCGGCGGAGCCGAACTCGCCGAGTCGTACCTCAATCAAGACAGAATCCTCGAACACTGTCGCAAGCTCGATATAACCGCTGTACATCCGGGTTATGGGTTTCTAAGTGAAAATGCCGATTTTGCTGCCGCTGTCATCGAAAACGGAATGATTTGGGTTGGCCCAAACCCAGAGGTCATCGCCTCTATGGGGTCAAAAATTAAGGCACGAAGCATTGCAGAATCAGCAGGCTTACCGTTGATTCCAGGGTTCGCAGACATAAACCAACAAGACGATGAAGCGCTTGCATCGGCTGCAACTCAAATCGGTTACCCCGTTCTTTTGAAGGCCGCTGCCGGAGGAGGTGGCAAAGGAATCCGGATTGCTAATTCATCCGAAGAATTTCCTGCGGCTCTAACAGCAGCTCGCACAGAGGCGAAGAGATCCTTTAGCGACGACGCAATCATCGTGGAGCGTTACATCCAACGACCTCGACATGTCGAGGTCCAAATCATGGGTGACAAGAAGGGAAACCTGCTCGAATTAGGCACCAGGGACTGTTCAATTCAACGGCGATACCAAAAATTAATGGAAGAGGCACCTGCACCTAATCTTCCGCCAGACACAGAGATCGGCTTACGCTCAGCCGCCTTAGCCCTCGGGCGTTCGATGGACTACGACAATGCTGGAACCGTCGAATTCGTGGTCGACGTCGAGAGTGGCGATTACTTCTTTCTTGAAGTCAACACCCGACTTCAGGTGGAACACCCTGTCACCGAACAAGTCACAGGCCTTGACCTCGTCGAGCTCCAGTTACTAGCAGCTACCGGGGTCCCGCTACCAATAACTCAAGAGGACGTCGCAATCAGCGGTCATGCAATAGAAGTACGTATCAACGCCGAAGATCCCACAAATAGTTATGCGCCTCAAACCGGCAGCATAGAAACAATCAAAATACCGACTGACCGACAAGGTGTTCGTTGGGATGGAGCCTTCGATAATCAGGGCAAGATTACGCCCCATTACGACTCCATGATTGCGAAACTTATCGTGTCGGCTCCTAACAGAGACGCGGCGCTTGACCAGTTAGTATCGGCGCTGGACGACCTGTTAATTGGACCACTTGTTACAAATGCTGGCCTATACCGCTGGCTCGCAGAAGAGCCTGAAATTCGAACTGCGACCATGACAACTCGTTATCTAGACGAGAACATTCCGCCAGACGCTCCAAGTTCTGAATCCATCAACTCTGAAGCAGTCGCAATTCTTCAACATCAGTCTTCAAGCGCCGACCCAGGAGCATGGCATCAACTTCCCAACTTTCGGGTTCTGCCTAACAAACACCGGTTAGTAGGTGTTTACGAGGATCAGAACGGAGAGCTTCAAGAACTGGTTACCCATAACAAGGACCTCGAGAAGCCAGCGACGTTCAACCACAAACCTGACCTCCTTTGCATTAACCAGAACGGGCACACAATCAGCCTGCAACCCGTCGACCGGACCCAAGTTTGGATAAGTGATGCAGCATCAACTCGTGGCGCTCTAGCTGATGTCCTCGCACCATTTCCAGCAGTCGTTGTAGAGATCCCAGTTGGCGCGGGCGATTTAGTCCAGTCCGGTGACGCCGTGCTCGTGATCGAAGCCATGAAGATGCTCCACACCCTTACAGCACCAGGAACGGGAACCATAGAGAGTGTTTGGGTAAGCAATGGCGAATCAGTTGAAGCAAAACAAATTCTCGTAACGTTCGAACAGACAGAAGCCGACAAAAAGGAACATTCGTGACGCACCGCAATGCCTATATGAGTGATGAGCTACAACAAATCTACGACCAGACCGTTGACTTTGTCTCAAAAGAAGTGACCCCTAACGGCGACACTTGGGAACAAGAAGGCAAGGTACCCCGAGAGACGCTCCATCAGATGGGTTCCCTCGGCATGCTAGGGCTCCGTGTCCCAGAAAGACACGGCGGTCTTGGAATGGGACCCCTCGCGTCGGCGACCTTCTCCGAGGCATTAGGCAGCTCTACCTTCGCCGGTTTTGACGTCACAGTATTAGTCCACACCGATATGTCTGGACCACATTTAGTGAATTCAGGTAGCGATGAGCAACTCTCCCAGTGGATGCCAGGCATCTTGTCTGGTGAAACAATTCTGTCAATAGGTGTAACCGAACCTGACGCTGGATCTGACGTAGCCGGAATACGCTCTTCAGCCGTCAAAGATGGAGACGGTTGGCGAATCAACGGGACCAAAACCTTTATTACTAATGCTGTCTACGGCGACATGACAATTCTTGGTGCACGAACAGACCCCGATAACAAGTACGGAATTTCGATGTTTCTCGTTCCCGCCGAAACCGACGGGTTCTCAGTATCCAAGAAACTCGACAAACACGGATGGTTGTGTAGCGATACCGCAGAACTAGTGCTCGACGATGTTTGGGTCCCCGATAGCCAGCTACTAGGTGAACCCCATAGGGGCTTCTACGCGACCATGCAAAACTTCCAAAACGAACGCATGGTGCTAGTGGGCATGGGAGTAGGGGCAGCACAGGCAGCTATCGACATGACTAATACATACGCTCAAGATCGAAAGGCTTTCGGGGGAAAGCTGTTCGATCTTGGAGCGATCCGTCAACGTATGGCTATGAATCAAGCGAAAGTGGACGCAGCTCGATCTCTCATGTACCACGCCGCATGGCTCGAAGAACAGGGAATCGACAACGTAAAAGAAATGTCAGGTGCCAAAGCTTGGGGTTGCGAGATAGTAAATGAGGTGATGTACGACTGCCTTCAGTTTCATGGCGGTAGCGGTTACATGCGCGAATCCCCGATCGAGCGAATGCACCGCGACGCCCGGATCCTAACCATCGGTGGAGGTGCCACCGAAGTCATGCTCGAAGAAGTCGCGAAACGCAGCTACAGCGCTCACTAGAGCCTCTGTAGCCAATGGCGTTGAGTCTTATTTGCCAGGACTTGAAGGTCGCTAAAACGTCCCCCAAGCGAACAGTCGCTCCTAATCTAATTCGTCAGCCAGTTTCTTATTGTTCGAATCAACCGGCACCTGAGTCATTTCTAGGTGAAGTCGCCCACCTGATTCATAGGGGTTATCTGAAAGAGCGGTGTGGTTAAGTTCGATTCCAAGGCCTGGTTGCGACGGCGGCATCATCCACCCATTTTCCCACCGCAAACTGCTGTGGGCGACCTGGTCGTGAAAGTCGCTAAGGATTGTCTCAAGAATCAAAAAATTCGGAAGAGTGAACCCCAAATGCGTAGCTGCAGCATGGGCAACCGGTCCACAGTAAATGTGCGGAGCTACCTGGGCGTTAAACAGCTCCGCAATCGCTGCGATCTTCTTAGTTTCCCAAAGACCGCCACTTCTGCCTACATTCGGTTGGATGATTCGAACTCCTGCCTTAAGTAACTCGTAAAATTCTCGTCTAGTGGTAACCCGTTCTCCTGCCGCTACCGGTATTGAGGTGGCCCCAGCAACAATCTTTAAAGCGTCTACTTGGTCTGGTGGACACGGCTCTTCAAACCAAAGCGGGTCGTATCGCTCAACACGTCTAGCTAAGCGGATCGCCGACGCAGTGGTCATTTGGCCATGCGTGCCCAGCAAAATATCGGCTTGATCGCCTACTGCCTCTCGAATCTTACCGATCGAATCTTCAGCGCGAGCGAGCTCCATCAGTGAGAGCTCTCGGCCCCCTTGGAAAGAATAAGGGCCCACAGGGTCTTGTTTAATCGCCGTAAAACCCATTTCAAGAAAGCGAATAGCGCTTTCGGCAGCCGCGTCCCCATCGTGGTAGACGTCAGGCCTGCCCTCATTTGTGTTATCTAAAGTGTCGAAATTTGGGGGATATAGGTACGAATAAGTACGCAAACGATCGTGAAATTTTCCCCCTAAAAGTTCACACACTGGAACGTTGTGGGCCTTCCCAAGAATGTCCCAGACGGCCATTTCGATGCCGCTAAAGACCCCCATCATCGACACATCGGGTCTTTGGGTAAATCCTGCGGAGTAGACCCGGCGAAACAAAGTTTCTAGGTGATGAGGGTCCGCTCCTCGACAGAAGCGCTCAAAGGTATCGTCGACCATTGTTGCGACGACGTCGCCCGACACAGGAACCCCGTAACATTCGCCGACTCCGGTGATTCCGTTGTCCGTATCCACTTCCACGAACACCCAAAATGAGCCGCCGATTCCTGTCGGAGGCACGGTCACATAGGTGCGCACCTGTTCAAGGCGCATTACTCGTCAGTTCGCAGTCAGGTCGGGGGCTCAGTAATGAACAGAGGAATCTCTCTGTCGGCTCTTTCTTTATATTCGGCATACGGAGCAAATGCTGCCACGGAACGTTCCCACCACTCTTCGCGTTCGGAGCCACTCAACAAACGGACAGTAGTTTCAAACGGCTCTGGCCCATCTTGAATGAGCACCGTCGAGTTAGCCATTAGGTTGTGGTACCAACCTGGATGATTTTCGGCACCTCCCTTTGATGCCACAATCGCATACTGGCCCTCATGCTCAACTTTCATCAGCGGTACTTTGCGCACCAGACCTGTGCTGTGCCCGACGGTAGTCATGATGATCACAGGTAGACCTGTGTCCCGCAAAGTATTGCCTCTTTGGCCGTTCGAGGACTCATACTCTTCGGCCTGGTCGGCGACCCATTCCCAAGTACTCGGCCCGTATTCTCCATCAAATGTCATGGGAACAACCTATAACGACTAAGCCTCACTTGGCCAAGGGTCCTGCATTTCATCCGGAACTTGAACTTCGAACGCATTGAGAGTCAAGCAAATAAGACAGTAGTAACCAATCGTCGTCACAATTTCTACAGCTCCATGTGTCCCGAAAGACGAGACAAGTTCATCATGTAATTCGGAGGTGACCCTCTTTTTCTCCAAAAGAGTCGCTGTATAACGATGAGCCAGCTCGAGCTCTCCTGTCCACTGTGGATCTTCGCCCACCGCAAGCCGGTCCAAGGCTTCTGCGTTCAGCCCAGCTTCCACTCCGATCTTTTTGTGTGCAGCGAATTCGAAATTGGCTTTGTAATGAACTCCAACGGTACAAATGGCGACTTCGCGAACATCTGCCGCTATTTCAGTGTTGAACCTTACCGAAGCTCCCAAATCTAAGGCAGGGCGCCCAACGTTCGGAGCGTTCTGCCACACTCCGAAAGGCCCTCTCCCCCAAACTTCGGAACCCAAACCCTTACGGCTACCTAAGACAGCATCGCGCAGGGCCTTTTGAGGACCATCAAGATCTTCTTCTTTGGGGATTGACAGTCTCATCAGCGCCCAGTCCATTCGGGATTTCTGCGTTCAAAAAATGCGCGTATACCTTCTTTACGGTCATCGCTCGCGAACACTTCCGTCCGAGCAAAGTCCGTTGCCGCCCAACCAAGGTCATCCCCATCAGCGAGAATACGCTCCATCGCTTGCAGCGCATTTCTAGTAGAGGTCGGTGAGTTAGATGCGATCTGTTGAGCCACAAGAAGCGCCTCGGGCAGCGCTTGTCCTGGTTCTACTAAGCGATTCACCAGGCCATATTGGAAGGCGCGGTCCGCCGAGAGCTCCTCCCCCGTCAAAGCAACTTCTTTTGCTACGTGCATAGGTAATGAGCGAAGTGCTCGAAACAAACCACCACTTGTGGGCAACACGCCCCGCTTAACCTCCGGCAGACCCAGGCGGAGGTCACGCGAAGCAACAATCACATCACAGCAGAAGAGAATTTCCATTCCCCCACCCAGCGCTAGACCCTCGGCGGCAGCAACAATTGGCTTCATCCGTTTTCTTCGAATAATTCCGTATTCGCCACCCCGATCAGTTTTGCCGCTGCCTTCTTTAAGGTCACTACCAGCGGAGAACATGTCACGACCACCAGTTAGCACGGCGACCCATTGGTCAGGATCCTCCTCAAATCGATCTAGCGCTTCATTAAGCGCATTCGTCAACGCCAGATCAAAGGCGTTTTTTTTATCTCGCCGATGAAGACTTATAACCGACACATGATCGTGTATTTCAGTTTGAACTAGCCCAGATTCCATTTGCATCTCATTCACTTCAACAATGTCTTTACGTGTGAGGCAGCGTACTCTGATGCCGGTGGGTCAATCCGAGTCGACTGAACGCGTACCGAGCGTATTCGCCGTGCTGTCATCAGAAGAGAATGCCCCTCTAGATTCTGCGCCCTCAGGGCGACCGTACCTTGCTTTGGCAACAGGGTCCCTAGCATTTGTTCTAGGAACAGTGAACGTAACGGTTTCTAACGTCGCATTTCCTGAAATAGTGCGGTCCTTTCCAGGGGTCAGCAACAGCATGACAGGCTGGATTATTGCTGGTTACTCCCTTGCGTTCGCTACGACCATGCTGGCAGGCGGCAGATTGGCTGACCGCTACGGCAGACTGACCATATTTCGAATTGGACTCCTAGGACTTCTCGTCGGAGCGTTAGGGGCCGGGCTAGCACCCAGCCCTCTCATCTTGGTCCTTGCCCGAGCACTTCAAGGAATGTTTGGCGCGTTGACTGTTCCCTCGTCGCTAGCTCTAGTGCTTCCGCAATTTCCTCAAAGCAAACAGGCCAGCGTTATCGGCCTGTGGGCAGCGGCAGGGATGGTCGCGTCAGGTATATCACCTGGGTTCGCGGCACTCGTCTTGGAGTTGAGCAGTTGGCGCTGGGTATACCTCGTCTTAGTTCCGATAATCGGCCTTGGGCTCTTAGGAGCCAAGCTCTTTCTAAGCGAAACAACTGAAAGATCGACCGACAAGCCTCTTGACTTACTCGGTGTCCTAATGGGTAGCGGGACTGTATTCCTCTTGGTGCTTGCCACCCTGCAAGGGCGTTCATGGGGGTGGCTTTCGATTTACACCTTGGGATGTTTCGGATTCGCCGCAACACTCCTCCCCTTATTCATTTTTCGATCATCCAGACATTCTGAGCCTTTGTTCGACCCCGCACTCTTTCGAATTCGGTCATTTACCGTTTCCAACATCGCAGTAACTTTTGCCATGGTCGGAGCATTCACAAGCTGGTTCTTGTGGCCGCTTTTCTTAACTGAAGTCTGGCAATACAGCAAAGCGCAAGTTGGACTGGCTTTCACGCCATCTCCCGTCCTCTCTGCGTTCGTCGCCGTCTTCGGAGGTCGTTGGGCGGATCGACATGGCTTTCGAGGAATCATGGCACTCGCTGCTGTCGTTGCCACCGTCGGATTCTTTTGGCTCTACCTCTTTATGGGCGAAGAACCAGACTTCCTGTTTGCCTTCTTTCCTGCATCTCTAATGTTTGGATTCGGAATGGGGATCCTGGCGAGCCAGCTCAACAGCGCTGCGCTCAGAGACATACCACCTGAAGCGACTGCTACAGCGAACGGAATTCATCAGAGCCTGAGATATGCAATAGGAGGCATGGGTGCTGCGACCGCGATAACTATTTTAAATGGGAGCCATTCGGTTGCGAGATACGACGTGATGTGGTGCTTATTGGGCGTGCTAATGCTATTAGTGGCTCCCTTAATGCTGTTCGCCTACCCCAAACACTCGACTCTTGGCAACAACTAGGTAGTAAGTTCGCTGCACTCCAAATAGGACTCAGTCTCATTTTGATATAAGATTTTCAGCGAGGCACAGCGGCTGTTTAAGCCGAAAAAGAGGTTCCGCCAATGTCAGAGACCACCTTCGACAAAGACCGTGCAAGAGCTTTCACATCGCGGATGCTAGGCATCCTTAACGACGGCGCTCTCTCACTAATGATGAGCATCGGACACAAAACTGGGCTATTTGACTCACTAGACGGAAATCCACCAGCAAGCTCGCAAGAAATAGCAGAGAAGGCGGGGCTCGACGAACGATACGTTCGCGAATGGCTCTCCGCCATGGCTTGTGGCGGGGTTGTCGATTATGACCCTGAAAGCGAAATGTTTTCGCTGCCCGACGAACATTCAGGTCTTGTTACGCGCAGAGCGGGCCCGCGCAACTTGACGGTACAAATGCAACAAATTGGAATGTTGGCTGAAGTCGAAGATGACCTCGTTAGCGTTTTCGAAAACGGCGGAGGCCTACCATACGACAAATTCCCTCGTTTTCAGGCTCTCATGTCTGATTCCAGCGAGCGTCGTTTCAAAAGTGGATTAATCGAACAGGTCGTTCCGCTTCTTAATATGACTGATGCGTTGCAATCAGGAATAGACGTTGCAGACGTCGGCTGCGGAAGCGGGTTAGCAAGCTATTTACTTGGCCAAGAGTTCCCCAATAGTCGGTTTGTTGGCTTCGACATGTCCAACGAAGGCATTTCTCGAGCAAACGATACGGCCAAGGATTTAGATAACGTCAGCTACCAAGTGGCCGATGCTGCAGCTCTAAATCAAGATCCCAGCTTCGACCTTGTTACAACATTCGACGCCATACATGATCAGGCAAAACCCAAAGACGCTTTGGCGGGAATTTTTGCCATGTTGAGGCCTGGCGGCACTTACTTATGCGTAGAACCCAAAGCGTCCAGCGTCCTAGAAGAGAACCTAGAAGACCCGATGGCGCCGTTCATGTACACCATTTCAACTATGCACTGCATGACCGTTTCCCTCGCTTACGGGGGTGATGGATTGGGAGCAGCATGGGGCCACCAATTAGCTACTGAGTACTTAAATAACGCTGGTTTTAAGGATATAAAAGTCGAGGGAATCCGTCACGACCCTGGAAACAACTACTTCATCAGCACAAAGCCCACTAGCTAGGCCCCCAGCGGTTTATCCCTGCTGCAAGAGTTGCTCTTCCGGCACACCCGAAGCGTAAAGCTCGGCCATCTCGTCTGCGTCGAATAAAACACCAATCGGGTTTTCTTCAAATACTGGTCCGTTCATAAAATCCAAACCTTGCTGCGGATCCTTAAAATTTTCTACTTGCAGCTCGATGCGATTTCCATCTGGGTCCACGTAATACATAGACGTCGTCATACCGTGATTTATAGTCCGCTCCGGAAGGATCTCTTCCTGTCGCAACCGAACATAGGTAGACAATAGGTCTCCTAACGACTCATAGGTAAAAGCGATGTGGTCTACTCCGTTGCTCTCGGGGTCAGGATTTTTATCAAACCCTCGATCCAAGAAAGCCACTCGATGATGCTCATCATCAAAAGTAGCGAACGCAATGAACTTGTTGCGGTGCACGACCTTTGCTTCCAACACCCTGCAATACCACGATGCCAAACGATCGATGTCGCTAGTACGCAAGACGAAATGTGCCAGTTTCGCTGGTGCGCTCATAGTTAGTCCTCCAGCCTTACGCGTTAACCGCTGCGTCGATCCAGTTCCCAAGGTCATGGTAGGCGTCAAGGCAACCAAGCATGGGATATTTCTCAGGAAGACCCGTTGCCGCCCTGAAAAGGCAACCCGCATCAGCTTGTTGCAACATTCCAAGGTCGTTGTAGGAGTCACCAATAGCCGTCACGTGATAGCCAAGTCCCTGATAACTCTGGACAGCTTTCTTTTTCGCATCGTCGATACGAGGCACAAACTCAACGACGCTGTCCATCTCTATGGTCAGGTTGTGGCAGAGCAAGTGCGGATACGAAAGCTCTTTCATCAAATGTCCAGCAAACTGCTCGAAGGTATCGGACAAAATCACTACTTGGTATCGCTGCCGTAAGTGTTCCAAAAAATTTCTTGCCCCCTCCAATGGGCGCAGACTTGCTATCACCTCCCGGATAAGGGTCAGGCCAATTCCATTTTCGGAAAGAACCTTGATTCGGTAATTCATGAGTTTCTGGTAATCGGGCTCATCTCGAGTGGTGAGCTTAAGCTCCGATAATCCGGTGCGTTCAGCAACAGCAATCCAAATCTCAGGGGTTACGACCCCTTCCATGTCTAACGCGACGATTCTTTGCACAATCACACAGCTTTGCATCTATTGGGGGTGGAAGAGCAAATCCAAACTCGGAAAGCACTACGCTTTTTGTATGGCTACTACCCAAAGCCACGATCAACTAGTCAATTCTATGACCGGCGGCTTAATTACTGAACACCCGCCGTTTCTTGCCACCGATAATTTGAGATCGGATGGACGACCCACGCCTGACCTACGGTCAGAACTGAGAACAATTCCGAATCTTTTAAACGCTTGGACATGCCTGTCCTCGATAGCCATGCCTGTGCTTGTCATCGCGCTTGCGCTATCGATTGATCATTGGCTCTCTACGCTCATTGCCGTTTTCCTAATGGGTTTCATACAAAACAGAATGTTCATTCTGCATCATGAAGGTGCTCATCGTCTGTTGTTCTCGAGCCGACGGGTGAATGATTTCATAGGGATAACACTTTTTGGGTGGCTTTCATTCGGCACTGGCACACACGCCTATCGTCGGGCGCACGTCAACCACCATCGGGACGAGTTCGGACCCAAAGAACCGGATTTCTTGCTGTACGCCCTATACCCGATAAGCAGAGCCTCGATGCGTCGAAAACTCCGACGCGACGCTACCGGTATATCGGGCTATCGGATTTTACGCCCGCGACTCACTGGTCTATTTAAGAAACGTTTTTGGAGCAACAGCGTTCGGTTCTATCTCGGACAAATAGTGATATTTTCATTGTTTGCCGCCGCTGGAAACCCGGTTGCCTATTTCTATTTATGGCTGTTGCCGTTTATCACTACCTATCAGGTCGTAAACAGACTTAGGGCAATAGCGGAGCATGGAGGCATGACACGCTCCAAAGACAGGCGGCAAACCACACACCACGTCCAACAAGGTTTACTAGCAAGAATTTTCCTCGTTCCGCTTGCCGTCGGCCACCACTTGGCTCACCACGTGGATAGCGGCGTACCATTTCGCAATTTACCTAAGCTCACCCGTTTGCTTGAGGAAGCCGGGTTCATCGCAGAAAGCAACACCTGGCCGAATTATCGTTCCCTTTGGCGAGCCCTCGCAGCTAAGAACAACAAATCACCAATCAGACAGTCGCTGTAGTGCTACGTCATGCCGAATCGGGCTCTAGCAAAGTGGCATACGCGAATTTCTCTGAAGTGGCCCGTTCTGAGTGCGACCACCAGCTACACCATCGGACTCTCCGACTACTGCAAGACACGGTGAAAGAGTCCCGCCGTGGATGACGCATTCACCCTCGGTGAGCGCTTCGGCTGGGCTGACCGCGACCCTCAGTCCCCAGCGCTTCAGGAGCAACGAGAAGAGTTAGCCAAAAATAACGGTATTCACGATCTTGAAATCGTTAACTTCGACAGAGTCGAAGACGCAAAAAACATTTTTTATCGGGATGGGTTCGTCGCCGTAGCTAACGCTCTCGATGACAAGCATCTGTCGATTATCCAAGCGGGAACCGCTCGGGTCATAACCGAAATTATGGAACTGGACAGCGACCGAAAAGGCAACCGAGGGTCTCACAGATACAGCTTTGGATCCGCAAGTACTACCGGCCATCAGGTTCATCAACCCGAATGGGCGATGCTGATCGACCTACCCACAGTCACACCAATTCTTGAAGCAATCTTTGAGTCACCCGACTACATCTGCCGCGGTGGAGGTGGCGACTTCTGCCTACCAGGTGCAGTGCAATACCAACCTCTGCATAGCGACGTTGCGGATCGAAGAGAAAAAACCGACCACGCCGCTGCTGCGGATAGCTTCGCATCGAAGTTTTCTGGCTCTTTTTGGGACCCTCGCGGATTAATGACATTGAGAGATCTGCCCTGCCCCTACGTCTGTTGTAACTATCTGATGACCGACTTCAATGCGCTGAATGGACCAATCCGACAAATACCCGGTACTCAGAATTCACGAGAACCAATCCCCACCCTAGATACGGAGCCATCATGGATGAAATACAGCACAATCTGCCCGGCACCTGCGGGCACGGTGATAATACGCGACCCCAGAACATGGCATGGCGGAACACCTAACCTCTCCAACGAGCTCCGAGCGATACCAAATATTGAGTATTACGCCCCTTGGTTTCATGAACCCATGGCCCGTTCCATGCCGCGCAACATTTACCAATCTCTTTCAAATCACGCTAAACAAATTTGCCGGTACATCGTGACCGATGAAGAACTCAACGGTTCCATTCGTGATGATCTTGGCGGAACACCAAATCTTCTTCGAACCCGATAAACCAAACTCGCGCATAGGAGGAAAGTGTCCAAATACCAAGATTTAGAGAACAAAGTTGTGCTTGTAACCGGCGCAGGCAGCGGAATCGGTCAGGCTCTCGCAATCAGGTTTGCTGAACAGGGAGCAAAGGTAGCGGTGAACGACATCGATCCCGCTTCAGCATCCTCTACTGCACAGCAGATAAGCGACTTGGGCTGCTCCGCTCTGGCAACACCCGGAGATGTCTCAAATAGTTCTGACGTTAGTGCAATGTTCGATGCTGCCGAATCGGCTTTGGGTAACGTCCAAATTCTTATCAACAACGCCGGCCTCGTCGGCCCAATGCTTCATTTCTTTGAAGCCGATGAGAGTTGGTGGAGGAAGATCATTGACGTGAACTTAACCGGACACTTCCTCTGTGCTCATAGAGCTGCACGGCCAATGGCTCGGGCTGGGTCAGGAGTCATAATCAATATGTCATCTGGCGGTGCTACCCGGGCTCATCGCTCGTTCACTGCCTACGATGCCACCAAGGGAGGGATCGAAGCTTTCACAAGAGCTTTGGCTCTGGACCTTGGTCCCTACGGCATCAGAGTTAACGCTCTCATGCCTGGTTCTATTGATACAAGCGGCCTAAATCCCGAACAGCGATCCCTCAGGGGTGAGAACATTCCCTTGGGGCGTATCGGAGAACCGGCAGACATGACTGGTCCCGCTTTATTTCTCGCATCAAAGGAATCAGAGTATGTAACGGGCGATGTCATCAAAGTAGACGGCGGAATGCTCGCTCAGCAACGATCGGCCACAGTGGACATCATGCCACCGCAAGACTTTCCGGCGGTTGAGGACTTATAGCGCTTCTCCTTGAATGCGCTTAAGCACCGGCAGCAGGTATTCAATAAACTTCGCTGGGTTCTCCGACATAGGGAAGTGTCCGATACCTTCCATTTCACAGAAAGTCGAGCCAGCAATAGCTTCGTGCGCGGCTCGACCCATCTCAGTTGTTGCACTGAAGTCATACTCGCCCGAAAAAATATGAACTCCGATTTGTCGGGTGTCTATATCTTTCGCCTTGTCCCGCAAGTCGTACTCAGAGATGTAGTACCACAGGTCTCCCAAAAAAACGGGCGGCCAGCCAGCTGCGTACGTCTGGATAGTTTCTTTTCTGTATGCAAGCGGTGACGATGGTGCCGTCAGGCCTTCCATCATTCGAGCCTTCGTTTCGTTTGAGACTTGCGGGTGCCAAAAACCCTCAAGCCCCTTCATGCTTCCGCCAATATGAAGAGCGCCTTCAACAGCTATAACTGCCCGAAACACGTCCGGGTGTTCAACTGCTAGGTCTAAAGCAAGTAAACCTCCAACCGAACACCCCATAAACACTGGTTTCTTGAGTTTCAACGCATCAGAGATTGCAAGTGGAACAGATCGAAGAAAGCCGCCCTCAAGCCGATACTCCTCGGCCCACCAGTCGCGTCCTACCGGAGGTACAGACTTTCCATGAAATGGAAGGTCATAAGCTATTAAACGAAAATTGTCTGTTATCTGAGTGGATTCAAATAAATGACGCCATTGCACTCCATGCGAACCTGCCGTGTGCTGAAGCAATAACGGGATACCTGAGCCAGCCTCTTCAACATAGATACGGTGTTCTTCCCCATGGAGATTCAACCGAAGATAGCGACCAATGGGGCTATCGAAGGATCCGTGACTTTGGCCTTCATCAACCCTTGTTGACTTCTGAGGCCCCGACACCCGCAGTAACTCAACAATGCGCTGAATAGCAGGGAGGTACTGCCACCAAATGAGCCTGTCACCGCTCCGGGAGAGACCTCCTTTCCCGGTTGCGATGTTTATATCGTTAAGAAACCGAGGGGGATTATCACTTCTTACCTTGTCCCAAATGGCCGCAGGACCGCTTACAGTTACTACCCCAGGCCCCGATTCCGGAACCTTTGCTTGAAGGTAACCATCTTCAAGCGTCAGGCCCAACAACTGCTCTCCGATTTCCAAGCGGACTCCCCCGCTCCAATATCTGGAAGCTAACTGAAACTCAGAGTCGCTTAGGCAACGCTGATACAAGTCATCAGTGGTAACGAACGACATAGCTGCCTTCTTCGTAGTTCATCAAACGGACTAAGTATGGATTAGTCTGCCCTACTCGGAGACAAATGTCTTGAGCCAGTCTCGAAACAATGGTTGCTACCATTCACGTAAGGATTCAGTATGACCATTTCTCTTCAGCAGACCTTTGAGCCTGGCCTACCGCCAAACGACGACCATCCATACCGCTCGGGCGTTTGGCAGCCTCAGCATAAAGAATACGACGCCTGGGATATGGACGTAATTGGCGAGATCCCAAGCGACCTCAATGGTGTCTACCTGCGAAACACCGAGAACCCATTATTCGAGCCAATAAAGCGTTATCACCCCTTTGACGGGGACAGCATGATGCACTCGATTTCTTTCGAAAACGGTGAAGCTCGTTACTCGAACAGGTTTGTTCGAACTGACGCATTCCTCGCCGAACAAGAAGTTAGAGCGAGCCTTTGGGCTGGCATCTCCGAACACCCTTCGAACGCCATTGCAGAGAAAGGCTGGGGCGCTCGGACCTTGATGAAGGACAACGCCTCTACTGATGTCATTGTTCATGGCGGCGTAGCTCTAGCAAGTTTCTACCAGTGCGGGGAGCTATACCGACTGGACCCACGGACCCTCGAAGACTTAGGCAAAACCAAGTGGAACGACTTCTTTCCGACAGAGGGCGTCTCCGCCCATCCGAAAGTCGACGAACACACCGGTGAGCTCTTGTTTTTCAGTTATTTCACTGAAGCTCCATTTATGAGATACGGAGTCGTAAGCCGGTCTGGCGAACTGACTACCCACGTCGATATCCCTTTACCGGGCCCCAGACTTCCGCATGACATGGCCTTCACAGAAAATTGGTCAATCCTCAACGACCTCCCGCTGTTTTGGAGTCCTGAAGCCCTCGCAGACGGGTACTACTCAAACATCTTTGATCGAAACCTGCCAAGCCGGTTTGCTCTCATCCCTCGCCATGGTTCGACTGATGAGATTATGTGGTTTGAAGCTGATCCGACCTTCGTTCTTCATTGGACCAATGCTTACGAAGACGGTGATTGGGTCATCCTGGACGGCTTTTTTCAGCACAACCCGACGGCTCGGGGTATTGCTCGCCGAGACGAGTCGCATAAAGGGTTCGAAACTCTGGACATGAATGTTTTGCAAGCACGAGCACATCGCTGGAAATTCAACACACGAACCGGAGAATGCAAAGAAGAATCGACCAGCGAACGATGCGCTGAGTTTCCAATGATCAACGGGCGTTACGCAGGAAAGCGTCACCGCTATTCCTACAACGCAAAGTGCACTCCCGGACTATTCGCCTTTGACGGGATAATCAAACACGACTTAGACACTGGCAATGAAGAACTCTACGAATTCGAACCTGGTGTTTTTGTGAGCGAGACTGTTATGGCTCCCCGAGACGGATCATCCGCCGAGGACGACGGATACCTAGTCACTTTTTCGTCAGATCTAAATAACGACTACTCAGAAGCCCTAGTGTTTGAAGCTTCGAATCTGAGCCATGGTCCTGTATGTCAAATCAGACTCCCAGAACGTATTGCGAGCGGAACCCACTCAACCTGGGCTGCAAGCCAAGACCTCTAGCCGCAAAACAGGTCAAAACTCAATCTGCCCGAGAGCAATCTTTCCACTAGTAATCCTTCGAAGATCAGCCAAAAAGCTGTCACAAGAGGACCAGATAAACCATGCACGAAATAAACCGAGACCGTGACGAAACCCATCCTGGCTATTGGGACTCTCCTTGGCCGGTCGAATGTGGAGGAAACCGTCGCCAAAAAGCAGGCTTTGGCCGACTTGACGCTGATAGCGGAACACCGACTGTCACCTTGGTAAATAACCAGCGTTGGAATGTAATGACCGTACGAAGGAACCCGGGAGAATGGTACCTAGGTGGCACTATGCCCGCGTTTTCAGGTCCGCCTCCCTTTGGTTGGGTACAAAGATACGACCCCGTCAGCCTCAAAACGCTGGCAGAATCTCCCCACCTACCTTGTGGTGATCACGTGTGGTGCGGAGCAATTCTTGTTCACGCTGACGGTTCAATCATGTCAGTCAACGGTTCATTTCTGCACCGCTTAGATCCCGATGACCTATCAGTGCTATGCGAACGAGAGCTTCCAGTCAGCCGAGCCCACAATGGCTTGCTCGCATTATCTGATGGCACCTTGGTGACCAAGGACCTAAGACTCGAGGGGCAGGGAGGCACAACCCTTACCTTCCTAGAACCCGAAAAACTCGAAGTCGTTGAAACAATGGTGCTTCCCGAAGGCTCAATGGGTCGCATCGCAGCCGATCTAAAAGACGGCGTCGAGTCTGTTTATGTTCCCGGCACTGAACATATTTGGAAGATCGACATCATCAAAGGAAAGCCAGAAGTTGCCGACTGGAGCTGCCAATACAGAAACCCGAATTCAAATTCTGGACTCGCATGGGATTCATGCATTTCAGATGATCATCTTTGGATTATGGATTGCGGCGATATCGAGGGGGTACGAGCAATTCACCGAACGCTTCCAAACGGCCGCTTCGACGAGCCTGCCGGAAAGCTCTTGTCCTGGCAGCGCCCAGCTCCATGGGTAAGTCCGCAACGCCTTCTGCGAGTCAACCAGGAAACGGGTATTACCGACGTGATCGAGCCATTCGGACACAAAGGAGGCGGAATAATCGCACCTCCAGTCCATTTGCCCGAACAGCAAATAGTTATCGCCTGGGATTCCATCAACGGTGGGCTCGCTGGAATCTCGACGGCCGGAGATTTGGAGGTTCTTTGGCAGCTCGAAGCTCGGCCGACTATGCAACCCGTTGTATTTCCTGAATCTGGCGAACTGGTCATCAACGATTTCACTCAAGCACAGTCTGACGACCTCATCGTTGTTAATACACAAACAGGAGATCTTCTAAGTCGGGTTTCGACTGGCTCGCGGATAGCTAACGGCATGTTTCTCGCAGCGGGCGAAGACCGCGATGTTTACTACTGTTCAACTCTGTCTTGGGCAAGGATCGCCTGGCGCTAAAGTCTCGCCCTCCTTAACTAACAGCTCTTAGATTTTCACAGTAAAGTCAAAGCATGGAAGAAATGCGCGAGGCAGTAACGGCAGTGCTCGGAGAGATCGATTTTGATCCAGATCAGCTGCACACAAAGTACCTTTCCGAACGCGACAAGCGCGTCCGCGACGACCACAACGAACAATACGTTGAGACTTCTGGAGAATTTTCCAAATTCTTGGACGATCCCTACGAGAAGACCGTCGAAAGGGAGCCACTCTTCGACGAAGTCGAAATCGCAATAATCGGCGGTGGCTTCGGCGGACTACTGATGGGCGGAAGGCTACGAGAAGCCGGTTTTAGCGACATAAGGGTTATTGAACGTGGCGGTGACTTCGGAGGCACTTGGTATTGGAACCGCTACCCCGGAGCAATGTGCGACGTCGAAAGTTACTGCTATCTACCCATGCTTGAAGAACTTGACTACGTCCC
This sequence comes from marine actinobacterium MedAcidi-G3, assembly GCA_000817105.1. Classification (GTDB taxonomy): domain Bacteria; phylum Actinomycetota; class Acidimicrobiia; order Acidimicrobiales; family Poriferisodalaceae; genus MedAcidi-G3. The sequence continues at coordinate 8,783 of JUEP01000013.1, read as the reverse complement.
CAAACATAAGTACTCGTTCGCTCCAGAAATTATGGGACACACTCAAAATATTGGTCATCATTACGGCTTGTACGAAAACGCTTGTTTCAGCACCTCGGTCACCAAATTAAGTTGGGATGAGGCTGCGACCCGTTGGATCATAGAAACAGATCGCGGTGACAAAATGCGAGCTCAATTCGTGGCAATGGCCAATGGTCCTTTGAATCGTCCAAAGCTGCCCGGAATATCAGGCATTTCCTCCTTCGAAGGACACACATTTCATACCAGTCGCTGGGACTACGAATACACCGGTGGAGACAACAGCGGAAACCTGACCGGATTGAACGATAAGAAGGTCGCGATCATCGGTACTGGTGCGACTGCCATCCAGTGCATCCCCCATTTAGGCGAAGCCTCCGAGCACCTGTACGTCTTTCAGAGAACCCCTTCCTCTATCGACTACCGAAATAACCGGGAAACTGATCCGGAGTGGGCAGCATCTTTAGAGCCCGGTTGGCAAGACAAAAGGATGGCTAACTTCAACACATTGGTTGCAGGCGGCGACCAAGAGGAAGACCTCGTTTCCGACGGCTGGACTGATATTTTCAGAAATCTGACTGGAACGGCGGCCAAATTAGCTGGCCGCAAACTGGGTCGGCGCGTTAGCGGTCGAGAAAAAGGCTACCTCATGCAAATGGCCGACTATCAGAAAATGAACTCCATCCGAAATCGAGTCGACGAGGTAGTCGAAGATGCAGCTACTGCCGAAGCTCTCAAACCTTGGTACCGACAGTTCTGTAAACGCCCCTGCTTCCACGACGAATATCTACCCACCTTCAATTTGCCTAATGTGACACTGGTTGACACTCAAGGCAAAGGGGTGGAACGCATCACAGCCAAGGGTGTTGTCGCCAATGGAGTTGAACATGAGGTTGACTGCATTGTCTTCGCTACCGGCTTTGAAGTTGGAACGGGTTACACCCGGCGAGCTGGGTACGACATAGTCGGCCGCAACGGGCAACACTTAAGTGACAAATGGGGAAATGGGCCAAGAACCCTTCACGGCATGCAAACTACTGATTTCCCTAACTGTTTCTTCCTTGGGTTCACCCACACTGCGGTAACGGTCAACGTGCCACAAGCGCTCAATGAACAAGCGATGCACATCTCCTACATGATTTCTCAGGTTCGCGACCAGGGAGCAACAATGATCGAAGCGACCGCTGAAGGTGAGCAGATGTGGGTTGATGAGATCCAAGATAAATCTAAGCTCGGAGAGCGGTTCAGGGCAGAGTGCACACCCGGCTACTACAACAACGAGGGTAAAGCAGGAAATCCCGATGGCTTTTTCACTACCAGCTATGGAGCAGGTCCAATTCGATTCCATCGGATATTGGACGAGTGGCGAGAAGATGGCCGCATGGATGGTGCAGCAATAACCTGAATTAGTTAAATACACCTAACGACTACTGACGCGATATTTCTGCTTCAGCCTTCGCTTTCTCTTCATTCATGGTTCTTCGCCCAAGCTGAATCGTGAGGTCCTCGATGGCGCCCGTAAAGGGATATGGGCTCTCGTAGCGTGTTGAAACTGCCGAGCCGCGATCCATCCCTACGCTTGCTCCAATAGAACTAATCATTCTCATCATGAACGAAAGCTCAGCCGAGCCACAAGCAACGCCATTAACCAGAACTTCAATCAATCCCTCTCTACCCTTGGTCCTAGTCACCACCACGGAGAGATTATTCTCACCTTCTAGCAGTGGATGACTTGACTCCAACAGCGTGTGATCGTTGAAAGCGTTGTAGTCGATGACTAAGCGTTCGCCTTGAATGAATACAGTGATGCCCGAGTTCTCGTTTCCCATTGCGTACAAAACTCCTTCGTCCCCACTTTTGTACGCCACTCGAGCCTTCAGCTCCCATGAGCGACCAGAGGGAGAAGGTGCAACTTGTGCGGGTATCGGAGACATGGGAGGCCTATACCTGTATTTCCGGTGTGTGGGGTGCGGCGAATGGTCATCTAGCCGAGACCCAAATAGTTCAATGGTCCGGTCATCGAGCGGCAGCACACCGTGCAATTCCGCCTGTTCCCACCACAGATCAATCAATTCCTCTAGTTTTTCGGGGCTTGTAACCGCCAAATCATCGCATTCAGACTGATCGACCGACAGGTTGTAGAGCTCCCACTGGTCATCTTCAAAGGAGGCCCCCTTTTGATGTCGCGTGACGGCCTTCCAAGTAACTCCCTCTTGCTCAGCTATCAAAGCTCTCGACCCAAACTGTTCGAAGTACTGCAATCTATTCGTCGCCGGGGCTTCAGCAGAGTTAAGAACGGAGGCGAAAGACGCCCCTGTGATGGGGATTTGCTCATGCCCCTTATACGAATCCGGTGCCGTGATCCCCAGTAACTCATACAAGGTTGGGACAACGTCAGAAACATTGATGAATTGATTCCGTAACGTACCCAATTCCTTCGAATCAATTCCCGCGGGCCAATGCAAAATCATAGGGACATGCACGCCACCCTCATGAGTGTTCTGCTTGTACCACTTGAAGGGGGTATTTCCGCATTGCGCCCAACCCCACGGGTAATTCGAGTGACTGTGAGGACCGCCTATGTCTTCGATGTGCGTAATTAGTTCATCCGGTGAATCGAACACGCCATTAAAGAACTTCATCTCATGCATGACCCCGTAAGGGCCCCCCTCTTGCGAGGCGCCATTGTCAGCCAAAAAGAGAAAAATAGTATTCTCAAGCTCCCCCATCCTTTGGAGCCCGTCCACCAGCCTTCCGACCTGTGTGTCTGTGTGATCCAAAAATGCTGCGAACGCCTCCTGTAAGCGGGCTGCAAACCTCTGATGATTCTCGGGAAGTTGATCCCAAGCTTCAACCCCTTCATTCCTTGGCGCTAGTTGCGTTGACGCTGACGTCACCCCAAGCTCTAACTGCTTCGCATACCAACGCTCGCGTGCCACATCCCACCCTTCGTCATACCTGCCCCGGTATTTTTGAAGAAAAGGCTCAGGAGCTTGATGCGGAGCATGCGTCGCCCCGAATGGCAAATAGGCAAAGAACGGCCGGTCAGGCCGAATACCTTTACTGTCATTGATCATGCGCAGTAGCTGATTAACCAAATCTGCACTTAGGTGATAACCATCTTCAGGTTTGCCAGGTGGCTCAATGTGGTGATTGTCCACTACAAGTTCAGGGTAAAACTGGTCCGTCTCACCCTCGAGGAAGCCGTAAAAGCGCTGAAATCCTCTGGCAAGGGGCCACTGGTCAAAGGGACCTGCAGCAGATATATCGTTTGTTGGAGCAAGGTGCCACTTTCCTGCACAAAATGTCGCGTAGCCCTCTGACTGCAATACCTCAGCAATAGTTGCTGCGTGGTTTGAGATGTGGCCAAGCTGGTGAGGAAATCCTGTTTGGTGATTGGAAACAGACCTCATGCCCACGCTGTGCTGTGAACGACCGGTCAAAAGGGCTGCTCGGGTGGGCGAACAGAGTGGTGTCACGTGGAAGTTTGTGAACTGCAAACCGCCAGTAGCCAGTGCGTCTATGTTCGGGGTGTCTATATCTGAACCGAAACAACCTAGCTGAGCGAATCCTGTGTCATCGATCAAGACAATAACAACATTGGGAGAATCTGAACCCGGATGGGGCCTCACTGGATAATGCGGGACGGAATCTTCCAGGGTTTTGCCTATTCGTCCTTCAAACGAAGGTAACGGTCGTGGTTGCAAGGGGTCCTTTAGATCGAAATAGTTGTCAGGTCATCGCCTATGAGCACTTCACCATCAAAATGTTTTTTTGCTAAGTCGATCCACTCGAAATACCGGTCAGGCGTTGGCGCTGGAACCATATGGGTCAATACAAGACGCTTAACCCCAACTCGCTCCGCGGTTCGAGCAGCATCTTCGACGTCAGAGTGGTAATCCAAAATGTCGAGAAGCATCGAATTTGAGCTCAATTTCAGTAGATCGCTGCGAATCACCGTTTGGACGTACGCGTCTGCTGACGCTGCCAGTCCATCGACTCCCTCACATGGAAGAGTGTCTCCTACGAGCGCTGCCACTGCTGATTCATTCTCAAATCGGTACCCAAGCGTTGGTCGTACCGGTGCGTGCTCGGTAGCGGCAGCAGTAACCCTGAAATCATTTATGGAGAATTCGGCTCCTGGGGAGAGTTCGGTAATGTCGACCTTGGGCCCATTGGTTAATTGATCGTGATGCTCGATTCGATAACCAATGTCTGCCTCGAGTGCATGAATCTGGCGGTCAACGAATTCTTGGGTGCCTGGCGGTCCATAGATAGCCAGTGTGCCGTTACCTTGACTCATAACCCAGTGAGTTGTGATCACATCATTGAGATCACAAACGTGATCGCTATGCAGGTGAGTCAAGAGCACTCCGCTCAAGAACATTGGCAGAGATCCGGCAGCAGCCATTCTCATCACCACTCCGCGTCCTGCGTCGACCAAAACGTGATTCTCTCCCGCCTTGAGCAAGGTCGATGGCCCTGCGCGATTGGCATCAGGCAATGGACTTCCTGTTCCAGTTAGAACGATTTCCATAACCATATGTTGTCAGAGTGAACCTCGATTTCGCGAATCACTCCTCTAAATGACCGCAGGATCCGCCGCAGTCACCAACATTGGAGACCGAGGAAGGTTTACAACTTTTTGAGTAGCTTCAACTTCCACAATCCTGCCCCCGCAACAGCGATTACCAGAACCATAAAACAAACAGCTTCGCCCATTCCTCGCTCCACCTTGCGTCAACAACAACTCTAAGGTCGAGATTATGTGCCCTGAGTGCCGCCCTGGCCCAGCATGAACAGTTTTTTCTTATTGCGAGCTTCCTGTTGGTGTCTTGCGGATCCGTCGACGACCTGGAGAGTTCTTCCCACTGGTATTCGAATTAGGTATAGATGGCGCATTGGTCCAAGTATGTGCTCTCAACATCAAGCAATTCATGCTTGAGTATGAAGCCTTTATGGATCTTCCTCTCGCCGAGCAACTCCAGATTCTGCCAGCTCCATAAAACGCAGCGAAACAAACTTGGGTAACATCGACCATATATCTTTGTATAGCGATCGCTCTTTCGCTCCTGACTACAATTTCGTGCAATAACAGCCGAAGGTTGAATCTCTGATGCCTAACCTTGATGACTTACACCGCTTCCTCGCAGATGAAACTGGCCTTGCAACGATTAGTACAGTCCAGCAAGACGGTCGTGTCCTATCCAGCATCGCAAACTGCGGAATAATCCGCCATCCCCTTTCGGGCATTGAGTGCGTAGCGTTGGTCTCTGTCGGAACAGCAGCTCGCCTCCGGCATGTGAGGAGAGGGTCCGAGGTCACAATCGCTGTGCGAAGGGGCTGGAATTGGGTAGCTGCTACCGGAAAAGCTGAGCTCATCGGACCGGATGACAACGTCGACTCGGTCGACGCAGAAGCATTGCGCCTTCTGCTACGTGAGATTTATCAGGCAGCCGGTGGAACACACGACGATTTCGACGAATACGACGCCGAAATGATTCGGAGTAGAAGAGCAGCGGTTCTCGTCACCCCAACTCGCGTGATAGGCAATCAACCCGCGGCCAGATAACTCTTGTCAGAAGAACTCATCGAGTTTACCTCCAGTGTCTCTGACCCTAGCCATTAGTTTCGGCTCATAATTGCTTATCGCTCGAAGCGAACAACCTCGGTTCAATTTGTCTTCTTGCAGCGAAAAATTCGGTTGGCTCCGAGGTATCCAAAGGCAATATCCTGCCTTCAACAGCCGACGATCAAGGGCAATACTTCTATGGCCAAGAACTACTTCGTACAAATATCAACCGACCCGGAGGTAGATCCCCGAAAATGCGTTATCGGTATCGCATGCGCCGCACAGGCAGCTATCGATGGACACACCGTAGACATCTTTTTTGCCTCTCACGCTGTTCGGTTATTACACGAAGAATTTATTACCTCGTTGGACCAACATGTTTCTCAAGAAACCGGGTGGTGCAAGTCGATGATGCAAACATTGATCGATCAAGCTCAAGGGATCTACTGCTCGACTGGTTCCCAAGAGGTAGTAGGAGTTACACCTGACAATGCCCATGAGGTCCTCATCGCAGGTTTGGATCTGAACTGGAGTGGTCCTCCGGGCGTAGTGGCCCTAAGTAGCCAAGCCGACGTAGTCCTCACCTATTAGTTCGCCAGCGGGTCCAAGGGCCTCAGCAAGAAAAGACGGTTTTGTAGAATTAGATAACCTGCCGACTCAGCTCGTACATAAGCACGACCATCTAAGGATCTCGCCATTAAGCCCACCAACCAAACATTTCTCTAGCCTTGACCTAAACCGTCTTACTCTTTACATATTGAAACTATTGGGGACTAGAAATGGACATCCAAGCAGTCACACTGACCACCGTCGGCGGCCCAGTTCAAGTGGAGACTCTTCAACTTGCGGGACCTCTCGACGGAGAGGTGCTAGTGGCTATGGGTGCAGCCGGAATATGTCACAGCGATCAACATGCGATTTCAGGACATCACGATGCCCAGATTCCTTGCGTTCTGGGCCATGAAGGTGCTGGCGAAGTAGTTGCCGTAGGACAAAACGTGAACAGGGTACGGGTTGGAGACCGGGTGGCTCTCAACTGGATCCCAAGCTGCGGCAAATGCTTTTATTGCGAGCGGCAACAAAGACATCTCTGTTCCGAAGGCCTTCAACGAATATGGAGTGGCTACCTCACAGACGGAACCAGTCGAATCTCACGAGACGGCGACCCAATAATGCACTATTGCGGCATCTCAACATGGGCAGACCACATGGTCGTGTCCGAAGCAAGTTGCCAGCCAATCCCAGACTTCGTGCCATTCGAGGTTGCCGCCCTAATCGGATGCGGTGTAGCAACAGGCGTAGGAGCAGCAATTCACCGTGGGGAGCTATCAGAGGGAGACTCAGTCGCAGTGGTCGGCGCTGGCGGTGTTGGGTTAAGCGCAATCATGGGTGCCCATATGGCCGGAGCAGCAGAGATAATCGCTGTTGATCGGGAGCCCGAAAAAGAAACCTTGGCTGTCGATTTGGGTGCGACGGATTTCCTTGTCGCCGATGAAGGAGCAATAGAGAAGGTCCTCGACGTTACAAACGGTGTGGGTGTCGATGTAGTAATCGAAGCAGTTGGCAGCCCAGGCTTACAACAGTCATGGCTAAGGGCCGTTAGACGCGGAGGCACTTTGGTATGCGTGGGAATTCCAAACGAGTCGGAAGCAACTCGTATTTTTACAGCCGATTTCATTCGCTCCGAGAAATCGATTAAGGGGAGCTACTACGCGGCAACTGATTCAGCCAAAGCTATCGGGGACCTTTGCTTTGCTTACTTAGAGGGCCAGCTTCCCATAGACAGACTGATTTCAAAAAGGGTACCAATTGCGCAAGTACAGCAAGGACTTGACGCCATGCTGAGCGGCACCCAAGGGCGTACCGTCATCGACTTCGAGTAATTGGTGTCGGAGGGGGGACTTGAACCCCCACACCCTTAACGGGCACTAGATCCTTAGTCTAGCGCGTCTGCCAATTCCGCCACTCCGACGCAGTTCCGAGATCTCGGAAGAAGCCCTACTCTACCAATGAGACAGAGGTTGCCAACATAGGAAAATGGGGCCTTTGGAATGACTTTGGCGGCTTAAGCCAGCAGCAGTCCCAGAATGAGTGTGGTAAAGGCAAAGGTAACCGCTACCACCACAGTTATACGACTGAGGTTCTTCTCAGCAACAGTCGAACCTGCTGCGGTCGCTCCCACGCTTCCTCCGAACATATCGGAAACACCGCCACCTTTGCCGCTATGCAAAAGCACCAGCGCTATAAGAGAAAAGGCAGAAACTAGGTGCAAGGCACCGACAATCCAAGTCAACACAAGCCCGATGGTACCAGCGTCTTTGCCGGACTCCTCGAACCGAATTTCGAGAGAAGCATCTATGAAACCTACGGCTCGATGCGCCGGGTGATCGGCGTGCTTCCCTTTGCGCCCGGCACCCAACCTTCCAAGATGGCTGAGAAGCCACCCGCTCCCCCACCGGCGCGAACAATCATGGGTGACCACTCTGGCAGCTTCCGTATAGCTCGTCCCGAACTTGACCCAAAAACGGTTTCCTCGTCTCCCGAGGTAGGAATTCCCTCCTCGATACCTAACGCTCCCCTTGCCGATACTTCGGGGTCCATCTCTAACAGGGGTTCGAGTTCTTCATAGAACTTCTCTTTTGACCAACCAGCTCCCGAAAAAACATTCATGTGCTCTGGCGTCATTACGACCATGGCCTCGCCCGGCAGCTTCCGATTTCCTACACACTGCAACTGTTGCGCCAAAGTTCGGACTAGAGATTCCGGGGTCCGAGAAATCTGATCGATACATCCGACGGGTCCGTGTCCTGCGAACAAAGTAACTGTGTCCTCGCCTTCAAGGAATCCGCGACTTACCGACAACGGCGGCCAACCATCAGGGAGACTTTCCTCGTCTTCACCGAAGCACCAGCCAACTTTGGATGGCGCCCCCAAAGCGGAGCGATCGATCCCACCAATACCAGGCTTGCCTCCACCAACGTTTCGGATCACTAACTGAAGGGCTCGTCCTATAGTGGAGTTGGCCCGGTTCCCTTGTCCTAAGGCATTTTTGTCAACGTTCATGCCAATTCGATTCCGGATCGGACCGTTCACGATGACGATTGGTCCCGAGAACCACAACGTACACAGCAGCCCATGGATGTTGAATTGATCGGTGCAGGCCGCCTCGACTGCTGTTAGCACTACAGGTAGG
>JUEP01000029.1 GCA_000817105.1 marine actinobacterium MedAcidi-G3 | reverse complement strand
AACTCAATCCCCGGTGCCCCAGAGGTGCCCCTAGACCCAAAAACCTTCCGTTAGTCTCGTCGGCCGACCGTGGTTTAGGCCTCTGACCTGGGGTTTTGTGTGTGGGCGCTACAGGACTCGAACCTGTGACCCCCTCCTTGTAAGGGAGGTGCTCTAGCCAACTGAGCTAAGCGCCCGACTGGAAAGAGACTAACGGTCTATTTGCCGCTCTACACCGAGTTGGCTCAAGAGTTCTGGTGTGGATGCGGCTATTGGCCCTAGTCGCAGTGAGTGATCTGAGTGAATTAGTTCGCGGCCTTGGAGTTCTCCAACGACTGCTCCTGCTTCTTGGCAGATCAATATGCCCGCTGCGTAGTCCCATACTCCGTGATGAGCTAACGGGTCTATGTATCCATCTAGCCGTCCTGCGGCCACTGAGCACAGGTCTAATGCGGCTGCGCCGAATGAACGGTATTGGGATGGTGAAATGTCGTCGGGTAGAGGGCCAGCGACTCCGATAATCGATTCACTCATTTGCACACATTTGGTGGGTCCGATGGGTTGATTGTTTAGGAAGGCCCCACCGCCTCTTATTGCGTGGAATCGTTCTCCGTTCGCAAGATTCAACACAAGCCCCACCAAAGGGCCTTGTTCGTCTACCACGCACAGGCTGGTGCAGTAATGCGGTATTCGGCGCGATGCGTTCGTTGACCCGTCGACGGGGTCGACAATGACTAGCTCACTGTTTTCGCCTTGCAGGAATCCGGACTCTTCGCTGAGGATCGATACTCCGGCCGGTTTCAGCATTTCTAGGACCGCTGTGTCGGCGATTTGGTCAAGCAAATATTGGTCTGGTCGATCTCCCCCGTCGCCCCACCGGTCAAACGTCGCCAAAGCATCAGCTACCGCTTCAGCGGTTTGATCAAGAAGATTGATCCATGAGTCGGAAGGCACACCCAGGACGGTAGCGCTTTCACCTGTAAACGGCTCCGGTGAGCGAGTAGCCTCACCGTCGCTGAAAGGTCTCTATGGCTGCAATCGACATGGCGGGCTACGTTGCCGACCTGAAAGAACACGCGGCTGAGCACGGCTTCCATATTCACGACGAACGTCACTTCCTAGAAACCTATGGTCTGAGGCAAGCCTGGGAGGTGGATCTACACCCAGAGGAAGCATGTGGAGGTCCACTTGACCTTCATTTAACGCTCGAGTCAGATCCTAGAACGATGCTGGCGTTAGAAGATGTCTTGCTCGCCGGCGCAGAGGGAGAGTTACCTCCAGATGAGTTTTGGGCTCCCTTGACCTTCACCTGGGGGTTGCCACCTTTGGACCTGGTGCTTGCTACAGAACTAGCGGGTCTCGGCGGCCAGTTGCTGCCGGTCGAAGTTTCGGCGATCGACTCGTTTCCTTCGGTGACTGACCCAGCACAACGAACGTTGACCATTGTGGCTCGCCTAGATCTTTCGTTGCGAGGTCTCCTCAATGGCGAGGATGGCATGTGCGCGGTTCTTGATCGTTGCAACGAGATTTGCCGACATCTATTGCAGCTAGCTGAAAATTGGTACGACTGAGCCAGCTCAGCACCGCTTCTCGGCCCGCAATTAGTTGAGTACCGCTGATATTGGTCACATAAATCAAGCCTCTCGAATAGCGATACGGCCTCGGAATGCCTACGCTCAGAGCGGGCCGGTAGCTCAGTGGTTAGAGCAGGCGACTCATAATCGCTCGGTCGCGGGTTCGATCCCCGCTCGGCCCACCATCCAATTAGCTCCAGAGGTTGATAACCTCGGCCTCTGCCTTCCGGGGTAGCTCAGCTGGCAGAGCAGCGGACTGTTAATCCGTTTGTCGTGGGTTCGATCCCCACCCCCGGAGCCAATACATGAACCTAGATCTCAAGTTGCTCGGTTTAAGAATTCGCTTGTTCTTCTGGCTCTTGGTTTCGTAACCAGTCAACGACAGCGTCGACCGCTGCGGGTCGCGTTTCTTCTTGATGCATTTCTTCTTGGCGTTGCGCTAACCATTGAACGATCGGTTGATGTTTGCGAAGTTGTTCGATGTCATTGACGTCGTAGCGCAGTTCTGTGTTCCATCTGCCGATAACTGCGTCTAATGCTCGGGAAACTAACTCGATTGGGTCGCCAATCACTTCCTCGACGAGTAGTCGTCCGATAAGCGCAGTTACCGCTTCTGAGGAGCTCTGCATCTGATCTCTCCACCCGTCTTTGGTGACAAGTTGGAGCGCTTCGATAGCTACTGGATCGGTAAACATGGGTTGCAGCACTAATGGTTTCACGATCTCTGACTCGTGGATCAACACTCGAAGGAGATTGAGTTCGACTTGGGGTATTTCGGGAGGTGGCGTAGCTCGACTTGGTTCATCGAATTCGTGGTCTCGGGTTCGAGGTACTTGAGTTTGGTTTTGTTTGGGTGGGGGTTTGACGATCAGTCGTCGCATTTGTTCTATATCGACCCGAACTTTTTGTGCTGTTTCGACCAGGTATTGGTCTCGGACAACTTCGTTGGGGTGTTCAGCGATGATGGCTCCCGAATCCGCTGCTGCTCGTGCTCGACCTTCAGCTCGGTCTAAATCGGATCGATCTAGAACTCTGTTGATGCGGTAACTCAGAAACGGCTGTGCGGAACGAATCGCTTCTTGGAGTGCGTCGGGGTTTTCTTCAGCAAGCTGTCCGGGGTCTGCTCCTTCTGGGATAGCTGCGACGAATACTTCTGCGTTGTGTTTGTCTTCCCATTCGTAGAAACGGTCTGCGGCTGCTTTTCCTGCTCCGTCAGCGTCAAATGCTATGACGATACGTTTCGCGAAACGAACCATTGTTTTTACGTGGTCGTCGGTGAGAGCGGTGCCACAGGTAGCGACTGCTCTGTCGAGTCCCGCACGGAAACACCCGATGACGTCTGTGTAACCTTCGCAGACAATGATTTCGTCTTCGGCGACAATTTGTTTTTTTGCCCAGTGAAGGCCGTACAGCACTTTGCTTTTGTCATAGAGACGGGTTTGGGCGGTGTTTTTGTATTTGGGTTGTTGACCCTCTGGCAGCATTCGACCGCCGAATCCGACCACAACTCCGTTGGCGTCCGCTACTGGAAACATCACGCGATCTCTGAAGAAGTCGATGGGTGAGCCTCGCTGACCTCGTCTACCGAGACCCGCTGCTTCTAGCTTGTCGGTAGCAACATTTAAATGGGATGCGAGGGCGTCCCATTGGTCGGGTGCATAACCGATTCGGAACTGTTCAACTGTTGCAGAGTCGAAGCCTCTACTACGCAGGTAGGACCGGACCTTTCCGGCTTCTTTTCCTGTACGTAATGTTTGGTGGTAAAAATCTGCAGCTTGTTCAAGTAGGTCGCTGAGTTCTTGTCTTTCTTTGCGAGCTGCGCCATCTGAAGCATCGGTGTATCTCAACGCTATGCCCATTCGGTTTGCTAGCCATTCAACGGCTCCGACGAAATCAAGGTGTTCGATCTCTCGAACAAACGTGATTGCGTCACCGCTTTTTTGGCATCCGAAACAATAGAAGAACCCTTCTTCTGCGTTCACCGAAAATGATGGAGTCTTTTCATTATGGAATGGGCACAGGCCACTGAAGCGTTGTCCCACCTTTCGAAGCGCTACATACTGCGAGACGACACCTACAAGGTCTGATTCAAGCTTGACGCGTTGGAGGTCTTCGTCGTGAATGCCCATCACCTGTTGACGCTAGTGCCTACTTATGGGGATCGTTATCACTGGGATCTAACTGCTAGCAGTTATCGTCGCATGTGCTGCAGCGAGTCGAGCTATCGGAATTCGTGGCGGTGAGCATGACACGTAGTCGACACCAAGAGCGGCTAGCAGGTTGATGCTTGTCGGGTCACCGCCATGCTCGCCACATACGCCGACCGCTAGATCAGGTTTCGTGTTTCTGCCCCGTTCGATACCTATGCGGATTAGCTCAACAACTGCTGTTGGGTCCAGTCGTTCAAATGGGTTGGCGTCCAATAGTTCGTGTTCTAGGTAGAGCCCCATAATTCTGCTCTCAACGTCATCTCGGCTGAATCCGAAGACAAGTTGAGTTAGGTCGTTAGTTCCGAAGCTGAAGAAATCTGAGTGTTTCGCAAGTTCATCTGCGACTAAAGCTGCTCTGGGTGTTTCGATCATGGTTCCAACCTTTATGGAGGTCAGAGCCTCGTGGCCTTCCACGACAGTCTCAATCTGTTGCCGGATCCCTGCGAGTTCTTGTCCGCTGACCGTAAGTGGGATCATAATTTCGACCGATGGTTCGCCCCCTGCCGAAATTCTGTTTTTGATTGCGTCTAGGAGTGCTTGAGTTTGCATCTCGTACAGACCTGGTTTGAGCCATGCCAGTCGGACACCTCGAGTTCCGATCATTGGGTTACGTTCGCGCCATTGTTGTGCTGCGGCTAAGAGTGCTTTGCCTTGTTCGTCGAGTTCGTTGCGTGCGGCGCCTTCGATGAGTTCGTCGATATTTGGGAGGAACTCATGTAGGGGCGGGTCGAGGAGTCGCACTGTTACTGGTAGGCCGTCCATTTGTTCTAGGAGTTGGACAAAGTCGTTGTATTGGCTTTCGCGTAGATCGTTCAGTGCTTCGGCTTCTTGTTCTGGCGTTTCGGCCAAAATCATTCTGCGGATGACCGGCAACCGCTGTTCATCGAGAAACATGTGCTCGGTTCGACATAATCCAATGCCTTCGGCGCCGTTGTTGCGAGCGATCTTGGCTTCGGAGGCGGTGTCGGCGTTCGCTCTGATAGTCAAATCACGAAATTCGTCAGCCCATGTGAGTAACGTCGCTAATTCTGGAATTGGGTCAACTTTTGTTGTTTGAAGAGATCCTCGGATTACTTCACCGCTTCCACCGTCGATGGAAAGTGTCTCCCCTGCTTCGATGCGTTCGCCGTTGATCAAAATATGGTCAGTTTCGATCTGAACGTTTTCGGCTCCACAAACAGCCGGCTTGCCCCATCCACGTGCTACTACTGCTGCGTGGCTTGCCAAACCGCCTTTGGTGGTCAGTATGCCCGCAGCGACTTGCATTCCGTGAACGTCCGCTGGTGACGTTTCGTCTCTGACGAGAATGACGTCGTCGGTGGCCATCATGGCTTCGTCTGCTGTTAGGACTATGCGTCCAACAGCTGCTCCTGGTGATGCTCCGAGGCCGCTTGTTAGAACATCATGGTTGTTGTCGCCGAAGCCTTCGTGGAGGACTGATTGGAGTTGGTGGGGTGCGATCTGAAGGAGGGCTTCTTCTTTGGAGATTGATGGCTTAGGTCCTGATGCTCGTTGTACTGCGTCGATGATGGCTGCGGCTATCTCGGTTTGGGTCTCAGCTGAGGTCATTGTGTGGGCACAATGAGCGAGCAGCGAATCTCTCCCAGTTCGCGTTCCAGTTTGGTCCATGTTTCGCAGAAGTCACTACTGACATAAATCTGCCCATAGACGGAGCTCGCTGCGACAACGCCGGGAAGTTCTTCGTGTGTAGCGAGCCAGTACATGGTTGCTTTGGGTGTTTCAGGTAGGTGCACTCGTTGAAACGTTTGTCCACCGTCTCTGCTGACCTCAATGGCTCCTGTGCGACCTGGGATGTAGTCGCCGACACACACGATGACGAAGTCGTTTCCCCAGGGGGCGCGAATGCATCGCGAATATGCGAACTCGAATTTGGAGCCTTCGAATGGTTGGAATTCGTGCCAGTTCCAATTCGACCCATCGTCGGTACTTCGCCCCAGACCGAAGGGGGACGTGACAAGCAGTTCGGTTTCCGCTCCGTTGTCTCGGAGAGTCAGGCCGTGAACGTCGTTGTAGAACTCTGACGGTCCCAGGGCACCAAGAGATTCCCATGTTCTGCCTCGATCACGGCTGCGATGCAGACCATCGATCTCCACTGACGCGTAGATGGTGTCTGAATCGTTTGGGTCGACGACGACGTTGGTAGTTCGTGGCACACCGATTGGGCAGCGATCACTCATGGTCGTGTCCATTTCTGTGAATGATGTGCCGCCATCGTCTGAAGCGAATAGCCCCGGTCTAGTGCCGGCGTATATCCGTTTCGTATCGTGAGGGTCGAAGGACAGCGACCAGATCGGTCGATCTTTTAGTTCTGCTGTTTGTTCCCAATGACTGCCGCCGTCGTGAGATTGGTAGATGCCGTCTCCGTCGACGGAAGCAAGTAGGTGTCCTGAATCTTGAGGGTTGCTCGCTAAGGCGCGCACGTTCGACTCGGGATCCATCGGCCCTTGGATTTGTCGCCATTTTTCGCCGCCGTTGTAACCGACCCATAGGCCGCCTCCGACTGTTCCTAACGCGATGGTGTAACTCATCGTTGCTCCCCCTCGCTGACAGGCTAGTTGCCTCTCGGACTGCTTTACAGGGCTAACTGTTGTGTGAGGTAGTCCACTAGTTCTTTAGTTGACACGCGTTCTTGTTCCATCGAGTCACGTTCGCGGACCGTCACAGCGTCGTCTTCTAAGGAGTCGAAGTCGATTGTGACGCAATAGGGGGTTCCGATTTCATCTTGGCGTCTATATCGTTTGCCGATTGCTTGGGTGATGTCGTAGTCACACATGAAGTGTGGTTGCAGCATGTGAAGTACTTCTTCTGCTTTTGGCAGCAACGTGTCTTTTTTAGATAACGGCAAAACGGCAACTTTGTATGGGGCTAAACGCGGGTGGAGTCGAAGAACAGTTCGGGTGTCGTCGTTTACAAGTTCTTCGTCATAGGCAGCCATCAGGAACGCCATCATTGACCGAGTCGCTCCTGCAGCTGGTTCGATGCAATGTGGGACGTATCTTTCGCCTGTTCCCTGATCAAAGTATTCAAGTTTTTGTCCAGAGTGTTTTGCGTGTTGAAGAAGGTCGAAATCTCCGCGGTTGGCTATGCCTTCGAGTTCACCCCAGCCCCATGGAAATAAGAATTCGACGTCACTGGTGCCAGACGAGTAGTGACTGAGTTCATCTTCGTCGTGCGGTCTCATCCGGATTTGTTCTTCAGGGATTCCCAAATCTAGGTACCACTGGTGTCGTTCTTGCATCCAGTACTCGTACCACTTGTTTGCGTCGTCGGGTGGAACGAAGAATTCGAGTTCCATTTGTTCGAACTCACGTGTTCGAAAAACAAAGTTCCCTGGGGTGATTTCGTTTCGGAACGATTTACCTACTTGAGCGATTCCGAAAGGTGGTTTCTTTCTGCTTGTTTCAAGGATGTTCTTAAAGTTGATGAACATTCCTTGAGCTGTTTCTGGCCGTAGGTAAACGTCAGCGCCGGCTCCTTCGACAGGTCCAGCTTGCGTTTTGAACATCAGGTTGAATGCTCGCGCTTCTGTGAAGGTTCCGGTTTTGCCACATGATGGGCAGGTGTTGCGGTCCTCTAACTGGTCTTCTCGATGTCTGGTTTTACATTCGGTGCAATCGACGAGAGGGTCACTGAAATTTTCGAGATGGCCTGAGGCTTCCCAAACTTGCGGCGGGCTCAATATGGCAGCGTCGAGACCTACGACATCGCTGCGTAGTTGAACCATCGATCGCCACCATGCGTCTTTAACGTTTCTTAACATGAGGACGCCGAGCGGCCCATAGTCGTAGGTACTGCGAAAACCTCCGTAAATTTCCGCTGACGGAAAAACGAAACTACGTCGTTTGCAGAGGTTGACAACTTTATCGAAGAGGGTTGGATCGGGCGAAGCCATGGCGCTGAGGGTACCTATGACTTACCCTCTCTGGCCACGCAATTGTTTGACTATGTTTGCGTAGCAGTTCAATCAGGCCTTTTGTGCCTTTGGGGGATTTATGCGTTTAGAAGGAAAAGTGGCAGTTATAACAGGCGGAGGCAACGGTCTCGGCCGTGCAACAGCTCAACGTTTCGCGTCAGAGGGAGCGAAAATTGTCGTGGCTGACATTATCGATGAGTTAGGCGAAGAAACTGTCCAGATGGTTGCTGGTGACGGTGGGGTTGCCTCATTTGTGCACTGCGACGCTGTGAGTTCTCATGACAATCATGCGATGGCTGCTCACGCTCTTGAAACCTATGGGGCGATCGATGTTTTGGTTACTGCAGCTGGCGTGAGTCACCCCGGATACAAAAGTGGTGACCAAGACGCGAGTGTGAAGTGGTGGGCGAAACGTATGGACTATTTCGAAAATCCTGCCACCGAGTTATTAGATCTGGATTTAGAAGATTTTCGCCAGGTAATGGCAATCAACTTAGATGGGACGCTCTTAGCTGCCCAAGCCTGTGTAGCCCCGATGGTGGAATCCGGCAATGGAGGATCCATTGTGACGATCGCTTCAATCGCCGCGAAACATCCTGATGCTGGTCCGATCCCGTACGTGTGTTCAAAGTCCGCTGTGTGGATGTTGACCAAAAAAATGGCTCGACTGTTGGCGACTTCGGGAATCAGAGTCAACGCTATTGGGCCGGGCTACATAGACACCCATATGACCAAGATGATCGATTTAATTCCTGAGGAACGGCTCACCCAATTCTTTGCGAACATTCCTATGGGACGAAAGGGTGTCCCCGAGGAGATCGCGAACACCGCATTGTTCCTCGCTAGCGATGAGGCATCTTATTTCACTGGAGAAATATTGCATCCCGATGGCGGGTACTTCACCGAATAGCAGCGTCGAAGTGGGTTAAGATTGCGTTGTTATGTTGCGAGATAGAACTGTTGCTTTTATTTGTCTGCTGTTGACTGGTCTCATTTGGTCAACGCCGATCACTTTCTTCGACACTGAATTCGAGGGTGTGGACAACGATCGCATGGAATGGTCATGTCCTCGACCGATTTTGTCTCCTTCCCCCGATGCTGTTGATTTGGATGTGGTGCGTGCCGAATTAACTGAAACACCTGACGGAATAGTTCAAAGTGATCACCCTCAGTGTCGACTTTTAAATGGAACGCAACTTGTATTGGGCTTCTTCTCGCTTGCTGGAGCGGTCTGGAAGGGACGCCTGTGGTGGCAATCGACGGCAAACGCTCGCGCCGAGAAAAAGTTTGCGCAACTGCATGCCAAGACTTCGGGAAAACCTAAGGGAATGCTCGATTAGCTCTTCCTGTTTCGGTTTTGGGTTAAGTGAGCAATTCGGTGCTACGTAGTCTTCGTTCGATATGGAACTCCCAAAGTCGATGAGTGAGAGCCGACACTTCGTCTGTATGTGGGGCTTGTTGGACTTCTAAAACCGTTGCTAAGGCCCCTCCTAGCGTCGCCCTCATTAACTCCAACGCTGAGGACGAAATTCGACGGCCTCGCTGGTGAGCTGCGCAGGTGACACCTCCAATTCGAGGGTCGAAGAACTCGAGGTCTGTTACCTCCCCTCCGATTACGCATTCATTCATCGCTGGCGCAACACCTTCGTGGGCCAAGAGTTTGAGCATGAAAGCTGGGACGATGAGTACCGGATCGCTTTTCCGTAGCGTTTCGAGGGCCCCGCAAAGCATGCGATAGACCTCTCGGTTCTGTTGTTTGTCTTGCACTACCTGGTCGACAGCTTCGGCAATGGTTAATGCTTTTCCGAGGCGGTCTAGGTCATCTTGTATTTCTGGCCAGTGGTTTCGTGTTTCGGCTTGGGTAACGATGTCGAGGTCTCCTCGACCCTGATAGAACTGCAGGTCGAGGTGACGTAACAGTTCTAGGCGGCCCCCGTAACGACTTCGAGTCTTTCGCACCCCTTTTGCGACGGCTCTCACTTTTCCATTGTTTTCGGTGATTATTGACAGGATCCGGTCTGCTTCACCGAGCTTGTGGGTGCGAACAATGACGCCGCTATCGCGGTAGTGCGCATTCCAGGATGGCTTCATAAAGGTCTGCCCGCCGAAAGTCTGGCCACAAGGTTTCGGTAAATAGAAGCTCGCTATATGCGACTTGCCATAAAAGAAAGTTTGATAGCCGATGTTCGCCAGAGGTTCTGATTAGTAGATCGACATCTGGCATGGAAGGTTCATACAGGTAACGAGCCAATTTTCGTTCATCTATGCGTTCTACCGGAACGTCATCCTCCAACATCCTTTTGACTGCATCAATGATTTCGGCTCGCCCTCCGTAGTTAAAGGCAATAGTGAGAGTCATCTCGGTGTTGTTCTTCGTGAGGTCGGTGGCTTCCTCCATGCTGCGCAGAACGCGTTTCGGAACTCGCCAATTTTTTCTGCCGGAGAACAGAATGCGGATACCCATTTCATTTAGTTCATGGGAGCGACGCACTAACAATGATTCGTTGAAGTTCATGAGGAACTTCACTTCTTCTGGAGGCCGTTTCCAGTTCTCAGTTGAGAAAGCGAACACAGTCAACCATTGAACTCCGATTTCTTTGGCACCTTCAATCGCATCGAAAAGGGCGTCCTCGCCTGCTGCGTGGCCCTCGGTTCTCGGTAGTCCTTGAGCTTGCGCCCAACGTCCATTGCCATCCATAACACACGCGACGTGTCGCGGAACTGAAGAGAGGTCGAGTGCTGCAGGAATCACAACTGGCAGGTTAATCCGGTTCGTGGAAATCGAGGAGCCGGTCGAGCGACTCTGTTCGACGTTGCCAGTCTTTTTCTACTTTGACATGAAGTTCGAGGTGCACCCCTTTTCCGTTGTCAGCGAGCTGACGTCGTGTCGCTGTACCTACTTGTTTCAGCACTTCTCCATTTCGCCCTATCACCATTCCTTTTTGCGATTCGCGTTCAACTAATATTTCGCATCGGATCCTCGGCCATTCCCATTCTGTGACCCGCGTCGCGATGCTGTATGGGAGTTCTTCGCGAAATATGGCGAGGAGCTGTTCGCGGACGAGTTCGGCAACAAACCACGGTTCTGGGAGATCGGTGACTTGGTCGGGCGGGAAGTAGGCAGGTCCTTCGCTCATACGACTATCGAGATAGGCGACGAGAGGTTCAATTCCTTCGCCTGTAGTCCCTGAGACCGGGAAGTATTCCTCTGCCTCAAATTTTGTTGATGCTGCGAGCTGTTGCACAATCGAATCTTTGGAGGCTTTATCGCACTTGGTGATTATGACGACCGATTTCGGTGGGAGCGCTTCAGCTACGACTTGGTCTCCGCGTCCAATTGGGGCAGTGGCGTCAATAACGAGACATGCTACGTCTACGTCGGCTAACGCTGATCGAGCTGTGTCGTTGAGTCTTTCTCCGAGCTGGGTGACCGGTTTGTGAATTCCGGGTGTGTCAACAAAAACGATTTGGCTTTCTTCGCGGTGAAGTACACCCATGATCCGAAGTCTGGTGGTCTGCGGTTTGTTGGAGACGATGCTGACTTTGGTTCCAAGTATTTGGTTGATGAGAGTTGATTTGCCTGCATTAGGTCGGCCAACGAAAGTAACAAAACCGGATCTCATTCGGTTGCCTTGATACGAGCGCCAATGATGTTGATCCGTCGATTTTCGATCTCCATAGCGGTTAGCTCCCACTGCTCATAGACGACGCTTTCGCCGACTTCGGGCACGTGTCCGAGTAACCCAAACACGAAACCGCCAACTGTGTCCCAATCACCGTCTCCTGTTGAGATTCCAGTTAATTCTTCGAAATCATCTACTGGAAGTCGTCCCGAAAGCAACAGGGTGCCGTCGGCTTCTTCTTGAACTAGTGATTCTTCGCTGTCGAATTCATCGACAATTTCGCCAATAAGTTCTTCGAGGATGTCCTCAAGGCTGACAAGTCCTGCGGTTCCGCCGTATTCGTCGACGACTATGGCTAGGTGAGACTTTGATGCCTGCATCTCTCGCATCAGTTCGAACACTCTTTTTGATTCGGGAACGAAAACAGCGTCGCGTATCAGTGGATCCATGTCGGCGTTTGTCGGGTTCTGTAACTGGGCTGCGACGAGATCTTTCGATAGTGCAATGCCGATGACGTCGTCGACGGTTTCGCCGACAACAGGTAGTCGGGTGAAACCGGTGTCTACAACAACGGTGAGTGCTTCTGAAACTGTTAGGCCTCGAGCGAGGGTCACCATGTCTGGTCGAGGCACCATGACTTCACGAACGATGGTGTCTCCGAGTTCAATGATTGATCCGATCAGGTGGGCTTCATCGTCTTCGATCAGACTTGCCTCGGCTGCTGCTTCGGCGAGTGCAACAAGTTCATCTTCGACTATGTCATCAGTTTGTTCTTCTCTAGGTCGTGGGCCGCATCGACGCACAAGGCTGATCAGCGGAATAGCCAGCCATTGGAGGGGAACAAATCGAGCGATGAGTCGAGCGGGGCGCGCTAGGAGTTTGGCCATGTCATCGTTTGCTTCGATGGCCCAGCGCCTTGGAATTGCTTCGCCGAATAGGAATAGAACTACAGCTGCGATGGCCACTGCCAGCAAAGTACTTCCAGTTGATTGCCCAATTGACACAGCGATGGCTATCGAACCAACTTGACAGCCGACTCGAACGATCGTGATTGGGGTTAGGAGAACTTCCCTGTCCGCTATGAGCTCGTCTAGTTGGAGGCTGTCGCCGGCTGTTTCATCGAGACCAGCTGCTCGAGCGCGGCCGAGCCGCACGAAAGTAACCTCGATCAACCGAAATGTGATGAGTGTCAGCAACAAGACGACTGATAACAGAGCTATGACGGCGCCTCCCATTAGAGGCTCTTTTCAGCAATGTTGGCGAGGTGCAACCGCTCGCGTTGTTGCATTCGTTGTTTTTCCTGGTGTTCGGCGTGGTCCATGCCCAACACGTGCAGTACTCCGTGCACCACTAACAGGTCGATTTCGTCTCTCAGTAGGCCTTGGTGCCCCGGGTATGAGCCTTTGTTAGTCGAACAGTTATCGGCTGCTACAGATGGACAGACAACAACGTCGCCGAGCATTAACGGAGTGTCAGTCAAGTCCGGTGATTGCGTTGAATGCTCGTCAATAGGGAACGCCAACACGTCGGTTGGACCTTCGTGACCCATGTGTTGTTCGTTTAGTACCGTGATCGCTTCGGGCGACACAAAAGTTACCGAAAGTTCGCTTACAGCAATGACTCCTTCACCGGCTATCACTGACATTGCGAGCTGGCGGTATCGTTCCGTGTCGAGTTCGAAATCGTTTTGTTCGTTAAACACATGGACGTCTGGATGAGTTTGTTGTGCTGATTTCGGCTGAGTAGTCGTCGACTCTGAAGATTCGAAATGTGTCACGAATTTTTGGGTGTTGAGTCGCGTTGTTCATAGGCATTCACGATTGCTTGAACTATTCGATGACGAACGATGTCTCGACCTTCAAGACGAGCGAATGCCACATCAGGCACATTGTTTAGGGTGCCTTCAACGTCGAGTAGACCGCTTTTGCCTCCGGGTACGTCTATTTGTGTCACATCTCCGGTCACGATTACCCGGGATCCAAAGCCGATTCGGGTCAGAAACATTTTCATTTGTTCAGGGGTGGTGTTCTGAGCTTCATCAAGGATGATGAAACTGTCGTTAAGGGTTCGCCCGCGCATAAACGCCAGTGGCGCTACTTCAACAGTATTTTTCTCAAAAAGGCGTTCAGCTGCCTCAACATCGAACATGTCGTAGAGAGCGTCATATAACGGTCGCAGATAGGGGTCTACTTTGGCCATTAGGTCTCCGGGCAAGAAACCGAGGCGTTCGCCCGCTTCCACAGCGGGTCGGGTAAGGACAATACGGCGAACTTGTTTAGCCATAAGAGCTTCCACTGCTAGGGCGACAGCTAGCCAAGTTTTGCCTGTTCCGGCGGGACCAATGGCGAAGGTAACAATGTTGTTCCTTACCATCTCTACATACGATTTTTGGCCAGAACTTTTGGCGCGGACGATTCGACCATTCGGTGCTTTGAGGATTCGCGTGGAAAGAACTTCGCTTGGGCTCTCATCTGACTTGACCATGTCGATCATTCGAGCAACTTCTGCTTCGCCGAGTCGTTGGCCACCTTCGAGTACTTGCACCAGCTCTGAGAAAACTTGGCCGACAACTGGTGCTTCTGGTCCTTCAACAGTGATTTCGTTGCCGCGGACGTGAATCACTGCTGTGTCGAAGTGATCTTCAACCATCCGCAGATGCTCATCTCGCTGACCCAAAACGCCAACCATCAGATGGTTGCCTGGCACGTGAATTTTGACTTGGGTGTCGCTCAAATCCGCTCCTGCGACCGCGAACTAAAACCTGAGGCTAGCGCCGGTAGATGTTATCGCGATGGCGAATTATGAAACGAGACGTCAGAGTCATCAAGTTTTTGACAGAGAGCGGGTTCGTAAAAGGTCAATCTTGGTGGTTCTAGAGATGCCGTTTGAGGAAGTCGACTTGCAAAAGAAGCAAATTTTCGGCGACCTCTTCTTGGGGAGTCATATGGGTCGTATTCGATAGGGGCAGAACTTCGTGGGGATGACCGGCTTCTAAGAGCGCTGACGAAAGCTGGAGGGTGTGGGCGGCAACGACGTTGTCATCAGCTAAGCCATGTATCAACATAAGCGGTCGCTGCACCTCAGGTCTAATGGTAAGTAGCGAGGTCCGTTCGTAGTTAGCTGGTTCTTCTTCGGGGTGACCTAAATATCGTTCCGTGTAGTGGGTGTCGTAGAGGTGCCAGTCGGTAACCGGGGCGCCTACCACTGCGGCGTGAAAGACGTCGGGGCGCCGAAGAACGGCGAGTGCAGCTAAATAGCCTCCGAAGGACCATCCCCGAATACCCACTCTGGACAGATCTATTCTGTCGCCATAAGTCTTTCCAATATCACTAAGCGCGTCGACCTGGGTTTGCAAAACTGGTTCGGCTAAGTCTCCTCGGACCATCCGCTCCCAGCCATTTCCTCGGCCGGGTGTTCCTGGGCCGTCGGTAACGAGGACGCAGAAACCTTGGTCGGCAAGCCATTGAGATGCGAGGAAGGCGTTGCGACTTTTCATCACTCGTTGCGCATGAGGTCCTCCATATGGGTCCAGCACTATGGGGAGTGGTTCCTCGGTCGCTGTTGTTGGAAAGAGCACAGCGGAATGGGCGTCGAGGTTTCCAGTTAGGTGGAAACGCACTTGGGGTGTTACGAGGGGTGTCGCCGAGAAATCTTTCACTGTCGATACGGTTTGGCCTTTACTCACTGTTGCTTCTGCAGGCCGTTCAATTGAACTTTGCTCCAAAACAGTGACTGACGATGAACTCTGTACTTGTGTGACGCCACTGGCGTTAGTCAGACATTTAGTGCTTTCTCCATTGTGGGACCAAAGATCAACAACGGTGGGGTCCACTGACGCTGTGTAGAGAATTCTTGTTTCGTCGGCTGCGATAACAGAACGAACCCATTGGTCAGGTGGAGATAGTGGACGCCCATTAAATAGAAGGGACCGGCTCTGCTCATGTTCTTGGATTGTCAACCATCCATCTCGCCATCTCTGTGGCGTTCCGGGGATGATTTCGACCCAATAGGGATCGTTGATTTCTATGGCTTTTTCGGTGCGACCTGTGTCCTCATCGGCTTCGAGTACTTGCAGAGACTGTTGATCGCGGGTTTGCACAACCAAGGTTAAAGGTTGGTTGGCCTCCCAAGAGACGTCGACTAGGTAGGGGTGGGTTGAGCGGTTCCACATAACTTCGGTACGCGAATAGTCGTCGGTATCGATTACGTGCAGCTGAACGTCGGCGTTAGGTGATCCGGCGGCCGGATATTTGATCTCCTTAGGAATCGTGGCGGGTTCGTTAGGCGCCGATATGTGCCATGTTGTGACATTGCTGACGTCTACTCGAGTGACCGCCAGCTTCATGCCTGTCGAGTCCCACCAATGACCTCGATTGCGCCTCATCTCTTCTGCTGCCACGAACTCGGCGCTCCCCCAACTGACCATCTCTTCGTCTCCGGCGACGATTAGTTGAGCAGCTGCCGAACCATCGGTCGGAGCTAGATACACGCTGTCGTTGATTACGAATGAGACAAGTTGACCGTCATTAGATAGGCGAGGATCAAAGGCCCC
>JUEP01000012.1 GCA_000817105.1 marine actinobacterium MedAcidi-G3 | reverse complement strand
TCTTCTTTGCGGGTGCTTTCTTAGCTGCCGCCTTCTTCTTTGCGGGTGCTTTCTTAGCTGCCGCCTTCTTCTTTGCTGCCGCTTTCTTCTCGTCTTCTGGGTCTGGAGGTTGTTCCGCTCTTACTAAACCTTCTCGTTCAGCCTTGCGTCGAACCCGATCAGCTTGAGCAACTTGGACGCTTGATGAGTGGCTTTTGACGCCGATACCAAGCGCGTCGCAGAGCGCGAGCGTCTCATCGTTGGTCAAACCTAACTCTCTTGCGAGTTCATATACCCGTGGATTCTTGGGCAAACGCGTTCCTTACTTGTCGTTTAGGTCAATGAGTAGCGGTGGATAGTTCCCAACGTCGGCCATCTTCGCAGACGGTGACGAGGTTCCGGTAGATAATCATGCTGTAGACCAAGCAATTACGCTACCGGGTATCTCGCCCGCTAGTGGTTAGTTATTCGACTGTTCTTCTTCCTCTGCAACAGTTTCTTGCTCTTCATCAGCACCGGTTGGGGATTCATTACCCTCAATTTCTTCAACAAGATCCTCTTCGGTGGTTTCTTCAGCTGAAGAACTCTCGTCTGCAGCCGTGTCAATCTCACGTTCATCAGCCGCCGAGTCTTGTTCAGGGTTCTCTTCCCCCACCGCTTCTTCCGCTGCGGTAGCCCAGTCATCAGCAGTCATGGCTTCACTTCCGTCAGCTGGAACCCATGTTTGCTCACCAGTATCAGCGTCAGTCACCCACTCGCCTTCCGCCCAGTCGCCATCTGCGTAGGCATTCTCTTCATCAAGAATTTGGGTTTCACTCTTAATATCGATTCTCCAGCCTGTTAGACGCGCTGCCAGTCGAGCGTTTTGTCCTTCTCGACCGATAGCTAATGAAAGCTGATGATCGGGTACGACAACTTCAGCGACACCCTCAACTTCGTGGAAACGCACTTCCTTCACCTTTGCTGGCGATAGGGCTTTCGCAACAAAATCGTGCTGATCTTCAGAAAATGGAACGATGTCAATTTTTTCACCACGTAACTCGTTAACTACCTGTCGAACGCGAGCTCCTCGCGCCCCAACACAAGCCCCCACTGGGTCGATATTGGTGTCATTGGACCAAACAGCAATTTTGGTCCTATGACCAGGTTCCCTGGCGCAAGCTTTCATCTCAACAATTCCATCGCTAATTTCTGGAACTTCAAGCTTAAACAGTTCCCGAATCAGCCCTGGATGGGTTCGCGACACTACGATTTGTGGACCCTTAGCAGTCTTTCGAACCTCCACGATGTAAGCCTTTAGTCGGCTATTAGGTTCGGGCCTTTCATAAGGAACCTGTTCTGATTGCGGCAAGAGCGCTTCGACACGGCCTAAATCAAGCAATGTGTAACGCGAATCTGTCTGCTGGATGATTCCCGTGACAATGTCGCCTTCCCGACCCGCATACTCGTCGTATTTCATGTCACGTTCGACTTCGCGAATTCGCTGGGTCAAGACCTGTCTTGCAGTCTGAGCAGCAATTCTCCCGAAGTTTTCGGGCGTATCGTCCCATTCTTGAACGACATTGCCTTCCTCATCAATTTCTTGTGCAATTACGGAAATATTAAACGTCTCGTCTATGACGACGTACGCCTCCTCGGCAGCCTCAGGCATTCTCTTATATGCAGATTCGAGACCATTCGCAACAGCCTCTAGGAGCAACTCAGTCGTCATTCCTTTCTCAGCCGCAAGAGCTTGAAGAGCTTCCATCATGTCCGGGGTAGTCATCGTCGACTTCCTCCCTTGTGGTTATTGTTAGATCCATTTTTCTTGCCAGAGGAACCTGGTTTCGGAGCAGGTCCCCATTCGAAAACAGTACGCGCCTTCTCAATTTCTGTTAGCGGAACTTTGCTGGCATCTAAATCAGAGGTCTCAATAGTCAACACTCCGTCTTCGACAGCAACCAAGACTCCAACGACTCGCCGCCGACCTTCGGGTCCCGGGTTAGTCCTTATATTTACCGTCTCGCCGACAGCACCAACGAAATGCTTTTCTTGTCTCAGGCGACGTTCAACTCCAGGGGTGGAAATCTCTAAGGTATACCTGCCCGGTATCGGGTCATGCTCATCCAGCGCCGCCGATAGGGAGCGACTTAAGCCTGAGAGATCATCAACACCCAAGCCTTCTTCACTGTCAACTAGCACGGCTAACGTTCCCCCATTTTGGTGGATGTCATATAAGTCGTGCCCGGCAGCCTCGACTAACGGTTCCACTAACGAAAATATTGGTTCGAGGTGACTTTGTGAGTCTGGATTCATCACCCCTCCACTTCGTCTTATCCGATGGCTTGAGATTCATTTAGGCCAAGAAAAAGGACGTGGGCAAAGCCCACGTCCAGCAAAAAGAAGCTGACCTGTGCCCGCCATGGTACCAGTACGAGAGCACTAACCAACTTGTAGGCACCAGGCTAGGTAACTGACCTAACGCTTCCGAATCATTTCAACGATGGCATCCGAATCGTTTGCGTCATGACCTTGCACTTCCAACAACGCCGCCCGATCTGCTTCCGCTTCCGCTTCCGCTGACTTGTCTGCAGCGGCTAATGCTCCCTCAACTCCGTCGGACGCAATCTTCTGGGCCCACTCAACTAATGAAGCGACCATCTGGTCTTCAGGGACAACCTTGACCACTTGACCGCGAACGAACAGATGCCCTCTCTGACGACCTGCGGCTATTCCTAGGTCCGCCCCTTTAGCCTCACCCGGGCCATTCACCACGCACCCCATCACCGCAACCTGAATAGGCAAGTCAAGTTCACCAAGCGCTTCTTGCGCACTCGCCGCGATTGAGATGACATCAACTTCTGCTCTGCCACATGAAGGACAAGCGATCAGATCTAATGAACTCCGTTCACGCAAGCCAAGGGCTTCCAATAACTGCCGACCCGCTTTAGCTTCCTCGACAGGGTCAGCTGTCAGGCTGTAACGAATTGTGTCACCAATGCCCTCATTCAGCAGCGTCGCTATCCCCGCAGTAGCTTTCAAGATTCCGCCAGGCGGTGGCCCAGCTTCAGTCACTCCGAGGTGTAACGGGAAGTCAACCGTGTCAGCTAACAGCCGATAAGCATCCACCATTAGCCGAACGTCACTGGCCTTAACCGAGATCTTTACGTCATCAAATCCGACCTCTTCAAAGTAACCCAATTCTCGTTTTGCTGACTCGACTAATGCAGCGGCAGTCATTCCGTGTTTTTCTTCGATATCCGGATCTAGGGATCCGGCATTCACACCAATTCGAATCGGCACACCACGATCGCCAGCTTCAGAGGCAACTGTCTTTATATGTTGCTCTTTGCGAATGTTTCCAGGGTTAAGACGCAAACATGCGACTCCGGCGTCCAGGGCCGCCAACGCTAAACGATACTGAAAATGGATATCGGCGATAATTGGGACCGGTGACCGAGGAACAATGCGAGCTAAACCTTCAGCAGCTTCTATCTCGTTACAGGTGCAGCGAACAATTTCAGCACCTGAACTGGCCAAAGCATAAATCTGTTCGAGGGTGGCTTCCACGTCAGCTGTCTTAGTCGTCGTCATCGATTGAACGCTTATCGGAGCGCCCGCTCCGACTTGCACTCCTCCCACGTCCACGCTCCGGGTCATTCGACGTTCAAACATCAATCACAGTCTGTCAGTTTGAACGTGAAATCCCTGCCACGGCAGTTACTCAAAACCCAAGAGGGTTGGCAATATCTAAATAAATAGCTCCTAAACCGAAGAAAGCGAGAAAGGCCACAACGGCGTAGGTGACAGGCAATAAGCGAGTTGTATCAATTATGTGTCGTCGACCTGTTCTACCTTCTCGAATCCGTTCATAAGTTGCTATTGCTATGTGGCCGCCATCCAGTGGCAGCAACGGCAGCAAATTAAACACCCCAATAAACACATTAAAAGCAACAAAAAGCTGCATCCGTTCCGAACCGCTCAATCGATCACTGGCCCCAATCTGAACAGCCCCTACAAGCGAGACCGGCCGAGTCTCGAGGTTGTCATTGGCACTCGGGTCATTAGGGGGCGAAATTATCCTGTCTGCTACTTCTCCAAGGTTCGCAACAATTGTCCAAATTCCGCCAATCGATTGACCGACCATGGAGAAGAACTCAACTCCAGTCTGTTTAAAGGTCTCTACAGGGCCATATTTCACCAAGTTCGTGGCCTGCTGACCTCTAACGCCCAACAATCCGTAGCCGTCGGGGCCAACACCCAGGGTCGCTACCAGGGATAAATCCCGAGCACCGCGCCTAACTTCAAGCTGGACCGTTTCGTTAGGCCGGTTTCGGACAATTTCTACTAAATCCTCCCAGGCGGCAGTGGATTCCCCTTCAACGAAGAGGATCCGATCCCCTGTTTGGAGCCCTGCGCGCGCCGCAGCGCTATTTTCTAGCGAATTCTCTTGTTCGAGAACACTTGCAACTTCCCAAGACCCTTCTTCCAGTACAGGGTCACCTAAAAAAGAGAACAGAGCGAGTAGGCCTATAAACGCCATCAAGAAATGCATCAACGAACCAGCTGATGCAACTAACAGACGTTTTGGGTAGCTCTGCTGCCTATAGGTTCGCGCTTCATCTTCGACATCTACTTCGTCGAGGTTTGTCATCCCAACCAATTTCACGTAGGCCCCAGCCAGTATCGGCTTGACCCCAAACTCGGTTTCACCTCTTCGAAAGCTAAACAGTCGAGGACCAAAACCAAGGAAAAATTCTGTTGCTTTCATCCCAGTTATGCGCGCTGCCACAAAGTGGCCCAACTCATGGACAAAAACTACGAACACGATCACCAGCGTCACTACCAACATGGCTCGCGACACAAAGCCGAGCGAAACCAACGATGCAACTACCAATCCGAACCCGAGTATTCCACGAGCTCGATCATTCATTTTTGTATTCGAAACATCACTCATCAGCGACCACTACTAGAAAGATAACTGGCTACACATTCCCGCCCACGAATGTCAGCGCGAACTACTGCTTCAACTGACTCAGCGACTGCTCCGTCATACTGGTTTAAAGCACTTTCAATCGAACTTGCGATTTCAGGCCAGGAAATCCGGCTCTTTAAAAACGCTTCCACCGCAGCTTCATTAGCGCCATTCATCCAAGCGGGTGCGGTATTACCTGTTTCGCCAGCTGAATAAGCCAAGTCAAGGCACGGAAACGTTTTTCTATCTGGCGGCTCAAAGTGAAGCGATTTACTTGTCCCCCAGTCGATACTCCCGAAGGAGGTAGCGATCCTTTCGGGATATGCAAGCGCATAAGCGATGGGCAATCTCATATCCGGCTCTGACAATTGAGCGATGGTTGCGCCGTCGGTGAAGGTGGCCATTGAATGAACTATTGATTCCGGATGAACAACAACTTCTATCTTTTCGTATTCAACTCCAAAAAGTTCATGAGCTTCTATTACCTCGAGGCCTTTGTTCATCAAAGTTGACGAATCAACAGTGATTTTGGGACCCATCGCCCAAGTCGGGTGTGCAAGAGCCTCATCGATTGTCACCTTTTCAAGTTCGAACGAACTCCGGCCCCTAAATGGGCCTCCACTTGCCGTTAGAACTAGTTGATGGAGATGACGTGCTTGCCCATCGGGGTTGCTCGACCGAAGACACTGGTGAAGGGCACAATGCTCACTGTCCACAGGAATTAATTCGGCTCCTGGAGTTGAGCGAAGCGGCTGAACTAGGGGGCCAGCTGCGATCAAACTCTCCTTATTGGCTAAAGCCAACCGCCTTCCCGCACTTAACGCAGCAAGAGTCACTCCCAATCCCGCAAACCCCACTATGCCATTGACGACTACTTCTGCTCGCGTTGCTAACTCTTCGTAGCCCGCCGCTCCAACCAGCACCTCAGTACCTTCTGGTACTTCTGATTTAAGTTGATCAGCTAACCCAGGGTTTCCAATGGCCACCACCTCGGGCCGAAACTCTCTCGCTTGAGAAGCAAGCAAATCAATGGAAGACCAAGCAGCTAAGGCTGTTATTCGAAAGCGTTCAGGTTCAGCTTTCACTACCTCAATAGTTTGAGAACCAATAGATCCGGTGGCTCCTAAAATCGCAACCGTCGTCACTTAGACACCTCTCAAGTAAGCACGAGGTCGGCGACAAAATAAGCAGTTGGCAATACAAATAAAAGCGCGTCAAACCTATCGAACACGCCTCCGTGTCCCGGCAGCAGGCTACCCATATCTTTGACGCCCATATCGCGCTTAATCATTGACTGAGCTAGGTCTCCAACTGGAGCCACCAAAGCGATCGCCAAACCAAGCCAGAAACAGTCCATCATTGAAACAGACCACGGGTGCACTCCTGGGAATCTATTGAGGACCAACGTCGTTACAACGACCGAAAGCATCATCCCACCTAACAAACCCTCATAGGTTTTGTTTGGACTCACGCGGGGAGCGATCTTTGACTGACCGGTGGTGCTTCCTATGACATAACCACCCACGTCATATGTAATCGTCCCTATGACTGCTCCGATCAAAATAGCATCACCATTCGGTCGAGCCAAAATCAAGGCTGCGAACGATCCCAGACCGCCGACCCAAGCAAACCCCAACAAGGTGACTGCAAAATTTGCAGTCACATGCTGAGAATCAACATCGAACAAAAACCAACACATCCCAGTGATAACCAGCAAGGCAAACACCACAGGGTATGCCTCAAAGCCCCTGTGATAAGCCGCAAACGACAATCCAACAACTGCCGCTAGACCCAGGAGGGTTGCTGGCCTATACCCCAGGTTTTGTGCTGAAGTAAAGAACTCAAGAGCAGCAAATCCCAGTGCCGCCAGGACCATGATGAGCATGGCCCATGGTCCTACCTTTAGCAGCCCAAAGAATGCTGCTGCCAAGGCCAAACCCACTCCAATCGCTGCCGGGAGATTGCGTCCCGTTGATTCGGAAGACCCAGCTGATTCTTCTCCAGTCACGGAACCATGCGTAACCGTTCGATCTTCTTCATTCACTTTGGTTGACTCCTCGTAATCTCGGCGACCCTCGCGCCAATGGGGGGCTGGTCCGCCAAATTCATTCCACTCCGCATCCTCATTCTCCCCGCTCTCCTCTTCGTTATCACTAGCTTCAGCCCGCATTATTCGCTGACTTGGCGGCGTATCAAAGAGCTTGATAACACGTCGCTCTGGCCGCTCAGGATCAGAATTTGGTTCGCTCTCATTATCAATGTCGAAGTCGCCATCATGCTCGGACGAAGACTCCTCTCCGTCCTCACCCACTTCAATCGGAGAAAGCTCTTCCTCATCTAGAACCAACTCAGCAGTAGGCTCGTTTTCAAGCACAGATTCAACTTCCAGCTCCTGCTCATCTTTGACGATTGGTTCATCAGGGTTTCCCATGCTTTCAGTTGAATCAACCTGATTCGAAGCGTGCCCATCACCCACAACTTCATCTGAGGCCTGTTCGGAATCGACCTCGATCGGGTCACTGACCTCCGCCTCAGGTACTTGGCCTACAATTTCGCCGATCGGACCCGTGTCATAGGCCGGAGCCTCATCTTCCCCCACTAAGACTCGACCAATAATCGCAGAGTCATCAACGATTATTTCGTCGAAATTCTCAGTGTCATCGAAAAGCGGCTCCCCAAATAACTCATCGGTCGATATTTGAGGATGCAGAAAGTCGCCATCATCAGAAACCTGATTATCAGGCTCCTTATCGCCAACGTCGCGATTCTCATGTTCCATTTCGCCGAATTCAGAACTTGTCTGCCCTTCTTGCGCTTCTAACGAAACCGTGGGGATGGTGTCAGACCGAACTGCGTCCATCAATCCTGTATCGGAGGTATCAACCAGATGCGGGTCATCTGGTAGTTGAGGGAACAGGCGCGAACCGCCAAGGCGTGAGTCTTCAAGTTCAGGCGGATCGGGCCGTTCGCCGCCATCGGGCCGTTCGCCTGAGCCTGGTTCTGACCAGTGCGGCATTGCTGATTCATCAAAATCGAAAGAGAGCAAAGGGCCGGTGCCATCACTATCTTCAATTTCTTCGCGATTGCCAGGTTCAATCTCGCCATCATCGGTATCAGGCATATCTATCCTCAACCTTTGCTTCAGACTTCAAGCAACTCCTGCTCTTTGGCAGCAAGCGCCCGGTCAATTTCATCAACCGCTTTTTGGGTATAGCCGTCAAGGTCCTTGGTGAACCGTTCTTTATCATCTGAAGAAATTTCTTTGTCTTTCTCGAGTGCATCTAAATCCTGGCGGGCTGAACGCCTAAGGTTCCGGACCGCTATGCGACCATCTTCAGCCATCTGTTTGACCACTCGTACCAGATCTTGTCGCCTTTCTTCGGTCAAAGGAGGAAAAACCAAGCGAATAACTTCTCCATCGCTACTGGGATTAATGCCTAAGTCCGATTCCATGAGGGCTTTGGATATGCCTTCGATTGAACCACGATCAAAAGGTTGCACTACTAAAACTCGTGCCTCAGGAACTGAGAAACTTGCTAGTTGCTGAAGGGGCACATCTGCGCCGTAGTAAACAACTTTTAATTTTTCGACTAGCGCTGGCGTCGCACGGCCCGTTCGCACAGTTGCGTATTCATTTTGGGCGTGCTCGACAGCGCGTTCCATACGGTCCCGTGCATCAACACAGACTTCGTTCGCAAACTCGCTCACCTGACTAGCGTACCGATCGCAGCTCCACCAAGTATGGACTCAAAGTTTCCACGAGTCATCAGGTCAAAAACCACTATCGGAGTCTTATTGTCCTTACACACTGCGATGGCTGCACTATCCATGACAGCTAGCTCCCGAGAAAGCACATCAAGGAAAGAGACGTCATCAAGGAGTTCTGCATCTGGGTCAGTATTGGGATCAGCTGTATAGACACCATCGACTCCCGAGTGCGTTCCCTTGAGAACGGCGTCTGCATCTATTTCAGCCGCTCTAAGGGCAGCTGCAGTGTCAGTCGTGAAGAATGGGTTTCCTGTTCCAGCAGCGAAAATAACGACTCGCCCCTTTTCGAGGTGGCGCACAGCCCGACGTCGGATATATGGCTCAGCAACCTGCGCCATGCCAATCGCTGTCATAACACGCGTAGGTACCTCCGCCCTTTCAAGCGCATCCTGGAGAGCTATGGCATTAATGACGGTCGCCAACATCCCCATGTGATCGGATTGGGCCCTATCCATTCCCCCGTCGGAGCCAGACATCCCTCTCCAGATGTTTCCACCACCCACAACGATAGCTATATCTATTGCGTGCACTTCTCGAACAGAAGCAATCTCTGACGCCAGATTTTTGAGCACTTCGCCACTTATGTTTTCGCCCGTTGGATCGGCTAGCGCCTCACCGGAAAGTTTTAGAATCACCCGTTTCCAGGGGCAATCACCCTCCCAGCGGCGTGCCTGATCTGACACGTCAGCTACCTATCTCCACCTGGACGAATCGGGTGATCGTCGATTCCGCCAGAAGATCTGAAATAGCAATCTTCTCGTCTTTCACAAATTTTTGCTCGAGCAACGCCGAATCTCGAAAGAAGCCATTCATACGGCCATCAACAATTTTGTCGATCGCCTGCTCGGGCTTACCTTCATTTCGGGTTATGTTCTCGAGAGTTTCGCGCTCCGCTGCAACTATCTCCGACGGAACATCGTCTCTCGTCAAATATCGAGGTCGGCTACTCGCAATGTGTAACGCAACATCGTGAGCCATCTCTAGGTCGCCATTATCAATTTCAATTAAGACCGCGTTGACACCACGCCCATTCTGTTGGTGGACGTAGGCATCAAGAACCGCACTAGGGCTCGCTTCGTATCTGATGACTCGACCTAACTCAATGTTCTCTTTGAGAGTTATTTTCATATTCTCTAGGTCGGTAGCACTTTCAGAAACGGCGCCTTCTCCCCCAGCTAGGACCGCACCGAGAATATTTTCTGCCATTTCCCCAAATTGTTCGGACTTAGCTACGAAATCTGTCTCACACTTCAACTCGACAATGGCAGCCGTTGTACCTGCAACTCTTGCTACGACAATTCCCTCACTGTTTTCTCTGTCAGAACGGCTAGCACTCTTTGCTATCCCTTTTTCTCTCAGCCATTGGGCTGCGGCTTCGGCATCTCCATCATTTTCAACTAATGCTTTTTTGGCATCCATCATGCCAGCACCGGTTGATTGACGAAGAGCTTGAACGTCTTTGGCGGTGAAATCTGCCATTAGCTCTTGTACACCTCTTTAATTTGGTTTTAGGGGGACTACTGTTCCTCGGCTACGTCGGATGAGACCTCAGTTGTTGTTTCTTCAGCAACCGGTACCTCTTCCTCAGAAGTCATTTCCGCTGGCGGGTCAATGACCGGGGTCACTTGAGCTGCCTGTTCGGCTGCAAGTCGCGCTTCTCGCGCAGCAGACTCAGCGAGAGCTTTCTGGGCAGCTTCAGCCTGTTCAACTGAAACTCGGGCTTCTTGTTCCGGAGAGCGTTCTCCCGGTGCACTCGCAACGACGCCCTTGTTTTCAGCTATATAGCGACCCTCGCGAACTGCATCCGATATGACTCGGGTCAGCAGGTCCGTGCTTCTGATCGCATCATCGTTTCCTGGGATTACAAAATCAATGAGGTCAGGGTCACTATTCGAATCCGCTACCGCCACAACCGGAAGCTTCAGCCTGTTCGCTTCAGCAACAGCTATATGTTCTTTAGGCGTATCAAGCACAAAGACTGCTTGAGGCAACTTGTCCATATTGCGTAACCCGTCAAGATTACGTTGGAGTTTTGTTAGTTCCCGGGTGAGAAGCAACGCTTCTTTCTTTGGCATGTTGTCGAAGTCACCAGCAGCTTGCATCCGCTCGTATTCCAACATTTTGTCAACGCGCCCTCGAATAGTTTTGAAATTTGTGAGCATGCCACCTAGCCATCTCTGATTTACGTAGGGCATGCCTGAAGTTTTTGCATAGGTTTCGATTGGATCTTGAGCTTGTTTCTTTGTGCCGACAAAAAGAATCGTTCCACCTTTTGCCACAGTGTCGCGAACATAGGTATAGGCACTGTCTAACAAACCGATGGTCTGTTCAAGATCAATGATGTAGATACCATTGCGTTCGCCCCACAGATAGCGGTCCATCTTGGGGTTCCAGCGTCGAGTCTGGTGACCAAAGTGAACGCCCGCCTTAAGCAAACCGGACATGGTTACGACTGCAGCCATGGTTTCTCCCCCCACGGTTAGTTTGCTGCACTGAAATCGACACCGTGATGCCACGGTGACCGTGAGGTCGTCTCAGCTGTGAGTGATATCAGACCCAAGTCGAGTCCAGAGATAGAGCCTAGCGAGGCAGCAACCAAAGCGGTCGTCGTGATCGACACAGATTAAGCACTAGCCCCGGGGGTGGTGTTTGCGGTGCATCTCCCTTAGCTGTTCTCGACTCACATGCGTATAAATCTGAGTCGTCGTTAAATCAGCGTGGCCAAGTAACTCCTGAACAGCCCTTAAGTCAGCTCCTCCGTCAAGCAAGTGGGTGGCATAAGTATGACGAAGAGCATGCGGTGACCTTTCTGTCATACCTTTTAAGCGCAACAAACGGTGCAAGATACGCCTCACATCACTCCGCCCGAGTTCATTTCCCCTCCTGTTAACCAACAACCCGCTGGAACTTCGACCACTCGGTGTATATCCATCATCAAATGCCTTACTGCCCGTCGGAATCCATAACTCAAGGAGGTCACACGCGTACGCAGTAATCGGGATTGTCCTGATCTTAGAACCCTTGCCGATGACTTCGATTGTCTGATTTTTCAGATTCAAGTTCTCTTCTTGAAGGCCACACAGTTCTGCGACTCTAAGACCTGAGCCGTATAGGAGTTCAACTACTAACCGGTCACGAAGCTCAAGAGCATTTTGTGGTGTCGACTCATCGAATAGCTGATCGATTTCCGAACGCTGTAACGGCCTAGGAAGACGCTGGGGACCTTTTGGGGTCCGCACCTTTGCTGTCGGGTCCTTCTCAATGACCTTTTTCGACATTAACCACTGAAAATATCTGCGAAGTGCTGAGATTCGTCGAGCCATTGTTTTCTGTGCGTTCCCATTATTTTGCATATCGGCTATCCAGCCATCAACATCATTTCTTGTAATCACTTCTGGGGCCGCAGAGCCACTTTTTTCACTCCAGCGAATGAACTCGTTCAAGTCCTGTTCATAGGCCTTAAGCGTTGCCGGTGATACAGCGACTAAGAAACGAAGGAACTCATCAACATTCCATGGATCGAGGCGCACACAACAAACGGTACCGACACAGACCGGGTTCAGCAGTTCATCTCTTCACATAGACCAACGCCGGTTGGCAAGTCCTTCTTTGTCAACAAACTTTGACCGGAGGTTGCAGGTCATTTGACCAAATTCGCAGACTTATAGGTGCATACTGCGACTATGGGTTACAACCCTTATCGGAAACACACAGTTACACCCCTGGACTATTTATTAGTAGTCAGCGCAACGCTGATTGCTATAGGTCTTGTTATTTGGGCTTTCTGGGGATAGGACTCCAGTTGTTTGATTTACAGCCTCAAGATGGCTACGAAGTCCGCCGGATACAGCCTTACCAGGCAACCAAGGTTTACCTGTGCCCAGGTTGCAACAGGGAAATTCCGCCCGGTTTAGGCCATATGGTCGCAGTACCATTAGATGCACCAGACCTTAGACGTCACTGGCATTACGGCTGCTGGCAGTCACGCCATAAACGAATGCCCCGCCGCTAACGCCCAAAAACAAACTCCGACAGCTTAATAACGCTTTTCCTTGACCCTGGCCGCTTTACCGACCCTATCGCGCAGGTAATACAACTTCGACCGGCGAACATCACCAACTGCGACGCGCTCTATTTTGGCCAGCGTAGGCGCATGCAAAGGGAAGGTTCTTTCAACTCCCACGCCGAAGCTGAGTTTACGAACAGTAAAAGATTCTCTAATCCCAGAGCCTCTGCGAGCTATCACATAGCCCTCAAAAAGCTGCGTTCTTTCTCGGTTACCTTCGACTACTCGGACATGAACTTTGACCGTGTCGCCCGGACTAAATTCAGGATGGTCATTTCTTAGCTGAGCTTGATCAACCAGATCGGTGCTGTGCATAGCGCACTTGCTCCTAGTGTGGGGTTCCGTATCAGGAACGACGAAGGGGTATTACTGCAAATCACCCTCAAGCGATAACTTCAAGAATCGCAATGAGAACGGATTCTTATGCTAGCGGCCCGTTACTCCGAAACGAAGCGCTCGTCGATGCTTATATCGAACTCCTCCAACACCGCTATCTCTTCTTTCGACACCCCACGAAGTTCGAGAAGGTCGGGTCGAAGCTCAGAGGTTCGCACTATCGCCATAGCTAGTCTCCATTTCTCGACACGAGCGTGATCACCACTCACCAGGATTTCAGGAACTTTGGAGCCACGAAATTCAGAAGGCCGGGTCCATTGCGGATATTCAAGCAAATCATCATCGAAACTCTCTTCGATGCTTGACGACCTATTCCCAAGAACTCCAGGGACAAGCCTGGCAACCGTTTCAATAACTACCATCGCTGCGAATTCACCTCCAGCAAGAATGAAGTCACCTATCGAAAGTTGCTCATCAACAAGGGTATTTCTGATTCGTTCATCGACCCCTTCGTACCGTCCGCATAACAGCGAAAATCCATCTAATTCCGCTAGCTCATCAGCTTTTTTCTGGTCGAACCTTTCACCTCCTGGGTCAAGCAAGATCAGGGGTTTAGGAGACTCACTTGATTCCACAGCGTCAAAAACCGGTTCAGGTTTCAATACCATTCCAGCTCCTCCCCCAAACGGTCTGTCATCAACCGTCTTGTGGACGTCTGTCGCTGCCATTCTTAAATCATGAACGCGCAGATCAAGTAGACCATTTTCTTGACCTCTCCCCAAGACACTAAGCGTCGCCATTTGACCAACCATCTCGGGAAAGATCGTAAAAACATCTATGCGCATCTCATCAACCCAAATCAAACAGCCCGACAGGGACATCCACCGTAACTACTTGCGCCTGAAATTTAGTCACGAAAGTAAGCGGTACCAGATGGCCGGTGTCAAGTTCAAGAAGGTCAGAAGCCGGGTTTGCAACAACTGCCTCCACTGTTCCACGAACAGTCCCATCGGGTTCTCGAACAGTCGACCCTATAAGTTCGTGAACCCACAAAACATCAGGTTCTTCCAGAGGGGATGCGCTCAGAACTAACCCGCGCAATTTCTCGGCCTCGCTCCTGTTGGTAACACCTTCAAACCGCACCAACCAGCGGTCTTGATGCGGGCGACTGGCTTGAACCACCAGTTCCCCCAAGGAGGTAGCTAATCTGCTTCCTGGATCAAGTCTTTCAAGACGATTAGTAATAAGTCGGACAACTACCTCGCCGGACGTTCCGTGAGCCCGGCCAATGTTTCCTATCTCAAGTAACTGTTCGGCCTTTGACATTGATTAGTTCGTTAGCTAACCGAATCCAGCCTCAGTCGCTGAAGTCGACCTCAACGTCAACGCCATCTTTGACCGCTGCTGCCCGAACTAGAGTACGAATTGAGTTAGCTACACGACCACGTTTTCCGATGACTCGGCCAATATCTTCAGAACTAACTTTGGCCATGAGACTAATTTTCGTGTCGCTCTCTTCGATCTCTAGCTCAACCTGGTCAGGGTGTTCGACCAATTGGGCGATCAGATAGAGAAGCACTTCTTCAGCAGTAGTTCCTTCTTGTTCACTCACGACTGCTCCTCATCATCGCCGTCAGATGTTGATTCATCTTCGGCTTCTGCAGGTTGCTCATCTTCAACGACAGCGATCTCGTCTTGCGAATTTTCCTCGCCATCAGTTTCTTCAGTCTTGGCTTCATCGACTTCATCAGAACCGTCAGCAGAATCGGTAGGTTCTGAATTCTTAGACGCACCCTTCTTCTTCGGTGCAGGTGGCGCGGTCGGTGAAAATTGCTCACCCTTAAAGTCTGCCCAAGCACCCGAAATCTTCAGGAGCTTTTCGACAGTTTCACTCGGCTGTGCGCCGTGTTGGAGCCAATGAACAGCGCGTTCATTGTCGATCTTGACCACAGATGGTTCCAACCGGGGCTGATAGGTGCCAATAATTTCGATAAAGCGTCCGTTTCGTGGCGATCTACTATCAGCTGCCACAACTCGATAAGTCGGTTGCTTTTTTTTGCCCATGCGCATCAGGCGCAGTCTTACGGCCATAGTTATTCAGGTCTCTCCGGGGTCATCTTGTCGAACTTGTTCACCACTCGGCGTCGCCGGCCCGAAGGTCGGTGGAGCGGCAAGAAAAGGCATTATTCTAAGCCAGTAGGAAAGCCTACCTGTCTAGAGACCGAACCTACACGCTCAGAGCCGAGGACATTTCATTGACCTGGCAAAGTTAGGTCCAAATCACCTATGTCAAGCTTCGGGAAATCGGGTTCGGCTTTTGGTTGCACTCTCCGATTTCCGCTTTTTGAAGGGCCTTTTTTGCCTTTCTTGGTTTTTTTGCCTTTCGATTTACGCGCTTTAGTCTTTGAACCCAGACCAGCCATACCTTTCATCACTTTGCGCATCTCTTTGAACTGCTTAAGCAAGTTGCTTACTTGAGCGGGGGTCGTACCGCTACCAAGCGCTATTCTTGCCCTGCGAGAGCCGTCGACAGTATCTGGATTATTTCGCTCATCTGGAGTCATAGAGAGAACAATTGCTTCTACCCGGTCGATCTCCCGTTCATCAATGTTTGCGTCTTTCATTTCTTTAGGAACCCCAGGCATCATCGACATAATGCTTGAGAGATTTCCCATCTGACGAACTTGACGCAGTTGATCAACGAAATCATCGAGGGTAAAGGTTCCTTCTATAAGCCTTTGGGCTGCTTCTTCCGCTGCTTCTTGTTCAAATACTTCTTCGGCTTTTTCGATCAGCGTTAGAACGTCGCCCATACCAAGGATGCGTTCAGCCATTCGGTCAGGGTGGAATTGGTCAAAGTCTTCGAGTCTTTCACCAGTTGAAGCAAAAGCTATAGGCCTGCCAACTACTTGCTTAACCGATAGAGCGGCTCCGCCACGCGCATCGCCATCGAGCTTTGTGAGAATGATCCCATCTAATTCGAGCGTGGCGTGAAACGCTTCGGCCGTGTTGACGGCGTCTTGCCCGGTCATCGCGTCTACGACTAGGAAAGTGTGATCAGGTTCAACCGCATCAGAAATCTGTGCGATCTCATCCATTAGGGCGCTATCTACTGTTAAACGACCCGCTGTATCGACGATCAGAACGTCGCGCCCAGTTAACCGGGCTTCTTGCAGAGCTTTTGTCGCGGTGTCTACAGGGTCTGTAGGGGAGCTAAAAACAGGCACATCGATTTGGTTTGCCAACGTTTGCAACTGTTCCACAGCTGCCGGGCGTTGCAGGTCCGCTCCGACAAGCAGGGGATTTCGGCCCTGAGATTTTAGCCATCGAGCTAACTTCGCTGATGAGGTGGTCTTTCCTGAACCTTGCAGCCCCGCCATCAGAACAACAGTCGGTGGCTTTTGTGAATAAGAAAGCTGGAATGACTCGCCACCCAATATTGCGGTTAGTTCTTCGTTTACGATCTTCACAACCTGTTGGCCAGGAGTCAGGCTTTGTTTGACTTCAGCATCAAGGCAACGCTTCTGAGTACGCTCGACAAACTCTTTTACAACATTGAAGTGCACGTCAGCCTCTAGCAAAGCCAAACGAATTTCACGCATGGCTTCAGCAACGTCTTCATTGCTAAGTCGGCCTTTACCTTTAAGCCGGCCGAGGATTCCGTCGAAGCGATCTGTTAGTGATTCAAACATAGAGTTGCTTAGGTTACCCGACCTGTTTTGTTGGTCTGATGGGAGTTTCTAATCATCACCAAATATTGCTTCTACAAATTGCTCGGGATCAAAGTCGACTAGGTCGCCGTCTCCTTCTCCTAGGCCGATCAGCTTGACCGGCAAGCCGAGCTCTTTCTCAATGGCAAAGACAATGCCACCCTTAGCTGATCCGTCGAGTTTTGTGAGCACAATTCCAGTTACACCTGCAGCCTCTGTAAATTCTTGAGCCTGGCTCAGGCCGTTTTGACCAGTAGTTGCGTCGATCACTAGCAGGACTTCACAAACTTGGCCAGGTTCGCGATCTGCCACCCTTCGAACTTTCGTAAGTTCTTGCATCAGATTCACTTTGTTGTGAAGCCGACCGGCCGTGTCCCCAAGAACAACATCGACCTTGCGCGCTTTGGCAGCCTCGACTGCGTCAAAAATGACCGAACTTGGGTCAGCGCCTTCGCTCCCGCGTACAAAATCTGCGTCGCAAAGCAGAGCCCATTTTTCAAGTTGTTCAGCTGCCGCAGCTCGAAATGTGTCGCCTGCTGCCAGGAGAACACCTGAACCCTCGTCAGTCAATCTTCGTGCAACTTTGCCAATAGATGTGGTCTTGCCTACGCCATTAACCCCGACAAACAACCACACGGGCACTGATCCCTCTGATGCTGTTAGTGATAATTCTCTCTCGCAGGAAAGGTCTTCTTTCATATGCCTCTTCAGCGCGTCAAGCAATTCAGTTCCCGTTTCTAGTTTCTCAACTCGAGCGGTCTCCCGAAGTCTGTTAACCACATCAAGGGTCGTTTCCACGCCAACGTCAGCCGATATCAGCAACTCTTCAAGTTCTTCCCACATTGAAGGACTGATAGAGCCACCCTTTATGCCCTTTAAACGGCCTGAGATAGCCGTCCGCGCTTTTGACAGCTTCTCTCGCACTGAGGCAGCCGGTGCTACTTCCTCGGGCGCTTGCATGGTTTCCGGGCTGGGCAGGTGGGTTTTTTCGCCGATATCGGTCGAAATAGGCTCTTCTTCTATTTCAAGTCCGACCTCGACATCATTCTCAGAAGTTTTACGTGTTGTCCATGCACGATGAATCCATGGCAAAACAGCTAATGACAGCATCACCACTAGAAAGACAACTATTAGTAAGGACGTATTCATGGTGAAGGAAAACTACAAAACAATTCTGGTGTTCGTTCAATTCGGCGCTATGAAGCAACCTTTTCGCTTAGCACTCGCGACGAGCCTCCGGGTGCCATAGATACTCCGTACAAGACATCAGCTGCTTCCATGGTGCGCTTCTGGTGACTAACGATTAACAGTTGCGCCTCTTGCCGGAATTCCGAGACTAACTCGAGAAATCTGTGCAGGTTGATATCGTCAAGAGCTGCTTCTACCTCGTCCATGACATAAAACGGGGAAGGACGACTGCGAAAGATGGCGAAAAGAAACGCCAAAGCAGTTAACGAACGTTCGCCACCAGAAAGCAGCGACAATTTTCGAACGTTTTTTCCGGACGGCTTAGCTTCGAGTTCAATTCCAGTTTCAAGCATTCGTTCAGGGTCAGAAAGAGCTAGCTTCCCTTCTCCGCCAGGAAAGAGCGTTGAAAATATTTGCTGGAAATTACCTGCTACATCCTTAAATGCGGCCTCGAACACGTCCACTATTTCGGCATCAACGGCAGTAATTACTTTGTTTAATTCTCGCCGGGTACTCCGGACGTCGTCCAACTGTTCTGCAACGAAGTCGTGGCGCTCTTTAAGCGCTTCATACTCCTGCAAGGCCAATGGGTTTATAGGACCCATTCGACGCAAGTCATTCTCGAGCTCTCGAACTCGCGCCGCGGGGGTAACTGAATCACTGAGTTGGGGTTCTGGTGCAGCGAGGGCCTCGTTCGAATCGGCGTTTAGCTCATTACGAAGCATCTCTCGGAGGTTGTCAACCTTAAACCTTCGCTCAGTTTCGGCTATCTCGTTGGACGCTAGTACTTCTTGTAGGTCGGCAACTCTAGTCTCAAGGGAGGTTCTCTCTTGACGCAAAACTTCAAGTCGGTCAGCAATCATCTTCACTTCTGCTGACAATTCAGACCGTCTTTCGCGGAGCATCTCAACTTCTTGCTCTAACACCCCAAGTCTTTGTGCTAGCAGCACTCGCATGCTTGCGAGAACTGCCGAGGTTTCTTCAACTCGCCTGAGTCGATTTGTCTTATCGTCAGCCCCTTCTTCGTTGGCTTGGAGCTGTTCGCCGATCTCACCTCGTCTATTTTCGTTTCGTTTCCTTTGCTCTTCGAGGCCCTTTACGTTCGTTTCTAACTCTGCACGAGACTGCGCAGCTGCTCTAATCCGGCCTTCCAAATCTCGTCTCCGAGTGTGGGCATCAGTCGCCGCCGAACGCTCTAGGGTTTCGGCTTCCTCTAATTCAACCAAACGTTCTTCGAGTTCAACGACTCTGGGTCGATCTCGCCGTAAGGCCTGACTTAGCTCAGTTATTCGAGCCTCAAGTATTTTTCGTTCTGAATCTAAATCTCTTCGTTGCCTTTGGGCCGTGTCGACCCCGTCAGCCGAGCGCGTCAATAAATCATCGTTAGCTTCGAGCTTGGATATAGCTTGCAGCAAACGTGCTTGAGTGTCTGCGAGTCGAGTCGCAGCTAGTTCACGTTCTATCTCCGCAGCCTCTCTGCGAGCCTCGGCTACTTGAACTTCTTGCCGCGCATCTTCTAAGGCACTCAGAGTGGAGGTGTTAGTTCCCAACCCAATGCTCCAGCCATCTGGACCGCAGCAGTCGCCATTCGCAGTTACAACTAACAGCTTCGGGTTCCGCTCAGCGAAATCGACCGCTTCTTCCCAGCTTCCCTTGACACACACCGCATCAGCAAGCAGTGCGTCGAGGAGCGGCTTCAATTGATCTGTTTTGCTCGTCACATGTTGCCGAAGGAGATCTCCAGATTGTGGCGTTTGAGAGGGTACGCTGAAACTTTTTGCAGCTACTACTGATCCGCTGGATTCCGTTGCATCAAGTCGTTCGAGAGCGGCTCTCGCAGTCTTTAAGTCTGCGACGACTACCGATGCTAGGACCGCTCCTAGGGCAACTTCGACTGCAGTCTCCCACCCCGGTTCTATTTCAATTAATTCGCCCAGAACACCCAAGACCCCATCAATTTCTTGTACCTGCTCGAAGCCTGAACTTTCTCTTACTGTGGCTACGGCTAATTCAAGAGCTTCGATACGAGCGGACCACTTTTGTTCATCTTTCGTCGCCGATTGCTGTTCCTGTGTGACATCAGCCAAAATTTCTGCCGAGTTGTCTGTTTCCTTTTGGGCTTGA
Organism: marine actinobacterium MedAcidi-G3; assembly: GCA_000817105.1. GTDB lineage: Bacteria > Actinomycetota > Acidimicrobiia > Acidimicrobiales > Poriferisodalaceae > MedAcidi-G3. Next base: position 42,593 of record JUEP01000012.1, on the reverse strand, counting down.
TCTACTTCGTGAACTAGTCCTGCTTCAACGCTTGAAGCTGATGTCAGACTTCCTTGCAGCTGATCAAGGTGTTGTCCTGCGACGGCCATCTCCGAAGTCAGCTCCGTGGCGCGCTTTGCTAGACGATCGTGTTCTATCGTCAGCCTTTCGAGACCACGTTTTAGGGGGCCTAGCTCGCCTTTAACTTCAGCTGCTCTTTTTGCAGCGTCAAATCCAATAAGCGGGGTATCTATAGCCAGGGATTCTGCTTCTTTTGTCAGCTCGGTTTCAACCTCGGTGAGCTCAAGTAGTTGACGTTTAATGGTCTCTTCGCGGTTTACTAGATCGAGAAGCTCTTCCGACAACCTTGATGCCTCAGCTTCAAGGGTCAAGGCTACATCGGTCGCTAAAAGAGAACCCCGGTCTGCTTCGGTAGTCCTGGAGCGTTCATCCACTAGGGCTATCAACCCTCTGCATCTTTCGCGCAAAGACTCCACCCTGGGCAACAGGTCCATGCCATGGTCGCCTGCCGTTGTTAGTTGTGTTTCTGAAGCGCTTATTTCGATATCAAGGCGGCCTATCTCTCCACGTAAATTAACTTGCTCTGCATTTCTTTCTCGAGCGTCCTCTTTGGCGGTTGCTTGGGCTGTCTCGAGACTGTCTATCTCCCTCCCTGTTAAGTACAGCCGAATTGATCTGAGCTCTTCCGCTACTGCTCCATGCCTCTTTGCAGCGTCTGCTTGTTTTTCGAGCGGACGTAACTGGCGCCGCACTTCTCTTTGTAGATCTTGAAGCCTCGTCGTATTTGCTTCTGTTGCAGCTAAACGTCGCTCTGCTCGCTCTTTTCGTCGGCGATATTTGAGGATTCCTGCGGCCTCCTCGACTATCGTCCGGCGATCTTCCGGTCGCGAATTCAGAACCTGGTCTATTTGACCCTGGGCAACAATTACGTGCTGCTGTCGCCCCACTCCAGCATCGCTAAGTAACTCTTGAATATCGAGCAGGCGGCAGGCTACGCCATTAAGCGAGTACTCAGAGTCCCCGGAGCGATAGAGAGTCCTCGTAACGGTGACTTCCGTAAACTCGATCGGTAACGAGCCAGAGCTGTTATCTATCACCAGACTCACTTCGGCGCGCCCCAGGGCGGGGCGATCTGGGGTACCGGCAAAGACAACGTCTTCCATTTTCCCAGACCGAACTGTGCTCGGCCCCTGAGCTCCAAGAACCCACGCTACGGCATCGACAACATTGGATTTGCCACTGCCGTTTGGACCAACCACGACGGTCACTCCCGGCTCAAATTCCAACACTGTTGAATCAGCAAAGGACTTGAAGCCCTTCATGGTGAGTGACTTTAGGAACACTGGTATTGACCTACCCGGGGAACGACATGGCGCCACCAACGTCAGTGGCACTCCGACATCATGCCCTCTGGTTGGCGATGATTGGTGAACCCTTAGGTAGGTATTTGATTTGAGATGAAGATTTAGCTTCTATACCTGGTAATCGCAGTAGTAGTGGGTGGTTCCGCCGACTCTGGCAGTAAGGACGTTTCCACGTCCGTTCCTGCTTCGCTCCCCGCCTCTGCCGTATACCTCCAAGTACTCGTCATACCCTCCGACCTCGCCGAAGATGTCGCTTCCACCATCAAGACTTACGCCACGATGTTTCACAGCATTATGAATTGTCTCCACTATTGCTCTGTACAACCTTCGAATCTCCTGAGTAATCAGTTCGTTTGCGATTCTGTCGTGGCGAAGTAGCGCTGCGTGGAGAATTTCGTCGCTATAGACGGGACCTAATCCGACGATGAAAGTTTGATCCATCAACAGCGGCCGTAATTTAGTGTTGCGTTCCAGCAGTCGGCCACCAAAGTCGGTCCAGGAAATCGGCTCGTCAACAGGGTCGAAGCCAAACTCAGTAATTTCGGGAAAGACTTCTTCCATCTCTTCATTGTCAACCAAGACCACCGTCGCGCTTTTGTCGCTGTCGACAAGCCTCAATTGACCTTTCTGTGTAAATCCGATTATTAGCTGAGTATCAGATTCTTGATCATCTTTGTTAGCTGCTCTTTGCAAAGATCCGCCAGGACCAAGATTGATAACTAACGATTGCCCGTTTCCAACTTGCAGGCAAAGCAACATACCTACTCGCGTCACTGAGGAAATCTTGCGGCCTGAGAGCGCTTTAGTCAGGCCAGTCTTGTTGGCTTGACCCGGGATTAGACGCTTGGCTCCTATCACATCTATTTCTTTAATTTTCAAGCCACCGACTTCCCGGTCTAAGTCGCGACGGACGGTTTCCAGCTCAGGCAGTTCCAACATGTTTAGATTTCCCTTGGTTGGTTAGTTGATTGGTTGATCTCTTCAGCGAATTGAATTTCGGTCCATGCCACCTCAGCAGCAGCCTGTTCAGCCTGCTTTTTAGAGGTTCCCTGCCCTTCACCATGGATTGAACCTCCGAACGAAACTGTGGCGTGGAAGCGTTTATCGTGATCGGGTCCACTCTCTAGTAGGGCGTAGTTTGGTGAGTCTCCGTAAGCCCGGACTACAAGTTCTTGCAGACGAGTTTTCGCATCTCCGACCCCGGGGGCGGCCGAGACAACCTCTATTCGTTCCCCGAGCGCTTCAAGGATGAAGCGTTGGGTTGTTTTGAGCCCTCCGTCGAGATACATGGCTCCTAGTAGCGCTTCAAAAGCGTCGCATAAAAGCGAGGCTTTTTCTCGACCCCCAGAGCGGTCTTCTCCTATCCCCAATAGTAGGGCGTCACCTAGTCGGTAACGATCAGCCGCAGCGGCCAGACTTGCCGCATTTACTACTGCCGATCTGGCTTGAGCAAGTTCGCCCTCGGACCATTCAGGATGGGTCCGATACAAGTGATCGGTGACGCAGTGCCCTAATACCGCGTCTCCTAAAAGCTCTAGACGCTCGTTTGATGGGGAATTGTTGCGTTCAGCACACCAACTCCGATGCGACATTGCAAGTGACAAAAGGCCGTCGTCGCTGAAGGAATAGTCGATTCGGTCAGCCAGAGCCCGAAGCTGGTCTTCTGATTCCAAAGTTTCAGCCAACTCGCGCCATCACGTAGTCGATAGCATCCCGAACTGTTTTCAAATCTTCTAAATCCTCATCTTCGATTCGAAATCCCGAGATTCGCTCAGATAGTTCTTCCTCCAAACCCTCGACCAATTCAATTAGAGCAAGGGAATCAGCTTCAAGGTCCTCAACGAAGGACGACGATTCTGCGATACGGCCCGGGTCTATCTCAAGTATGTCTGATAATTGTTCGCAAATAATACTAAAAACCCCATCACGATCGAGTGGGCTCTGTTCAACATCTGTCTCGGCTGGCAACGGCACTCCTACGCAACTGGTTTATGAGTGCTTACCATAGCAGATCGCCCAAATTACCACTCATAGTAGGTTTATTGTACTTTAGACCACTATTAGTGAATTAGATTTCACCTCAGAGATTCACTGCTGCCGCTAGTTCACCGACTAAATCTCGCTGAACCATGTCCTGGGCAACTTTGCAGGCATTAAGAACCGCAGTGGGGCTCGCCGAACCGTGACTAATTATCGTTACGCCGTTCACTCCAAGCAACATTGCTCCGCCGACTGCATCAGGGCTAAGTTCAGCGGCGATCGGCGCCAGATAATTCAGAGCTTGAGCTCCGACTTCGGCCGCATCATCGGCAGTCAGCGCCGAAATTATTTGGTTAACGAGAAACTGGACTGTTCCCTCCAGGGTCTTAAGAATGACATTTCCAGTGAACCCATCAGCTACGAGAACATCGACGTCGTCACCCAACACATCACGACCTTCGACATTGCCAACAAAATTAATTGTCTTATCGTCAGCTAGTAGATGGTGGGTCTCTTTAACTAGTTGATTTCCTTTTTCAGGTTCCTCACCGATCGAGACCAACCCGATACGAGGTGAACTCACCTCGTATCGCACCTGCGCAAACGCTGAGCCCATGCGCGCAAACTGATGCAACCAGTCAGACTGACAATCAGCCATCGCACCTGAGTCGAGCAAAATTTTTGGGGCGCGCCCGGGGACTGGAATTGTGGTTGCGATAGCAGGCCGCCGAACTCCTTTGAGTCGTTTCATGCGCAAGAGTGCAGCAGCAGCCACAGCTCCAGTATTTCCTGCGCTTACCATGGCCGACGCTTGGCCGTCTCGAACACATTCGGCAGCTCGTACGATCGATGAATCTTTTTTAGTTCTTACCGCGCGACCAGGCTCATCGCCCATCTCTATTACTTCTCGAGCTGGGTGCACTCTTATGCCATCGGGGTTTAAGATCCGATCGGGGTCGCCAACTAATTCAACCGGGATACCGGCACTCAGGGCTTCACGAGCACCTTCGACAATCACGGAGGGTGCGTTGTCGCCACCCATCGCGTCGAGAATAATCGGTTTCACCGAGATTTAACTTTTTCGCTAGTTAACTTCAACAGCTTGGCGGCCGGCATACCATCCGCAGTTACCACAAACTCGATGCGGCAGTTTTGCAGCGCCGCAGCGCGGGCAAGAGCTACGAGGGGACGGCCGAAGTTTCCATGCCGAAGCACGACGGCTACGCGTTTTTGACTTGGAAGTCTTTTTCTTTGGGACGGCCATCGTCAACCTCAAGTAGTGGGCCCGGCGCTTTTCACCGAGCTTTCGGATATCAGCCGATTTAGTGCCAAAGACCGGAGCCAATTTGCAGCACATATGTTCGGTTTCAGGTGCATCAGAATTGTAGATGCAGATTACAGATGTTACCTGAAGAGAAATCGACCTCCTACTGTCTTCCCAACCATCATCTTCAGAATTTTTTCCTCAGCTTCTCTATTCGGCTTCAAATTTGAGGTCATCTAGGACTGCCCAACGCGGATCCTTCATTTCGTCGCTTTCCCGACTTTCATCAAGGTCATCGCCTGAAATTGGATATGCGGGCGCTGCCTCCAAACATTCTTCGACGGCAGAACAGCGAATAACGCCGACGGGCATTTCAAGCAAGAGGGCGTCTCTAACCATCGGCACCAGATCTATAAATTCGTCTCCAAGTTGATACGACTCTCCCTCTTGAGGGTTTTCTTCAAATAACTCTTCGATATCGGCTACAGCTAACCCATCAACTTCACGCAAACAACGCGAACACTCGGCATGCCACTTGGCTGAAATTCTCCCATTCGCGGTAACCGCTCCCCGGACTTGACCAAATACAAGCTCAATTAAAGCGACGTCTTTAGGGCGCAAAGCAACGTCGCCAACCTGTAAAGAGGCATCCTGATCTTGCAATAGAGCGATTTGCACTTCGACGTTCCAGGTCCGGGCGGGATTAGATCGTTGCAACCTCTCCAAAGGAAATCTCAACTCAGAATCTGAGCCTAAATCTCTCAAATCTCATCCTGATCAAAAACTTCAGGGCCTGAACTGGGCTCCGGTTCCGGTTCAACAACCTTTGCCACGGGCATACTTGGTTGCAATTTCGTCCGAGCGGCAGCTACAGCGCCCTGTACTTTCTCTAAACCATTAGCAAACTGCTCGAGCCGTTGGTCACAATAATCGTCTACTTCGTGTTGTCTTCTTCGAGCTTGAGACTCGGCTTGCTCAACCATTTGTCGTGCCTTTCGTTCGGCGGACCGAACGACTTCCGATCTCTGGACCATCTGCGCCACTCGAGTTCGCGCCTCCTCAATTACTAATCCGGCGTCAACACGCGCTTTCGAAAGAAGGTCCTCGCGCTCCTTTAATAGCCATCGTGCTTCTCGAACTTCGTCCGGCAATTCCAGCAAAGCAGCTTCCAGCAACTCAATGATCTCATCGCGACTAACCATCACAGACGTGGATAGGGGCATTGGACGAGCAGCATTAATTACATCAATAACCCGCTGCACGAGGGCTTCAACACCCGGGCCGCTCAACGGAGCAGTTTCCGTCACTTCGGCATCTTTTCACGGAGTCGTATCGCAACTGATTCCGGCACGAGATGCGAACAGTCCGTTCCGAAACGGGTGATGTCCCGTATGTACTTCGATGCGATGAAGGCATTCTCGCTGACAGACGGAAGAAATAAGGTTTCGACAGCGCTAACCGATTTATTCATTTGAGCCATCTGGAGTTCCGACTCAAAGTCTGCTGCACCTCTCAGTCCTTTGAGTATGAAATCCACCTCTAACCGACGCGCTAAATCAACCACTAATTCACCGAACTGAACAACTTCAACATTGGCTAAATGCTGACAAGCCTCAGTCAGCATTTCTACGCGCTCTTCATCGGTGAAGAACGGAGATGACTTCTGGGGATTCCTCATTGCCGCAACTACTACGTGGTCGAAGAGGCGACTCGCCGTCGCGCAAACCTCCATGTGGCCGTTGTGGACAGGGTCAAACGAGCCTGGGTACAGAACCTTGACCACAAGAGTCTCCTCGCCTAACGCTTCGGGCTATATGAAACGGTACCGACCCTGAGAGGAATCCTCCACTGTCAATCGCTCAAATTCATTCAATTCAGGACAAATTAGTTTCTAAAGGGCTCAAAATGGTCACAACAGACCTCCCATAAGTTCGGCTCCGTAATAGTTCCCAACCCGGAAAAGAAGCAAGAGGCGAACCGCTCTCCGCAACGACCAAGGCTTGATCCGCTAGTTCCAGCAATTCGTTCCAACCGTCATAGCCGTAGGGAGGGTCCGCTAACACCAAGTCTGCATTGAGTGATCCAAGCCGTTGGATTGCATCTCCATGAATTACCTGACCTTCTAGCCCCAAAGCTTTCAGATTCTGGCTGATAGTCCGACATGCAATAGCATCACTATCTACAAATATTGTCTCGCCAGCTCCCCTCGACAAGGCCTCTAAACCGAGCGCTCCTGAACCAGCGAACAAATCGACAACTCGGAAACCTGCAGGAAAACCAAGACTGAACAACATATTGAAAATTGCTTCCCGAGCACGATCAGAGGTCGGTCGGGCCCTACCATTTTGTGGCGCTAATATTTTCCGGCCACTCAATTCTCCTCCGACAATGCGCATGGGATGACAATAACGGCAGACTGTTGAGATGGAGGTTCCCGAATCGATTATCTGTGTTGATTGCGGAGGCTTATGCCGCCGAATTAGCTACGAGGAGCCCGACGAAGGATTTCATTCTGGCGATGTCATTGCTTACCGTTGCAGGGACTGCCTTGACCGTTGGGACATAGTCATCGAAGAAGACTAAAGCTGGGTTTAGCTCCTCAAAAGGTTCTCCGCGTCATCGTCACGGCGTTCAACAAACCATATGACCTCATCCTCGTAAAGCCGGTGGCCTTCTAACGAGCCTCGATCGTCTACCAGTTCTTCTGCCAAGTCCCGAGCGCGTTCAACCCAAACCCGGTCCCGTGCCAGGGAGGCCAATTTAAGATCGTTCGTACCAGACTGCCGCTGCTCAAATATGGTTCCCTCACCTCGAAGTTCGAGGTCACGCTCAGCGAGAGCAAACCCATCGTTCGAATCCTCCAAGGCAGCCAACCGCTCTTTCGCGTCCTCAGAAATCTGGTCAACAGTGATCAGGAAGCAGGACGACTTATGAGTGCCTCGACCGACTCGCCCTCGAAGCTGGTGCAGTTGGGCAATACCAAACCGATCAGCGGACAAGATGACCATCGTCGTGGCATTTGGGACATCAACTCCGACCTCAATGACTGTTGTAGCTACTAAAACGTCTAATCGGCCATCTCGAAATGCCTCCATAGTTTCTTGTTTTTCAGCTCCGTTCAGACGCCCGTGTAGAAGACCTACCCTCAGATCCGACAACACTCCACTGACGAGTTCGAGGTACGTCGTCTCCGCCGAACTCGCATGTAAATTGTCGCTTTCTTCGATCAGCGGACACACAACATAGGCTTGTCGGCCTTCGGCCACTTCGGAGTGAACATGACCCCACACACTTTCCGCATCTTCGGATATCCACTTGGTCGATATGGGGGTTCTACCAGGCGGCAGTTCATTGAGGGTAGACACATCTAAGTCGCCGTAAACAGTCATCGCAGCCGTCCGCGGTATCGGAGTTGCCGTCATAACTAGCAGATGGGGCCACTTGCCGTCATCACGACCTCGCTCCCTCAGAACCGACCTCTGTTCCACTCCAAAACGGTGCTGTTCGTCGACAACCACAACACTTAGCGAAGAAAATCTAATTCCTTCTTGAATCAAAGCATGCGTTCCGATGACAAGATCGACAGACCCCTCTTCCATACCCTGGACAACACGTCGCCGATCGCTTCCTGTTACGCGATTTGTCAGCAACTTGACCGAAATAGGCCTTGCGCCGGTCAAAGTTGACTGGTCCTCGACCTCGAGGCCCTTGGCAAGCTCAGCCAAGTTTAGGTAGTGCTGCTCTGCTAACACTTCAGTCGGGGCCATCAGAGCCCCTTGGTGTCCTTCAGTAACCGCAATTAGCAACGCATACATGGCTACCAAAGTCTTCCCAGACCCAACATCGCCTTGGAGTAACCGATGCATAGGTTGCTCCGATTTCAAGTCCACGCTTATTTCTGACATCGTCTTTTGTTGTGCACCGGTTAGGGCGAATGGGAGTCCCTCCACAAATTTGGTCAACAACGCACTATCAACCTGGTGTTTCACACCCGACGCCTGATTAAGGCGTCGCATTTTTCGCATACGAAGAACTAATTGCACTCTCAATAGCTCATCTAGCACCAGCCGATCCCTGGCTTCGAGCACATCCGACATCGAGTTCGGCTGGTGAATAGCTTCAAAGGCATCCATCCGTCCAAGTAAGCCCAACTCTTCGAGGTATTTTTCGGGCAAAGGGTCGATGATTCTTCTACTTTGACAACGGCGCAGAGCTTCAGTCGACCAACGCCCTATATCCCACGTAGTTAGGCCAGCCTTGCCTGACTGCGGGTATATCGACACGATTCTTCCGGTACGGTCTCCTACTAAATCCACTAACGGATTTGTCATCTGAAGTTGGTCTCGATATAGCTCGACCTTTCCGAACAAAGCAACCGTTAAACCTTGGTCAAGTTGCTTTGAGCGCCACGATTGATTAAAGAAAACTAACTTCAAGCTCCCCGTCTCATCAGATAGAGACGCCTCAACAATCGACTTTCTATTTCGCGTTCTACGAGAGCTCACCTTTTCGATGTCCCCGACAATCATGACTTGCTGGCCGGGATCGACATCTACAAGTTTTGCTTCATGACTTCGATCGATGTAGCGGCGCGGATAATGCGTCAATAGGTCGAACACTGAATGAATCTCGACCTGTGCCAAAGACGCTCGTCGCTGTTCACCAACCCCTTGTAAACGGTCAACGCTTATACCGTCGAGTTCACGCAGAGAAATCGATTCCGTCATTCGACGCCGAAGAAGAAGGGGTAGTGACTTTGCCCACCATCGTGAATTTCGATCTCAACGGTCGCCTTGTTATGGGTCAGCCACTCCGTGATTGCTTCAGTGTCAGCAGTGGTGGCACCTTCACCGACAATTATCGACAGGATCTCACTCTGATCGCCAATGATCTCATCTAATAAATTGGTAGCTGCCCCAACCAGGGTGTCGCCGATCGCGCACACTCCATTCCGGTCGAGTCCTATCCAGTCGCCCTCAGCGACGTCTCCGACGGAGGTCCTAGTTGAGCGAACCGCTTGAGTCACTTCGCCTACCACGACCCCTGCGGCAATCTCAGACATAGTTGCACCATTCTCAACTGCGGTCGCTTCTGGGTCATACCCAAGTAACGATGCGAAACCCTCGGGCACAGAGGTAGTCGGCACCACCACAACGCTTTTAGGAGTCTGCTCATCAACAGCTCGCGCAACAGCAATAATGTTCGAGTTATTTGGCAGAATCAGGATTTGCTCAGAAGGGGCACGTTCAACAGCGTCCAAGAGTTCCGAGGTCGAAGGATTCATGCTTTGGCCGCCCAAAACCAATTCTTGGACTCCCAAACTATGGAACATCCGACCAATACCTGAAGCTGGAGAAACAGCTACTACGGCACAAGACACCGCTTTGGCTTCCTCTGAAGGTTCGGCTCTCGCACTCTCAGCGGCTTCGCGAACCCATCGCTCTTCCATCACTTCTTCGGCTAGATCCGTCACTCTGATTTTTTCCGGCCGGCCAATATCGATCCCCGCCTCTATCGCTTCACCGATCGCATCCGTATGGATATGACAATTCCAAAGTCCGTCACCCCCGACGACAACAATTGAGTCACCAAGACGTGACCACACGTTTTTAAAGCCATCGATCTCTTCATCTGGGGCGTTTAACAGGTACATAACTTCGTAGCGAAGTTCCGAAACTCCGACTTCACGGCTTAAGTCAGCCGCAATAACTGAAACTCCTTGCGGATTCTCTGGTTCCGGAAGTTCCCGACCGTCTAAGACACGCAAGATTGCATGCAACAGCAGGAGAAAACCGGCCCCGCCAGCATCCACCACACCCGCTTCTTTCAAAACATTTAATTGCTCGGGAGTGCGTTCTAGGGCAGCTTCACCTTCTCGCAGGGCAGTTTCTATTGTCTGCACTAGGGCATCAGTTTCTGCCGCTCCTCGGGCCGCCCGAGCCACCTCCCGCACCACTGTCAGTATGGTTCCCTCGACCGGCTTCATAACGGCGCCATCAGCGGCGACACTTGCCTCAGTTAGCGCACTCGCTAGCACCTGAGCGTCTATAACGTTTGCTTTGGCAAAACCGCTGCTCATCCCTCGTAGCACCTGGGACAAGATCACACCTGAATTCCCACGAGCGCCCATCAACGAACCGTGAGACATAGCTTCGCAGACAGCTTCTAGATCATTAGGGTCAGCTGGTTGCATCTCCTCCAAAACTGACGCGACCGTTAGGAACATGTTGGTGCCGGTATCCCCATCGGGAACCGGATATACGTTAAGTCGGTTGATTGATTCTTTGTGGGCTTCCAACGCATCGTGAAATGCAGAGATGACTTCCACAATCTGAGCCGTCGTTAAGAAAGAGACTGTTTCCACAATTGCTGATGGTACCCCTGACAGCCGTCACCATCAGGTGACCAAACTCTATGCCGACCTTCCCCCCAATTAAGTTCTTAACTTGCTAAGTTGTGCCCGCTTCGTAAAGCGACATAGGGTCGCCGTAGAAGTTTGAACCAATCAGCGAACTTCGAGTTCAGAATTAGCACCGGAGGCCAACGATGCAAGGCGTCGTGAAGTCATATGACCCGCAGTCCAAGACTGGCGTAGTGGTCGACGATGTCGGCCGCGTTGAGTACGATCTGGCTCTCGATGCACTTGAAGGTTCGATATTTCGAATGGTACGACAGGGGCAAAGGGTCGTCTTCGACCTGGATGAACAAGGACTAGCTACCCAATTTCGGATGGGCAGTGAAGTTGACCTTGGTACACCCGATTGGATCACCGCCGCAGGGGGCGACGCGTGATCCAGAACTGGGGATCCACCCCAGTCGACGTCTGACACGCAACGGAGGTCAGAATGCCTGGAACGACCACCAACCAGAATCTTCTCGAATGGGTTGATACGTGGGCCGAAGTGCTCACACCCGAATCAATCTATTGGTGCGATGGTAGCCAAGAGGAATACGAGCGGTTCACGCACTCCATGGTGGAGCAAGGAACGCTAATCCCGCTGAATGATGCAAAGCGGCCCAATAGTTTTCTGGCTCGCTCTGATCCCGGCGATGTCGCTCGCGTGGAGGACAGAACATTCATTTGTACTGATGATCCGGAAGACGCTGGGTCCAATAACAACTGGCGCGAACCAGAGTTGATGCGTACAGAGATGTCCGACCTATTTCAAGGATCGATGCAGGGTCGCACCATGTTTGTAGTTCCATTTTCTATGGGACCGCTGGGATCTCCAATCGCCCATATTGGTGTTCAACTCACCGACTCGCCTTACGTGGCTGCCTCTATGCGGATCATGACTCGAATGGGTCAGGGCGCGCTCGACGCCTTAGGTAATGACGATTGGGTACCTTGCATTCACTCCCTAGGTGCGCCGTTACTCGCTGGCGAACAAGATGTCGCATGGCCGTGCAATTCCGAGAATAAGTACATCGTTCACTTCCCCGCTACCAGAGAAATTTGGTCCTATGGCTCTGGTTACGGGGGTAACGCCCTTCTAGGCAAGAAATGTTTTGCGCTGCGCATAGCGTCAACCATGGCGCGCAACGAAGGTTGGCTCGCAGAACATATGTTGATCGTTGGAGTGACCCCCCCGGGCGGCGAAACCAAATATGTTGCAGCAGCCTTTCCATCCGCTTGCGGCAAGACCAACATGGCAATGATGATCCCATCTCTTCCCGGCTGGAAAGTCGAGACAATCGGAGATGACATCGCATGGATGAAATTTGGGTCAGACGGCCAGCTGTATGCGATCAACCCCGAAGCCGGGTTCTTCGGAGTAGCCCCAGGCACTGGGCAAGAAACCAATCCCAATGCACTGGCAACTCTTTCCGGCAACTGTGTATTTACCAATGTTGCCGAAACCGGCGATGGAGACGTCTGGTGGGAGGGTTTAAGCGACGAAGCCCCAGCGCGTTTGATTGACTGGAAAGGCCAAACTTGGACCCCTGAATCTGAGCACCCAGCGGCTCATCCAAATGCCCGCTTTACCGTTCCAGCCGCTCAATGCCCCTCAATCGCCCCCTCTTGGGAGGACCCAGCAGGGGTGCCGATCTCGGCCATACTCTTCGGAGGGAGACGGGCTACAACGGTGCCACTAGTGTCAGAGGCTCTTAGTTGGGAACACGGTGTATTTCTAGGGTCAGTCATGTCCTCAGAAAAGACTGCAGCGGCGGCGGGAACCATTGGCCAAGTGCGCCGGGACCCCTTCGCAATGCTTCCATTTTGCGGCTACAACTTTGGTGATTATTTTCAGCATTGGTTGGACATTGGAAACGAGCCTGGAGCGAAACTGCCAAAACTGTTCTACGTAAATTGGTTTCGTAAAGACGAGGATGGTCGATTTATTTGGCCTGGCTTTGGTGAAAACACAAGAGTCTTAAAGTGGGTGCTGGAACGTATCGCTGGGTCAACTGACGCTATTGAAACCCCAATCGGAATGGTTCCCAAGTCACAAGACATTGATATTTCGGGGCTGGACCTCACATCTCAACAACTTGAGACTCTGTTAGCTGTTGATCAAAATGAATGGCAAGAGGAGCTGTCCTTGATAAGAGATCATTACGATGCAATTGGGGAACGGCTGCCAAGTGAAATGACTCTCCAACTAGAGCAACTATCGGAACGTCTAGCTAATTAAGACTGGGCATTAGAAGCCAGCAATCTTTTCACAAAAGCAGGAGGGCCCGAATCCCAAGGCCCATTATGAAAAGCCCTCCCCAACCATACAATGCATGCAAATGTTGGCTTAATTGGCTTCTGTAGCTGTAAAGAACGGCCACAGTCACAGCTGAGAGAACTCCATAAAAGACGTGGAATGACTCAGCCTTGCCTTCTCCAGCGTTTAAGTACGTAGCTGCGAGGGTTACCTGAACTAAGACCCAAATTTGTGCGCAGGCCGTGAACCGCCACAACAAAATATTTTTGAGTCTTGGGAACCGAATAGCTGCCAATGACCATGCGCCCGCAACGCCGTTGCTCACCACAAGCACCCAGCATGCAAGCAAGTGAAGCTTGCCAAGCATCAGGGTCTCAATTCGTTTGATCTGCCAATAGGTGAAGAAACATCGTCAAATTCTGGGCGTCGGTGTGTCCGTCAATGAGTTTCAGCTCAGCGGGGTTTTTCGCCGAGTCATCCGTCATCGAGACCACGTCGAAAGCTCTGAGAAGCCCGACAGGCGCGCCTTGGTCAACCAAGGCCGCAACATCTCGACTGATATGGCGACCTCTAAGTCCCCGGTCCTGGATAACAGACCGGATAATTACACGAAGAAGGGCACACGCCGAAGATGGCGACAGTTCAATTATTGCCTGCGCTTCGTCATATAAAGGAACAAGGTTGGCGGGCAAGCCCGCAGGAGCTGCACCAGGTTCGACGTCACGTTCTGGTATCAGGCCACCGCTCCTACATCACGCAACTTACTAATGTCGTCCGGGTCATAACCTGCCGAACTGAGCACCTGATCGGTGTGTTCTCCCGGGTTAGCAGGCGGTCCCTGGATCACCTCTTTCGTTCGGCTGAATCGGGGCGAAGGATTTGGCTGTACGACACCAGCTATCTCAGTAAACACTCCACGATGTTGATTATGGGGATGCTCCGGTGCTTCTGCCAACGTTAAGACCGGAGCGAAACAAACATCTGTTGCCTCCATAATTTCGCACCAATCATCTCTAGTTTTAGTCATGAAGACGGCGCCAATCCGTTCCTTGAGGTCAGGCCATGAAGTTCTATCCATCTGAGCGGCAAAGCCGTCGTCCTGTTCCAGCCCCGTTAGACGCAAAAGCTCCGAATAAAATTGCGGCTCGATAGACCCTATGGATATGTAACGACCGTCAGCGCATTCGTAAACATCATAAAAATGACTACCCGTATCCAAAAGGTTTGTACCACGTTCGTCATTCCAGACACCTAAAGCCCGCATCGAATGAAACATGGCCATCAGGCTTGCCGCTCCATCCACCATTGCGGCATCAACTACTTGGCCCTTTCCAGATCGTTGGGCTTCCACTACAGCGCACACCACTCCAAATGCTAAGAGCATGCCGCCCCCTCCAAAGTCACCGACCAGATTGAGTGGCGGCACCGGTGCCTCTCCTTGACGACCAATCGGTTCAAGGGCACCTGCCAAAGCTATGTAATTGATGTCGTGCCCTGCAGCCATGGCATAGGGGCCTTCTTGACCCCATCCAGTCATACGCCCAAAGACAAGCTTCGGGTTTCGGGCAAAACATTCGTCAGGACCCAAACCAAGCCGCTCCATAACACCGGGACGAAATCCTTCTATGAGCGCGTCTGCGGTCTCTATAAGCCGCAACACAACCTCAACCCCTTCAGGATTTTTAAGATCAACACCTATTGAAGACCTACCACGCGCAAGCACATCAATCGGTGGGCCATCACTAGCAACGCCTGATACGTTGCCCGCACGGTCAATTCTGATTACTTCAGCACCCATGTCGCTAAGCATCATTCCGCAAAACGGTCCGGGGCCAATGCCCTGAAGTTCTATAACGCGAATTCCTTGAAGCGGGCCCATAACAATCTCCCTCTGTGAGTAAGCAATAACCTAGTACTTAACGACAGAATGTCTCAGATCAATCACTGTTACCAAAGCTCGTCAAGGTAGCGGGGATTCGACTCTTGATCGTATTTTCTGCCATCAAAATCATCAACAGCGGTCGCCTCTAGCATCTGACCAGCGGACGGCACGTCTGTTGGGGTCACATGCTTATCTATTTGCCATAACCCTGAGCGCACTAGCGCTTTCGAACATTGAAAATAAACCTGCTCAACTTTTACCTCAACTACCGTTTTCGGCAACTTCCCTTCGACCGCAAACATTTCCAAAAGATCGACCGATACCGAGATGGAAGCTCGACCATTGATACGCATTGTTTCGCCAATCCCAGGAACCAAAAATAAAAGCGCTATTCGGTTATCTCCAACGATATTTCGCAAAGTGTCTAAACGGTTATTACCTCTTCGGTCAGCGAAGCGAATCGTTTTTTCATCCACAATTTGAACGACACTGCCATCTTCACCTCGAGGTGAACAGTCAAGGCCCTGTAAACCAACGGTTGCTACAGCCATAAACGGGGCAGCTTCAATAAAAGCTCTGTATTCGTCGTTGATATGGTTGATTTCCTTTGCAATTGATCTTGGCGCAGCAGGACCATAAAGGGCTTCAAGCTGCGCCAAGTCTGTAATCACGTTCTCTAAAGTCACTTTGCTCGGTCCACCAATCTCTGAAAATCAGCTAGATACTCGTTCCACAATGGTTCCGGAATATCGTGACCCATTTGATCATGAATCACCAGATCGGCGTCGGGGATCAGAGCTGCGGTCGCTTCTCCACCATCAAGATGCACCAAAGAGTCGAGCCTGCCGTGAATGATCATGGATGGGATCGCTACCTCAGGAAGCTGGTCCGCTCGCGAACCCGATGCCAAGATAGCCAAAAGTTGCCAAGTCTTCCCCTGAGGATGGTAACAGCGGTCATAAGCTGCCTCTTCAAGAGAGCGTGCCCAACTTTCTTGATATAACGAACCACTGTGAAGTCGTCGAGCAGCAACAGCACTTTTGATTATGCTGGCTCGATCATTTCCAGCCGCTACTAGTTGAGCTGCTGATTCAGGTGTTGATCGACCAACACCAGGGTCTCCTGTCGTCGACATAACGCTGGTCATAGAGAGCAACCGTTCTGCATGATTGATCGCCAAAGTCTGCGCAATCATGCCTCCCATCGACATCCCCCAAACGTGTGCTCGATCTATTTCGAGCGCGTCTAAAACCGCAACACAGTCCAGAGCCATATCAGCTAAGTCATAGGCACCTATGAAGCCGCTGGCTGTTCGGTCTTTGAACCACCTATCTATCAAGTCCTGCAGATCCGGTACGTCTCCCAGCGTTTTCGTGGACATGCCAACGTCCCGGTTGTCCATTCGAATCACATAAAAACCGGCTTCACTGAACTTCGTTACCCATCCAGGCAAAAAGTTGATCAACTGACTCCCGAGGCCATTAACGAAAAGGATTGCAGGATTCGCACTATCACCAGAGGCTGAAAAATAAAGCTCGGTGTCGCCGTTGCAGGCTCTTCCTGAGTGTTCTATTCCAGTCACATTCCTTACCTCTTGATCTTTCCTAGTTCGAGGTCCAATCGTTCAATAGCCTCCGATGTTCGTGACCCCCACCAAAAGAGGTCTTGACCATCGATGAAGAAGGTGGGCCCTATCGCCTCCAAAAGGTCGAGGTGCCGCTTCCCGAAGGGGTACGGCTCACTAGGCGCTAGGACCACGTCTGGTTTGGTTACTTTTAAAGCCTCATCATCAATTGTTGGGTACGCGTCCCCCATGTCAGAAAACAGGACTTCGATACCGAGATGATTCAATAAAGAGGCCCCGTAGGTGCGCGAGCTAACCGTCATCCATGGCCGTCGCCAAATAGGAACAAACGCCTTAAGGTCACGACTTGCTCGGGGTGCATCAAGAGAGTGCGTCCATTGGGCTCCAACGACTGAGGCCAGCCTGCCGACTTCGCTGTCAACGTCCAATACGGAGGCGACGTGCAAGGCTTCGACTTTGAGACCTCTACTTACTAACGACTCATAGTCCTCGAGACGGTTTTCTTCCCTATCAAGAACAACGAGATCCGGAGCTAAAGCTTCAATAGCACCTAGGTCAGGGTTTTTTGTCCCTCCGATGTGCTCGATCTCCGGTTGTTCACAGAACCTGGTGCAGGCAACGGGTTCTATGCCCCATTCAAGAAGTGTTTCGGTGACACTAGGAACTAGGCTCACTACCCGAATTGTTGACACCATGGTCTGAGAGTAGACGCAACAGAGCCACGGTCCCATCCAGGCAGTAGCGTCCTTTGGATGACTGAGTCGAGCGATGCCGACGCGATTGCTTCTACCGCTTCGCCTACTGGCGCGCCGAAACTTATTCTTGATGCCTTAAGCAACGAACAACAGGCCGCTGTTAGTTGTGACGAGCACCCTTTAAGAATTCTCGCGGGGCCCGGTGCAGGAAAAACTCGAGTTCTCACCAACCGAATAGCTCGCCGAGTACAGGAAGGCACCGCTGACGCCCGTCGCGT
The DNA here is from genome assembly GCA_000817105.1 of marine actinobacterium MedAcidi-G3. Classification (GTDB taxonomy): domain Bacteria; phylum Actinomycetota; class Acidimicrobiia; order Acidimicrobiales; family Poriferisodalaceae; genus MedAcidi-G3. The sequence continues at coordinate 24,891 of JUEP01000012.1, read as the reverse complement.
TCTGGCCCTAACTTTCACCCGACGAGCAGCTAACGAGCTCCGAAACCGTCTCAACAAAATGGGCATACGAGACCTGGGGGGCGTTGGGACCTTCCATTCCACCGCTCTATCTCAAATACGGCAGTACCGAGCAGACCATGGAAAGCGAATGCCAACTGTGCTCGCTGGTCGTCGGCCGATTCTCGCCCAACTGATGGAAGATTTTCCTGACCTTCAGTTGCGGATGGCCACTATCGAGATTGATTGGCTGAATTCTCAGAATTTGACGGCGGAAGAATACCGGAATGGTCCCGGAGGACGGCGGGTCGGAGAAAAGCTGGCAAGCCAAATAGCATCATTGCAAAACGGCTTTGTGACTTACAAAAAAAGACGGGGCTTGCTTGACTTTGACGACATCTTGATCGAGTGCACCAGCTTACTGAAATCAGATAAGGCCTTTCGAGACTCACAACACTGGTTATTCAGACATTTCTTTGTTGATGAATACCAAGATCTGAACCCAGTGCAATTTAATCTTCTCAGGAGCTGGGTCGGAGATCGAACAGACCTATGCGTCGTCGGCGATCCTGATCAAGCAATTTATGGCTGGAACGGAGCTGACTCATCCCTACTATCCGACTTTTGCAGCCATTTCCCATCTGCCACGACGATCTCGTTAACAGATAATCATCGGAGCCAACCACACATAATTCAGGCGGCAAACGCTGTTCTCGGACGAACTTCAAGTGCGACCGACGAACAGATGGTCACGGGAAAACCGACAACTACCAGCAGCTTCCCAACGGAAAAGGACGAGGCAATTGGGATTGCTCACTATCTACGCGGCCTTCGGCTAGCAGAAACTCGATGGTCAAGTCACGCTGTACTTGCTCGCACCAATGGACAGCTTGAACTAATCGCTCAGGTTTTTGACCAACTTAAAATTCCATACCGGTTTCGAGGCCAAGGCGGCATACTTCGACGTCCTGAAGTAAAAGATTTAGTGGATCAGCTATGCGCCACTGACTCAGATTTTGCCGCGTTAGCTAATGACCTATTCGAAGAATTAGATGACGGACCACAGAAGCGAATAGCGGAGCTAGCGGTTCAATATGCTCAAGAGAATTTCAGCGCTTCAGGATCCTCTTTTCGAGATTGGCTTCGAACTCTCAGACCCGGTGATTTTGAACACTCAAGCGATGGAGTTGACCTCGCAACATTCCACTCAGCTAAAGGCTTGGAATGGCCCAATATCGTAATCGCCGGCCTTGAAGAAGGGCTTGTTCCAATCCGCGCCAACGACCTCGAAGAACGTCGCCTTCTCTACGTCGCTGTATCTCGAGCCCAACACAAACTCCACCTCACCTGGGCGAGAACACGAGAACAACGCGGCGTGAAGCAAACTCGCGAACCTTCTCCATGGCTCGCTCTCATAGCAGCCTCCATCCGAAACCCTGGAGAGGTGCCCCAAGAATTGACTTCTCAATATTTGGCTGAAGCTAGAAATGCCTTAGAACTCGACCTTGAAGATGCCGTCGCCGGCCGTAACCAGCGTCTCACATCTTGGATAGACAAAACCGCTCGAGCTCGCCGCATTGATCCTTCAGCCTTACTGCCCAAAGGTCTTATTTCTAAGGTTGCAGAACAGTTCCCAACAAGTCTGTCTGAGCTAGCAGAAGTGACGGGGCTCGGCGAAACACGATTAAGGCGCGTTGGTCCTGAAATACTGAAGGTCATAGCATCCAACGAACCAGAAGCTACCTGACGGATTCCAAACTGTTTCAACCACGTTCAATCTAGGTCAACGAAAACCGGCGCATGGTCTGAAGGTTTCTTACCTTTTCTGGCGGTCCTATCAATCAGGCAAAATGTAGCTCTATCAACAAGTACTTGACTCGCCATCAACAGATCTATCCTGAGACCCATTTTCTTGTGAAAAGCGCCATCGCGATAATCCCACCAAGAAAAAAGTCCCTCATCCTTATAAAATTGACGAAAGAGATCCACCAAACCCCACCCTTCTAGTCCGGCTAGAGAGGCCCGTTCCTCCTCAGTGACATGAGTCCTTGGCTGTGGATTACCCGGATCCCACACATCCCGGTCATCTGGACAAATGTTGTAGTCACCGCCTACCAATATTGGATCGCCTGGCTGACAAATCGCAGCGAGGTGATCCTTCAAGCGAGACATCCACGACAGCTTGTATTTGTAGTGGTCATGGTCGACTTCCCTGCCGTTTGGCACGTAGACCGAACAAACCTGAACTCCTGAACAAACTGCTGAGATGATTCTTGCTTCGGGGTCCTTTTCTACTCCGTCAGCGAAACCTATCAGACAGTCCTCTATACCGACTTTGGATAAAATCGCTACGCCATTCCATCGACCTTCCCCAGCATGAACACTCTCATATCCCTGGTCTGAGTAGTGGTCATGTGGGAACTGGTCCTGCGCCATTTTCGTTTCCTGCAACAGAAGTACGTCGGGAGCTGCGTAGTCGAGCCACTCGTCTACCCGTTCCATCCGAGCATTCAAACTATTCACATTCCATGTAGCTATACGCACATCATGAATCTAGCGGCAGCTAGCCTCCTGGCTCGTGACGAAAGATTCATTAATTACTGCTGTCCTATTCGATTTCGGTGGTGTGATCACCGCCAGCCCTTTCGAAGCATTCGCCCGCTACGAACTTGATCTCGGCTTACCTCCTGATTCAATTCGGAAAATAAACTCAACTAATCCCAATGACAATGCCTGGGCCAAGATGGAGCGAAGCGAAGTGGACCTAGCCGAATTTTGCCAACTTTTCGAAGCTGAAGCGAAGTCCATGGGGCTAGAACTATCAGGTGAAAAGGTACTGGGATGTCTTAGCGGCGATGTAAGGCCCCAAATGGTTCGAGCGCTCGAAATACTCAAGGAGCGACTGCCGATCGGCTGCATTACCAACAACATGAAATCAGGACATGGGTCAGGGATGTCCAGGACTGAAGATCAGGCGACAATCATCGCAGAAATAATGGACATGTTCGAGGTCGTGATCGAATCAGCCAAGGTAGGGATCAGAAAGCCTGACCCTCGTATTTACGAATTGGCATGTGCCGAATTACGAGTCGATCCAAGGAACTGTGTCTACCTCGATGATCTTGGTATCAATTGCAAGCCCGCTGCAAACTTGGGAATGACTGCTATAAAAGTCACTGATCCCCACAAAGCGCTCGACCACCTTGAACAAGCAGTCGGATTTTCGTTGCGTTGACTGAATTGGGCTTATTCCTAGTGACCTTTATGATTCAAGCGTCTCACCTAACAGAAGAACAAACACATGCCCTCTGAGTTCATTTTCACAATGCACAATCTGGGTCGTTTCCATCCCCCTGATAGAGACGTCCTTAAAGATGTAACTCTGGCTTTCTATCCGGGTGCAAAAATCGGAGTACTGGGACATAACGGTGCCGGCAAGTCTTCAATCCTCAAGATCATGTCTGGCGAGGACGACGGCTATACAGGCGAAGCGCGACTGTCGCCCGGTTTCTCTGTCGGTCTCCTTGACCAAGAACCAAAACTAGACGAGAGCAAAAACGTTTACGACAACGTAATGGAAGGCGTGGCCGAGACACAGTCGTTGATCGACCGATACAACGAGGTTTTGGCGATGTGGGGCGACCCTGATGCTGACCTCGATCAGGTCGGCTCGATGCAGGCTGAGCTTGAAGATCGAATTCAATCTTCGAACGCTTGGGACCTGGAACGCCAAGTGGAAATCGCAATGGATGCTCTACGCGTTCCCGCGTCTGACGCCTCTGTTTCGACACTTTCTGGTGGCGAAAGGCGCAGGGTCGCTTTATGTCGGTTATTGCTGGCCCGCCCGGACCTCCTGCTCCTAGATGAGCCCACTAATCATCTTGATGCAGAGTCAGTCGCTTGGCTCGAGCGCTTCCTAAAAGAATACGAAGGCACCGTCGTATCGGTGACTCATGATCGATACTTTCTCGACAATGTCGCCGGCTGGATTCTTGAACTGGATCACGGCAACGCCTATCCGTATGAAGGCAACTACAGCGGCTGGCTAGAACAGAAGCAGGCCAGACTCGCCACTGAAGAGCGTCAGTCCAACGCACGGCAACGCACATTGGCCCAAGAACTTGAGTGGGTCAGACTTTCACCCCGTGCTCGACAAGCGAAAAGTAAAGCTCGGCTTTCCGCTTACGACGAACTCCTAGCCGAGCACGAAGCTGGAGAGAACAGAGACGACAAACTCGAACTAAGCATCCCGATGAACCGGCGACTTGGTGATCAAGTGATTGAACTCAAGAACGTAGATAAGGGTTTCGGCGACCGGTTACTTATTGAGAATCTTTCATTCATCTTGCCACCAGCTGGAATCGTTGGAGTAGTTGGTGCGAACGGAGCAGGTAAGACGACTCTATTTCGCATGATCACAGGCGAAGAAACTGCAGACGCCGGTGAGATCGTTGTAGGAACCACCGTAGATCTGGCCTACGTCGATCAGTCAAGAGACGAATTGCAAAATGATCAGACCGTCTATCAGGAGATAACCTCTGGCCTCGACATAGTTCAAGTTGGGAATCGGGAGGTAAATGGCCGCAGTTATGTCGCCTCCTTCAACTTCAAGGGTGCTGATCAACAAAAGAAAGTTGGAGATTTATCCGGAGGCGAAAGAAACAGGGTTCAACTCGCAAAAGTCCTCAAGACAGGCGGCAACGTATTGCTCCTTGACGAGCCCACTAACGACTTAGATGTCGATACGCTACGGGCTCTTGAAGCTGGACTAGAGGCCTTTCCGGGATGCGCTGTTGTAATCAGTCACGACCGTTGGTTCCTTGACCGTGTCGCAACTCATGTTTTGGCATTTGAAGGCGATAGCCAGGTTCGCTGGTTTGAAGGCAATTTCTCAGAATACGAAATGTTTCGTCTTCGCGAGTTGGGTGACGAGTCAGGTCCAAAGCCAATAAAGTACAAACCACTAGCTCGATAATCGCGCGAAGCGCGCGAAATTCAGGCCTTTCCGACCATTACCTGAAATAACTTCATCAGCCAATAGCGCGAATTTTCGGGCTTTTCGCGCGTTCCGCGCGAGATATTCGCGCGATTCGCGCGAATATCCACCTAGTTCGCGCGAAGAGTAACTAGATTGCGGTTCACACTCATAGTGACCGTGCAACAGGAGATATACCGTGGCCACCAAATCAGCAACCCAGACAAAAAAGTGGCACAGCCGAGCTGTAACGAGAACAGTCGACGCAGGCAATTCCGCCTATTGCGCAGTCTGTGACGAACTAATCAAGTTTCGGGCACGAATTAGAGCAGACCAAATTATTTGCAACGTATACGTGGATAACAAATGGGATCGCGTTGAGCACTACCACCCCGAGTGTTACAAGAAGGCGAAAGCTCCCTACGGCAATCCAGAGGACTAAACCCGCAAAGCTTTCAGTTACAAAATCTGGCTCAAAAAGAGTTTGGTCCTGTCCTCAGTCGGATTGGTAAAGAAATGTTCGGGGGTTCCGACCTCGACTATTTCACCACCCTCCATAAACATGATCCGGTCAGCTACTTCGCGAGCGAATCCCATTTCATGGGTAACGACCATCATGGTGATCCCAGACATGGCGAGCTCTTTCATCACGTCAAGAACTTCTTTAATCATTTCAGGGTCTAATGCCGAAGTCGGTTCATCGAACAACATGACGCGCGGCTCCATCGCAAGAGACCTTGCTATCGCAACACGTTGCTGCTGGCCACCCGACAACTGACCTGGGAACTTCTCGGCTTGTTCGGGAATTCCTACCCGCTCCAATAGGGCACGAGCCATGGCTTCGGCCTCAGCTCGCGGCTTTTTCCTTACCCATATTGGGGCCAACGTGATGTTGTCCAAGACAGTCAGGTGGGGGAAAAGATTGAACTGCTGAAAAACCATGCCCACTTCAGATCGAATCTTCTCGATATTACGAAGATCATTGGTGAGCTCAATACCGTCAACAACGATATCGCCTCCCTGGTGAACCTCTAAGCGGTTGATACATCGAATCCAAGTACTTTTACCTGAGCCAGAAGGTCCGCAGATTACCGCAACTTCTCCTTCCTTGATAGTCGCTGTAACTCCCTTCAGAGCCTGGAAATCGCCGTAGAACTTATCCACATCTACACAAACGATCATGTCTTCGCGATCAGCCAACCTGTCGTTAGCCGCTGTTGTTGCATCATCGGTGCTCATAAATTTCTACTCCCGGTCTGAGGGGTACTGGGACTTACCATTATCGTTCTCCAAGCCCTACACGCCGTTCTAGGCGCTGACTGTATTTAGAAATAGTGAAATTAAAGAAGAAATAAATTATCGCCACAAGAAGAATGCCCTCTCGCTTAACGCCCAGGAATTCACTCTGTGCTGGGATTACCGAATTCGCCACCCGAAGAAAATCAAATAGTCCGATAATCGCTAGGAGCGATGTTTCCTTGAACGTAGAAATAACTTGTCCTACAAGTTGAGGAATCGAAACCGTTAGGGCCTGGGGTAGGACTATAAAACTTGTCCTTTGGGCCGCAGTTAAGCCGATGGCATCTGCTGCCTCGTACTGGCCTTTCGTAATCGACTGCAAACCCCCTCTCACATTTTCCGCTAGATAAGCAGCCGAAAACAACGTGTAACCGGTCAAGACCGCAGCTAATTCGGCTAGTTCCATGCCATCAGGAAGGAACAAAGGAACCATCACGGAGAAGAAAATCAGAACACTAATTAGTGGCACGCCGCGAATTACTTCTATATAGCTGGTCGACAACATTCGAAAAATCGGGAACTTCGAGGTTCGACCCAAGGCAAGTAGCACTCCTAACGGGAACGAAAGAAGAACAACTATTAGAGCAACGAAAAGCGTCAAACCCAAACCGCCCAAGAACTCAGACGACTGCACTTCAACTGTAGATGGAGTGTTTATCATCGTCGCCAAGTAATGGACCAGCGCCGTAACTCCCAACCAACCCAGAACTAACTGTCGGCGTTTCGCTATTTCTCCCATGAAGTTTGGTGCCAACAACGCCGCAAAGGCAAGAAGCAGAAAGCTAATCCGAGCCTTTTGAAGCATCGGGTACCAACCAAAAAATGCCGCCACCCAATTAAAGATGGCGAAACCCAAAAGCATGGTTGCTACGAGCCGCCCGGCCTCTCCCACGCCCGTGCGAGTCAAGCTCCACAAAACCGCTCCTCCAAGAGCCCCAAATGCCAGACCCATCGGAAGGTCCGTTGAAATCACATGCCCATAGTCAAGAGCAGGATCTCTAAGCACCACCCAGAAAAGCGTCAATGGGCTGACCAGCCAAAGCAGATTGCTGGCTCCTTTTATAAGTCCGCCGTACTCACTTCGTTGCAGCAATCGACCTAAACCGAAAAAACTGCACAGCAACGCCAACATCACAGTCCAAGGCAACTTCGTTGAGAATGCAACCGTCCGACCTGACTCGGCTACATATGATTTTGTTTCCGAAATAAAGGCATAGTGACCGTACGGCGCTATCCACAGACTCAATACCGCCAATCCAAGGCCCAGAAAAACCACAGAGGTAACTGGCAGCTCAGAGCCCCGGTGAGTAGCGCTCGCGAATCTGCGCCACAACACAATTCCCGCTACAAGCAGGACAACCGCCGCAATCCACCAACTCGACCTGTTCACCATGGCATCTAGAAAAGATTCGCGTTGCAGTGAACCCTCAAGTGTGCGCACTACTTTCCCGTCGCTACCTAAGATCACGCTGGGCTCACGCACGATCACACAAACTGCTAGCAGCCCCCCAGTTCCCATTAGCCATGTAGAAACTCGCTTAACGGAAACACCACCCCAGTTCGCCCAAAGACCCGCGCTAAGTCCAGCTAGGCCCGCCACAAATCCAAGAGACACCCAAACTCTGATGTATTGAGACTCAGGATAAGAGAGAGTCATTAATGCACGCAGGTTGGTTCGGACCGCATCCCATTGACGATTTTCGCTAAAAACGAAATTAAGCACTCCGCGCAGAGCAAAAAAAGCCAAGAAGCCACCGAACAGTGTTAGGACACTGTTTACCCAACTCGAAAAGAGATTTTGTCTTAGCCACTGGCCAACCGGCAAGCTTGGAATTTCATGAGGGGAGGACTCTCGGTCTTCTATCCCCTGTTGAAATTCCGGGTCTACTGATCCTTGGTTCGCGTCTTGCATATCAGCGCTCCACAATCCTCATGCGAACGTTAAAGAAATTGACAACCACGGAGATCGACAGAGAGCACGAGAGATAGAAAAACATCCATATAGAAACAACTGGCAAAGTTTTTCCTGTTTGGTTGTAAACCGTTTGACCTACTTGAACAATGTCGCTGTATCCAACTGCGATCGCAAGCGAAGTGTTTTTAGTTAAATTTAGGTATTGATTCCCTAACGGTGGGAGCATCACCCTAGCTGCTTGAGGAATTATGACCCGTCGCAAAGCAATTGAACGACGAAGACCAAGTGCAGCTGCAGCTTCGGTTTGACCCTTTGGAACGGCCAGTATCCCACCCCTAACAATTTCAGCGATAAACGCCGAGGTGTAGAACACAACACCGAAAAAGACTGCCGCAAACCCAATTGAGAAGTTCAAACCTGATGGCCCATAGTTGGGAAATTTCCCAATTTGAACCACCTCGGGTAGCGCGACATCAATCGGTCGACCACTTCGACCATTTCCGAACTTATTGCTTAGAACTTCAAACAGGTCACTGCCTGAGTTAATGATCCAGCTAGATAGCCCTGGCCACAAAACCAGAAAGAAAACAGCACCCAATACTCCACCAGTCGCAGCGAAGATCATCCGGAAATAGTCATCGTCGGTCAATTTCGCTAATCCGGCCGGCGTTCGGCGACTCTTAAGGAATCCGCGAATCCAATAGACGCTCAAACCAACAGACAAAAACGCTATCAATACCTGGACGGCGCCTTCAGGAATGGCAGAAACTGCAGAAGACAACGAGCTGAAAATATTGCCAACAAAGCCGAAAATTGGGTGAACAAACCAACCCAAAATTCCAATGACAACAATTAAACCAAAAGCACTAAGGATCGGATATGTTTCCTCTCCCGAAAGATCCTGCTCGGCAATCCGACGCTTCCGAAGAAAATTGGCGGCAAAAAGTCCGATGCCAATAACAATCATCCACTGATAAAACCCGTCAGCGATATGGACTCTCGGCATAGAAAGTCCCTTATTGGACAAATGGAACCAACCATTGATTGGACCCACATCCATAGACACCCGGTCAAGACTGGCGAAGATTGCTCCGTAAAAGAGAATCTGCACCAGCAAAGGAACATTGCGGAGGGTCTCGACGAATACCGTTCCCAGTTTTCGAAGCAGCCAGTTGTTCGATAGCCGTGCAAGGCCTACGAGCACTCCTACGATCGTGGCCACAAATATTCCAGCAATGGCCATCCGCAACGTGTTGACCATTCCTACCCAGAGCGCTCTACCTCCAGTATCAGGGTCCGTGTCAATACCTGAAGAAAGATCGATTCCTGGATTGACCGACAAAAAATTGTAGTCGGTAGGCACGTTGGAAGCCCTAAGGTTGTCGCCAGCTTGCTTAGCTAGAAACCAAAGCGCTCCGATAGTTAGCATTAGGGCCAGAACTTGAACGGCCCACTTCACCACCGTGACATCTCTGTAGAACGGCGGACGTTCATGATGAATAGACGGTGGGGCACTACTTGCCACTAAATGATCCCCTCTCAGGTAAACACGACGGCTCTAGGTGATCGATCATGCAGCCTAGAGGTAGTGAAGGGGCTGGAGGTCCATTTGACCTCCAGCCCCTTCAAAATTCTTTTTGACGGTAATCGACCGCCTAATCAATCAATTTGTTATATCAACGCGCTGGTGGAGCGTAAACAAGACCACCTGCTGTCCAGGCAGCGTTAGCTGACCCTTCGCGACTCAAACCCACTGGGTTGAGGTTACGGCTGTAGATCTCGTCATAGTTTCCGACCTGGCTAATGACCTGATAGAAGGCATCAGCTGGAAGGCCCATCCCGCTCTGCAGTTCACCTTCGCCTCCAAGGAGACGGATGGTTTCCGTATCGCCACTGCTCAGCATCATGTCAACGTTGCTTGAATCCAAGCCTTTTTCGTCAGCGATGATCGTTGCGTAAACTGCCCAGTTGACAGCGTCAGCAAAAGCCGAGTCATTCTGTCCGTATGTTGGGCCGAGTGGCTCTTTGGAGATCGGTGTCGCTGGGAAGATCACCCAGTTTTCACCGTCTGGCTGCTGCTTGGCCTTTCGACCAACTAGAGCTGAACCGTCAGTGGTGATGATGTCACAAGCGCCGGAGATGAAGTTGTTGGTAACAGTATCGAAGTCTTCGAAAGTCTGAAGTTCGATGCTGACACCAGCTTCAGCTGCTGCGTCGGCGATATTCTTTTCGGTCGTGGTACCTGCACTGGTGCAAATCACTGAACCGCCAACATCCGATACCTGTGACGAACCGGAGAAGCCGTCGCTTTCGCGACCCATCAGCTGTTGGCCGTCATAGTAAGTGGTTGGTCCGAAGTCCATTCCCACTTCAGAGTCACGACTCTGTGTCCAGGTTGTGTTTCGCATCAGAAGGTCTACGTCGCCAGTCTGAACTGCGGTGAAGCGTTCGGCGGCTGTCAATGAAACGAAGTTCACCTTGTTTGCATCACCAAGGATCGCTGCTGCAACGACGCGGCAATAGTCGGCATCGAAACCGGCCATGCTGCCATCAGCCTGAAGTTCTGAGAACGCTACTGCAGAGCCAGAAACACCACAGTTAAGGGTGCCACGGCTCTTAACCGTGTCCAGCAAGCTTTCGCCGTTAGCTGCGAGCGTTACTTCAGTCTCTTCTGCATCCGATGACGAGCCGCTTGCGCTGCTGTCGTCGGAAGAATCACTGCTACCACAAGCCGAAGCGGCAAGTGCTAGAGCGAATAGTGTGGCGAGCAGTCGCCACATGGTATTTTTCCGCATCTGTATGAGTCCCTCTCTGTTGCGGTTGCCGGCCACCGACCGGCTTGGTGCTCGGTTAAGAGTTCGTGCACGGTATACGGTCAACAAGGCAAACAAACACCTTGTGATCTTTTCGTCACAATCTCTTTACAGGACCGAAACACTACCTGCTTAACGATCGTTTAACCAAGCTTCGAACTACTTTGTCAAATTAGGAGTCAAATCACTTATGGCCGATCTCCAAGATCACGCGATCAGCGCTCGCGTCGCGACCGATGCCGGGAAACTTCTTTTGGACATACGTGAACGACTTTTCAGCCAGGGAGCTGACAGTTGGACTGTGAAAGACACTGGTGACCTTGAGGCTCACCGTTTCATCATGAAAGCTCTTCAACAAGAGTTTCCTGACGATGGAATCTTGTCCGAAGAAGGCAGCGATGATCTGGCCCGCTTGGAGAAGGAAAGAGTTTGGATTGTTGATCCTCTGGACGGAACCAGAGAATTCGGCGAACCGGGCCGCTCCGATTGGGCGGTGCACGTAGCCCTTACCGAAAACGGAGTTCCAACAGCGGGGGCCGTCGCTCTACCAGCAATCGATAAGACCTTGACAACTAATCCCGCACCCAAATTAAGTCCATCTCACAATGGGAGACCCCGGCTAGTTGTAAGCCGTTCGAGGGCTCCGGCCGCTGCGATGATTGTCGCGGAAGCACTAGATGCAGAACTTTTAGCTCTAGGGTCAGCGGGAGCTAAAGCCATGGCAGTTGTTCTTGGCCATGCAGATATTTACGCTCATAGTGGGGGTCAGTATGAGTGGGACAACTGCGCTCCGGCCGTAGTCGCAATGGCCGCTGGACTTCATGCAAGCCGTTGCGACGGATCCCCTCTTGATTACAACTACGAGGATCCTTGGCTTCCGGACCTATTGATCTGTCGACCAGAATTTAAAGACGATGCTCTCGCTGCACTGCAACGAGCGATTAACGGCTAAGGCAAAAATGGAACTAAAAACGACAAGCTTTGAGACCGACGGGCCAACAGCAACTATCACCCTCTCAAGACCGAAACGCCGAAATGCTTGGACGGGCCGGATGCATACCGAACTTCGCCACCTCCTCCAACAGGCCGACTCTGAACCCGAAATTAGAACAGTGATTATCACGGGGGCAAACGATGATTTTTGTGTCGGGGCTGACAGTCAAGCTTTAGAGGGCCACCTTGAAAAGGGCGGATACGACTCTGGGACTGGGTCCGATATCTCCAATCCGGGCTACGGGATTGCCCCAGAGTTCGATCAAAACTTCGCTTTCATGTTCGGCTTGAATGTGACCACAATTGCTGCAGTTAATGGCCCAGCAGCAGGCGTTGGGTTAGTTCTTGCTTGCTATTGCGACCTTCGATTTGCTTCGAAACACGCAAAACTCACTACCGCCCATGGACCATTGGGCCTGCCAGCTGAATTTGGTCTTTCATGGCTTCTACCAAGATTGATCGGCCTGACTCGAGCTAACGATCTCCTAATTTCAAGCAGGGTCATAACTGCTGAAGAAACCAACGGTTGGGGCCTTTTCAACGAAATTACAGAAGTGTCAGAGTTACTTCCGAGAGTTAAGTCATATGCCTCTGAATTAGCTTCGCGTGTCTCTCCATCGTCTCAAAGAATGACGAAACTTCAGGTCTATTTAGACCAGCATCGAGACGTCGGTTCATCGGTAGCAGATTCTGAAGACCTGCTCAGAGCAGCGATGTTGGACCCCGACTACCAAGAAGGTGTTCAAGCGTTTACCGAACGTCGAGCACCTAAATGGAAGCACGACTAACTAATCACTTTTACTTGAAAATTCAAAGAAAAACTATTTCTCAGTCATCGAGGACGGTCACCACTCCCGTATCTCCATTGACCTGGATCATGGCGCCGTCAGGAATCCGTTTAGTTGCATCGGTAGCAGAAACAACACATGGAATACCAAGTTCGCGGCTCACGATGATGGCATGACTCAGCGCCGCTCCGACGTCAACAACCACGCCGGCCGCAGGCACGAAGAGCGGCGTCCAGGAGGGGTCCGTTAACGGAGCAACGAGGACGTCTCCAGGCTCTAAAGCCGTCGGGTCATGACTATCAAGAATCACTCGAGCGCGACCTTCTGATACACCTGGACAGCCAGATAGACCCTGAATTGAATCCCCCGGTTGCAGAGGTTCCACCGAGACCGAACTACGTTCAGGCCAAGTTGAAAGCGGTTCACTTTCGCCCACAATGACAAAAGGTTCCTGCTTAGCTGCAGCAAGATCGAACATTGCCTGCCGTTGTTCGATGATCTCGCGCCACCCATCGGCGTCGTCAATTGCTTGATGTTGTTCCGCGAATCTAAGCATCGCGAAGCTAGTTATTTCTGGATACAGACCTCTTTCGACCATCCGTAGACCCAGTTCCCGGGCTGCCATCCGAGCTTCTTGGATAAATTTGACGCAATTGGTTTTGGTTCGTTCACGACCAGGCATCAGAACAGAAGCACTATGAGCGCCCGCTAAGAACTGTCCTTGCGTTTCCGGATCCCCTTCGAGCATTTCACTTATCTCAGCCACAATGCGCTGCCTATCATTAGCTAGCTGAGATTGGTGGTCTTGCGGCGCCGCCGACGCAGGAGAGACTCGCATCCTGTCAATAGCAGCCAAAGCTAAGTCGGGAGTCGTTTCCCAGGTTGGGCAAGAAATTTCCCATTCGTTTGGTCCTCTCGAGCCGTAAGACCAGAGAAACTGCTCAAAAGCAGACACAAAGTTCTCGACCTCAGGATCCTTACTTGCTCGCAGGCGACCGTTCAGACCTTCGATTCCATTGTCGAAAGCTGCATTCACCATTTCCGAAGCAGCTGCTAGTCGCCCTAATTCCCACATAGCCATAGAAGGGGCAGCGGATTCAACGTCTCCAAGTCCGGCCATGATTTTCATAGCATCAGTTGGCCGACCAACAGCTTCGCAGACGGCGGAAACGATACCCATCGGAAGTGTCGTCAAGAAACTAATAAAAATATGCTGAGCGAAAAGCTCTCGGAATCCTCCATTTAAAAAACTTTCAATCCAATCAACTATTTCGTGGTCGCCCATCGAACCAAAATCAGGACGTTGGCTACGAAGTGCGTTCACCCGCTGCTCTTGCTCCAACACATCAGGTAGATCAGGAGTTGTTAGAGCCCAAAGAAATACCTCACCTATCCGGGCCTCCGCTTCTGCGCTGGGGTCATCAGGGTGCTGCTCGTAGGCCGGGATCCCAGGCTGAACTCCGAAAAAAGCTTCATCGATGTCCTGCGCTGATAGCCCAGGCGCCCTCTCACCGAAGATCCGCATAAGCGACGCATTGAGGTAGGTGTATCCGCCAAAAACTCCTAGAAACACCGGGTTTTCCGGATCGAATTCGCTTTCGTCGAAAGCACCAATCCTGACGTAAGCGTCTCGAAAGCCAAGTTCACTTATTTGAATACCATCTTCGTTTTGAAACGCGAAATCAAAGGTAGACAAAGCTACGGGGTCTGGGAAGACCTCGCCCACATTGGCTCGGGTCCAGATCGGGTAGCGATCTGAAGTCTTGGTGCTAGCGAAATATTCCTCGGTCATTGCCTGTTCCTCCCCATCGTGCGACCTACAAGTTAAAGACTGGTGGACCGGATGACTGCCTCCCCCTCGTTGCAGCCATCCGGTCAGATCGCTGATCACACAACTGTTCGGCACTATAGGCATCGTTGCAACCGTTTGCGCAAACGTTCATTAAGGAAAATCTCAACAGTTTAGGTTTCAACGACCGGAAACATCATCGTGAGATACGTTCTAATCGTGGTTTCTAAAGAGCACCTTGACTTTGAATGGACTGAAGAGTGGCCGTATCTCGTGATCTCGGCAGAGGCTGCCGCAGCTCAGGTGCAAGACGGCGATCTAGTAGGAACTAGCCTGCCAGAGCCAACAGCCTTTCTTTTCGCACTAGCAGAACGCGAGGACCTCAAAGATGTAGCCGTCTTCGTACCTGCCCCTAGAAAGGGTGGCGCCGCTATTGGAACTAAACAAAACCTTGAGTTGCGTGCGCCTTTCCTGACTCAAGTATTGCGCGAAGCTGGTGCCAAGGCGGAACTAGTTCCGGTCAGACTGGAAGACTGGGGAAGATTCTCGATTCGCAACCCACCGAGAGTCGCATGCGTCCAAGTGGGGACACCGTTACCTGACGGCACGGTCCCTCCGGGATCGGCGATGGCAGGCAACGACGCTCTGGTTCGTCGTGCGCGTCGCGAGGGTGATTTGGTATTCGGCTTAGTCAATCCAGTGGTGCCGCACATTCATGGAGATTCTTTTCGAGTCGAAGACTTTGACGGGTTGATCCATGTTCCGCTTAAAGGGTCGATGCCAATCTTTGACGAACGGACACCTCCTTCTAACCTTGATCCTTTTGTCGAAGCACTCGATGAATTAATTCCCAATGGAGCAACGGTTCAATCGGGAGTCGGAGGCCTGACTGAAGTGGCACTCGCCCGACTAACTCACAAGACGGATTTGGGCATTCACACCGAAGTGATGTGCCAAGGCCTGATGGATCTGATGAAGTCTGGTGCCGCAAACAACCGCCTCAAGACGGTCTTCCCAAACAAAACTGTCTTTACAATTGCATTGCCCGAAACCTTTGATTTCTTAAACGGAAACCCCGACTGTCACATCGTGCCAGCTCACGTCGCATTAAATCATCAACAAATTGCTACTAACAGAGACATGCGTTGCGTAAATGGAGCCCTAGAAATTGACCTTTGGGGTCAAGTCAACTCCGAAATGATTAATGGGGTTCAACATAGCGGGGTCGGCGGTGCCCTTGATTTTTTGAGAGGCTGCCAAATGTCTGAATCCGCAATGTCAATCCATCTAATGCCCGCCACCGCTAAAGGCGGCGCAGCTTCTCGTATTGTTCCTCAAATCAATATCAACGCAGTGACCGCAACCCGATACGACGTTGATGTCGTCGTTACAGAATTCGGTACCGCTCGCCTGCAAGATGCCTCGGTACGCCAGAAGGCGGCGCGACTAATCTCGATCGCTCACCCAGACCACCGCGAGGAACTGAAAGAGTCTGCCCAAAAGATGGGGATTCTCTAAGAACTAAGGGCGCGCAAGCTGCCCTCTAACAAAAGTTGGCTCTAAGAGCGTGCTCTTTTCGCGAGAGTATTCGTACCCCAATTCAGCAAAGTCGCAGATCAAACTTGGGCTGTTGATTCTATTCAGCACTAACCAAGAAGCCATCGCACCACGGGCTTGCTTTGCATAGAGGCTAATGATCTTAAACTTGCCGTTCTTCTCATCTAAGAATCGTGGGCTTATAACCCGAGCATCCAGAAGGCTTTCATCTACTGCGGAGAAGTATTCCTTCGAAGCAAGATTGATCAGAACCCGAGGACGATGTCCTTCAAGATCTGCTGCCAAAAATTCACTAATCCGATCACCCCAAAACTCGTAAAGCCCCTTACCCCTCGATGTCATTAAACTCGTTCCCATTTCAAGGCGGTATGGCTGGATCAAATCCAAAGGTCTAAGCACTCCATGTAAACCCGATAATATCCGGATTGTCTTTTGTGCCCGAGTGAAGTCACGCTCCGAATACCGAGATACGTCCATACCCACATAAACATCTCCTTGGAAAGCCAAGAGAGCTGGCCGGGAATTACTAGTAGTGAAATCCTCTTCCCAATCCTGGAAACGTTCAGCGTTGAGATTCGATAACGCAGGCGAAAGATTCATGAGTTCACCGAGGTCTGCAGGTGATTTTTTGACCAGCTCTTGCACTAATTCAGATGAGTCGTCGATCAATGCAGGCACTGAATGCTTGCTGGTCAGCAACTCCGATTCAAAGTCGAGCCTCTTCGCAGGTGATAAGACAATCAACACAATAGGTTCCTCCAATTTGGAGTTTAGGGACTCTGAAGCCACAACTCAGGATCTATATGGTCGGCTAGTTCAAACTAGCTTGGACAACCCGGCTACAGTGCGCGTCATAATTGAGTACCAGCACTGAAAACCTTTAGGCGGGGCGTTATGGCAACAAAAATCGAGCACCACCAAGATTTAGGAGACTTCGACTATGGCACCAGCGACCAAGTAACCCCATTAATCCGAAGAGTCATATGCAAGAACCCAACGCCTTTCACGTACAAAGGAACAGGAACATATCTAATTGGCCAAGGGGAAGTCGCCGTCATAGACCCTGGTCCTCCTCTAGAAAGCCACTTGGACGACATCCTCGGTGCTCTTGGTCCTGACGAAACGATTACCCACGCGTTCATAACTCATACGCATAGCGATCACTCTCCCCTAACCAAACGACTTAAAGAACGCACCGGAGCTATTTCATATGGCTTCGGTCCACACGGAAGCGTCAAAGAGGATGACCGAGAAGATCGCGTGGATTTCTCAGAGTTCATCTCAGAAAAAGAGCAAGAACAATATCGAAAAGAATTCGAAGAGCTTCCCGAAGAACTCAAACGTGAAGGCGCTGATACAGAATTTTCGCCCGACGTATTTCTCGTGGACGGTGACATCGTGCACGGACCCAACTGGACGATCCGGTCTATCTACACTCCTGGTCATTGTTCAAATCATCTTTGTTTCGAATTAGAGGAGGAGAAAAGTCTTTTTTCTGGCGACCACGTAATGGGATGGGCAACAAGTGTGGTCGGGCCCCCGGATGGATCGATGAAGGACTACATGCAGTCTCTGAAGAAATTGCTCCCACTCGACCATCAGCGCTATTGGCCGACACACGGTCCAGCAATTCCTGACCCTGTGCAGTACGTTCAAAGCTTCATTCATCACCGTGAGGAACGAGAAGAACAGATCGTCAGCTATTTGCAAAGCGGTCCACAAAAGATTGCCGACTTCGTCCCCGTGATGTATGAGAAATACGACAAACGTCTTTGGTACCCAGCTGCAGGGTCAGTCCATGCCCACTTGTTGCACATGGTCGAAACAGGGAGAGCTGAGGTAATAGATGAACACGGTGAACCCAAGTTGACTGCCACCTATCAACTCGCATGAAGTATTCACCGGTAATCCACATGCCTACCGCTGGCCGTGACTAGCTTCGACTTTTCATGCGGCTAGTTATTGCGAATTGCACAGTTGATTACTCCGGCCGGCTAGACGCACATCTAGCACAGGCAATTCGTCTCATAATGATCAAAGCGGACGGCTCTATCTCTATCCATGCCGACGGCGGCGCATATAAGCCCCTCAACTGGATGAATGCTCCAAACACTATTCGTGAGTCGCTAGATAACGGTGAGTTGACTTGGCTAGTTACTAACGAAAAAAAAGAGAACCTAACTATTCAACTCCACCAAGTAATCTCAGATTTTTCTGAAGAGATGGGAATTGACCCGGGCCTTAAAAAGGATGGGGTCGAAGCTCATCTCCAAGAATTACTCGCCGCCAACGTAAACAAGATTTCTGATGGAATGGTACTCGTCAAAAGAGAGTACCCAACCGATATCGGACCAGTAGATCTGCTTTGCAGAGATCATGCAGGTCGGGCCGTTGCTATCGAAATAAAGCGAAGGGGCGAGATTGATGGAGTCGAGCAGCTAACTAGGTACCTCGAATACCTCAACAGAGATGGGAATCTCAGACCAGTCAGCGGAATCTTTGCAGCTCAAGAAATAAAACCCCAAGCTCGAGTTCTTGCCGAAGACCGGGGCATCGAATGCTTAGTACTCGACTACGACGAGCTGCGAGGCATCGAAAGCGACGAACTCAAACTTTTCTGAAAGCACAGAGACCACCTAAAGCGGACTTTGTTTCAGCTAAATACACACAGCCCATTGTCAATAACGACTCGCTCCTCTGGCATTCCTTTTTGGGCAACGGTGCGATAAATAGCTTGGCCTTTTTCAACCCACATTTGAACCGTTAGAGAATCGCCAGGGAAAACAGGAGAAGAGAACCTCGAATCCATGCTCTTAAACCGCTTTGGGTCACTTCCACATAGTTCGTGGAGTAGCGCTCGGCCAGTAAATCCATAAGTGCAAAGACCATGCAATATGGGCTTTGGGAAACCCCCCAACTCAGTAGCAAACCATGGGTCACTATGCAGCGGGTTGTAATCACCGGACAATCGATACGTCAATGCCTGGTCAGGTCTTGTTTGATATGTAACTTCATGGTCCGGGGCAGCTTCTGGTGCGTAAACCTGAGGCGCCGTGTTGCCTTCTTGGCCGCCAAAACCACCTGAACCACGCACAACCAGTGATCCTCGTAGGTCGAAGAGAGGTTCACCTGTTTCTTTCAGAGTGGCTTTTGCCTCGGTTTCGATAATGGCGTTCTTTCCTTCGCCTTTATCCCAAATACCACTTACTTTTTCTTCAACTACGACCGTGCCGCCGACTGGGATTGGTTGATGCAAACTGACACCCTGAGAACCGTGCAGCACTCGACCCCAGTCAATTTCACCGACCTTCCCTAAGGCACCGCCTGCTCCAAATCCTATAACCACACTTTGAGTAGGAAAGGTTTGTTGCTCAATGCCCTTGGAGTTATTGGTCGTAAATTCTAGTTCTATGCCAACCGGGTCCTCAGCACCTGCTCCAATACCGACGGCATAGAGCAAAGAGTCACGATATCCCCAAGAGCGTTCTGCGGGATCGCCTGCAGAACCTACTGCGTTCGGATCAATAGCCATTGTGTTGTCCTTTTGTCTAATAGACAGATGCGCCTGTCTTAACTAACCAGCCCTCCGTCAAAGGGCTCCCCGTCCATTCCCGAATTAAGTTGCGCCTCAGATACAAGGCGGCGCGCTATATCACCAATTTCTGTCGGGTCATCTATAGCTTCTGTTGTTGGTCCACGATGCCAGCCATTTGCTACTCCCAACAATCGGCCCGACGCCTCAAAAACTCGACCTGTCACGTCAGCTGCCTCAGAACTTTGAAGCCACGTCACTATCGGAGCTATGAATCTGGGGTGCATTGATGCTCTGTCTTCCTCAGAAGCTTGCCCCATTCCTAGATCTTCAGTCATTCGGGTCAGAGCACCAGGAGCGATTGCATTAACCCTCACCCCATATCTCTGCAGCTCGCGCGCTGCTATGACTGTAAACGCAGCGATCCCCATTTTCGCCGCTCCATAGTTAGTCTGGCCCGGGTTGCCGTAAATTCCTGAGACAGAAGTCGTATTGACTATAGAAGCGTTTACTGTCTCGCCTGCCTTGGCCTTATCGCGCCAATACGCAGCAGCCCAACGAGCCGGAGCAAAAGTACCTTTAAGGTGAACTTGAATCACAGCGTCCCACTCTGCTTCGGTCATATTCACCAACATGCGATCACGCAAGATCCCCGCGTTGTTAACAATCCCGGTGAGGTCACCGAATGTCTCTACCGCCTGGTTAACCATCCGCTGAGCGCCTTCCCAGTCAGAGACATCATCGCCATTCGCGACCGCTTCACCTCCCATATTCTCAATTTCTGCGACCACCTCATCTGCCGGACCTAAATCTGATCCTGTTCCGTCACGAGCACCGCCCAAATCATTAACGATGACTTTCGCTCCGTGTTCGGCGAGCATCAAACAATGCTCTCTACCTATTCCGCGGGCGCCGCCTGTAACAATCACTACGCGTCCCTCACAAAGCTTGCTCATTTTCGATCCCTTCATCGACTTCCAGCGGATAGTCAATCTCAGTTATGGATATCTGGGTGATTCTCGCATTTTCTGAGGTCACCTGCTTGGGCTTTTCGTAAGGCCCAACCAATCGAAACAATTACCCAGGTTGATCCGCGCACAATACTCGACCACATGGCCCTACCATCCAGTGGTGTGCACGGGCTAATTCGCCTTCCGCGCTGGGCTCTCATGCTTGGCTTACCTACCATCATCGCTGCTCTTTTTTTGAGCGTTTGGGCGGTTGACGCCACTATGCATAGGGACCGAGTTGTCCGAAACGTCAAAATCGCTGGAGAAACAGTAGGCGGTCTCGGCGATATCGCTCTTCGCGCTCGAATTGACGCCATGGCAGATCGCCTGGCCAACACTCAGGTGGTCATTGCAACCGAGTTAGGTGATGCCGCTTGGGTAGCCGGCGATCTCGGAGTTTCGCTAGACGTAATGGCTACCTACGAGTCAGTCATGGCAACCAGACGAGAAGCGCTACTCAAACGCCCAATTAACTGGCTTTCAGCTCTGGCTTCGAGCACAGCCGCTGAAATAGCGATCAATGTCGACCTATCGACGCTTGAGAAATCCTTGTACTCAAATGCGCGACTTGAGCGACTAGGGGTGGAACCGTCGATTCGCATCAGTAATAGCCGATTAGAACTCGTGCCAGGAGTAAAAGGTCGATCGATCGAACTGCAAGATGCTGCTTCCGCTATCGCCAAGGTCCTGCGAGAGGGAACCATTCCGACTGTCCAAGTAGCCACAGTTCAAGTGCCAACGAAATTCAGTGACGAGACAGTGAACGAACTTGTATCGAAAGCCAATCGATCCATACAAACTCCTCTGAGAGTTCGAGTCAACGACTACGAAACAGTTTTAAACCCTGATCTTGTCGCTAGTTGGTTTGTTCTTGACCTTGAAGGCACTAATCCATCTCTCAGTCTCGAAACATCATCGATTCTCAAGTCTCTCGAAGACTCGCTCATGCCCGGTAACACTGGTGCCGGCAAAGCTGAATTTGAAATCCGAGACGGAAATGTGATGATCATCTCTTCGGACGGCGGTACCGCTTGTTGTCATCATCGGGCTGCCGACCTCGTACGAGAGGCACTCGAAACGGAACAAGACGGCCAAGTTTATGTACTACCGAATCGGCCAGCTGCGCCACGAGAAGCCGTCGATCGCCTCGAGGCTCTAGGAATAGTCGAAAAAGTTTCTTCTTTCACAACCCAATATTCTTGTTGCGTTGGACGAGTCACGAATATTCAAAAGTTCGCTGAGATAGTCAACGGAAACTGGATTAAACCAGGCGGGAGATTGTCTCTCAACGAAACTGTTGGTCGTCGCACAGAAGAAAAGGGTTTTGTCCCCGGGGGTTTTATCTCTAAAGGCCACCTTGTCGAGGACATTGGTGGCGGCGTTTCTCAGTTCGCCACGACTATCTTCAATGCTGCTGTTCGCGCTGGGCTCGACTTTGAGTACTACCAAGCACACTCAATTTATTTCGATCGATACCCCTACGGTCTAGAGGCAACAATCTCATACCCTCGACCTGATTTAGTAATAACCAACCCAACTCCATTTGGGATCCTCATTTGGAGCAGCTGGACCGACGAATCAGTAACGGTTGATATGTACTCAACCTCAAACGTCGACGTGAAACTTAAAGAGCCCACGGAACAGCTAGTAGATCTGTGTACTCGAGTAAAGACCGAGCGAATCAGAACTTGGCAAGATCAAAACATTGAATCAGATTACTTCTTTGCTACTTATCGACCAGAGGAGGGCCTTAACTGTGACGGAACTCCCTCCGACCCCGACCAAACCACTACGACTGTTCCACAAGAAGAAGTGGAACCTAACCAGGACACAGCTCAAACCCCACAAGAAAATTCACCCACAACAACAACCACCACCACCACTGCGTTAGCAAATTAAAACTGAAGCCTGCAGGCGAGCAATAGATAGCCTCTTTCATGTGTTGCAATGTGATGTTCTAGTCGTTGGAGCCGGACCGGCCGGGTGCGCTGCCGCGCTCACAGCGCAAAGACTCGGACTAGATGTTCTTGTAATTGACAAAGCGATTTTTCCCAGAGATAAATGCTGCGGCGATGGGCTCACTACTTTGGCTCTCCGCGAATTAGAACAACTC
The DNA here is from genome assembly GCA_000817105.1 of marine actinobacterium MedAcidi-G3. Taxonomy (GTDB): domain Bacteria; phylum Actinomycetota; class Acidimicrobiia; order Acidimicrobiales; family Poriferisodalaceae; genus MedAcidi-G3. Next base: position 2,110 of record JUEP01000012.1, on the reverse strand, counting down.
GGATTTGAACCAAATATCAGCAGTTGGGTGAATGTTGAGGATGTGTTCCTTCGTTCTCCGGCAGGGAGAGAGATTCGACTGGCCCTTCCAAACGGTCAAGGTCAATACGCTGCTGTGGTAAAGCGCATGGAGTTAGATGCAGAGTTAGTGCGACTGGTCGCAAACAGTGGCGTGCAAGTTCACCAGGGACTTGCCTTCGACCAAATCGAGATCAATTCACGAGGTGCTCAAGTCTCACTTCAAGATGGCAACACTGTCTTCGCTAGCAATGTCATAGCGGCTGACGGCATGTGGTCACCTGTGAGAAAAGCCTTAGGTTGCACTCCCACTGGCTATAGAGGCGACTGGCACGCTTTCAGGCAATACGTGAAAGCAGATGGAGACCGAAGCAGAGATTTGTGGGTTTGGTTCGAAAAAGATTTGCTCCCCGGGTACGCGTGGTCTTTCCCTCTTGCAGATGGCAGAGTCAATCTTGGATTTGGCGTGCCCCGGTCTAATGGCATCAACGGCAAGCAACTAGCCGCCATTTGGAACGGCCTGCTAAAACGAGCCCCGATCCGCGAAGTGTTGGGCAACACAGAGCCAGAGGATTCACGAACTGCCTGGCCTATTCCTGCTCGTCTGCCTACGGCTCAACTAACCAAAGGACCGGTCTTGTTCGTAGGAGATGCAGCGACTGCCACAGACCCAATGACTGGTGAAGGCATCGGTCAGGCATTAGAAAGCGGGCGTCTCGCAGCTCAAGCAATAGCTGCCCGAAATTCAACTCAAAATGCAGCCACTATCTACGAACGTTCTGCTCGAACTGCTTTTCAACTTGACCACCGCTTTTCGAAGACTCTCAGCAACGTTCTAGCCAAACCCATTTTGGCGGAAGCAGCTCTGCGGGCCGTTGATGTCAACGCCTGGAGCAGACGAAACTTTGTTCGCTGGATGTTCGAGGACTACCCACGCGCATCACTCATTAATCCCAAACGGTGGCGCAAAGACCTTTTCGACACAAGCGGCGCATGGTCTGTTCAAAACTAAACGCGCGTCCAGTTGCACAACAGTGACGTAACAGGACAATCTTTGGGGGTGCCCGAATCAAACCAATCTAAAGAGCATCTCAATTTCACTCGTGCCGAATGGGCGGCGCTACGAGATGCAACTCCCTTGACAGTTACCGAAGAAGAATTAACCGAACTGGCTGGACGTGTCGAACCAATAACACTCGCAGGGGTTAAGGACATTTACCTACCACTATCTCGACTTCTTAACCTTCGCGTCGAAGCTCAAGCCAAGCTCCAAGCAACCACATCAGACTTTTTCGCAAGAGACGCTAGGCCGAGACCGTTCTTAATCGGAGTCGCCGGGAGCGTCTCAGTTGGAAAGAGCACAACAGCCAGAATTCTCCAGGCCATGCTTGCGGCCTGGCCGCAACACCCAAGAGTCGATCTCATCACTACCGATGGTTTCCTTCAGCCCAACTTAGAGCTGGAGGAAAAGGGATTGCTAGGCCGAAAGGGCTTCCCTGAATCTTACCGCCAAGGAGCACTTCTAGAATTTCTACGAGACGTAATTGATGGAGCCTCACAAGTCTCTGCCCCGATTTACTCGCATATCACTTACGACATAACTGATGAAGTTCAAGTAGTCGAGCAGCCTGACATCCTAATCGTTGAAGGCTTGAACGTTCTACAAACGGGTGCCCCTTCGAACACTCCATTTGTGTCAGATTATTTCGATTTCACCATCTACGTTGATGCCGAGACCGAAGATCTCGAGTCTTGGTATGTGGAGCGTTTCCAACAGCTCCGATCAACAGCGTTTCGGGAGCAAAGCGCATATTTCAACCAATTCGCGCACCTACCAGTTGATGCAGCAGAGGCAGTTGCTCGGACAATCTGGCGATCCATCAACCTCGTCAACCTGCAAGAAAACATCCTGCCGACTCGAGCTCGCGCTGATTTGGTGCTCAAAAAAGATGCGAATCATGAAATCGAATCTGTACAACTTCGAAGCATCTAATAAAGAGTTAATAACCCAAAGTTCGCCGCGCCCTTCAAAGCTCCACTAATCTCGCAAGTCGTGCACTGTCTCTTCTGCTCAATAGTCGACGGCAGCTCTA
>JUEP01000002.1 GCA_000817105.1 marine actinobacterium MedAcidi-G3 | reverse complement strand
CGCAGTGGACGACGGCCCGGTCTGCTGATGGGCTATGTCCTAGCGTCGATCGGTGGGTTTTTCGCGGTGCTGGCAGCGATCACCCGTCAATTTGTTTTCCTGCCGATTGGAGTGGCTCTGATTGGCATCGGCAACGCAACCAACATGGCGACTCGTTACGCCGCAGCCGACCTCGCTAAACCCGAACGTCGAGCGTCGACTATCGGCCTAGTTGTAGCTGCTACGACGGTTGGTTCTGGTTTCGGATCTTTGGTCTCTTTGTCGGTGTTCGACCCTATTGGGCGTAGCGTCGGTCTTCCTGACTACGCAGGTTCGTTCCTTATCGGCGGCCTGCTCTTTCTTGTAGCCGCAGCGATAGTGGAAGTTCGATTGCGACCGGATCCGCTGGTGCTTGCGGGTGGAGTGGGTAGCGAAGGAACCGATAACAGAATTCCCTTTCGGGCCGCTATGGGGTTGATCCTTGCGAACCCGAAGGCTCGTCTGGCTGTGCTCGCAATGATGGTTAGTCAAGCCACGATGGTGGGCACCATGACCCTCACACCGTTGCATATGAATGACGGAGGCCAAAGCAACGGTGCGATCAGCATCATGCTTTTTAGTCACATCCTCGGGATGTATGCATTTAGCCCGCTAGTTGGCCGGCTTGCTGATCAGGTGGGGCGTTACCCGATGCTGTTTTTTTCTGGTGTCCTAGTCGCTGCTGGAGCTTTATGGGCTGGCTTTACACCGCCCGAAGGATTTATAGGAATCACTGGGGGTCAGACCGTGATCGGTATCGCTTGGTGCTTCGGCATCATCGCAGCCAGCGGACTGTTAACAGAAGCTTTTCCAGTAGAACAGCGTGCGAGTGTCCAAGGTGCCGGCGACATGTGCATGATGGGTTTCGGCGCAGTAGCTGGCATTTCTGCTGGAGCAATCGTCGCCTATCGCAGCTACCTTGACCTCAATTTGGCGGCTGCCATCCTCGGCGCGGTCTTAGTGATTGCCGTTTTGCTGACTACCGCCTCAACAGCCCGGCGCGGCGAACGTGGTCGAACTGTATTTACTGTCACTCCGGTGCCCGGACATTGAGTATTTCGCGAGCCTGCTGTTTTCGTAACCACAGAATCAAGTTAACTTTCCGTTGTTGGGGTCCCGGACCTCGAAGTTCTGACGTAAGCGGATGATGATTAAGGAATTCCTGGATCTCGATCTTGGGACCAGACAAGGAGGCAGTCATGACTAACGTGACAACTGAAGAGTTTTTGATTGAGGCCGAAGACTTTCAGGACTACGGCGGTTGGGTGCTGGACGCGCAGTTCGATCATGAGATGGGATCGCCATACCTCCTTGCGCACGGCTACGGGCAACCGGTTGCCGATGCATCGACAACAATTCATATTGACCAGGCAGATACCTATGAAGTTTGGGTGCGGACCAAAGACTGGGTGCCATCGCACCACCCAGGACGTTTCGGAATATCGTTCGGGCTTGTCACGCTCGAGCACGAATTCGGTGCGAACGGACTGGACTGGAACTGGGAAAGCGCTGCATCAATCGAACTAGCTGCCGGCCCAATAAACATCTCCCTTCACGACTTAACTGGCTTTGATGCACGCTGCGATGCGATTTATCTTTCATGTAACGGTCAACAACCTGTTGATGGAGCTAGTCCCGATTCGCGTGCATGGCGTCGCCAGATGCGTGGCCTTCCCGATCAGCCCGTCGACGAGGAACCCTTCGACGTGGTTTTCGTCGGCGGAGGGGTGACTGGTTCTGTTGGGGCGCTAGCAGCGGCGCGTCTCGGGCTTCGTGTTGCGGTAGTCCAGAACCGGCCAGTGCTTGGTGGTAATGCGAGCATCGAGATTGGGATCGGGCCGCGCGGTGAAAAAGGGTCGCTGGTTGCCGAGGCGATTGCGCGCAAACCTGACGGCGATCTCCAAGTTGGTCAGCTACTTGAAGCTGAGCCGAAGGCGACGATCTATCTACATCATCAGGTTTTCGATGTGGTGTTAGATGGTCGAGTAATCGAATCTATTGATGCCCGCGAGGCGGTTAGCGGGCGCGAGATTCGTATCACTGCCTCTCAGTTCATCGACTGTACAGGTACGGCCATTCTTGGCGTTTTGGCTGGGATTCCGACGATGTTTGGAGTCGAATCTGCTGCAGAGTTCGGTGAGAGCCTCGCACCGCCCGAACGATTAGACCAACATCACGGCCACACTGTTTTCTTTAGAACTCGTATGGCTGATAAGCCGACGGACTTTCCGGAGGTTCCTTGGGCAACCGAAGTTGCTAAAGACTTCGCAGACCTGGGAGGACAGGCCATAGAGCCGGGAAGCGATAACGGCGACGGACCAGTAGTAGAAAAGTTTCGTCCGCCAGCCGACGATAGCTTCGCTAACTTGGCCCGGCGCTTAACTCATTATTGGGAATATGGCCAGTGGTGTGACCCATATACCGAGGGTGAACATATCCGTGATCATCTTCTGCGAGCGATCTACGGGACGATGTCAAACGTCAAAGCGATGGAGCCTGAGCAATGGGCGAACCTAGAATTTGAGTGGGTTGCCCACGTCGCAGGTCAGGGCGAGTTCCGCCGTTATATCGGCGACCATGTTCTTACCGAGACAGACATTAGAAACCATGTCGCTTTCCCGGATGCAGTCCTGCAGAACTCCGGTGCATTTTGCTTGCACCATCCAATTCATGAGGATTACGACTTTCGTCTTAAGAGCTGGACCTGGGATACCCGCGATGACGAACCATTCGATGTTCCGTTTCGATGCCTGTATGCCGCAGACCTCGACAACGTCATGATGGCTGGTAAACACATCAGCGTTACCCACGTAGCGGGCTCTGTCACCAAGTTCATGGGAAACGGCGCACAACACGCTATTGCGACAGCAGCGGCAGCTGTTCTGTGCAATAAGTACGCGACGACACCTCGCAGCGTTTACGAGCATCATCTCCCAGAGTTACAAGACCTCGTCACTGAAATCCGAGGCAGTTGATCGGAAAGACAATTTCTTATAGGGACAAGCCGTTTCCACTCATTCGAAGGCGGCCCACGGTTCGATAGCGGACCTTGATGGTTTTAGATCCGTTTTCGACCGATACTGGTTGTATGGGTGAACGATTAAAAGACCGCACAGCAATAATTACCGGAGGGGCTCGAGGGCAAGGAGCGGCAGAAGCCCGCCGTTTTGTCGAAGAGGGCGCCTTCGTGTTGATCGCAGATGTTTTGGATGGTGAAGGGCGAGCCCTCGCCCATGAGCTTGGTGACTCAGCTGCTTTTCATCACCTAGATGTGACAAGTGAAGAAAACTGGGCCGGAGTTGTTGGTTCTCTAGTGGACCAAGGTAGATCCATAGATATTCTCGTTAACAACGCAGGAATTCTCTTATTCGACCGCCTCACTCGGTCCACTCGAGAAGATTTTGAGCGAGTGATGGAGGTGAATTGCACGGGCGTTTACCTGGGGATGCAGGCTGTAGTTGATGAGATGAAGAAGCAGCAAGCCGGTTCCATAATCAATATTTCGTCTGTGGCGGGTCTCCAAGGCGTCGGATTTCAATTTTCCTATTCGGTGAGTAAGTGGGCAGTAAGAGGCATGACGAAGTCCGCTGCCCATGAACTCGCTCGCCACAACATCAGAGTCAACTCTGTGCACCCAGGGTTGATCGAGACAGCGATGCTCGACCAGTTCCCCGATAATCTCCAACCCAGCGTTGAGTCTTTGGTCCCGATGGGTCGAAGCGCTGAGCCAACTGAGGTTGCTGAGCTGGTGCTCTGGCTAGCATCACAAGAGAGCAGCTATTGCACAGGAGCAGAATTTGTCGTGGATGGGGGCCTGTCAGCCGGATAGCCCTTAAATATTTTCGTTCTTGGCCAAGCAATGAAGCTGCTTGACTCAAGCGGGGGGAGTTAGCGCTATGACAAAAGACAAGCCGGGTAAGACACACGAGGAGTGGATCTCTAAAGTAGTCGAAGAGGTTTTAGAACCGGAGCTGCCGATTCTGGACCCGCACCATCACTTGTGGCTTGATGAAGGTCACACTGGATGGCCATATACGATCAACGACTTCCACATGGACACTGGAAGTGGTCACAACATTGTTGGCACTGTGTTCCTCGAATGTCACGCCGAGTACCGCCAAGATGGTCCAATCCATCTTCAATCGGTCGGTGAGATCGAGTTCGTTGCCGAAATAGCTGAAGCAAGCGTTGCATCACAGGGGGCAGAGATCAAAGCAATCCAGGGCAACGCCGACGTGTCATTAGGAGCTGCCGTTGAAGAGGTCCTTGAGGCCCACGAAACCGCAGGGCGGGGTCGCTTTCGTGGAGTCCGATACATCACAGCCAAAGATGACCACCCCCCGTTAGCGGGGTATGCCAACGCCGCTATGGACGACCCGTTATATCTTGAAGGGGTTCGTCGAGTCGGAGCTTTGGGTTACACCTACGACATGATGGTGTATCACCCTCAGTTATCTGAGATTGTTGACGTAGCGCGCTCTTGCCCTGATACTCCAATTGTTTTAGACCATCTCGGAGGGATCTTGGGCACTGGGCCATACAAAGACCGACGAGACGAGATTCTTGAATATTGGAAAACCCAAATGGCTGATATTGCCTCATGTGGCAATGTTTTCCTGAAGTTGGGCGGTATCGGAATGCCGATGATGGGCTTCCGATGGGACAAGCGAGACCGGCCTGCGAGCTCTTTAGAGTTAGCGGAAGCCTGGACTGAGCCAATTCAGTACGCGATTGAAGTTTTTGGGGCAGACAGGTGCATGTTTGAATCCAATTTTCCTGTCGACAAACGCGGTGTCGGTTACGTGCCGTTATGGAACAGCTTTAAGCTCATGGCAGCTGGTTGTTCGGCTGAGGAAAAACAAGATTTGTTCCATAACACAGCCGCTCGGGCCTATCGACTTCCGCTCCTAACATAAATCTCGTAGGGGACCTTGTTGGTGTTATGAAATCGAGTGTCCAGCGCCATGGATGAATTTGCGACTGACACTAGGATTTCGTAATGGTGCGTTGGCTTGCGCTGATTTTCGTTGGACTCGTGCTTACTTGTTTTTTTGTTGGTCTCGACGGATTTCTGTCCTCTGGGGATAGCCCCAAAACTTCGCTTCAAAACAACGTACATATTGTTAGGGGCCACGATCTTCAACAAGACCAGGTTGCTGAGCTGATACAGGAAATCACGTACAACCGTAAAACAGACAGTTTGGATGTCTGTTTTGTGATGGGTGAGTGCCTGCGATACTGCCGGGTCCCTTCTTACGTGTTCGACAGTCTCCGGTGGTCAGAACGCGCCAACTCCTATTTCGAATCGGTTATCGGTTCTGAAAGTTCAAGATATAAGTGTTGATATGTGGCGGTCGGTTATGGCTGGTGGCTTGACTGCAGTTTTGGAAACGTTCGAGGTTGCTTGCGACAGTGAGCCCAGGTCTTAGGGGCAAAGAACCGAAAGGTTGAACGTTTTGTAAGTTCGATGCGTGTTCGGAGATCCTTGGCAGAGTTAGGAACCATGATGGGTCTGCTTTAGGGCCGTCGTTCAGTTCCAATGCTTCGTCTAGTTCAATACAGAATTTGCAGGAGCAAGTAGTTGAGCACCTGAGCTTTGATTTGCTCCCGTTAAGAAAATAAAAAACTATTGAGGGCCAGACCGATGGCAGTGAAAAAGATGAATACACCAATGCCAACTGTCGGGCCGTATTTACGGTAGAGAGACACAGTAAGGGACCAACGAATCACATAGTTCGGGTCATGAAGACGTTTTAGTTTTGCCGTTAAGGCAAGACAAGGACAGCCCATTAGCCCGATCTGCAAAGCCACGGTCGTAATTACAATTGAAACGTATAGTTCGCCAGGAAACCGTGCCGATCCCCAAAGTACGAGCCCAATAACGAATGGCATGTGCAGAAGATCAACGAGATGTCCTAGGACCCAGTAGGCCTTGGTGTCGATTCTGCGTTTTGTCACGGTGACGAAAGCGCCTCAAGCAAATGCGATCGCCAAAATACAGAGAGTTAAAACGCTAATAGCTGGTGCACTTTTCTTGGGGCGATCTCCGGCGCGGAAATGCATTCCGATAGCACCGACCATAAGGGCACCGAGGGCTACCGCAGCAGGTATCACGATTGGATCGACCCAAAGACCAACAAGCAGAAGTAACGCCAAAGAAATTTTTGTCGCTCCGACGACATAAACCGCGCCTCGGGGGAACCCGTATACGTCGAACTCCTCAGGCAAGTTCTTTGCTCCGCCGCCCCTATATTCGGTTTCCTTATTGAATCTGAGAATCCAGACATTCAGAATCCAAAGAGCTGCGCCGATTTGACCAATGATCCCTATTGCAGACATCTTTTAACTTTACCGCCAATAAGGTCGAAGGACCCAAGGTCTCGCTGAGTGGTGCGTCTGCGATAAAACATTCTCACTGGTGTAATGCAAGGCTAAGTAACTCCTGATAAATCAGATCCGCCGTAGACGAATAGCTTTAACGAGCAGCGAATATCGGCTGACTCAGGTTTCGAGTTCAAGGCAAAGTGATTTACATGCGTAGACATTTTGGTTCTTTGCCGAGATTGCTTAACCAATACCGCTGCCTCCACCAAATCGGGGCTCACTATGAGCTTGTTTTGGTACTTAAGTTGGGAATTTGAGCCCTCGGTGCTTCGCAAAGGGTTTCGTAAAAAGTCTCCAAACGGGAAGAACTTAGAGGATTGAGGACACGAGTTTTTGGCGGTTAATGCTGGTAGGCGACTGAGATGCTGAAGGTTTCCAGAAATTGAATGCTCGAAGGACGCTAATTGCTTAGTCTGTTGAAGGAGCTTCATCTGCGAGTTCTTACTAATTCGCAGGCTTACCGAGGGGGACGCAATGGACTTTGATCTGGTCATTCGAAATGGAACTGTTGTCGATGGAACTGGTGCTGAAGCTTTCGTTGGTGATGTAGCAATTTCTGATGGCCAAATCGTCGAAGTTGGCAAGGTGGCTGGGTTTGGGCAGAAAGAAATTGATGCTGAAGGTCAGTTAGTAACTCCCGGATTCGTTGACATCCACACACACTTTGATGGTCAAGTTTGCTGGGACAAAGAAGTGACACCTTCATCGTGGCACGGTGTTACAACAATTGTGATGGGGAACTGCGGGGTAGGTTTCGCTCCTGTTCGACCAGGCACCGAGAACGAACTCATTGAGCTCATGGAAAGTGTCGAAGATATTCCAGGAACAGCTCTCCATGAAGGAATTCCTTGGGGTTGGGAATCGTTCGCTGAATATTTGGACGCGATTGATACCCCGTATGCAATCGATATAGCGGCTCAGGCGCCACATGTTGCGATCCGACACTTCGTAATGGGAGAGCGGTGTTATGACGATGCAACCGCTGATGACATGCAAGAAATGAGTCGCATAACGAGAGAAGCACTCGAAGCGGGAGCAATTGGGTTCAGTACGAGCAGGTTTTATGGGCACCGAGACAAAGCAGGAAATCTAGTGCCCGGAACCAACGCCAGTAGCGACGAAATGATTGCGATAGCGGACGCGTTCACTCATGTCGACCACGGTGCTATTGAAATTATTTCCGATCATCTAAAAAACGAAGAAGAGTTGCAGTGGATTGAACATATGGCCAGAACTACGGGAAGGCCGCTGACCACTTTGGTGACTCCGGAAACTGGGGAAGAAATTTGGAAGCTTGCTGAGCGTCTCGAATCGGAAGGTATCAACATTCGACCTCAAGCAGGGGCCCGGTTGGCTTCGATACTGATGACGTTGGAGGGAACGGTAAACCCGATGAGACAATTCCCTTCTTACAGCACCATAAAGAACTTGAGTATTGAAGAACAGAAAAAGGCTCTCAGAACCGAAAAATTCAGGTCGCAAGTACTTGCTGATGAGCCGAAACTTGCTCGAGATCGAGATACGAACAAAATGATTTCATCTTGGGACAGAATGTTTGTTCTACCCGAAGATCTCTCATATGAGCCTGGATACGAAGATTCCCTGGAAGGAAGAGCCGCTCGCGAAGGCATCTCGGTTCGTGAAGCGCTCATGGACGCAATGGCTGATGGACGTCCAATTCTCTATCTGTTCGGTGACTACGATTACACCGTCCAGCCCCAGTTTGATTTCATTTCCCGTGACCGATCCGTTTTCGGTTTGTCTGATGGTGGTGCCCACGTCGGAGTCTTATGCGACGCAAGTGTGCCGACGTACATGCTGGCCTATGCCACGCGAGACCGAATAAAAGGTCCGCAACTACCGTTGGAATTTGTTATACACAAAATGTCGCAAGACACCGCTGGCGTATATGGACTGACTGATCGGGGGGTCATTGCCAAGGGCTACAAGGCTGACCTCAACGTCATTGACTATGACAAGATTCGCCTACATGACCCCGAGATGGTCTTTGACCTGCCATCGGGCGGCAAGCGTCTGATCCAAAAAGCCGACGGCTACATTGCGACAATATGTGGGGGCGTTGTTACTTACGAAAATGGAGTCCACACCGGACAAATGCCAGGGCGCCTGATACGTGGCGGACAAACCGAATCAGTTTAAAACAACATCGCGACGCGTTTTGATGATCGCGAATATCAACTGAACCTTGCTGCTAAGACGAGCGGTGTCTGCGGCCATTAAGGTTCCGGAATGAGCGATTCTTTCCTGCCTTCTATGCGAGTTGACGGCCAAGTAGCGCTGATCACTGGAGCCGGGAGAGGCATCGGCAAGGGTTGCGCTCTTGCACTAGCTGAGGCTGGGGCAGACGTAATCCTGATGAGTCGCACGGAGTCGGAACTCGATGTTGTAGCTACTCAAGTAGAAAAGCTTGGGCAGAGTGCTCAGAAAATAGTTTGCGATGTAAGTGACGGTGCTGCGATTCGAAATCACATAGGCACAATTGGGCATTTGGATATCCTGGTCAACAACGCTGGAATTCTCCGACCTTCGAGCTTGCTTGACCTGTCAGAAGATGACCTTGACACCATGCTGCAAGTGAATTGCCGTGGAGCGGTTTTAGTAGCGCAGGCAGCTGCTGAAATTATGACCCGACAGGGGTCTGGGGTAATCGTGAATATGTCATCTACATTTGGTGTTAACGGCAGGGCCAACAACAGCGTCTATTCTGCGACCAAACATTTTATTGAAGGTTTCACTAAATCTACGGCCATCGAACTGGCACCGTTTGGAATACGCGTAGCTGCAGTCGGCCCTACAGCTATTGATACGCCCCTAACACACGACCGTTTAAATGACCCCGCAATTGGTGGGGATCTTCTTTCTCGGATTCCTATGGGTAGGTTCGGTCAAATCTCTGATGTTGTTGGAGCAGTGGTTTTTCTTGCATCGCCAGCAGCTGCCCTCGTCAGCGGAACCACCCTCATGGTTGATGGGGGCTGGACCGCTCAGTGAAGAACAGTTTCGGCCTTTTGGGATTGACCGAATTCTGTCACCAGAACTCCGATCCAGGTTCACCCTTGAATGGCCCGACCACGTCTTCGGTAACCCAACCACCGTAGAACTCTCCTGGTTGAGGTTGAACCGCGGAGCCTGAAACAAAACAGTCGAAGAGCGACGGGTAGAAGGAGAAGTGGCGTTGTAGGGCCACAAAGGATTCATTTGGACTTTGATATGACCATGAGCCACGTCTAACGACTTGGTCGCCAACTGCTACATCCCAATAAGTGGCACTGCCCTTCCATTCACAAAAACTGCTACTCGCTGTTTGTGTGAAGAAGCTCATGTCTACGTCTTCGGGAGGTAAGTAAAAAGTTGGAGGATGTGATGTCTCTAAAACTCTTAAGGCGCTATTAGTTTCCGCCACTAAAACACCCTGGAGAAAGACTTTCACTTCAAGCTCACAATTCTCCAGAGCTGGTGGCCTTGGGTATTGCCAAACAGATTCTTGTTGGTAACCGGGTTCTAAAGGGGTCGGTAGCGGACGTCGGAAGTTCATCGAGTGGGACGCTATCGCTATGGCTGCACTGGTAACGCACCCTCGATAAACGAAAGCAGCTTGAGACAGGAAATAAACAGATTGGATCTGAACAGCGATCTGCGTTGTCCTGCCGATAGTGCACAGTCCGGTTGTTAGAGGGGTGATCAGAGCAGCCTGACTCTTTCACCACCGGCGCAAAGTAAGAAATAGCCGTTATTCGAAATTCTGAAAAGTGAATCAGCGGGAGGCAGGTAGAAACAGAGGTTTGGGAGAGGCGGGACCATAGAGTGCTTATTTAGCACTAATTAACTCAGGAGTATCTTATGCGACTATCACGTTCCCTCATTGCCAGTCTGGCGTTCGCCTTGGTGGTGGGCGTCAGCTGCGGCTCTGATGAGCCCGATGCGGATTCGGTAGCCCCGAGTGCCGAGAGCGAAATGATGGTTGGTGACATAGTTGAGGTGGCGATTGCTGCCGATCAGTTCCCGACGCTTATCGCTGCGGTTCAAGCAGCGGGATTAGTTGAGACGTTGCAAGGTGACGGCCCATTCACAGTCTTTGCCCCAAGTGAGGCTGCGTTCTCAGCAGCGTTGGCGGCTCTGAACTTGACGGCGGCAGAACTTCTGGCTGATACAGAAACCCTCACCAATATTCTTACTTACCATGTGGTTCCGGGCACAGTGATGAGTGCAGATTTGGTTGGGGCCAGTGATGTTGCCGTTGCGACTGTTAACGGGGCTGAAATAGTGGTGAACGAGTACATGGGGGCAGTGACAATTAATTCCGCCACTGTTGTTGCCGCCGACATAGCGGCTTCCAACGGCGTGATCCATGTAATCGACCAAGTTCTCCTCCCATAATAAGCTCTGGCTTGAAAGCGAGAACTAATACGGAGTAAAGGGTTTATAGAAAGTAGTATTGAAGGTCGCCCTCAGGGGCGGCCTTCTTGCTTGAGTGCTTTCTGCAAGCACAGAAGGCGACCTCGTTACAATTGTTAGAGCGAGAGCCCAAGAGCTTTTCTCTTCTCGGGTTTCAAGCTGATGTTACGGTAAATCCGTTTTGGTCCCAGGCTTCGGTGCCACCCGTGATGCTTCTGACGTTCTGGTAGCCGAGACTTTTGAGAAATAACACGCCAGATAGTGAAAGGTTTCCCCGCTCGCAGACGCTCAATAACGGTGCATCACGCTTTTCTGGAAGAAATTCTGCCAAGACAGGTAGCTCATCAAGCGGCATGTTGATTGCGCCGGGTATGTGGCGTTGGCTATGGGCGCCAGGCTCGCGCACGTCAATTACTAAGGGTTTCTCTTCGTGCCACAAGTTGTGAGCGGCATCGACATCTATGACAAGGTCCGGGTTAGCTCGAGCATTTTCGATCATCGAATCCAATAACTGTTCGCGTTTGGTTCCGGATGGCGGAGCAGCACCCAGTCCGGCCACGTTGTTTAGGACCGATGACGAATATTTGAAGATACTGTCGGGGAAGATAACCACTACGACGTTGCCTGGTTCATCTGGCACCGCCTTTAAAGCACCTGCCAGTGCCATACCTGAGCTCGGACCTGCGGTGAGACTTTCTTCTTGGTTGATTCGCTGGCACATCTCGAACGCCGAATCGTTGTCTACCTCGACAAGGCCGTCGTATTCGTCGGGCGTAAATAATTCGGTCTGATCAAGCTGGACAAGGCTGCGAACACCAGGAATGTCATGACCTGCTGGCGGGTAGACCCCCAGTATCTGAACTTCTGAATCTTGCTCCTTTAAGAAACGACCCGATCCGTTAATGGTGCCGCAAGTACCTAGACCGGCGACAAAGTGGGTTATTTTGCCACCAGTTTGATGCCACACCTCTGGCCCTGTTGTTCGATAGTGCGCTTCGGGGTTCGACCCGTTTGCGTACTGGTTTAACATTTCGACGTCCGGTTCCTCAGAGATGGCTTTTGCTCTGGCGATAGCCCCTTCAGGGGCACCGGGGGCTGGGCAAAGCGTATCCTCCAGCTCGACAACGTCGACGCCTGCAAGGCGCAGAACTGTTCGCTTTTCGACCGGGATTTGGTTCGAAAGGGGAGTGGTCAAAGAGTACCCTTTGGCATTCGACACCATGGCCAGAGCGAGGCCTGTGTTGCCCGAAGTTGGCTCGACCAGCTTTTGTCCTGAGGTAATTCGGCCCGACTCTTCGCCGTCTTGAATCATGTTCCATGCCACACGATCTTTGACTGCGCCAAAGGGGTTATACCATTCAAGTTTCGCATAGACCTTGGTGTGCTCAAAAGGTAGTAGGCGGGACAGTTGAACCATCGGGGTCGGGTTGTCGACATTTGAAAGTAGGCCGAGAACCGAGTCGTAGACACGACGCGAGTGGTCAATCACTTCCTGTACCTCCATTTACTTACTAATCCAGGTCAAAAAGACCGACGTGGGCGCGGTCTCCTGTTGCTCAACTGTAGTGAGAAGTTCAACGCAACTGTCTAGACATTTGCAAAAAAGATGCACATGTGTGATGAAATGCCATTTTGGTAGGTAATTAGGTTGCCAAAAGCATTTCCATTAGAAAAATTATGCGCTTGGTGCTAACGGAATGACCGACCAGATGGACGATAGAGGGAACAGCGATCTGAGTCTGTAGTGCCAAATGCTTTGGGATGTAGAGCGCGTTACCCGAGAAACTCATCGCGTCGCTGAGAAAGAACTTGCAGGATTTTGTCGTGATCCCCGACACATCGAATGACTAGATGCTGAGCGCCTCCTAACACGAAAGATCGTATGAAGCTGATTACTTGATCTTCGGTGCCTCCTTTGCAGGCTTGAAACGTTCGCATTGCTGCTGCGGGCGCGTTGTAGTAGTTCTCGAGGTAGGCGTCGATAGCGGCTTCCGCATCGACGCTGTCGTCCATGATCGACACAGTTAGGTAAATTGCGGTGGTGAGCGCTTCGAGATTTCGTCCCGCTGCGCTTGCTTCTGCCCGAAACTGCGCGTTCTGTGTTGCGAAGGTATCTGCATTAGGGCCAATTGGGAACCAGCCATCATGATGTCGTGCCGTTCTGGTGATCCCAGCACTAACGCTGGCTGCACTCCAGATCGGGGGTCCGCCTTCACGATGAGGGAGTGGGGCGAGCGTCGCGGCTTCGAGTGGCCAACGCCCATTTTGCGAGACAGGGTCTCCTTTCCACAGTGAGCGACATAATTCGATGCCATCCATATACCGACCTACTCGCCCTTCAAAGGGAACGCCAGCGGCGGCGAATTCTTGTCGAACGGCAGGGGTGTCGGGAGCAATTCCTGCTCCGATAATCAAGCGACCTTCCGAGATCTGGTCGACGGTGGCAAGTTGTTGGGCGAGAACCACTGGGTTGCGAAGTGCTGGAAGTAATACAGCTGTCCCGACCGTGATTTGAGGTATCGCGCCGGCTACTCCCGCAAGAAGCGTAATCGGGTCATGTCGTGGCCGGGCTAGTAGCGAGTCGCCCGCCCAAATGGAATCAAAGCCGAGATCGGCAGCTCGCTTTGCTGATTCGAGCATTGGGCGGACCGCAGGGGTGTTTTGCATGACTTTCTCGCGCGTTGGTAAAAGGTATCCGAGTTTGATCGACATGGACTGATTCTCACAGACAGATAGTCCAACTTCATGTCAACGTGGAGATACATTCAGTGGCTCACGTCAGCAAAACCAAATGAACCGCTCTCAAGGAGCGGTTCAAGCTGGGTGGAGCAGGGACTTTAGCGGACTCGTGCCTGGCACCAGAAGTCGCTGATTCTGCGCTCTGTGTAGTCGTCCCAGAAAGAGATTTCGGGTAGTTGCGGTTTACGCCTCCGGATTTTCATTGTTTTGCTCCTGTATTTAACGTTGTGCCTTTATTGTACCGGAACTAAGTTACCGCTGGGTCATCGAATTAATAGTTCTTACAGAATATTCGGATCTATTAAAGTGATTACTATTTTGTATCCAGTTAGATGTCTAGAAACCGTGACCTAAATGCTTGTATTGCAGGGTTTCGTCAATGGTGGAGGCTCGGGAATAGGTGACTCGTGAAGAAATTAGATTTTTAAGCCTGGATCGGACGCGGCGTCCATGTTGCAGGTAATTGACCAAGCTAAACGGGAAGACGTTCGCCACTTTTCGTGGTGAACTCGATGGATCGATGAAGCCAGCACATTGCAAATTCTCCCGTGCTAGTTAGACACTTTGCGCGCTCCAAAGGGGTAGCACAAGTAGAGAATTCCAGTGCTTAGAGCCGCACGGGCGGTCCACAACAGTGCCCTAACAAAATTTGCGGCCATTAGATCTTGATGAATATCAAAATCGAAACCATCGGCAAGTTGTTCGTGAGCCGGAGCTGACGCGAACGCGCTCAACGCGATTATCGCGAGCATCAATAGAGCGCCCATTACCGCCAGTTTTTTTTCCTTTCCAGTCAGCAAAAACACTAGTCCCAGAGCTGTTAACCCTTCGATGCCCCATGGGACAAGTAGAAGCCTGCCGATGAGGTCCACGTGACGTGCCTGAAACGACTGATACGAATCAGCGCCCACATACGCGAACAGCGGGTAATGAACGACATGGATTGTCCAAATCATTCCAGCCATAAACCAGGACGCAGCCGCGTGTCCTAAAACGATCCAGAAACACCAGTGATTGCGATCTCGGGAAATGCTCACGATCAGATAAAGATAATGAGCTATCGGAAGTTCAGCACACGTCTGATCAATAAAAAAAAGACGATAGTGAAAAGGGGCCTGCGGTCGTGTGTCGGTGCCCAACGAGCGCGGCTTACGCCGGTCAGAGTGGCATATCCGCCGAGGGGAGTGCCACGTAAACGACCAGGGTTAGTTCTTTAGGCCAAAACTGAAAGGACCGCCGCGAGCAGAACTTAAGGGGGTCCTGGCAATCGCGGCGATCCCAGCGGGAAGGATAACTGTCAGAAATCAGTCAACCCCAAACAAGACGTAAATCTTTGGTGTTTGGGTGTGGAGTTATTGAGTTCTCCGAAGCTTCTTGAGAGTTACCTGGAGGCTGGTCCCCTTGGGGTAGCGAGCTGATGGCGTTGCACCCTCTTAAGGCTCCCAGCAGGTAGATGGCTGTAAAGGCCGCTACGACATACAAGACGACTTTTTTGTTGAGCGGTAGCGGCTCGTTCCCGGGGTGTTCCATTCGCTATGACGCTACCGGCGAAGCAAGTTTTCGGCCGACATCTCGATAAGGACAGGGAAAGTTATTCTTTTCTGCATTAGGGAGCAGATTCGGCTTGAAGAAAATGGTCAGGTTCGAGCTTCGGAGCTTTGTGGAAGCAACGCAAGGATGTCATTGTGAGCGTCAATTATTCCGTCGTGAACGTATGCATCGTGTCGATCTTCAATCTTGGAGATCTCATACCGGTAATTGACCATCATTCCTAACGCCCGATCTTGGGCGACATCTTGTTGGTTAGCTCCGAAAACAATACGTTCTATGCGCGCTCCGTTACTTAGGTGGAAATTCGCTACAGGGTCTGAAGCGCGGCTCCCACGTTTCGCGAGCAAAAGATAATGGGCAC
The DNA here is from genome assembly GCA_000817105.1 of marine actinobacterium MedAcidi-G3. Taxonomy (GTDB): domain Bacteria; phylum Actinomycetota; class Acidimicrobiia; order Acidimicrobiales; family Poriferisodalaceae; genus MedAcidi-G3. The sequence goes on along the minus strand of JUEP01000002.1, from coordinate 151,687 downwards.
CAAGCTTGGGCAAGGCTTCGCGAAGTTGCGAAACGACTTGAGTTTCAGCCCCCCACTTAGGGTTCTTAAGCGCAGTGTGCAGAGCCGATTTCGTCTCTTCTTCAAGATCAAAGAAATTAGGTTGCTCTAGTTTCTCCTCAAGCCAACGACGGAATCCTGGTATTGGAGACAAAGTGGCAAAAGTCTTCAAGCTTGGTTGTTCTCGAGATAGTTCGGTCACGACCTTTTTGATAAGAAAATCTCCGAGACGGACCCCGGCAAGCCCATCTTGACAGTTGGAAATTGAATAGAAAATAGCTGTGTCAGTTTGATCTGAATCGATTATCGGTGCGCTGGTGTTGAGTAGATCATCGACGCTATTGGCGAGGCCAGAGACCAGAGCTACTTCTACGAAGATGAGCAAGTCATTAGGTAGACCGGGGTGCTGAAAAGCGAAAAGTCTGCGATCCGATCGCAGACGATTTTTGAGGTCCCCCCAACTAGTCACTGCGTGAACAGCTTCGTACTCCACGAGCTTTTCCAAAAGTGATGCTGGAGAATCCCAATTAATTTGGCTCAAGGTAAGTAACCCTGCATCAAACCAACGATCAAGAAGGCGACGCAATTCATCGTCAAGGTCTGCTAAGGCAGGGTCGTTGAAAGCTAAGAGATCCGCTCGGAGTCCTACGACAAATGCTAAGCCACTCTCAACACTCAAAAAGCGACGGAAAAGTAATTCACGCTCTGCTTCAAGAGCTGTCCGAAGCTTTCGTTCTACAGCACCCCTATCTTCGCTGTCCCTTAACTCTTTGATCAAACTATCCACCGTTGGTCGATCTACACCAAAATCCTCAGCAAGGATGGTGAAGAAGCGGTGTTGACCTTCTTGTTCAAGCATCAGGTAGTTAGCTGCGACAACGGCAGCCCGGTTACGAGCTGCCACTTCGCCGCCGCGACTAGATATCGCCTCGGCAATAACAATCCGCGTAGTATCTGGATTAGAGCCAAAATCTTTGAACGTTCTGTCGCGTCGACGCTTCGGTACAGCAACATTTTTTAAGGCGTCTCGGAGGCGACTGAGTGATGGCTTCACGATCAAAGTTTCGCAGCGTAACGGCAGAGAAGCGAAATTATTTTCAACTCGCTTTGCGATATATCACCGTTGCCCAGGCCTAAGTACTAAGAATGGACTCATCTAGGGAATCCTTAATAGGTTGTGGTGATGACTAGACCAGTTGTACTCGTCCACGGCGCCTGGCACGGCTCATGGTGTTGGGATCGAGTCACTCCATTCTTGGACGCAGCAGGGATTCATTGGGTGGCACCAGACTTGCCAAGTGTCTCAGATGCAGCTAGCGGCGCAAACCAAAAGGAAGATAACTGGGCAGTGCGAAGTGCGCTAGACGAGTTACCTGGAGACGCAAAGGCAATATTGCTTGGCCATTCTCGAGGGGGCACGGTGATAACCGAAGCGGGGACACACGACCGAGTCGGGCATTTGGTTTACCTCGCAGCGTTCCTTGGTCTAGAGAACGAAGACACGACGCCCTACAGGTCTAACGACCTCAACAAATGTCTCCAAGTCCAAGACGATGGCACTGTCACCGTTAACCCAGAATTAGGCAAAGCAGTTTTTTATAACGAACACGATGAAAATGATTTCTTGTGGGCGCAGCAACGACTAGCTGCACAAAGCTTTATGCCATTTGAAGGTGAATCAGAATTGGCATGGCAAACAAAGCCTTCTACATATGTTATTTGCCGCCACGACAATGCGTTGCCCGTCGCCGGTCAACGAAGGATGGCCGCTCGAGCCACGCATTCAATTGAATGGGACACCGATCACTCACCATTCGTATACCGGCCGGAACTATTAGCGACGTTACTGGTTGGCATGAGTGTCGTCGGCTAGCTATCGGGTTTCGGGTTCTGAAGCCAGCAGTCAAAATCTTTTGGTTTGACTAATAAAGCTCGTTGCCTTCGTGCCAAGACTTGAACCGAGTCTCCATCTCAGCCACGGATTCGTCGGAGGTTGTCTGGTCCCCGAGACACTCTGCGTAGCTAGCGAGCCCTTCAATATTGGGCCAAGCTTCGGACGACCATAGCTTCGATCTAATTATTGATTTTCCGCAATGAAACATCACCTCATCTATCTCTACGACGAGTGCTAGCAAAGGCACGCGTCCGCGAATTGCCATCGTCTTTAAAAGGTCCGGGTCAGTAACGATGCGACCGCTCCCAGACACCCTTAGGACTTCACCCCTTCCGGGAACAATAAACATCAGACCAACCTGAGGCCGTTCTAACACGTTATGAAGCGTGTCGAGCCGGCGATTACCGGGACGGTCAGGAATCGCTAACGTCTCGTTATCGAGAATTCGAACGAACCCTGGCGGGTCACCTTTTGGTGACAAGTCCATTCTTCCTGCTGTGTCGACGCTGGAAACTACTACGAACGGGCTTCTCTCAATCCACTTCCGACAGTGGATGTCAAGTGTCGATAACACCTTTGTTTGTTGAGCCGGTCGAGGAGGTGAAACTAACCGACGAAGATCTTCCGTGGTTGTGATTACGTGACTTGAGTCGAACATGGACCCATTGTTGCTGGCGTTTCCGCTATCTCAAAACTCGAGCTTGACTATCTGCTATTTGGCGGACGACTCAATCATCTTAGATTCAGGGCCACCTATTCCGATAGTGAGCTTCCAACCGACGCTTAAGAGAACAAGCATTGCCCCTGAAGCGACGAGATAGGCGACAGTATGACCGACTGTTGTATATACAACAGCTAAACCAAGGGCCGCCAAGGCAGCTGTGCCAACTTCAATAGCGCTGGCAAGCCCTTGCGCAGCAGCTTGACGACTTTCAGGCACTGAACTTGAGACCAACATCGTGCCCGAAGGAAATCCGATGCCCTCAGCAAAGCCGCAACCAACAGTAAGAAACACCAATGCCCAAAGGCCCGGCACCAAGCCGAACAAAGCATTAAAAATTGAACACGCAGTGATCATTGCTAATGCCCATCTGCGTGAACCGTAACGTTGAGCGAGGCTGCCGCCCCATGGCGCTAAGACGGCGATTGGTAGCGCTACACACGTCACCGTGACACCGATTTGCCATTGAGAAGCGCCTCGATGATCCATGTCGAGAATCCATACCGACTCGAACGCCCCAATAAATACGAAATAAGCCGACACAACCGAACAAGCTCCGATGAGCTTCCGATTTCTGAGCAGATCAGAGAGCTTTTGTCGGGTTACGTCTTTCTCAGCTGTGTCGCTTCGAGCCTTCCAAGCTGTTGGAATGAGCAGCGCCAGGAAAACCGCCATCACCCAAAATGGAGCGCGGAAACCACCAACAGCGTTAAGCACTGCCGCCGCTGCTGGGCCCACTACAAACCCAGCCACGTCGAACGACCCTAGACGCCCCACGTTCCGGCCAAGATTTCGTGGATCTGCGACGATCACTGTGCGTCGAGTTGCTGGTTGGGCAACTCCAAACGCCAAACCCATACATATTCGACCCAACATGAACTGCCAAAATTCTGTAGCGATCGCCATAACAACAAGCGCCACAAGACCCAGCAAAAGACCCGATCGCAACATCAACGGCGCCCGACCCCGGTCCGCTTGAGGTCCCAGCGTTATTGCCGCTACAAATCCTGCCCCTAGCCCACCAGCTACTGATGCCCCGATAGCAAACTCGGAAAATCCAAGTTCGTTGCGGAACTCGGCTAGCAGTGTGACAACGCTTGCCAACCCAGCCGACATCCCAAAGACAATCAAATAATAGGGCAACAAGTTCATCCCTATTTCTGGTGTTTTCGTTGATGTCATGCAGATCCCGAGATCTTCGTAGTGCGAGAACGAACGATGCTAATGGTCGCTTCTTCAGTCTTGACGCTTCCCCGCTAACGCTGTTAGTCAGGACTTCAGTTCCGGTAGTAGGACTGACAACCACCTTGGCTAGCGCTGAGAAAATCTTTTGGTGAAGAAGAATGCTGCTGGTACAAACGATAGGTGAACAAAAGAAAGAAAAAAAATGAAATACCCACACCACGCCAGTGGTCGGGCCAGGTCGTATCGAAGTAACTACCGATGCGTATCGTGTAGCACCTCCATCCATTGGGATGGCACCGTCAAGGCTTACGTTTCAGATGAGCAACTGACGGAGACCTGCACCAAATCTGCACAAGGCCACACCTGCTAGTCACATGATCGCAAACCTGCTTACGGGTGGCCTTCGCCCACAAAGCTCTGCTGCCACTGTTCATTCGTTATAACAATGGTGCTGTCCTCGGTGGAGATCGAAGAAGGCTTTGTCATTGAAAGTCATGAGCTGGATTGGCAGTTCTCAACGTCTGGTGGTCCGGGTGGCCAACATGCCAATAGATCCCAAACGCGCGCTGAAATTCGGTGGAATATCGTCGCGTCGCAAGCGGGAACTGTTGAACAGCGACAGCGGCTCATCAGACTGTTCGGTGAACTAGTTATTATTCGCGTTGATCGTCACCGCTCACAAAAACGCAATAGAGATGAAGCGCTAATAAAGCTTTCAACGAAAATACGTGAAGGACTTAACGTCCAAACATCTAGGAAAAAGACTGGTCCCAGTCGGTCCGCCAAACGAAAGCGAACTGACGCTAAAACCCGTCGAGGTGACCTAAAACGTCAGCGTAGGCGTCCGTCAGCAGAAGATTGATTTCCAGCTCCTTGCGCGCAGACCGTCAGACCCGAGAACTTGAGAGAATCCTAAATTACGAGATCAATCTCGAAAATGTGCTCGCCCCACTGGTCACTTTCCAATTGTTTCGCGTATTCGGGGAATAACTTCCTTAGCAAATCTCGTCAGAGATTGATTCATCACTGAGGGTGACAACCCTGGGGGACCGCCCCAGGTCACTAAATCTGTTATGCCGTGCTCGGCGATGAGTTGTTCGAGCTCTGAGACGCAATGATCTACCGATCCCACCGTCCAAACCAAGGGGTTAAGCGGGATGGGCGTTCTCGTATCGCTAGGCCCTGACCTATCGGCGACTTCAGACTTATGGTCGTCGCTTGCTTTGATAAGCCCGACGTAAACATCGCGCCGATACTTTTCGGCAATTGCGATGGGTTCCCACTCTTTTTCGATGTCATCAGTGACGAAGACGCCCCTGATAAGGCCAACGCGCTTATGGCTTACATCTGCCACAGCGCCTTTCCACGGATCAATTGTTAAATGCTTCGGGCCTTGGGGAAGCAAATGGGTTCCAAAGCTCGCAGCGCGTTCAGCTCCGGCGGGGCTAGTGGCGGCAAGCCACAAAGGAGGGCCACCAGGTTGAACTGGATCTGGAGTCACCCGAAGATTTGAGAAGTGGTAGCGCTTACCTTCGAAGCTAAATGCCTCACCGCTCCAGGCAAGTTGAAGAATCTGGATCGCTTCTTCGGTGAGAGACACCCGGCGGCTTATCGGAATACCGAATCCTTGAAATTCATGCTTCGCATACCCCATGCCAACTCCAAGTTCCATTCGACCATTGGAAATGTTGTCGAGGATGGCGAGATCCTCGGCGAGACGCAACGGATGCCTGAACGGAAGGAGACAGATATCTGTTGAAAATCTCATTCGAGTAGTTTTTGCTGCTGCGGCTGCCGCCACCGGAACGAAATTTGGTAAATACCCGTCTTCCATAAAGTGGTGCTCTGTAAACCAACAAAGCTCATAACCGAGAGACTCTGCTAATTCGATCTGCTCGAAAGTTTCGGCGTAAACCTGGGGCATCGTGATATCGCTTCCAGGTGGGCGACGAAAGTCGTGGACAATGCCGAATCGCAGCGGAGGGGCCATATATCTAAGTTAATTGGAGAGAGATAAAAATGTCTGAAGGTAGCGGCCTTAGAACTCATATCGGGCGTTTAAGCAAAGCAGCAGAACTAGGATCCAGATCAGGGCCTCTTCGCAAAGAGGCTCTATAAACTCCGCATTGCAGCAGCCGGAGTTCAAAGTAATCATCTAACCAGCGGAACAAAATCGAGTGGAGCTATGGCAAAAAATGTTCTAGGTACAGACCTTGAAGAGTGTGGTCGAGACCCCCTCACTGGTTATTACAGAGATGGATGCTGCAACACCGGGCCTGGTGACATGGGAGTGCACACCGTTTGTGCCGTTGTTACTGATGAATTCTTGGAATTTTCCAAAAGCGTGGGTAATGACCTAAGTACACCTCACCCAGAATTAGGGTTTGCGGGTCTAAAAGATGGTGACTCATGGTGCTTGTGTGCTCCTCGCTGGCAGGAAGCGTTCGAAGCAGGCGCTGCGCCAAAAGTTCGATTGGCAGCCACCCACATTGCAACCCTTGAATGGGCTAGCTTGTCCGACCTTCAAGCCCACGCCGAGGACGACGACCTAAGCTCCTAATGATGACTTCAGATGCAGTTCAAATAACCGTTTGGTCCGACTATCTCTGACCATGGTGTTGGGTCGGGGCGGTGCGCCTTGAAGAGTTAGAGAAACAACAAGGCAACTCGATCGTCATCGAATGGAAATCATTTCTATTGAGACCCCAACCCGAATCAAGAACGCTGCAAGAATTCACGGAGTACACCAAAAGCTGGGAACGTCCCGCAGGTCTAGAACCCAGAGCCGAATTCATCACCCCATGGTCAGGCGAAAGTCCGCCACCATCGCACTCACTGCCAGCCGCTATAGCTAGCAAAACAGCAGCTACGTTCGGTCAAGAGACATGGCAGCGGTATCACCGTAATTTACTAAAGGCCTATTTCATTGAGAACCGTGACATTTCAAGCTCAGACGAGTTACTGAAAATTGCTGACGAGTCCGAAATAGACAAAGCGGCATTCGAAGGGGTTCAAACAACCAACGGAGAAACCTTTAAGAAACAGGTTTTCGACGAATACAACGAAGCCCTCCAAAACGGGGTTAACGGGGTTCCGGCAGTTGTTATTGACAACAGGTTTTTGATTTCGGGTGCCGTTGAAGTAGAGCAATACCAAAAAGCGCTAGATCACTACCGAGAGATTCGGGAGAAAGAAGGCAAAAAATAAGGGTCTGTCTCTGACCAGCAACTGGGAATAGACTTGTAAACAAGTAAAGGAAAATATGGACCTAACCCCCGATACTTGGCGATGGATCTGGTTAGCAATCGCTGGCGTCCTCATCGCCGGAGAAATGTTTGTTGCGGGAACCTTTATTCTGATTCCATTTGGGATCAGTGCCAGCGTCGCCATGGTGCTGGCTTTCATGGGAGCGCCTCTCCTAGTCGACTGGATCGTGTTCGTCGTTCTCGGAGGAGTACTGTTTTCACTGTTTTGGCGGAAAAGCCGTGCCTCTATGGCAGCGATGCAATCACCCCCTGGTGCTGGTCATGATCGTTTAATCGGCGTCCTTGGGATGACTCTGAAAGATATTCCGGCTGACCCAGTATCTTCCGGGCTGGTTAAAGTCGGAGGTGAGCAGTGGCGAGCTATTTCGGATCATGGCCCTGTCGACTCAGGCTCCACCGTTGAGATAATCGAGATACGCGGTACGCGATTGGTTGTTCGCGCGACCTCTAACGAAGGACAGAAATAATGTTCATTTACGTTCTCCTAGCAGTCATCGGCCTAGTCGTTATCCTCTTTTTGGTCGCTGGCGTGAAAATAGTCCGACCCTACGAACGCGGCATTGTTGAGCGTCTTGGCAAGTACAAAGAGACCAAAGAGTCTGGTCTTCAGATCATTATCCCCTTCATCGACACCATCCGGCGCGTCGATATGCGAGAACAAGTCGTAGACGTCCCACCTCAAGAAGTAATCACATCGGACAATGTCGTTGTCTCTGTAGATGCTGTGGTGTTTTATGAACCAACCGACCCACAACGCCTCGTCTACAACATTGCGAACTTTGTTCTCGCTATAACCAAACTTGCCCAGACCAACTTGAGAAACCTTGTAGGCGACCTGCAGCTTGACGGAGCCTTAACCTCCCGCGACCGTATAAACGCAGCTTTGCGCGAGATACTTGACGAAGCCACTGACAAATGGGGCGTTCGTGTTGTTCGGGTCGAAATTCAACGCATCGACCCGCCACCCGACGTAATGGCAGCGATGCACGAGCAGATGAAAGCGGAACGTACACGACGCGCAACCGTAACCGAAGCAGAAGGTTTCCGGGAATCAGAAATCACCAGAGCCGAAGGCGACAAACAATCACGAATCCTTGAAGCAGAAGGCCAGCGGCAAAGCGCAATTCTTGCTGCTGAAGGCGAGGCCCAAGCACTAAGAACCGTCGCCGAAGCCGAGAGCTACCAGCTACAAACTGTTGCAGCGGGAGAGGCTGAGGCAACCCGACAAGTCTTCCAAGCTATTCACGACGGCGACCCGACAAGTGATGTTTTGGCGGTCCGATACATTGAAGCCTTAACCCAAATCGCTGATGGAAAAGCAACCAAGATCATCGTTCCAACAGAATTCAGCGGAGTGTTGGGAGCTGTAACGGGAATCGCTGAGGCCATGCGCCCGATAGGCGACACCAACGCAGAATTGGAATCGAGTAGCGCAAGTGAAGCCGAAGAATCGGACCCTAGATAGTTGCCGGCGTATTTGGGCAAGGTTGCGTTGCGGTGATATCTGAGGCGGCCCAGCTAAAACACGATGAAGCCGAAGCCGCAGGCGAAGACACTTACAAGGACCCCGATACAGGGTTCGAAGTCTTCACTGCCTCGTGCTTAAAGCGACAAGTCTGGTGTTGCGGCTCTGGTTGCCGTCATTGTCCCTGGTAGTCAAGGCGCATTAAATTGCTCGGCATGAGCATGACAGTTGAACGACAAGCAGAACTTCACAAAGAGATAGAAGCCTTTATGGATAGATACAACGAGGCTTTCGTTAGTGGCACGCGCGAAGATTTGCAGGCCCTAGTCCATTTGCCGGTTATTTATGTCTCAGAGACCGAAGCTCAAGTGCGCGACCGATACCCGTTCGATCCGGAACGTATGCGCGAAAGTATGGGATTTCATCACCCAGAGACGGAAACGAAAATAGTCCACCTCGAAGAGACTCGTGCCCACCTCATGATTGAAGGAACGCGCCATCGCGAAGATGATTCGGTGATCGAATCAATCGATAGTTTCTACATCCTCCACAAACACGACGGTGATTGGGGAGTTTCAGTCTTCTCAGGTATACGGGGGGCTCGGTAGACAGAGATGCCCAGAGCTTCGCTTTGTCCGGTGCGCTGATTACCGATGAAATGTCACCAGATCGTGCGAAGCGCAATGGAGTTATGTGCGATGGATGGGCACCGGATTGGATTGAGAGCGCGAAACTTCGAATTCCCGAATAGGTGATGGGTGAAAGCGGCTTACAGGTCGCTGTGCTGAGGATGTTTAACGGCAATCAAAGTTAATATCCAACTCGTCCGCGGCCGACTTGAGAACCATCAAGATAAAAAGGTTAGTTTCTTGTCATGGGACCACTTGCAGGTATACGAGTGCTGGATTTCACACGCGTGGTGGCTGGCCCTCTGGCTACTCGGATTCTCGCTGACCAGGGAGCCGAAGTTATAAAAGTCGAACCACCCGAGGGTGATCTGAGTAGGACCTTTCCTCCTTTCCAACCAGAACAGGTAACGCCTTATTTCGCTCAACAAAACGCTGGGAAGCACTTCTGTTCCTTTGATCTTTCGAAAGATAAAACCCCGGACCTGATTGCCGAACTCGCCGCTGAATGCGATGTGATTGTTGAAAATTTCAGGCCTGGCGTCATGGCAAAATACGGACTCGATTATGAGCGGCTCAGCAAGGCAAACAGCCGACTTGTGTACTGCAGCATCACTGGGTTTGGGCAAACCGGGCCATGGGCGAAACGCCGAGCATACGCACCTATCGGGCATTTAGAGTCTGGACTTGTTGAGTACGACAAGCGAAAAAATAAGCGTGAGGCGCGTCAGCCCTCTTTAGTGCTCGGAGATTCCGTAACAGCGTTGTCTGCGGCGGCGGCGATCAACGCACTACTGGTTCAGGCCGAACGGCAAGGTTCTGGGGGTTACTTAGATGTATGCATGATTGAGTCGTTGGTTTATATCCAAGAATGGGTATCGACAGAGTTAGCCGGCGGTTGGGAACCAACAAATGGCGGCTTTTGTCACGAATCACCGATACTAGAGATGCCCAATGGTGACCTATGGGGAATTGCTGGCAGTCCTGTGGCCTGGTTCCCGGATTTAGCTATGGCAATGGACCGACCTGAACTAATTGAAGACCCCCGATTTGCTCAACCAATGGAGCGAGAGGCACACAAAGACGAGATACTGGAGATGCTGACGGCCTGGGCGGCCAGCTTCCAAAATTTCGATGAGTTTCTATCGGTCCTCGAAAGCAAGTCACCCTTCACCGCAGCTCAAATGGTTTCGATCGACGACCTGGCATCTTCAGACTGGGCTGCGCACCGGCACCTCCTTGCCGAGACGAACACAAACTTAAAAATTCCAGCGCGCAACGCTGCAGGAGTCAATATTGGGACCACCGGTCGAGTCGCCGGGATGGGTGCAGACAACGAAGCTGTACTGAAATCAGTGCTGGGCTATTCGAAAGCGCAAATCGACGCTCTAGTTGAAGCTGAAGTACTTGTCTCCGGACAGTAAGATCTCTCACTTCTCTATGAAACTAGTTGCGTGCCGATAGCGATTAACGAAACTACTGATCCACGTATCGATGTATTTTTGGGTTTACGTGACAAATCGTTACGCCAACGTCGAGAAGCTCCCGGTGGCGATCTTGCAGGAATTTTTATCGCAGAAGGAGACATCGTCATAGAGCGAGCCATAGCGGCTGGCTACAAGCTGAGATCAGTTCTTATCGACGCAAAGAGGACAAGACCGTTGCCTGATCAGTTTGATGATGTTGACGTGTTTGCTGCAGGGGAGCAAGTCCTCGAGAAAATAGCTGGATATCGCTCATATCGTGGAGCCTTGGCGTGTTTCTATCGCAAAGAAGTGTCGACCCTCGAGGACCTCTTAGTCGACGGCTCAATGAAGTCGTTTGCCATCGTAGAAGGCATCAATAACCCAACGAATTTGGGAACAATTATGCGGTGCGCGGCAGGCCTTGATATAGACGCGTTGCTGCTCAGCCCCGACTCCATAGATCCTCTGTCTCGCAGATGTTGCCGTGTGTCGATGGGAGAAGGGTTTGCGCTCCCATACGCCTGGCTAACCGACATCAACGAGGGGATCGGAACGATAAGAGCGGCAGGGGTTGAAGTTTTAGGTATGACACCCCGAAGTGACGCAATAAATATTGATACTTTGCAATATTCGAGCGCTGACAGAGTTGCAGTAATGCTGGGAGCGGAAGGTCCGGGGCTGACTGAAGGTGCCATGGCCATGGCAACACGACTGGTCGGAATCCCGATGTCAGGCGCCGCTGACTCTCTCAACGTAGGTAACGCTGCAGCAGTCGCTTTTTATGCGTTGCGTCAAGCACGCAAGTCGTAGGGCGTTTTAGCTGCAGATCGATATCAAGCACAAACCAACTATTATTGGACTGTGGATCAAATTTGCGACGACATAGCCGCTGAAACGAGAGCGTTAAGTTCTGTTGTTGAAGATCTGACCGAAGATCAGTGGCGTGCCCCAACAGTCGCAGAGGGCTGGGATAGCCATGAGACAATTCTGCATCTAGGGGCGACAGATTGGATCTGTTATCTGACGCTAGTTAACCCCAAGCTATTCGTCGACATCCGTACTCAGTTATCTAAAGGAGAAACCTCTGTCCATAAGGCGGTGGGTCCTCAGGTAAGGGCGCTACAGGGTAGTGAATTATGGGAATGGTTCCTTACGGGCCGTAGTGAGATGTTGGGGGCATTGCGAGATACGGATCCCAAGGCTCGTATCACGTGGTTAGGTCCTGATATTGGTGCTCGTTCTCTAGCTACGAGTCGCTTGCTGGAAACATGGACTCATTCTCACGACCTAGCAGATAGTTTTGCTATTCAGTACCCGCGAACTAATCGACTTCGTCACATCGCTCATATCGGAGTTGTGACTAGAGAGTTCAGTTACGTAAACCAGGGTTTGACCCCACCTAAGGAACCGGTGCGGGTTGAGCTTGTAAGCCCAAACGGTGATCAATGGAGTTGGGGCCCCGATGATGCGACCAACAAAGTCAGTGCAAACGCATATGAATTTTGCAAGGTAATAACAAGACGAATACCAGTGGCAGAGTCAGCCGTAGAAACTCACGGCGTTTTAGCCCAGAAGTGGATGGAAATCGCTCAACCATGGATCGAACCGCCTCGTATTAGTGATGAAGCTTAAAGAGGCAGAATAGTTCGATGAACAAAGATGATCTGGAAGAACGTCGTCGAATAGCTGCTCTGTTGGCACATCAGGCGCGCCACCTTGAAATTGACCCCGAAGGCATCTTGGTTGTCGACGATGATGACGATGTTGATGCAGATCCGTCCACTGAGTGTTGTCCAGAACAATGACATGCGTGGCAGACGATGAACTGCCGGCTCCCATTTTAGTTTTACTTGGCGACAATTCAGTACGAAATAAAACCATTCCCGCTATGTCGCGCTCTGAATAATTTCGGCCCTAACCATCACGTGCACTCTGTAAATGCTCACAAGTAGTTGGGTGAACCAGATCTATACAGGTCGTCTTCCTTTTTGCTGCTTATGTCGCTTATGTCGAATCCCGTGACCTGCTCCGATCGTTTGATTAACGGAATGTGGATCCGACATAAGCTCATTGCAGGGGTGTCCCAGAAATTGGAGGAACAATGAACGATTTCGCTGATAGAGGGTTAGAGCCGACCACCGCAATCGTGGCAACTCAACAAATTAAGGCGAGCGCCTCGGATCTATGGACGGTTATTAGTGCTCCAGGCAACCTGACTAATATCCATCCTTTCTGTTCAGCAAACCCCGTTGAAAGGTGGCCTGGACTAGGTGGGGCAGATCATGTCCACTACTACGCTGGGGTCCACTACCGACGAGATGTGTTCCAGTGGTCTGAAGGCGAAGGCTACGAACTGCTAGTTGGTCCGCCCTCAGGGAAGATAGCGAAGGCACGCTGGTGGGTCGAAGCATCATCAATAAGCGGATGCAATTTCGGGATCGAAGTGATTTCCTATGTTCGTTCCGACGTAGACCCTGAAGCCCGGGAGGTCTATGAACGCAAAATGATTCGTGAAGCAATCCCTCCGTACCTTCGAGCCGTGGTGCAAGGCGTTGCTCACTTTGCAGAAACCGGAGAACCTGTTCAAAGAAACCAGTTCGGTCCACACCACATTTACTCTCCTGGGTAAATCGTCTCCTTGGCTTCGCTTAAGTTACTTGAGTAAGGGTTTATTGGGGTTCGAACTTTCGTCTTGGCACATGATCAACTTTTATGTTCAGACCGCGAGCACCAAACTGCTGCACTTTTCGTGAGCTAAAGCGCCAAGCCCCCTCCTCGAACGCCAAGTGGTCAACGTAACGACCCCAAAATTCGAAATCTGTTCCATCGTGTTTTCGATGCCAGGCATAAACATAGGAAGTAGCTGAGGCTCGATCGTTAGCGGTTCGGTTGATTCGTATATTGCTGATGTGATGGGAGGTGGCAGAGAAAAGTCTTAGAAGTTTGGGTAAGAGGACTTCAATCTGAGCTCGGCCCTGCACTTCTCTTCCTTCATCGAAAGTAGCGTCGTTGCAAAATAATGCAGCCCATTTTTCGGTCTCGCAAGCATCAACGTATTCTGCGTAGTTCAAGATTGTGTCGGTGATCGCTGCATGTGCGTCGGCATCACTCATGGCTTCTGGGTCGGACATGTGAAGAGGTTATTCTCTGAATAGCAGGCCGTGGTCGGAGTTGTTTCTGCTATTCGGCCTTTTGGTCGGAGTCGTTGGTTTGGTCAACTGAGATCTCAGGCTAAATTGTCGTTTATGAAGCGCAAAAGTTTCAGTGGAATGGAATGCCCTATAGCTCAAACCCTTGAGGTAGTGGGCGAGTGGTGGACTCCACTCCTTTTGAGAGAGATTTTGATACAAGACAGAACAAAATTCGATGAAATCCAGAAGGCATTGGGAATAGCTCCGACCGTGTTAGTTAATCGCCTTAATACGTTGGTGTCGCATGGACTCCTGGAGCGACGCCAATACATGCAAAGTCCTGAGCGGTTTGAGTATGTGCCGACGGCTTCGGCTTACGACTTCCGTCCCGTATTGGATGAGCTTGCTCGTTGGGGGAAAAAATGGGCAGGTTCGCCAAGTCAGGGTTCGTCTAGCTAACTTTTCTATCTAAGACAGTCAGAAAGTATTCGTAACTTCAGCGAACTGATGTGCGGTATGTGGAAAGCCTGCCACTGCTTTGATCACCCGACCTGAGTGACCGGAAGTAGCGATTCCTAGGTGAGCGGTCGCGATATGCGCCGGATCGGCCATTCCTGGAGGAACGGTGCCGTCAAACACGCGAGTCATTGGGGTAGCCACCCCTCCGGGGCAAACAGCATTGATCATTATGTTCTTGCGCCGGAGCGAACTAGTAGCTGCTCGCACTAGGCCAACAGCGGCCCATTTAGTCATGCTGTAGATAGGGTCAGGCGACCATGGGATGAGTCCGGCGATGCTCGCAGTGACTGTAATCGAACCACCGCCTAAACGATCAAATAAAGGCACAAGGGCATGTAGACCGAATGCCACGCCATCGACATTTACCCCTCTCGCTCTTTCATACAGCTCTAGGTTCCATTCGCCCGGGTTATCTGGGGTTCGTTCAAAATCTGCAGGATCTCGAAACTCGACTCCAGCATTGAGAATCGCAATGTCGAGTTGCTCTAAATCTGTAGTGGCATGAGCCCATGATTGTCTAGAGGTGACATCCAAAGAGACAAAGCGTCCACCTGTCTCATCGGCGATTTTCTGACCGTTTTCTTGATCAACGTCGCAAACCACAACCGTCGCTCCATCAGATGCTGCCAAGCGAGCAGTAGCTGCCCCAATGCCTGAAGCGCCGCCGGTAATAAATACGACCTTACCTTGCAGGTTCCACGTTTGGACTTCGGGAAGTTCGAGTAGAGGCTTGTTTGAAGAGCTATTCATAGCTAGATCTTAAGCAAAATTCGATGGGGGAATTTGGATTAGTTAGAAGGTCTTAAAGAACGAACCTCGGGACCGCTCAGGGTCCCTCTTTCCTGAATCAAATCTGTGATTCGACCAAGCCATGTTGTCTCCTCCACGAGAAGTTGGTGAATTTCTTCCTCCCATAACTCTCTAGCCCGGCCAACCACTCGGCCTAGATCTTCAACTTCTACTCCTCGGTCGATGTCATAAATAATTTCGCTAGTCAGTAGCTCATCAAAGTGTGGACCTGGCTGACCAAAAACATTTCGAGTCACGACGCTGATCATGTTCAAATCGGTTGTCAGCCAAGGAACATTGATGACGCCAGAAATCAGAGCGTCAGCAACGGCGCCCCCCAAATAAGATTTGATTCGACGAATTACCCAGTCTTTGATTTCACAAAATTCGGGATCAGCGGGTCCGTATCGTTCGAATTGCAACTGGGCAAATACTGTGTCGGGCATGGCTGGCCATCTGCAGACACCTATCTCTTGGTTGGTCCAGCGAATAGTTAGACCTTGGCAGGGGAACCCCATAATTTCGCCAACAACTGCGTGACCAGCGACGCGAGCCGCCGAATTCAAATTGTCGTCCATCTCTTGAGCGTAGATTGCCGCACGGGTCCCAGCAGGAGATGGTCAACTACCTACTAAACGTTTGCTAAGCTAAAGTCATGTTGGAGTTCTTCATTCCTGACCTCCCTAGTCGACCACCTCAAGCTGCGGCTCCGAGGAAGAGTAAGCAAATAGGTTTATTCGCTCGATTAGCCGAGAGGCTTCTTATCCGAATGGAGGTCGGCTCAGCTCAACGGCCTGCCAGCTTGTATCTATCTTCAGTCGATTTAATGCCTATGGGAACCTGGCTAATAGTTGATGATGAAAAACAAGTCGGAGCGGAGCACACTTCCAGCGATAATTAACCCAATACACAGAGGTAAGTCTCGGTAAAGCAACGGACCTTCAGAGATCTGAGAGCCAAATCGCTGAAGACTCAACCGCTGTGCGATGCGGCCTGTCTTACTAGCCCGCTAGGCTGCAATTTTGCTTTGCGTTCACTCATCTTGGCGCGTATATCGTCCGCCTCGGCCTGAGTGATAGCACCAGAGGCAACCTTTGCCGCTAGTTGCTCTTGCATCTCAGCTCGTCGAGCTTCCATATCTTCTTTAGAAGGACGTTAATTTTGCTTTGCGTTCACTCATCTTGGCGCGTATATCGTCCGCCTCGGCCTGAGTGATAGCACCAGAGGCAACCTTTGCCGCTAGTTGCTCTTGCATCGCAGTTCGTCGAGCTTCCATATCTTCTTTAGAAGGACGTTTGCCAGTTGTTGGAAAATCAAATGCCTTCTCTTCGTCTGAGTTATTAAAAGTATCGGCGGCAATTGCAGCTGAGCCGCCTGCCAGTAGTGCTCCAGTAAGAACTATCGGGGCTACCCATTTCACTTTTGGACGTCGGATCATTGTTGAACTCCTAGCTGATGTGTTTGTACAGACACCAAGTTCTCCAATGAATCTGAAAAAAGCCTGAGAGCTTTATGAGATTTAGATAAGAAATCCCAAGTCGAAAGTGTAAACCCGAAATGAGATGTTCCGGTATCGAACGAGGCTTTTCGGACCGAAAGGAAATCAGTCAAATGAAAGGAGCGAGCGCTCGCCTAAGACTTTTTAAGGAGCAGATATTTGAGCTCTTACCTGCCCGGCGTCTACAAACGCCTCGTATTCAATAAGCATTCCACCGCTCAGCTTGAACACGCTCAGAACTCGTTGCGGGAACACCGGGTTGCCATTTTCAGAGTTGCCCATTGACTGGATAGGTTCACCCTTCCAATTCCAGATTCCGAAAGCAGCGTCTTTTGTGGCGACAATGCTCTCCACTTCAATCTCCACCCCTGGAATGTTCTCGCAGAATCCTGTTGCGTGTGCATGGAGGGCGGAAGGGCCACGCATGCCTGTTGCATGGTCGAGCATCTCATCGTCGACGAATTCTGGAATCAGATCAAACCTACGCTTGCCTAAGACTTCACCTAAATATGTGGCCATCACTTCAGTGGAACGCTCAACAGTCATGATTCCCCCTTAAAAACTACGCCTCACGTCTTCGGACCTTAGTCTGGTCCGAGGAACAGGGATTCTTGAATAAGTGATCTGGTTACCCTTTTACTTCGGCGATTACGGCGTCGACCATTGCTTCTGTGTCAAAGTTCGGTCGCCAACCCCATTCTTCGCGAGCTGCACGGTCATCAATCCGAACAGACCCGGCAATCGACCCGGTAGGAGGCAAGAAAGTTATTTCTGCATCAGAAATTCGAGAACGGACCACATCGGCAAGTTCCCCAGCGGTTGGCGTAGGTTGAATTCCATCAACCAAATAGTTAATTGACTTGATGGACTCTGACGGTGCTGCCGAAAGTTCGATAGCTGCACGGGCCGCATCTTGATAGTGCAAAATCGCAACCACTGCCTCGGGAGGTACCCATACCTCGAACGGTTCACCGATAGCAGGTTTCTCGATTATCCAACTGGTGTATTGAGCGACGCTCCAAGTGGTCACACCCGGACCAACAATTGACGGATAACGCAAACCTCTAAAGTCGAAACCATATTTTTGCCGGTAATAAGCGCCAAGGTTTTCCCCTAACACTTTTGTCACCCCGTATACCGAGTTTGGTCGCTGCAAAGTGAGGTCATTAATGACCCCACCTCCAGTGTCGCGACCATAAGTTCCGATTGAACTTGCAAAGATCATCTGTTCTGTCCCTGCAAGCCTTGCCGCCTCGATAGTTTCAATAAATCCTGCAGCGTTTGCTTGAAGTAGCGTTTGTGGGTCTTCTTCACCCGGGGCAGTCAAAATAGCCCCAAAATGAAAAAGCTTTGTCGGCTTTACCTCGGATAGTAGGGAAGAAGCGCTACCAGGAACGGAAAGATCGAATTGGTGAAGATGAACTTGGTCTTCGATACCCTCGATTCGCCCTAAGTTTCCGGACCTATGGGCGATATGAACTTCCTCGCCCGTGTCTATAAGCATTCGAGCAATTTCCGCTCCAATAAAACCGGTGCCCCCGGTAATCAAAGTACTCATAACAACACAATGACACGATGCGCTAAAGATCGCTCGCTGAGAGTAGATTTCACATATGACAAATCGCGAAAGCGAAACCGCTTTTGACCTTCGTCGCGATCGAGTGGCGGGCCGATGGGGACTTACTAGAGAAATTGTTTTAGTCCGTTCTGGGCCCGTTCTTCCGATGGCGGGAAGCGATATGGATCACACATTTAAGCCCCATCCAGATTTCGCGTACTTGTCAGGACGAGGGATTGCGGATGCTGTGCTGGCGTTCGACGCGCAAAAGAACAAATGGCAGATGTTCGGTCCGCGTTCAACACCAGACGAGCAAGTCTGGCATCAACCTGCTGAACCGGTAGGGCTGCCTCTAGACGAACTTGACGGGTGGATTTCCCTAAGAAGTGACCAAACGGTTTTGGAGGCCTGGGACGACCCTAAGATCCAGGCAGGTATAGCTGATGAGCGAGTTCATAAAGATGAGTTAGAGCTCTCTCTTTTGAGAACGGCCGCGTTGACTAGTAAGTCGGGCTTTGATTGGGTCTATGGGAACGTTTCTCCTGGTATGACTGAGCGGGAGATCCAAGTGGGCATGGAAGCTGAGTTTTTTCGTGCTGGAGCAGTGCGAACGGCCTATCCCAGCATTGTTGCTGCTGGCTCTAACGGTGCATACCTGCATTACTTCTACGGCCAAGAGGACAGCTTGAATCCTGCTACCCGCACCCTTCGAGAGGGCGAACTTCTCTTGATTGACGCTGGTGGTGAATTCGGAGGCTACGCGAGTGACGTTACAAGGACGATGGTCGTAGGCGCCGAACCAACCGATGTTCAGTCTTTCCTTTGGCACCTTGTCTTAAGCGCTCAGGAATTAGCTATTGACCGTTGTCGGCCGGGTCAGGAGTGGCGTGAAGTTCACCTAGATTCAGCCCGGGTCATTGGCTCGGGATTAATAGAACTTGGCCTGTTACGAGGTGACTTAGATCAATTAGTTTCTTCTGGAGCCGTCGCACTCTTCTATCCACATGGGCTCGGGCACCTCATAGGCCTCAACGTTCACGACGCCGGTGGTTATCCAGCCGGCCGAGAGCCCAGTTCCCATCCTCAATCGCGATATCTGCGAACCGATCGTCTACTCGAAGCCGGAATGATTACCAGCGTTGAGCCCGGCGTCTATTTCATAGATGCGCTTCTGAAGGACCCAGCAGTTCGAGAGCGTTTCGCAGACGAAGTTGTTTGGGATGCTGTAGATCCGCTCAGAGGTTTCGGTGGCATAAGAATCGAAGATGACATACACATAACTGATGATGAACCCGAGGTCCTCAGCGGGGACATCGGCAAACCTATTCGTATCGGTTAAAGAGCATTCGATTGTTGGCATCGTTGATGCGAGACTGAATCGATGTCGTCCAAAACATTTGACGCAATAGTGATCGGTTCTGGCGTCATTGGCTCGTCAATCACTTATGAACTCGGTCGACGAGGGTTGCGCACCCTCACAGTTGACCGCAACGGCGGGCCTGGTCTGGGTTCGACGAGCTTTTCCTCGGCCATCATTCGGTTTACATATTCGACGTATCCTGGCGTGGCCATGTCCTATGAGGGGTTGCGTTACTGGGAGAACTGGGCCGAACACGTTAAGGCCGATGAGGTCAACCAACTTGCGGCTTTTAGCCAGTGCGGCATGGTGAGCTTAAAAACTGAAGGAGGCCATCACCTCAAAGTACTTCCACACTTTGATGCGATTGGAATTCCATATGAAGAATGGAACCAGCAAGAATTTCAATTTCGTCTCCCTGAACTTGACCTGCACCGCTTCGGGCCGCCAAAAAGACCTCAACACGAAGATTTTTGGGACGAACCGACTGAGTATCTAGATGGCGGTATTTATACGCCGGAAGCCGGATATGTCGGCGACCCTCAGCTTGCAGCCCATAATCTGCATGCGGCGGCTGCATCACTAGGTTGTGAATTCCGCTTCAACACAGAAGTCGCGTCGATAACTCAATTTGACGGACGAATCACCGGTGTAGAAATTGGCGATGGATCCTCAATTGCAGCACCGATAGTCGTGAATGCAGCCGGGCCGCATAGTCGAATAGTCAACGAGATGGCCGGTGCTATGAGCGACATGGCGATTGGAACCACCCCGTTGCGGCAGGAAGTACATCACGTTCCCTCGCCGCAAGAGTTGGATTTCGGTAACCGTGGATTCAACCTTGCAGACGACGACAACGGTATATACGTGCGACCCGATATAGGAAACAACATTCTCGTTGGCAGTACAGAACCAGAATGTGATCCGTTGCATTGGGTGGATGCAAATCACGAGGGCCAGATACAACCAGAGCAATGGGAGGCGCAGGTATTGAGATTGAACCGCCGTCTCCCGGCGGTTGGGGTTCCGCACCAAAGGAAAGGTGTTGTGGGGGTCTATGACGTAGCAGACGATTGGATACCGATATATGACAAGACTTGTGTCAGCGGGTTCTATGTAGCTATTGGAACGAGCGGAAACCAATTCAAAAACGCGGGAATAGCTGGCCACTGCATGGCTGAACTAATTATGGCGGTCGAAAATGGTCACGATCACGACAGCGACCCGGTTCAGGTCAAAGGTCCTCATACAAAATTAAACATTGACATGGGTAACTTCCGTCGAACTCGCACAGTGAATCCGAACTCTTCGATGTCGGTCCACGGATAAGCGAACTCAACAGACATCTAGCGCCATGCAAAAACGGGTTGCTCTAGTTCATCGACTCGAACCTCGTCGCCGTCGTAAGCCACAGCCCGAAACTGGTACATCACGGCACCCGTCGGAGCATGTATGAGATCACCCCCGATTGGGAGTTGAACTACGGGCCGTTCACTTTCGGGAATCTTTATAAATCGAGGGGAGTCAGGTCGTGTGAGTTCCCGAATAGAAATTCGATGGATTGATGCCACTTCAGTCGGATTAGCTACAGGTTCTAGATGTTCGCTGAGCCAAAAAACGAAAGGCCTGATCACGTAACCGGATCGTGTCGGATAATCATCTAGTTGGCCCAGTAAATCATCGTTAGTGAGGTGTAACCCGACTTCTTCGTGAGCCTCTCTCATCGCCGCCTCTAACGCAGTTTCACCGGGGTCTACTCGCCCCCCGGGCAGCGCCCATTGGCCGGGATGATCTTTGAGCTTCGATGTTCGACGAGTGAGAAGAACAGACGCACCGCCAGCTGTGCCCTCAACGGTCCCGGTTAACTCTTCGTCTGCGGACACTCCGGGAATATCGGCTAGCAACTGCTTTCGGTCCAAGGCAGTTTCGCCGTCCAGTAGCGGGTCAGCGCCATGAACTGAAGCATCACTATCCAACACGATGACACACACTGATGCTTGAGTAAGGCCTTGGTTCAGGTGGTCGCGCCGTTGGTGGCGTTGCAGATTGTTTGTCAATCGCTGGCGTAATGAAGAGTCGAAGTTAACGTCAATACTCATTGCGGAAGTCTCGCGCGCAAGACGCGTGACTGTGTACTCGCTACCATAAGTTCAGCGTTACCGATAAGGATCCGTGACGATATGAAAGTTCAAAATCTTGAAGGAGTTACCTTCGGTTCAGTGGTCACCGACCTTGATCTTGAAGCTATGGACGATTCCGAATGGGGCGATTTGTATGAGCTCTGGATTGATCGAGCGTTGTTGGTCTTTCCAAGCGTTTTTCTGAGCGGGGAAAGACAAGATCGCTTTGCTCGAAGATTTGGAGATCTCGAATTCCCGCATGCAGCTATTTCGAACATCGGCGAAGACGGCAAAGTTCACTTCGAAGATGGAGACGAAGTTGTTAAATCCTTAAGAGGTAACGAAGGTTGGCATCACGACAGCACCTATATGCCTATGCAAGCGAAAGGGGCTGTTTTTACGGCTGAAATTGTGCCTCAATCAGGTGCGGCCACCGGATGGGCCGACATGCGAGCCGCATATGAAGAGCTTGACTCGGAGACTCGAAAACGCATCGCAAATCTCAACGCGTATCACTCGCTCTATTACAGTCAACAGCGGTCTGGCTACCTACCGGATAACGAAAATGAAGATGGTACGTACAATATGTACGGGTACCACAACATGGAAGTTTCGTTGCGCCCCCTTGTGAAGTTTCACCCAGTTACGGGGCAACCGAATCTCCTCATCGGTCGGCACGCGCATGACATTGTGGGGCTAGACAGAGAAGAATCAACGCAACTCCTAGATGACTTGAACGATTGGGCCTGTCAACCTCCCCGCACCTATCATCATGAATGGACCGTTGGCGATGCTGTTGTCTGGGATAATCGACGACTGCAACACCGAGGCACACCCTTTGACATGAAAGAACCACGACGCATGTGGCATACAAGAATCGCTGGAGATCCCTCCTCTGAATTGGCAATCAATCATCAACCCGATGGCGTCCGACTAGACGACGCCGCACGACCCTCAACAGGCTCATGACCCTGTTAGACCAAATTCGTGCCGACCTGACGGCTGCTATGAAATCGAAGGACAAACTGACAGTAGCTACCTTGCGGTCAGTGGTAGCGGCAGTGCAAGAAGCGGAAGTTGCTGGTGCGGCAGCCACGACCTTGGGTGACGAGCAAGTGGAAAAATTAATAGCAGCACAAGCCAAACGTCGAGTCGAAGCAGCAGAGGCATTTGAACAAGGTGGAAGGGTAGAAAAAGCTGCTGACGAGCGCGCAGAACTGTCGATTCTTGAGCAGTATCTTCCCGAGCAGCTAGATGTCGAAGCTTTGGCTGCGATCGTTGAGCGGGTCTTGAATGATGGCGGTTACAAAACGATGGCAGACATGGGACAAGCAATGAAAGCCGTTAACGCCGAGGTCGCTGGCAAGGCCGAAGGACGGACAGTGGCAGAGCTAGTTAAGTCGCACCTGTCGTGATAACTCCGAAACGCCAAATTGCGTTGGTTGGCTTCCTTCAAGCTCAGAACTGTACGACCATTCCGGCGGCTTGGCGCCACCCGGAAGCTCGACATGATGTGACCAACGTTGATTTCTATCAACACATAGCAAAAGTTCTAGAAAGAGGGCTTTTCGACCTCGGGTTCTTCGATGACCGTCTTGCTATGCCAGATATGTACGGAGGCGATCATCGGCATACCGTCGAAAATGGGATTAGATGCGTGAAGCTAGATGCTGTGACCGTTCTCACAACCATGGGAATGGTCACCAAGAACCTGGGTTTGGGTGCCACGTACTCGACTACTTATTTCCCTCCATTTCACGTGGCGCGGCTTTTCGCAACACTCGACCATATGAGTGGCGGTCGGGCGGCATGGAATGTCGTCACATCAGTGAACGACAACGAGGCCAAAAATATGGGACTAGAGGAGGCCCCCGCCCACGACGTTCGCTACGACCAAGCTGATGAGTTCATGGAGATAGTCCATGGACATTGGGATACTTGGGAAGCTGATGCCATCGTGGCGGATCGAGCTTCGGGGTTGTATGCGCGCGGAGATATGGTTCACCGCTTAGACCATGAAGGTCCCCATTACAGGTCACGGGGACCATTCACTGTTCCTCGAACTCCCCAAGGTCACCCAGTAGTTATCCAGGCAGGCCAAAGCGGCAGAGGAGTCGATTTTGCATCCCGGTGGGGCGAGCTACTTTTCATGTCGAACCCCAGCCTTTCACGAGCCAAAGAAAATTATGGCGCTGTCAAATCTGCTATCGAAGCCAATGGTCGTGACCCGGAACAGGTAAAAATCGCGAATCTGACCTTCCCAGTAGTGGGTCGCACTATGTCAGAAGCTGAAGACCGACGTGCTGCCTATGACTTGCTTCCAAATTTGATTGATGACCTCTCATTACTTTCCGAGGGGCTCAACTTCGACTTTTCTGAGAAAGGACTCGAAGATCCGCTTTCCGAAGAAGATGTAGCTGCGATGACAGGTATCCAAGGCATCCGTAATCAAGTCATCGAAGTAACAGGAAACCAAACCCCGAGCGTCAAAGACTTTGTTGAAGTCTCTGGACGAGGTCGACTGGCTCACCCTGTCGTAGGTGGCCCAACTGAACTTGCTGACTACTTCGAGGAGTGGTTCACATCCCCTGCCTGCGATGGCTTTGTAATAGCGGGTACTCACATGCCCGGGGCTTTCGAAGACTTTGTGGATTTGGTTGTTCCTGAGCTGCAAAGACGCGGATTATTTAGAACCGAGTACTCCGGAACCACCTTGAGAGACAATCTAGGGCTGTCGCAACCAATCCCCGGGGCCTGGCGTCGCTAACTAAATTCAGAATTTCGGAACGCCTCCACAATGGCATTGGCTTGAGCGGCCCAAATTCCCTCTAGTTGCATAATCTGACTTAAGGAACGGTCGAGAGAACGAATACGAAAAGGCTGTCCAGTCAGCCATGGTCGCAAAGTCAACATCATGTGCCGTGCCGAAGTTCGGCCATCAACGTGAAGTCGAGAAGCTGCCGTAACGATCATGCTTTCCCAACTAGCGAGACTTGCTCGACGGTGCCAAAGAGCAAACTCATCATCAACCTCTAAGAAAAGAGGCAGAGATACGAGGTCTCCCAGTGGCGTTGTCATTTTGTAGGGCTGTTCGTCATTAGGCCAATCACATACATAACTGACTTCGGCTGCAGCTAGAAGTTCAGGAGTCCGAGCTGATTCAACTCCTTCGGGCGAGAACCAACCGGAAGGTCGCAAGCCTGTGACCTTTTCTAACGTGTCTAAAGAGTCTCTAATAATTTGAAGTTCGGTTTCTTCATCGACTTTCGATGAGATGACTTGGCTGGCGGCCACTCCATGTCCGATCAGCTCGCAACCACGTTCCATGAGATGTTCGACGAGCCATGGATAGTGAATGGCCGTTAGCTGGTCGACGGCAACTGTCGCCGGAATGCCATAACGTTCGAGCGTGTCTAAAACCCTAAAAATACCCACCCGATGTCCGTATTCCCGATGAGTTAATTGCACATAGTCCGGCGCCGGCAACTTGATGAGTCCGCCACTGGCGTTGCGAAGGCCATAGGCGTCTGTTGGTGGCTCCCACTCGTAGTGTTCGAGTAGAACAAGAGCTCCGACGGCTAGAGGTTGTTTATCAGGCCAAAAAAGAGGTGCCCTAGCAGGTAAGGGCGAGTAAGCGTAATGAGAATGGTCCATGCCTGAAGAACGTTCAGCTGGCATTGTGCGTCCCTTTTATGACCTCTGCATGATCAACAAACTCTTGATAGTGGTGATCGATAAAGTGCTCCGCGATCTGTGAGGCTGTCGCTTGCCAAACATCCTCGTGGCCCAATAAATAATCGAGGATTTCTTCTAATCCCTGAATTCGATGAGGCATTCCCATCAAATACGGATGAAGAGCCAATGCCATTACACGTCCAGAAGTTCCCCCCTCTTCGTAGAGGGTGTCGAATTGGGCTTTGACCATTTCAACAAAATCTTTTGTGTCGTGATGTTGGAGAAAAACTGGAACATCATTCAGTTCAATGCTGTACGGCACTGAGATGAGAGGGCCATCATTAACTTTTATGGGTATCGGCTGGTCATCATGAAGCCAATCGGCATGATAAATAAGTCCGGCCTCGGCCATCAGGTCAGGCGTACGAACGGTATTGGACACCGCAGGCCCGAGCATGCCTTTCAGGTCTTGGCCAGTGTGCTGACGCAGCGTGTCGATGCAGTCGACATAGAACGCGCGTTCCTCTTGCTCGGTCAATGAAGATAGGTATCGGGTGTTGTATATGCCATGACTCATGATTTCCCAGTCGCGGTCTGCCATTGCTTTTCCGATATCGGGGTAATGCTCGAATATGGCTAAATTTGTTGACGCGGTGCATCGCACATTGTGTTCATCGAGCACCTGCAGCATCCGCCAGAAACCGACCCGGTTTCCGTAGTCGCGGTGAGAGTACCCTTGCACCTCGGGGTGAGGTGACCTGGGCCACGGATTTCGAAGGGCATCTCTGGGTGGAAGGTATTCGTAGTGCTCGACGTTGGGGGCGATCCACAGCGCAACTTTGGCATCATTTGGCCACGAAATAGTCGGGCGATCTGCCATTGGCAAATAGTCAACTCGATGCGGAGGTAGGGACATACCAGCACCGTAGTCAGAACAGGCGGTGCGAGGGGAGTATGGTCCCAAGTAACGAGTCGAAGTTCTAGGAGGGGGAATTCGTGCTGAGCAATTACAGGGTCTTAGATCTAACAGATGAACGTGGTCACCTCGCAGGTTTCATTTTGGCTCAGATGGGAGCTGAGGTAATAGCTGTGGAACCACCTTCTGGCTCAAGTGCGAGAGGATTAGGGCCTTTCGCCAGAAATATTGATGACGGCAATCACTCTCTCCAACATTGGTCTTATAACAGAGGTAAGAAGAGTGTCGTTCTAGATCTAGATACCCAAGAAGGAATCGGGGAACTAGAAACCCTTATCTCTGGTGCAGACATCATGTTCGAGTCTTTCGATCATGGGTTCATGGAATCTATCGGTCTTGATCACCAGCAAATAGAGAGACTCAACCCCCATTTGGTGAACGTCTCGATTACGGCTTTTGGTAGCTCCGGTCCTAAAGCAGGATGGGCATACAGTGACTTAACACTTCAAGCTTCAGCCGGGAACATGGTGCTGACAGGTGACGAAGATAGATCGCCGCTACGCGCAGGAGGCACCTTGCCCCAAGCGTTCGCCAATGCTGCATCAGAAGCAGCAGGAGCTGCCCTTATTGCCCTGTTTGAGAGGCAAACCAGTTCAGGGCTTGGTCAGCATGTTGATGTTTCAGCTCAACATTCAATGAATCAATGCACCCAGTCAATGTCCTTGGCGACTCCCCTCGGAGGTTCGGTTCCTACCCGAGTAGCGGGTGGGGCGTATCTAGGGACTACCCGTGTTCAACTGATGTGGCCCTGCTCAGATGGTTATGCATCGGTGAGTTTCTTATTCGGGCAAGCCTTTGCATATTTCACTAAAAATCTGATGAATTGGGTACACGAAGAGGGCTTTTGTGATGAGGCGACACGCGACAAAGACTGGGTCGAGTACGCCATGATGCTGCTTGACGGACGAGAGCCAACCGAAGAATACGAACGCGTCAAGGACATTCTCGGCAAGTTTTTCGCTACTAAAACGAAAGCCGAGTTACTTGAGGCTGCGATGGTACGCCGTTTGTTAATTACCCCAATTACCACCACTGAAGAAGTCGTAAAAAGTGAACAGTTGAAGTTTCGGAGCTATTGGGAGACGGTTGAGCACGCAGATGGGACCACTGTCGAGTACCCGGGACCATTTGCGAAATTCGGACAGACTCCGCTACAAAAACTAGGCGAAGCTCCGAAACTGGGTGAACACACCCGTGAAGTTCTGGACCAGCCTGTGCGAGTTCCATCAGTGGCCGTGAAGGAACAATCTCCATCAAAGGAGTTGCCACTTAAAGGCATCAAAATCCTGGATCTGATGTGGGCTATGGCCGGTCCCGCTGCTTCTCGCGTTCTTGCTGATTACGGGGCAGAAATTATTCGGGTTGAATCAGCAAACAAGATCGACGCCGTTCGCACTCTCGAGCCTTTCCCTGGTGGCGAGGCAGACCCTGATAAGTCGGGGATCTACCACAATATGAATGCCGGAAAACGAGGGCTAAGCCTTGATCTCTCGAAGCCAGCCGCCATTGATGTGATCTGGGACCTCATCGACTGGGCTGATGTAGTTCTTGAGTCATTCTCACCTAAGGCGATGACCGCATGGGGTCTTGACTATGCCCAGGTATCAAAGCGAAAACCTGAGGTGATCATGGCTTCTAGCTGTCTGATGGGGCAGACAGGGCCGTTAGCGATGTTGGCAGGATTTGGCACCATGGCAGCGGCAATTTGCGGGTTCTTTTATCCGGTGGGGTGGCCTGACCGGGCTCCCAGTGGGCCGTTTAGCGCTTACACCGATTACACATCTCCACGCTGGCTTGTTGCGTCTGTTATGGGAGCCCTAGAACACAAAAGGCGAACCGGCGAAGGTCAATATGTTGACCTATCACAGGCTGAAGCCGCATTGCATCTGATGTCACCAGCTCTTCTTGAATATTCGATTAATGACAACGTATGGGAGCGAGCAGGAAACAGAGATCAAGTCTTTGCACCCCAAGGTGGCTATCCAACCGCGGGCGATGATAACTGGATCGCAATTTCTTGCAAAGATGACTCGCAATGGATTTCTCTAACAAGAGAGATGGGACGTGGAGATCTATCAGATCTCTCAAACTCTGAACGACACGAAAGACATGAAGAACTCGACGAAATTATCTCGGCATGGACAATTCAACGTAACGGAGTCGAGCTAATGGAGGCATTGCAGGGAATTGGTGTTGCATCGCACATAGTTCAAAATTCACCCGAACTTTCAACTGATCCGCAAATGATGCACCGAGGTTTGTTCGCTGAGGTCATTCACGGAACTCATGAACCGTTCTTTGTGGACGGAACCCGATTCCAGCTATCGCGCACTCCCGGAGAAGTTACTCATGCTGGTCCGGTTTTTGGCGAACACACATTTGAAGTTTTGACAGAAAACTTGGGTTACGACAGTGATCGAATAGCAGAACTCGCCATAGCTGAACTTCTTGAATAAAAGCGCCTCTACCAGGTATCAACCATCGGACGTTTCTTTCCGTCCCTTGGAGACGGTTTTGGGGCCGCCTTCAGAGCCATAGAGACCCAGGTACGAGTTTTTGCGGGATCGATTACATCATCTAATTCAAAAAATGTTGCCGTACTCACAGCCTTGCCATTCTCGTATAGTTTCGCCACCATCTCTTCGTAGTAGGCGATTCGCTCTTTCGGATCCTCGATAGATTCCAGCTCCTTGCGGTAACCAAGTTTCACGAAGCCTTCGAGTCCCATCCCACCAAATTCGCCTGTTGGCCAAGCCACACAAAATACTGGTGCTTTGAAGCTGCCTCCAGCCATAGCTTGAGCACCGAGTCCATACCCTTTGCGCAATACAACGGTCATAAATGGCACTGTGACGCTGGCCGAGGTCACAAACATTCTGCTTGCGTGACGGACCGTCGCTTCATACTCGGCTTGAGGCCCCACCATGATCCCTGGCGTATCGCACAAAAAGATCAGCGGTATATCGTGAGCATCGCAGAGTTGCATGAACCTGCTGCCCTTGTCGCCAACATCTGCGTCTATGGCCCCGCCAAGGTGGTGGTTGTTGTTAGCGATGATGCCAACGGGGTGGCCCTCGATCCGAGCCAAAGTTGTGATGCAACCAGGTCCCCAACCCTTGCGTATTTCGAGAGTCGAGTCGATATCACACATAGTCTCAATGACCTCGCGAACGTCGTAAGCACGAAGTCGATTCTCAGGAACAATGTGTCTTAACAATCGCTGATCCGGTGCCTCCCAACTCTCGACTGGTCCTTGGAAATAAGAAAGATATTTCTTAGCTGTGTCCATTGCTTCGTCTTCGTCTTTGACGAGGATGTCAATGACGCCGTTCGGATATTGCACATCGACAGGCCCAACTTCTTCAGGTCGAAAGACGCCGAGTCCGCCGCCTTCGATCATCGCCGGACCGCCGATACCAATGTTCGACCCTTCAGTAGCAATGATCACGTCGCAACAACCGAGTAGCACGGCGTTGCCCGCGAAGCAGCGGCCATTGGTGACACCCACAAGTGGGACTAAACCAGACAGTTTGGCGAAGAAGGTGAACGCCCAACAGTCAAGGCCGGCACCGCCGGCTGTGTCGGTATCCCCAGGGCGCCCACCGCCACCTTCAGCGAGTAAGACGGTCGGAAGTTTATTCTGCTCCGCCAACTCGAAGAGCCGATCCTTTTTTCGGTGGTTTTGGAGTCCCTGTGTCCCAGCTAGAACCATGTAGTCGTAGGACATCACCATTGTTTGAGCATCGTCTTGACTAAATAAGTCGCCGTTCACGCTCCCGATTCCCGCGACCATGCCATCGCCTTGGGTGTTATCAATAAGATCGTCGAGACTCCGCCGTCTTCGTTGTGCTGCGACCATTAAGGGTCCGTACTCTACGAATGTCCCGTCATCGATGAGGCGCGACAAATTCTCGCGGGCTGTTCGATGACCTCTGCCATGTCGCTTCTCAACGGCCGATGGTTTCGCTTCATCCATTCCTTTGTAATGGCGGTCGAAGACTTCCTGCAGATCTGGTCTAATGAAGTCAAGGTCAATTGTGGCCTCGGTCTCATCGCTCTGGATATCGAGATCTGCCTCTTCAATAAACAGAAGCGGGTGACCTTCGTAAATAGTGTCACCCTGAGCAACGCCCAAGGAACGAACTATGCCGGTCATAGTCGATGCGATGACATGTTCCATCTTCATTGCTTCCATGACGGCGACGGGCTGACCCGCAGCTACCTCATCGCCTGGCTCCACGGAAAGAGAGATAATGGTGCCCTGTAGTGGAGCTTCCACGGCCCGAGAGCCATCGGGACCGAGCGATGCCGAAGTCTTTGAGTCAGCTGAAGAGCTATTGGCTTCCCTGTGATCGATATCACCGTGTTGAAGAACAGCCAGAGGGTCGTTGCTGACCTGTGCTCCCGCAAGAGAAGTATTCGACTCTTCCTCAGAAGGAAGAGGTAACCACTGATTTGATGAGATCACCTGGGCCGCTTCGAGGAGTTCGGAAGCGAATGCGTTTATAAAGCCCGTAGTGACGGTGTTTGCTTGTACTTCCGGCCGGTCAAGTAAAGCGAGTAGATACGAAATGTTCGTCGACACTCCTTCTATCCGAAATTCATTAAGAGCACGCCTAACTCGTCGAACTGCGTCTTCGTAGTTGCTGGTAGGGGAGTACCCAATTACCTTTGCAATCAACGAATCAAAATTCGGATTTGTTGCATACCCCTGGTAGCCATAGGAATCTGTTCTAACTCCAGGCCCACTAGGAGTTTCGAATACTGAGATAGTTCCTCCGGCTGGTCGAGCTAAGCCTTCTTCGGTCATTGTTTCAGTGTTGACACGACATTGAATGGCGAACCCTTTTGCTTCGGGCACCTGATTTTGCTGCAAGCGTAAGTCGGTTAGCGAAGCACCGCCTGCTACGAGAATTTGACTGCGAACTAAGTCAACGCCAGTTACTTCCTCGGTCACGGTGTGTTCCACTTGAAGTCGCGCATTGGTTTCTATAAAGGCCACAGTCGCTGGGTTGTTTGCGTCAACCAAGAATTCCCAGGTACCCAAACCCAGATAGTTAACCTCTTGGGCCATTTTGGTAGCGGCTTGAGTTAATAATTCCCGTGTTTCCGGGCTGATTGATGGCGACGGAGCGATCTCAACAATCTTCTGGTTCTGTCTTTGTAAGGTGCATTCTCGTTCGCCGAGATGAGTAACTGAAGATCCGTCTCCGAGTATTTGGACTTCTATGTGCCTCGCCGCTTCAACAAGCTTTTCTGCGTACAGGTCACCGATCCCGAAAGAAGATTGGGCTTCGCTTCGGCAGCGCTCAAAAATTGTTGCGAGATCTTGGCCTTTGCGGACTTCGCGCATCCCTCGGCCACCACCTCCTGCCACAGCTTTGATCATGATTGACTCATGCTCCGTCAGGAACTCTTCAACCTCTTCCAGAGTTGCTGCTCCCGCAGTTGCCGCGACTACTGGAACATCAAGCCGCTTAGCTAAGTTCCTAGCTGAAAGCTTGTCTCCGAATAAAGCCAACTGATCAGAAGGTGGCCCCACAAATATGATGCCCTTGGTCTCCAAGGCACTCGCAAAATTAGGATTTTCGGCTAGAAATCCATACCCAGGGTGAACGGCGTCACAACCAGAGGAAATAACGGCTTCGACGAGCTGGTCTATGTCTAGGTAGGCGGCTACCCCACTGCCATCTAGTCCTACTGATTCATCGGAAACCTGTCTATGCAAAGACGAGTGATCATCAGAACTAAATGCTGCCACACTCGTAATTCCCAGATCACCAGCTGCACGAGCTATTCGTATAGCGATTTCGCCACGGTTCGCTATCAGGAGCTTTTCTATAGGCATGAGTACCTCTTCACGGATGCTTTTCTACGCACGTTCTACATCATCTAAGCCCTGTTGTTCTCGCTCAACCCTTGTTGGGCGCTGGAAGAATCACAGCGACTTGTTGAACAAGGGCAACTTCTGAGCCATGAGCATCAATGAACACGGCGTCGGTGGTAGACCACGGCTTCTCTTTCTTGATCTCGAGTTCACCCCATCTCCCAGCGACCACAACATCTCCGTCAGCATGAAAAGGCCGCAGATGTTGTACGCGTCCTGAGGCATGAACTCCAGCAGGCATTCGATAAGAGTGTCTGATTAATGGTGTCATTTGTCCCAAAACCCACGATGGATGAATAAGAGGAGCATCACCCGAGATCCATGCAGGGTCGTCGTCATGGATTCGTTCGGCCATCCAAACTCTTGCATCGTTAGCTGTTAAGGGCACGGACATAGGCGGATAATCGACATCGGTTGGAATCTTATTCAACCCTAGAAACGGTCTATCCACTGGCTCGGGAACGGGGGTCCGGCTAGTTGGAAGCTTGAATTCACTTATCCAAGGAGCATCGCCTAAACCGATAGTGCCTTCGATAGTGACCCGCCCGTCGGAAACAACTTTTTGAGTTATCAACCCGACATCTGAATTTTCTGCAGAAGGCGTAACTTCTGTGAGGAGTTCATCACCTGCATAAACCGGTCTGGGAAGCCGAAATTCGCACCAGCCATGGGAGAGCCAACCAGTGCCGAGAGCATCGAGAATGGCAGGAACCATCCAACCGTAGGTATGTATGCCGGCAACAATTCCACCCGCATACCCATAACTAGTGGCGCTTTCGTCGTGTATCGGATTGGCAGCTGAGACCTCAGCGGGATCAGCAACAGCAATCCGACTGCAGGAGCTAGATAAGACCGTCATGCCGATGACTTTAGGTTACGGTCGAATAACGAGTGCAAGAGTTCCCAGTGACGCTCAGAAGCAGCTTTGTCGTACTTGGCTCGTTGCGAAAAGACGAAACCGTGGTGAACTCCGTCGACCCATTCTGCGTAGTGGGAGACATCAGCGTTGATCAGGGCATCTGTCAGGCGATCAAAATGAGGTTTGTCCACCCAGTCATCGAACTCTGCGGCGAGAACTAGAACTTCTCCGTCAATCTGGGCTGCTCTTGTATGTGGCGAGTCATCGGCATCAGTCGCTAGGCGAACACCGTGTATAGATGCCGCAGCTTTTATTTTCTCGGGGTAGTCAGCAGCTAGCCATAAAGCGAAAGGTCCGCTCATGCAGTATCCGGTTACTCCGACAAGGTCTGTGTTGGCTGAGTCATCTGACTCGGCTTGTTCCATAAGTTTCGCAGCGTCTCGAGAGACCATGGCGTTGCTGAGATTATCCATTAGCTGAGCCATGTACTTGGAACTGACTGGGTCCTCGCGATGAATCGTAAAAGAGGGGACGTCTCGGTAATAGAGATTTGGCAACATGACGTAATAGCCCGTTGCTGCGACTCGCCTTGCCATATCATGAAGTTCTTCTCGTTTTCCCGGTGCGTCCATAAGAAACAGAATCACCGGGAAAGGCCCATCTGATTCGGGGCGAACCACAAAAGTAGACATTTTACCTTCGCCAGTTTCGATAGCTAAGTGGGTCTCAATCATTAGTTCGAGTCCCCCAGATCCCAACCCATTGTCCTAGCGGCGTAGAGAGTGTCGGTGTATTCCTCCATGCGAGTTATCTGGTTCTCCTCACACAAATAGATCCAACAGTATTGATTGTCGTATGGAAGGCCTTTGGCTTTGGTCGTAGCAGTCAGTCTCTGTTGAACAGCTGCATATTGGCCATCAACTATCATGCTCCGAATTTCCAATCCGAATGGCTGGGAAAGATCGAAGGTGTCTTTAATGGTCCTTCCGCCTAGTTCCGCAGCGACAGACTCTCGACCGCTCACGACCCCATCTTTATTTGACCCACCTGTGCCGGTGGCTCCCGCCGTAGCTGGAAGTTGCCAGACAACATTAGGGCTAAGACATTCCCGGAGGTCTTCGCGATCACCCTGGGTTAATGCCCTGTAGTACCGCTCGATAAGTGTTCGTGTTTCTTCAGTCTTCATCTCCGTAGTCCAGCATGTCTGACGGATTAATGCTGTTCTGCCTACGATCAAGTAATGCAACCACTTGATTTCACTCCAGAATATTTTCTTTATGAGATAACACGACCAAATGTCGCTCAAATAACTATTAACCGGCCGGAGGTCAGGAACGCGATCAACACTCCTGCACATAAAGAATGGAGCGACCTCCTCGACCATGCAGCGAATGACGACGAAGTGTGGATAGTAGTGGTAACGGGAATGGGAGATAGGGCCTTCTGCGCCGGTCGTGATCTGAAGTATTTGAGTCAGATTCAACACTCGTCGGAAGATGATCAAAGAGCTGATGCTGAGTTGATGAAGACGGTGACGAAACTTATTGAACGGTTCGATTATCCGAAACCACTCATCGCACGAGTAAACGGGGTAGCTCTAGGTGGAGGTTTCGAAGTGGCAATGGCATGCGACCTAGTTGTTGCGGCTGATCATGTCGAATTTGGCCTTCCAGAACCGCGAAGAGGTATTTACGCTGGCGGGGGAGGTGTTCATCGACTGCCACGCCAAGTGCCTTTGAAATTGGCGATGGAGTACTTGTTGACCGGTAAATCGATGACAGCGAACCGGGCCCTAGAAATTGGAATCATCAATAAAGTGGTGCCTTATTCTGACTTGGACATTGCGGTTGATGGTTTGATTGACGAGATACTGCTTGGGGCGCCATTGTCTATCCGCGCAACTAAGCAGTCTGCTACTCGCGGCCTAAACCACCCGCTAGAAGAGGCGTTCTACAAAGAATATCCGGCCGTCAGGTCGATGATGGAAAGCGAAGACGCTCGAGAGGGACCGAAGGCCTTCTCAGAAAAACGACTACCTAGCTGGAAAGGCCGCTGACATTACTTGTTAGCGTCGAGCGGTATTGGATTGTCCGATTACTATGAATCCCAGAGCGAACAGAACTATCCCCATGCCCAAAAACTGAAGCGCAACAACATCTTCGCCAAGAAAGACCCAAGCCATGACCGTGGCAGTTACCGGAATAGCAAGGGTCAAAGTGGAACCGAACCAAACTGGTATGTGAGCCAAAGCCCAATTCATCAACATATGCGAGGTGAAACCCGGGCCTATAGAGAGAATAAACAACCAAATCCAAGCATTGCCTGACGGCATGTTGAATAGCTGCCCCGAAGCGAGGGCAAATGGGGTGGCGAACAAAGCGCAGATCAGTGCCGTTGCACCTGTGTACTGCGAAGCTTCTATCTTTCGAGTGCTTAGTTTTGAGAAGACGAAATACAAGGTCCATGCGACCACAGTTGCTATAGATAAAAGGTCTCCGCTCAGACTCCAGCCTTGAACACCTGTCGAACCAAACATCACGATCGCAACGCCACCCATTGCGACCACAGCCAAGACCCAGTCGTAACGTCTAGGTCGCTCACCGAAGATTCGACCAGCTATGAATAACAGAATTAAGGGCTGACACGACCCGATCACCGTTGCATTCGCGACTGTGGTCAAACGCAACGCAGAGAAGAAGAGCATGATGTCCGCACCTAAGGAAACCCCACCCCTCCAAGAAATTCTCAGAGATTCTTTTCTTAAAGGCGTTCCTCTGACTATCAGGAACAAGATCACTATTACTGCGTAGATCCACATTCTCCAGAAAACAACTGCGAATGTTCCTAGCTCGGTGATTCCTTTCGCTATAACTCCTGAGGCAGCCCAGCCAACCATTGCGATTGCCGCTGCCGGGACACCTCTCTTTTGGGCGCTTTGATCGCTATTCACCTAACGATTGTTTTCCAAAGTCGGCATGGTTGAGAGTTATCCACCTAATCAGAATGCCACCCAACGACAGAAGTTGGGGCAGTAAACATCGAATCCTAGAAGCGACTAGTGGTCAGCTAGCTTCGGATGGTTGCGAAAATAATCCAACGCAGATGGGTCATCGATAGCTTCTAGGTTCTTAACTTCGCGTCCGTGGACAGCATCTCTGACCGCTAACTCAACAAGTTTCCCGCTTCTAGTCCTTGGGATTGAGGGGACCTGAGCAACTATTGCGGGCATATGCCGAGGTGAGGCACCGACACGGACCTGGTCTCTAATTTTCTGGCTGAGTTCATCATCGAGGGTTAACCCTTCGCGAAGACGAACAAACAAAATGACT
The DNA here is from genome assembly GCA_000817105.1 of marine actinobacterium MedAcidi-G3. Lineage (GTDB taxonomy): Bacteria > Actinomycetota > Acidimicrobiia > Acidimicrobiales > Poriferisodalaceae > MedAcidi-G3. The sequence goes on along the minus strand of JUEP01000002.1, from coordinate 115,348 downwards.
CGCGTATCCGATTCGAATTGCTGGCCAACAACGATGCTTTCCAGGACCTCGTCAATTAGATCGACTTGGCGATAAATTTCTGCGGTCCCGATTCGGACCCCTCCGGGGTTAAGCGTTGCGTCCGAACGACCTGTAATCACCATGCCGTTCTGAGGGGTCCACTCCGCGAAATCGCCGTGATGCCAGACATCTTCGAAACGTTCGAAATAAGCCGCACGGTATTTACTCTTCGTTGGGTCATCCCAGAATTCGAGGGGCATCGACGGAAAGGCGTTGCAACAAACAAGTTCTCCTTGCGAACCTTCTGAAAGGCGATTTCCATCCTCGTCGAAAACAGCGACATCCATCCCCAATGCAGGAACCTGAATTTCCCCCCGATAGACAGGGCTGGTCGGATCTCCGATCACAAAGCACCCGCAAATATCTGTCCCGCCAGAGAACGAAGCGAGGTGCACATCTGGTTTTACTGCCTCATACACCCAGTCAAAGCCTTCAGGAGCTAAAGGCGACCCTGTAGAAGCGATTGTGTCCACACTTGCCAGTGCATGAGTGTCGCGAGGCCGCAAACCTTCTTTCATTGCCGCTTCGATGAACTTAGCGCTCACACCGAAAAGCTGAGGTTGCAACTCGTCGGCAAGGTCAAACAAACGCGATGGCCCGGGAAAGAACGGCGATCCGTCATACAAAATTAGGGAAACTCCACTAGCCAGGCCGCCAATCAGCCAATTCCACATCATCCAGCCAGTCGTTGTGAAATACATCAAACGATTCCCGGGTTTGAGATCGCAGTGGAGTAAATGTTCAGACCAATGCTTGAGCAATACGCCACCAGCCCGATGAACGATGCATTTCGGTTTGCCTGTAGTTCCAGATGAGTAGAGGACATAGACCGGATGATCAAAACTCAGGTGAACGAATTCTGGTTGACTCTCTTCTGTGTCGGCTATCCACTCGTCGTAACCAACTGCGAGAGGGATGGACGTATCGATTGGTGTCTTGTCGTAGCTCACCAATACAACGCGCCGAAGCGAAGATAATTGGCTAGCTACCTGAGCCACTTTTTCGGTTATGTCATGTCGAACGCCCGAATAGGAATAGCTATCGGTTGCGACTAGGACCTTGGGCTCGATTTGTCCAAAACGATCGAGTACTCCCGCTGTTCCGAAGTCGGGACTGGTCGACGAATAAATTGCTCCAATACTCGCAGCAGCCAAAAATACGATGACTGCCTCCGGCGCATTTGGTAAAAGCGTCGCCACCCGGTCGCCTGGTCCAACCCCCTCCGACCTGAGCGCTTGTTGGACGCGTCCGACAGCAAACCTGAGTTCAGAAAACGTCAAAGATTGTTCCACGACGTTCTCGCCCCGGTAAATAAGGGCGGGCTCATTTCCGGATCGACGTAAATAGTTTTCGGCCAAGTTGAGTTTTGCGTCTGGAAAAAATTGTGAATCTGCTATCCCATCTCTTTTGATATCGACTTCGCCGAGGTCGCCGACACCGGAAGCAAACTTCCATACTGCTCTCCAGAAAGACGTATTTTCAGTTAGGGACCAATTATGTAGGTCACTGTACGAGTTCGCGTTTAACGGAACATCAACTGACTCGGCAAATGCCCATAGGTTAGAAGCTTCGCGTCGAATCGAATTTGGAGTCCAAAGAGGATCGGTCACTGTCCCTCCGAAAGGGTGTCGCTCTTGTTTACGGTAGCCGCCAAATCGCTTCAATCAGGAGCGCAGCTCCGGAGCAGTGTAGGGTCACCGATATGAGGGGAATTTGTGACGATCTTGATGCAGAGACAGAAGCACTCGGAGAAATTGTTTCGGGGCTAACCGAAGACGAGTGGAGACTGCCGACACCAGCTGAAGGTTGGGACACTCACGAGACCATTATTCATTTAGGGATGGCAGATGTAGCGGCCAGCGTCGCCGTTTTGGATCCAGCAGAGTTTGAAGAAACTAAACAACGGATGCTTAAGGGGGAAGGAGATCTTCACAGCTTTGGTCATCTCGATGTTCGAGAAATGAACGGAACCGATTTATGGAATTGGTTTGCAAATGAACGCCTTCGAATGACGGAAGCCTTTCGAGCCCTGGGACCTAAAGACCGTATTCCGTGGTTCGGACCAGACATGAGTGCCCTGTCTTTCGCCACGGCCCGTCTGATGGAAACTTGGTCCCATGGACATGACGTAGCCGACACCTTTGGTGCTGCATACCCAAGAACAGAAAGACTTCGACACGTTGCACATATCGGGGTGACTACTCGTGGTTGGAGCTATGTGAATAGAGGCCTTCAGCCTCCAGAGACACCGATCCGAGTTGAACTGACATCACCAAACGGAGATATCTGGGCGTGGGGGCCCGAGCACTCAGAAGAAATGGTCACCGCCGACGCTTATGAGTTTTGTCTTGTCGTGACGCAAAGGCGTCGAGCAAGAGAAGCGGAACTCGAAATTCGGGGTGATTTAGCCGCTGATTGGATGGAAATAGCGCAGGCGTTCGCCGGTCCAGCTACCGATGCACCTGAAGGACGCGTCGGCGGATAGCCGTTGCTGATCTGATGCTGGTCGTTGGCCTCACGGGTGGTATGGGAGTGGGTAAGTCCACTGTTGGGGGCTTGTTATCGAACTTAGGTGCAGAAGTTATTGATGTCGATGCACTTGGCCGAAAGATTCTTGAACCAGAGGGGCTTGCGGTATCAGCTGTTGTTGAACGTTTCGGGCCAAGTGTCTTAGGAACTGACGGGGGTATAAATCGGGCAGCCCTAGCTGAAATCGTTTTCGGCGAGGCAGAGCAGTTGGCAGCCCTTGAAGAGATCTCCCATCCTGCTATCAATCAGATGCTTGACAGAGCCGTAGATTCGCTGGAAAAGCCCGAGGCAATAGTGGTTTACGACATGGCTGTTCTGGTTGAAAGTCGGCTTGGCTACGACACCAAACACCCATATGAAGTTGTGGTCGTTGTAGAGGCACCAATGGCCGACCGGCTTGAGCGACTTCAACAGCAGCGAGGTGTAGAACCTGAGGATGCGCTTGCCCGTATCGAATCGCAAGCATCTGATGAAGAACGAAGAGCAGTTGCGCAATTCCTTATCGCCAATGGAGGAGACCTCGCTGCTTTGTCTGATGCGACCGCCGAACTTTGGGGCCAGCTCGAGCGGCTACTGGTATCAAAGAACTCCTAGCATGGCTCGGTCATACCCTCCGAAGAACCATATTCTCCGACATTTGCGGCTTCGCCACCTTGTTGACGGTGAAGGAAATGTAAGCGCCAGCATGCCAATTCTGCCTGACCTGCTAGACGCTGGTGGCTGGCTTCGCCTTGGTGCGATCGCCACCCTTGTCGATTCTGTAGCGGGTCACCACGGAGTGATGCAGGTTGAACCCGATTGGGTAGCCACGTTGGAACTGGGAACTGTGATTCGTCGACGTGCAGAAGGCACCGAAGTAGTAGCGGAGTGTCAGCCATTACGGATCGGGAGAAACAATGTGGTTACAGAAACGTACATCAGCGACGATCTTGGTGAAGTAGCGCGTTCAACATGCACCTACGCTCGTTTGCCTGCGCGCAGCGACAATCCCACTGTAGGAACCGCTAAAGGAAGGACTGTTGATTACGCGAGCGAGGAAGAGTTCAGTAACCGACCCATGCTGAACGACTATCTGCAGATCGAGATAAACCCGAAACGAGCGGTAATTGAACTGCCGCATCACTCGCGTATCCACAACTCTTTCGGCTCCATTCAAGGCGGAGCTGTAGCGGTTCTGGTCGACGCGATGGCAACTCACCTAGGTTCCATAACAACAGGCTTACCAATGCGTTGCCTATCTGCAGAGATCCATTACCTATCTCAGGCTAAGTCAGGGCCATTCAGGGTTGAAGGCGAGCTACTCAGAGCGGACAAGGATTCGGTTACGAGCAGAGTCAGAATCATCGACGTAGGAAATAATGATCGACTTCTAGACATTGCGACAGCCACAGCGAAAGCGATCGACTAAATGCGAAGGAGCCTGCGATGGACCTCGGTTTAAAGGGCAAGGTAGTTCTGATTTCTGGTTCCTACCGGGGAACAGGAGCAGGAACGGCGAAAGTTCTGGCCACAGAAGGAGCGATTGTCGCGATCCACGGTCACCAAGAAGGACAAGCGTCAGCTGTAGCGGATGAAATTCGTCTTGGCGGAGGCGAGGCCATAGAGGTCCACGGAAGCCTCTTAACAACCGATGGCGTCGAGAACATAGTTTCTGATGTCGAACACAGATGTGGCCCTGTCGAAGTTCTCGTAAACAACTATGGAGCGCCCGCAAAGACCAACTGGAGCGACCCTGCAGAACTCTGGCATGAAGCCTGGGAAACCAATGTTGTTTCCGGTGTTCGACTTACACAAAGAGTCTTGCCCTCAATGAAGGAACGTGGTTGGGGGCGAATCATATTCCTCGGCACCGTGGGTACAGAAAAACCAGGGAAAGAAAACCCTGACTACTACGCCTCAAAGGCTGCCCTGCCAGTCGCCGTGAGAAGTCTGGCGAAAGACCTCAACGGCACAGGCATTACAGCCAACCTAATTAGCCCGGGCATCATCGCTACTCATGAAGTTCGCGAAATGTTGGAGAAAAGAGCGAGCCGCCACAATGTCGAAGGATGGGAGCAGGTGCAGCGTTGGGCGATAGAAAATGTGACCCCCAACCTGACCGGTCGAATCCCTGAGCCACATGACATAGGACGTTATGTGGCCTTTCTCGCTAGTGAGGCCGCTTGGCACATAACTGGCGCCGATTTCAAAGCAGACGGCGGAACCATCGACACATAATCTTCGCTGTCGTGCATCCGATGTACGGTTCTGAACCATGAGCGCCTTCCCTGAGCTAATTGCTTTTGACATGGATGGAACTTTGCTGCGCTCAGATGGATCGTTATCGCCGAGAGTTCGACAAGCGGTGAGAGAAATGAAGAATCAAGGCTGCACAATCGCTTTAGCAACGGGACGTCCATGGAAGGCTGTAACCGACACGGTCAGCGTTTTAGGAGTAGTTGATTATTGCGTCTGCTTGAACGGTGCTTCTGTGCACAAAGCCGATGGCAAGCTGGTGAAGCTTAATGCTATGACCGAAGTGCAGACTAGAGCGAGCGCGCAACTGGCCCGTCGTTTAATCCCCGATGTCGGACTAGCGGCAGACATGGCCGATGGTCGACACATCTGGGATGAACACTTCACTCACGATTTCCCAACCGATTTTTCGATGATGCCGGTTCGAGTTCCGGATGCTTTGGCAGCGCTTGATGGTCCCGTTTTGACATGGCTTTTAGATTGCAAAGATTTAGCTCCGATGAAGGCAATTGAAGTTATGAGTTCCCAAATGCCTGACGGGACTGAAGTAAGACCCTCTGGCCTTGAGACCCCTGAGATTGTCGCGTCAGGCATCAGCAAAGGGTCGGAGTTAGACGCGATCGCGACGGCTAATTCGATCGACGCATCGAAAGCTTGGGTTTTTGGTGACGGCCTCAACGACTTAGAAATGTTTTCGTGGGCCGGACATTCTGTTGCAATGAAGAATGGACATCCAAAAATACTTTCATTAGCCAGCGATGTCGCCCCTAGCCACGACCAAGACGGCGTAGCTGTTGTACTCGAACAGCTTATGGCCGACTAGGAGTTGCGTTCTTCCAGGAACATAGCTGTATGCGGGGCGAAATAAATTCGCCAGGCTTGAAGGAGCCCACCATTGGGTCCCGTCCGCAATGTTGCTTCAGCACCTTCTTCGAGGTGAACTTCAACGGTGGGGCTTTGCAGCCACATAAGTCGAACGCGGACTTGGTGAGTGCCAGGTGAAATTTCGAAAGTCTCCTGCTTGCCGTCCTTAACGCGGCCGGCCACCTGGCCATCGATTTTCACTTGATAGGCCCTAACGGTGTCTCGATAATGATTAATTCGATCGATAGTTATTCGAGCCTGACCGGTCAACTTTGCCCCCGTTTAATCAATTATTAGATGTGAAGTTAGCGCGAACGCGAGCTGTTCTCTATCCTCACCCGCAGGTAGCGTCAATAGGGCAAGAAGACGCTCAGTTATCAACCCCCATGGGAGCTTTCACATGAGTAATGAGTTGCGCACTGAAATCGATGCATGGATAGACGCCAACTGGGATCCCGACCTACCAGTGCGAGAGTGGTGGCAGCGACTCTCCGTGTCGGGATATAGCAACCCCGGACTTCCAGAACCGTTTGGTAAAGGGTGGGGCCGCGCTGAGACCCGTGTTCTTGCGGCAGCGTTGAGAGAGAACGGTTGCATAGGCTCCCCGGCAGGTTTGGGAATGATGTTGGCTGCTCCAACGATTCTCGCTCACGGGAATGAATCACAAATTGAAAAATATGTTCCCCAAATTCTTGATGGCACAGATTCCTGGTGTCAGCTGTTCTCCGAACCGGGAGCCGGAAGCGATCTCGCCGGGCTGCAAACTAAAGCAGTACGTGATGGTGACGAATGGGTAATAAGCGGACAAAAAGTTTGGACTTCTGAAGGTCAACATGCCGACTATGGGATGCTGATCGCTCGAACGGATCCCGACGCATCAAAACATAGAGGAATTAGCTGGTTCGCATTCCCTATGGACCAACAGGGTGTCGAGATCCGACCACTCCGAGAAATGACGGGCCGATCTTTGTTTAATGAGGTTTTCATAGACGAGGCCCGAGTTTCTCACTCTGACGTAATCGGTGATCTCAACGAAGGATGGCGTGTCGCCAACACGACACTGATGGTGGAACGTGCCGGAATTGGCGGCGGTCACGGAATGGCATACGCCGCTGCTCACCCCGGCAGCATCGCTGGCCATCTTCAAAAACCAGCAGGCTCATTTGTAGGCAAGCGGCTGGCTCTAGCAGCGGGAGGAGTGGGTCCCGGAACACTGCAACTTCTGCGAGATTTGGCTGAAGAGCGAGACAAACTTGACGACACGCTGATACGCCAAGAACTTGCGCAACTACACACCGAACTTGAATTAATGAGAATGAATTCACAAAGAACGCGCAACAAGAATCAGCAAACGGGCGGCGAGGGAAATTTGGCCAAAATCCTCATGACCTCAGCGCTTCACCGGACACGTGAACTAGCAGGAGCAATACTCGGACCCGAGATGGTCCTCTGGGGAGAGCAAGCTGCGACCGAGGGCGTCATCCAAGAAATGGCAATCTTTTCGCCTGCCCCTTCCATCTACGGAGGAACCGATGAAGTTCAGCGAAATATAATCGGCGAGCGAGTTTTAGGCCTTCCAAAGGAACCAGGGCCAGACAGAGATACCCCGTTCTCTGAACTTTTGCAGAACAAAACCGATTGGTAGATGCCAGAATCTTTCTGTGCCAGATCAATTCTTAGTCAGCCTCACTTTCGATGTCGACACAATTTCGTTGTGGATGGGCAGCAAAGACAAAACAGCTTTTAGTAGGGGCGAGTTCGGGGTAATAGGAACCCGTCGGATCCTAGAACTCCTAGAAAGACGCTCTGCGAAGGCCACCTTCTTTGTTCCCGGTTTGACGGCTTCGACATATCCGGAACTGCTGGAAGAGATAGTGGCGGGCGGGCATGAGATTGGACACCACGGAAATCACCACGAAAGTCCCGCTCGACTTAGCCGCGAACAGGAATTAGAAGTTCTACAAGAAGCAACTTCTATTCTTTACTCTCTGACGGGCCACAAACCTGTCGGGTGGAGGTCTCCTGGTTGGTATGTGAGCGAGCATTCCTTCGAACTTCTGGTGCAGGAAGGCTTTTCGTATGACTCTTCGCTGATGGGTCACGACGTCCGACCGTATTGGTGCAGAACCGGAGATCAATGGGAAAAGGGTGTCGGCGTTTCATGGGGAACAGAAGTAGATCTCGTGGAGCTCCCCATTTCCTGGCACCTTGACGATTTCCCCTGGTTTGAATACATACCTCCCAAAGGAGGTAATCTCACCCCTGCCTCAGCGGTCTTAGAGACTTGGCTGGGTGATCTCGACTGGGCTCGTGAACATGAGCCTGGAGGGCTTCTCACCTACACAATGCATCCCCAAGTAATTGGGCGAGGCCACCGGATGCTCATGTTTGAAACTTTGGTCGACGAAATAGAAAAGCGCGAAGACGTCGCATTTGTGACCCTGCAAGAAGCATCGGATCGTTGGCGGGCGAAACAATCCGGAGATTAAGAATGATGAACACTAGGGATAATGAACAGCCCCTCTGCGTTCACTATGGGCGTAGCTGACTCATCGGGCCGCCCATCTTTATCAGGCAGCACCACCAAGTCGACCGTCAGCTTGCGGCCATCTCGATTTGAGACCCAAGCACGAAACCAAACTGGATGATTTATAGGAACTCCGTCTCGATAATCCACTCTGAGGCTGGCTGTGTACGCTGCTTCACCGAGGACGATCATCAGATAGCCCATAATGTCGTCGACTAAGGCTGAAACAGCTCCACCATGGGTCCTTTCGGGAGCACTTTCGAAGGCAGGGCCGAAAACCACTCTGCTAAGAACTTGGTCTCCCTCCCGCCGGACCTCGACTTCAACACCCATTGGGTTTGCTGGACCACTAAAAGTTCGGTCACTAAAAGCGATTACTTCGATGCCATCAGGTGGCCGCGGGTCGCTGTAGCGGCGCTCGAAATAGTCTGATGGGCGAGCTACCGGGTTGGAACGTTCTAGATTTTCAGCCACTGACGTTGCCCAGTTGGTCAAGGAAGATAACTCGGAGTCTGAAAGTCGGTGGCGGACAAAGGCATTACCCAGACGTCGTAACGCAGAAGCGGCTCGACTTCTCGACATGAATTGGGGGTCCTCGTAGACCATGTGCGCTGCGTCATCAGCGTTATCGGGTTCGTCAGCCATCGAAACCCAAATGGCCAGGTTCTCCGTAGGCGTACTTGATTAAACCGCCCCCGGGACTTTCTGGATCGAAGGTCCAATACTGGCGGATCTCGGCTATTAGGCCGTCTTCAAATTCGTAGTGTTCACTCCCACGGATCTGAAATCGTTGGCCTAAAACCTCGCCTTCCATTACCCATTCGATAGCTGCAGAATCACTGGTTTCGATGACCCGTTCAACTATCCAGGTTGCTCCCACCCATTTGGTATGCATTTGAGACCAAAATTTCCCAATTGCCTTCGAGTTCACGATGGGCGAGTGGTTGGTGTCATAAATCACGGCGTCTTCTGTGAAGTGCATTGCTACCGCTTCGCTAGAGCCTGAACTGCAAGCTTCGAAGTATGAACGGATCTGGTCCGCATGAGTCGTCATGAATAGATGTTTTCAGACTGACAGCTTCGCTGCATAAGCATGCGTGGTGAAGGTCTGTTTGTATGTCCCTCCAAAGCTATTGATTGCCTCCGCTAGACGGCAAAACAGCTTATTTCGTTTGTCGGGCTCCAACATGCGGTGGTCGGATTGAGTTCGCAGACTTTGAATGTGGTGATGAGTAGTTATTTCGATTTCCCACGAGATCTGTAATTCTTGTACCGGCTCGAACAAGCCGCTCATATCTATTTCTTGAGTCGGGGTATCAGCCGTGATGGCCGCTTTTGAACCAGGCAGACAAACCGAAAATAATGTGTTCTTCAACTCAGGGGCGACTTCGTTGTAAATACGGTTGACAGTGGCATCGAACTCTTGTTTCTCGTACTCAGGACGATTCCAAAAAAGGCATAACCAACCCCCAGGCTTAAGGATCGAAGCTGCTCGCTGAAAGCGATCTTCAGGGTCTGTCCAATGCCAGGACTGGCCTGCGATAACCAGCCCCGCCTTCCTATCTACTTTGGGCCAATCCTCAAACGTGTATTCATCAATTGAAAACAAGTCGAACTCTTCGAACTCTCGGTGAGCAATGCCGGCCATCTCTGGATCTGGCTCTAGGCCGAGCACCTCAAACCCATGTCTTAAAAGGGGTCCGGAGGCCTTCCCGGTGCCGCAACCTACGTCAACAACCAAATCAGTTGCCGAGGGTTCGCAGGTCCTTATGATCCATTCAAAGAGGCTTTGGGGATACTCAGGCCGGTAACGGTGATAAATCTCTGCTACTTCTCCAAACACTTGCGACTGGCGACGTTCTTCGTTAGCTGTCATGGGTGTGATTTCAGCCCGTGGTCCAAGACAGCCACCGTCCGTCACGATTCTCGAGTTGGAGACGTAATCCGAAACACTCAGACAATGAATCTGCGGTTAACACCTCATTGATCGGTCCGGATGCTAAAGGTTGGCCTTCTCGCAAAAGGAGTCCGTGGGTGAAACCGGGAGGAATTTCGTCGGTGTGGTGGGTTACAAGAAGCGTCGCTGGAGTTTGAGGATCAGAAGCAACAGAAGCCAAGCTGGATACGAGTTTCTCTCTTCCCACAAGGTCGAGGCCAGCTGTAGGTTCATCGAGTAGTAGCAACCCTGGTTCCCCCATAAGAGTTCTTGCCAGTTGCACTCGTTGTTGCTCTCCAGAAGACATCGTGTGAAATTTCCGAGCTGCTAATGCTTCAGCGCCTATTCGTGCCAGACAATCTATTGCAGCTTGACGATCAGCTTCAGAGTATTCATGCCACCAGGTCTCCAGGGCCGCATGTCTAGCTGTCATAACGATATCCAGACCTAATATGTCTGCTCGAAACTGATCTCGAAGGGAAGATGAGGCCAGACCTATTCGTTGTCTTAGTCGACGGATATCGGTAGCGCCCCAGGTCTCGCCAAGTACTTTGACGGTTCCAGTTGTTGGATAGCGGTAGAGCGAAAGAATTTTGATCAAGCTCGTCTTGCCGCTTCCATTTGGCCCTAAGACGACCCACCGATCCGAAGAAGAAATTTCTAGATCCAAAGGGCCAAGAATCACCTTTTCCTCATATTTGACTGAAACGCCGAGAAGTTCGGCTGCAGGGGAACTGACCGTCATCCAGCCAGCTTGCCAGATTGCGACCGTTAATCCGACGGCAGATCGGTCGACTGGGGTCCCTCAGATTCAGAATGAGAAGACCAAGTGTCGAACATTTCTGAATAGCGACCACCAAGTTCAATTAGCTCATCATGAGACCCAAGTTCGATTATCTGACCTTGATCGATAACAGCTATCCGGTCCGCTTTCATAGCAGTAGCCAATCGGTGAGCGATGAGGATTGCCGTTCGCCCCTCGAGTAAACCATCCAACACGTTTTCGATTTGCGCTTCAGAGCGCAAATCAAGGCTTGACGTGGCTTCATCTAGAACCAGCACTCGCGGTCGAGAGATAAATGCCCGAGCTAAAGCGATTAGCTGGCGTTCCCCTGCCGATAGTGAGACTCCACGTTCATGGACAAGAGTGTTGATGCCGTCGGCTAATTGGTCGACAGTTTCTTTGAGTCCTACGTGAGCGATGGCCTCTTGAACCTCTTCGTCACTGGCGTCGCGTTTTGCAAAGGCGACATTGTCACGAATGGTTCCATGGAAAAGAAATGGTTCTTGTGGGACCACTCCAAGTTGTTTGCGGAGCGACTCAATCTGAACGTCCTTAAGGTCTTGTCCGTCTATAGATACAACTCCTGAAACCGGATCGTAAAATCTGGTTATCAACTTCGCAATAGTGCTTTTGCCAGCTCCGGTTGGCCCAACAAAGGCGAAAGTTTCTCCCTTTTTGATGCAGAGGTTGATATCTCGAAGAACCTCAGGCCTATCACCATATGCAAAAGTGACTGAATTGAATTCGATTTGGCCCTCAATAGGCCTGAGCGGAACGGCAGTTTCGCTCTCGACTATCGAAGGCGTTGTGGCAAGAATATCTCCAATTTTAGTAAGGCCTGACTGCCCCTGTTGGTAGGTGTTGTAGAGCTGGACCATCTGCTGGATCGGTGCGAAGAAGGTATTCACAAACAGCACGAACGCAGTTAGCTCACCGACCTGAAGCGAACCATCTACAACCATCCAGCCACCGACTAACAAGACAATGGCTTGAGCAGCAATGCCTATCCCTTCAGTTGCAGGACCATAGATGGCGCCAGCTCTAGCGGTATAGAGATTTGCGTCAAGGTATGCGCCCACAACACTTCTATGAGACTCAGCGTTCTGTCGGCGACGATTAAGAGCAGCTATAACCCGAACCCCAGCCAGATTTTCCGAAAGATCCGCCAGAACACTTGCGATTCGGTCTCGAACATCTGAGTAACCGCGCTCACTAACTGTGCGAAACCAAAGCGTCATTACGACCAAAGGGGGAAGAACAAGAACCAGCAGAAGAATAGCTAGGAGGGGGTTATACGAAAACAGGACTGCTGTCACGATCGAAACGGTGAGAGCCTGAATTACTAAATTGACGAAACCCTCGTTGACTAGCAGTGTTAATGCTTCAACATCCGAAGTCATTCTACTTAAGAGCACGCCAGACTTTTCCGAGGTGTACCAGTCGAGACCCATGCGCTGAAAGTGGCTGAAGAGCTCCAAGCGAACGTCATACATAATGTTTTCGCCCAGCGTTCCGTTCCAACGTTGACGCAAAAAACTTGTGATGGCGTTAATGACGATGATCACTCCGAACAAGATCACTGCCCTGTAGAGAGATGTTCGATCTTCCCGCATCACCCCGTTGTCAATACCTTGTTGAGTTAAGACCGGACCGAGTAGGGCCGTAATTGTCTCAACGGCTAAAAGAAACAAACCCCACAGGGCTGCGATGCGGTGGTTTTCGAAAAGAGATCGAAGATTGAGGCGAGACGCTCTATGAGCTAATCGATGAAAAGAGACGACTGGTTCCGGGTGGATAGGCTCCCTCTTCAAAATCTCTGAGGCGCCCTCTTGCATTTCGGAGGGAACGCCAGCGAATGGTAAGCCCGCACTAGCACTAGATTGAGTAGCGCTTGGGCCTGCAAATGGTCCACCGCCAGGTGCTCCCATCATGACCATGGTTGATCCGTTTCGGTCGTTGACGCCAGTGTCTCGGCGTAGCGAGGTTCTCGTTCAAGTAGTTGCTGGTGCGTACCATCGGCAACTACTCGGCCCTCGTCAATCAGAACCACCCGATCTGCTAGCGCAATGGTGGATAATCGATGAGCGATCACGATTGTCGTACGATTTTTGAGCAGATCCTTTAACGAATGATGAATTCGTTCCTCGATTTCGACGTCTATGGCGCTTGTGGAGTCATCCAAAATAATGACTTTAGGGTCTTGCAGAAAAAGTCGTGCCAGGGAGATCCTCTGGCGTTGGCCGCCGGAGAGGTCGTAGCCTCTTTCACCCACAACAGTCTCATATCCGCTCTCAAGATCGATGATGAACTCGTGAGCTTGAGCTGCTCGTGCAGCCGCTTCAACCTCATCTCGCGAGGCGTTGGGGTTCCCATAGGCAATATTTTCGTGGATACTCGTCGAAAACAAAAAGGGTTCATCTGGAACAAGGCTCACCGCTGAGCGAAGACTGCGCTGGGTAACGTCTCGTATGTCCTGGCCGTCTAAGGAAATGACACCTGCTTGCAGTTCATAAAAACGCATTAGAAGGCGCGAGACCGTTGATTTCCCTGAGCCTGTGCGCCCAACTACTGCAATCGTCTGACCAGCAGGAATATCGAGATTGAAACCATCTAGCACGGTCGGTGGACTTTCAGCCCCTTGCGTGCCGCCGACTACCTCGGTTCCATAGCAGAATTTTACTTCCGAAAAAGACACATGTCCTGCGAGAGAAACTAAGTCAACGGCCCCCGGGCGATCATCTACCCCTGGAGGTTCATCGAGAATTTCGTAGATTCGTTCTGCGGAGGCCTTAGCTCGTTGTCCCAATATCAGCAGCATGCCTATGAATCGAAAAGGTGCTTGGAGAAGCAAGATGTAAAGGTTGAATGAGATCAAATCGCCAACCGATAGAGCGCCATCAATTGTTTGAAGACCGCCCACCAAAAGCACTGTCGCAAGAGCAATTCTCGGAAGATTTTCTATCAGAGGAGTGTGAGAAGCCCGAGTTCGATGTTGAACAAGATTTGCCCACCGCAGGCGTTCTGCGCCCTTAGCTAGAGCAGTGATTTGTTGATGTTCAGCAGCAAATGCTTTGATGACTCTGACACCGTTAACAGACTCATCGACGACAGTGGCGATTTCTGCTTGACGCGATTGAACGACCCAAGAAAGCGGAAACATAATTTTTCTTAGCCGTTGCCCGATTGCGAAAACTCCGGGTAAAGCAATCATTGTAACTGCGGTAAGCGGAATGCTGATTGCTGTCATCAAACCAATAGCGATGACGAAGCTGAAGAACTGAACCGCCATGATCGGAGCGAACGCCATAAACATTTGGACCGACCTGATATCAGAATTTGCTCTACTGATGATCTGCCCACTTTGCACGCGATCGAAAAAAGAGAACGACAATCGGCCAAGATGTTGGAAGAGCAGTGTTCTTAACTGGTATTCGACTTTGAAGGCCATGCCGTAAAGGCCGTAGCGGTAGCCAAACGTGGCCGATGCCCGGGCGACTCCCAGAATTAGAAGGATTACGACGAAAATAGAAAGAGAACTGGTCTGTTCAATCAGGGCTCTGTCCACTGCGAGCCCCACAACCCTGGGAACCAGAATTTGGGCCGTCATCGCCACTATCGCCGCTGCGATCGACCAAATGATTCGCCACTTGTGGCTCATGACGACAGGACTAATTCGCCTCAACCAACCCAGTGAACTGTCGGCGCGAATGGTCTCCTCGACGGGAGGGTAGCTGGACCAGTCGCGCACCGGCTCGAAGGTCGCATTGTCCTGCTGCATTAATTGGAGGCTACCTTGGCGTTCAACAAGTGCGGATAGAGAATAATTCGTGGAGGTGTTGATCATCGATCCCCTTTTGGGCCTAGCAGCTGTGATGACCCTTGTTGCCCTCAACGCGATTTTTGTAGCGGGCGAATTCAGTCTCGTAGCTGTTGATGTCGAACGTGTCGAAGTTATGGCAGACGGAGGGCATCGACGCGCCCGAATTATGCGCAAATTGTTGAGCCGATTGAGCTTCCACCTCGGAGGGGCGCAACTCGGCATCACCATCACTTCTTTGCTGCTGGGCTTGATTGCGGAAGACGCTATCGGAGCTCTTTTGGACTATCTCCCGGGAGTTACATTAAGCCCAGGGCCGACCCGGGCTGCTACGGCTATCGCTATCGCCGCAGTTATTCAGATGGTTTTCGGTGAATTGGCTCCAAAGAATCTGGCCATATCTCGCCCTCTAGGCACCGGACTTTGGCTGAGCTCAATCCTCAGAGTGTATGGACTTCTGTCGGCGCCCATAACAGCGGCCTTTAACGGGATGGCCAATCGACTTCTCCGCTGGGGAGGAATAGAACCAGTTGAGGAACTGCGATCGCTGAGGTCCCTCGAAGACCTGGAACACCTCGTTCGAGCGTCGAGTGACAGAACGATTGGCGAAGAAGAAGCAAAGTTAATTACCAGAACATTGCGATTATCTAGAAAAGATGCTGCAGATGCTCTAACTCCGAGAACCTCAATGGTCGCATTGCAACAGTCCGGAACAACTTCAGATTTGGTGGAGAGCGCGAGGGAAAGCGGATTTTCCAGATTCCCAGTCATGGGTGCCGATCTCGACGACATTGTTGGCATGGTCGAAGTAAAAGACGTCTTCGCCATGAATGTTGAGGATCGGGCACGTCAATCATTGAGTCACATATTGCGACCGGTAGTTATTGTCCCCGAACATCGCGAGCTAGACGGAGTGCTCGTTGATCTCGAGATAGCTTCTAGTCGGTTGGCGGTCGTTGTAGATGAGCACGGTGGAACAGCTGGCTTAATTACGCGGGAAGACATTCTTGAGGAACTGGTAGGTGACATAGCAGATGAATACGACGATGCAGTCCCTGTTACAGCCTCGAGAAGCGATGGGAGCCTTATTGTTGAAGGCTTGAAGTCAAGAGATGAGATCGAAGAAATCTTAGGCTTGCGTCTTCCCGCTGGGCCTTTCGAGACGCTCGCTGGTTTCATACTGCAGCAGTCTGGTGCCATTCCCGAAGTCGGATACGTGGTCGAGTGGCAAGGTTGGAAATTCGAGGTTGTTAGTAGAGATAATTTGAGAATTGCGGGTGTGGCAGTCGAATCTTTGGGCGAGGCCAACGACTCTTCGACAGACGCGGGGCGATCAACATGACAGTGATCGCAATCGTTGTTGGGTTAGTCCTAATTGCTTTTAACGGGGCTTTTGTTGCATTGGAGTTCGGACTACTCGGAGCCATGAAGTCATCCATCGAGTCTGAAGCTGCCACGGGAAGAAAGTCTGCGGTAGTAGCGCTACGTCTTCAAAAAGATGTGCTCACTGCCCTAGGGGGCGCGCAACTTGGCATAACCATATGTTCACTCGTGCTCGGCCGGCTTGCAGAACCGGCTGTGGCTTCTGTGCTCGAACAGCTCATAGAGCAATTCTTTGAAATAGACGAAACTGTTTTGCACTCAATTGGGTTTGCGGTCGCTCTAAGCCTGGTAGTTGTGTCCCACATGGTGCTTGGGGAAATGGTCCCTAAGAGCTTGGCGATAACGGGGCCTCAACGCACGTTGATTATTTTGGCTCGACCGATGTCGGCCTATTTGGCTGTGGCCGGGCCGATCATTCGCCTTCTGAATGGCCTTGTTAACGGCTTACTTAAGCTGTTCCGTATAGAGCCAGCCTCCGAACTAGACGAAGCGGCAACAAGTGCTGAGCTTGCACTGATGGTCAACGAATCCTACGACCAAGGACTCATTGACAACCAGGAATACGCGCTGATCGAGAGTGCGATTGCCTTTGGGAAGACTCCTGCTACCTCAGTAATGGCAGAAATTGAAGATGTGCACTCTGTCGCGGCCAATTGTTCGATTGCAGAAATTGAGGAACAGATAGTGAAGACCGGACATACCAGGCTGGTCGTTCACGGTCGCGATATGAACGATGTTCGAGGATTTGTGCACAGCAAAGACCTGCTTCATATCGGAGAAAAAAATCAGTCTTTGTCGCCAGATCTCATCCGTCCTATGTTGCGGGTCGACTCCAACAGTATTTTGCCAGATGTGCTTCAAATGATGAGACGGTCCCAAATCCACCTCGCAGTTGTCACCTCAGAAGGCCTCAACTACGGAGTTCTGACACTAGATGATGTGATGCGGGGCTTGATCGGCCCATTATTGCATGACCAATAGAGACTGAATTCTTAAGCTCCCATGGCGTGATAGCCACCATCGACATGCACAATTTCACCTGTTGTTTTGGGGAACCAGTCCGACATCATGGCCAAAGTTGTTCGGGCTACCGAAACTTGGTCATTGACGTCCCATCCCATGGGGGCTCGAGCTTCCCAGGCTTCTTCGAAATCTGAGAATCCGGGAATAGACTTCGCCGCCATCGTTCTGATGGGTCCGGCCGAAACGAGATTTACACGGATGCCATCGTGCCCCATTGACTTAGCTAAATAACGAGCCGTGGATTCGAAAGCAGCTTTGGCTACACCCATCCAGTCGTACACCGGCCATGCGACTGACGCATCGAACGTGAGTCCTACTACGTTCCCTTCAGCCTTCGCCAGCAAAGGCTGAAGGCCGCCCGCTAAGGCTTTGAGGCTGTATGCCGAGATATGGAGTGCAACGCTTACGTCTTCCCATTCGGCATTCAGGAAATTGCCTCCAAGGCATGCTTCGGGTGCGTAACCGATTGCGTGCAGGACGCTGTCTAAGTGGCCCCAACGAGCCGTTAGTTCCTGCGCTACTGCTTCGATTTCTTCAGGTTCTGTCACGTCCAGGGGTAATACGTCGCAAGGCTGAGGCAACTTTCGGGCCGTTCGTTCTGTCAAACGCATTGCTCTGCCCGCTCCGGTAAGCACCACTTCAGCTCCTTCGAGTTGAGCCAGCTTCGCAACTTCAAATGCCAATGAAGCATCGGTGAGAACCCCTGTGATTAATACCTTTTTCCCATCCATGAGACCCATGATGGTTGTCCTCCGTTTGATGTATCGGTGCTTTTGTAGTGCACCTTTTATGTAACTCTCGGAATGAAGTCACCGTATCCCTCCTCTGGACAGTACCGTGGCACTTCATGCGGATAGGCATTGTTGGTGGAACTGGACCTGCAGGATCGGCTTTGGCAGCGCGTCTCGCTGATGTTGGGTATGAGATCGTTCTAGGGTCGCGGTCAAAGTATCGGTCAATGGAAGTGGTTGACAGCATTGTTGAACGGTGGCCCGATCGTGGGTTGGTTGTGACTCCTTCTGACAACCAAGGAGCGGCTCAGTGTGAATTCGTAGTGATTGCAACTCCATGGGATGCTGCTGCCATTACTGCAAGAAGCGTTGAAGACCAGGTGAGAGGCAAAGTTGTCGTCACAATGTCCAACGCGCTGGCTCGCGTCGACGACGAGTTTGTCCCGCTGATTCCGCCACGAGGTTCAGTAGCAGCATCTGTTCAAGCCTCACTTCCGGATTCCAAAGTTGCGGCAACACTTCAACATGTCCCAGCCCAAGAACTAGGCGACTTAGATAAGCCTCTCGATAGTGACATTCTTATTTGTAGCGACGACAAGGAAGCCACTGACTTAGTGGCTGAAGTAGTTGGAAAAATTCCAGGGACTAGGGCGCTTGATTGCGGGAACCTGTCTAACGCAACCGCTATCGAAGCTTTCACAGCTGTACTGCTCCAACTCAATACGCGCTACAAAACGAGGGTTGCTTTGAAATTGGTAGGTCTGGAATGAGTCTCGTCTTGCCCTTGTTTCATATCAAAGGTCAAGCAGCTCAACAGCCACTCGACGGCACTCCTATCGTGCATGCCAACGACATCGAAATTTGCCGAGTACACAAACCTTTCGGCGCATTTAGAAGGTCTTGATGGACGGGCTAGACAGAATTTGGGCAACTTGGAGACGAGAATATGTCAGCGGCGAGACCGGCGAGATTTCGACAGCGTCTGATGGCGAGTGTGTGCTTTGTTCAGTATTGGAGTTAAGACACACTCAACCAGAGAAATTGGTGCACTGCGGTGAAGCAGCTGCAGTGATTTTGAACGCTTACCCTTACAACACGGGCCACGTGATGGTCCTGCCTTACGAGCATGTTCCTGATCTTGAGCACCTGTGCAAGGAAACTCGAATGGAAATCTTTGACCTGGTTACCAGATCAATTTCTGCAGTTGAACGCTCCTACAGCCCAGATGGGATCAATATGGGAGCGAACTTAGGAAGAGGCGCGGGAGCTGGGATCCCTGACCACCTTCATATACACGTTTTGCCACGTTGGAATAGCGACACGAACTTTATGACTACTGTCGGTGGGGCACGCGTTTTACCTGAGGGCCTTGACTCCACTCTCAGCCGTCTAAGAGATGCATTTGACTGAGGGTCTTGCCAAAGCATCATTGGCAGGTAGCGTGATCATCGTGGACGACCGAGAAGTGCGCGATGAACTTCCCGAAGATCTTGATAGAGGGTTTGTCGGCGCCTACAAATTCCCCGACAATAAAAGAAGGAAAACCACTGGCTGTTTGTATCTGCTTGTCGCAGTCAGTGTGGGTTCCTGGTGTCTGTTGACTGATGGCGAACCCGTCCTGGTCAATGGAGGCTTGATTTTTGGGTGTGGAGCCCTGGCTCTCTTCGGCATATACAGCCTCTTGTCTGGGCGGGCTTTCGGGCTCGATGAAAGCGCAGCTCTTGTGGCGGCAAACAGAGCAGTGGGGTTTCCTGTCGGGCACGCCAGTGCTCAGCTTGGATGGAGAGGTCTAATGAGCAGACCAACTTGGAAAATGTTGGTCTACTCAGCGGAGGACCCACCGGTGAATAGAGGCCTAGTGCTAGTTGATGCGATCGACGGCACCATCGTAGATTTTTACGTCGAAGAGAATCCAGAAGATTGGATTGAAACATCGAGTCCAGATCGCGAAGCACCGGGCAATGACTGATGTTTGATGGAAACTTTCGCAATGGTGTTGACAGCGTCGTTCGTCCAGTAGGACGTGTGCTTGTTCGGCTAGGGGTTAGTGCGAACTTGCTGACCTGCATTGGCCTCATCATGTCGGTAGCGGCCTGCGTGCTAGTTGGTAAAGGTCAACTGCAGTTGGGTCTTGCTTTCTTGATTTTGACCGCTGTCCCAGACCTTTTAGATGGTGCCGTAGCGGTGGCCGCTGGTACCTCGTCGAAGAGGGGTGCTTTCTTTGATTCAACGGCTGATCGTGTTACTGATGGCCTCCTCCTCTGTGGTATCGCATGGCACCTGGCTGAGAGCGAAGGCGGAACCATCATGCTTCTCCCGATGGCCTTACTTGGTGTGTCTTCGTTGATTAGCTACGAAAGAGCCAAGGCGGAACTATTGGGTTACGACGCAAAGGGGGGTCTGATGGAGCGCGCAGAACGCATGGTTGTTCTCGGCTTCGGCCTCTGTTTTGAGGCCCTATTGGTTCCGGTGCTGTGGTTCATGCTTGTTCTCACAGCGTTCACCGCTGCACAACGGTTCGTCAAGGTCTGGCGACAAGCAACTGTCGACATCTCCAGTTCAAACAGTAAGAGCTGACATTGAAGGGGCAGAGCGCGACAGCGCTCTATCGACTCGGGGCGATGACCGCTCGTGCTTTGCCAAGCCCTATTGCCAGGGCTTTGCCTCAGATTGCTTCATTCCCACTGAGTTGGGCCCTGCGAAGTAAACGTTCAATGGTTAAGCGACATATGAGACGGGCATTACGGGCAGATAGCGATAATAAGGAAGTTAAG
The DNA here is from genome assembly GCA_000817105.1 of marine actinobacterium MedAcidi-G3. Taxonomy (GTDB): domain Bacteria; phylum Actinomycetota; class Acidimicrobiia; order Acidimicrobiales; family Poriferisodalaceae; genus MedAcidi-G3. The sequence goes on along the minus strand of JUEP01000002.1, from coordinate 94,685 downwards.
GTCGCAACCAGAAAAGCATTTGCCTCCTATGCGCGGTATTGGATTGAATCTTTTCGACTTCCGACACGCAGTGGTAAGCAGCTCGCTGAAGGTATAGAGGTCCCAGATTATCGTTATGTTGAAGAAGCCTTGGGTCGTGGCAATGGAGTGATTCTTGCCTTGCCACACTTAGGAGGTTGGGAATGGGCAGGATTCTGGATGGCCAGCGTAAATAGCTTGCCAATAACGGTCGTTGTTGAACCAATCGAACCTCCAGAGTTATTCAATTGGTTCGCTAGTTTTCGCTCAAAACTTGGCATGAATGTAGTGCCCCTTGGGCCTTCAGCTGGAACCGAAATAGTGACCGCTTTAAAAAATAACGAAATAGTTTGCTTACTCTGTGATCGAGATATCGCAGGGGGCGGAATCGAAGTTACTTTCTTCGACGAATGCACCACTCTTCCTGGTGGCCCTGCTCTTATGGCATTGCGGACAGGGGCTGCATTGTTGCCTACTGCCGTTTATTTTGGGCCGAAAGGCAATCATCTTGGTCTAGTGAGGCCGCCGATTGATGTGGTCCGAACTGGCACGGTCAAAGAAGACGTAACCCGAGTTACAAGTCGACTTGCCGAAGAATTGGAATTCTTGATCCGCAGGGACCCGGAACAGTGGCATCTCTTTCAACCCAATTGGCCAAGCGATATTGCGATCTAAACCTGAATGGTTTCAAATTGCGCTGTGGAGTGACCAAATCATCACCTAGCGTTATCTGATGTGAGAATCGGAATTATCTCGCCCTACAGCCTTAGCAGCCCTGGAGGTGTCCAGAGCCAGGTTCTCGCGCTTTCAAGAGCCTTGAATAGGCTTGGTCATAAGGTGCGGGTTTTGGGCCCCTGTGATGGAGCTCCGCCCGAGACAGGAGTGACACCGTTGGGTGCCAGTATTCCGACGTTCGCAAACGGCTCGATCGCACCAATTGCCCCAGATTTGGCTTGCACGCTCAGAACAATAAGGGCCTTTCGCGATGAAGATTTTGACGTGATCCACATCCACGAACCCATATGCCCGGGTCCTTCCCAAACTGCGCTGTTCTTGAGGAGTGCTCCGATAGTAGGTACGTGGCATGCGGCTGGCGGCAGTAAGGCCTATCTAACACCAGGAGTTAGATGGTTAGCCACGCGAATGAATATTCGTGCGGCCGTTTCCCAAGATGCACGAGACATGGCTCATGAAGCCCTTGGGGGAGACTACGAAGTCGTCTTCAACGGAATCGAAGTAGACAATTTCATTAATTCGGCGGCAGCAAAGTGTGATGGACCGACCATCGCATACGTCGGCCGACATGAACCGCGCAAAGGACTAGATGTCCTGCTAGCTGCCATGACTTCGTTGCCTCAGAATGTCACGCTCTGGGTTATGTCAGATGGCCCTCAAACCGGGGAGCTGCGCAAGAAGTATGAAGCTGACCAACGAGTCCACTGGCTTGGACCCGTAGGCGAAGAAGAGAAAGTGCAACGGATAAAAGGTGCTGATGCACTTTGTGTTCCCTCGTTGAGAGGTGAAAGCTTTGGGATCGTCTTACTCGAAGCAATGGCGGCTGGAACACCGGTAGTCGCCAGTGACTTGCCTGGTTACCGGAACGTCGCATCCACAGGCGACGAGGCGCACCTTGTTCCACCCGGCGACCCGGTCGCTTTAGCCAACGCGTTGTTAGAGGTTATCGAAGATAAAGAATTAGCTAGTCGGCTTTCTCAGGCCGGTCGCAAGCGAGCGTTAGAGTTTTCAATGGACCGACTCGCAGGAATTTACGTTGACCTTTACGAACAAGCCATTGAGGTCGAACGACAAGATCCTGATCGGGGCGGCTGGCGCGGAGAGCTAAGTCGAATGGGTTTGCCTTTTAAACTCCGAGGTAAAGCTGCCCAGACTCTGCCATAGGTGCAGAGCGCTAGCTGTCCAGGGTCGTACACTGCGACACAGACTTGCTGGAAACTACTGGAGACACGAAATATTCATGAACGAAGTGAGCGAAGAAAACCGACAAAAAGTAGGTTCCGTCACGGCCTTGTTCGTACTGTGTGCACTTATTCTGTCAGTAATCCTGTCGCTGCTTTTAATGGCTGCCTCAGCCCCCAAAGAGATCGCTCTCTTGGTTGGATTGCTAGCCCTGCTGTTACTGCTTTGGGTTAGCGCGACAACCGAACGACGTATTCTGAATAGTTTGCCAGGGGGTCGATTGGCTGAAGGGGACCACCCCCGCATCACTAACTTGTTGGAAGCTCTCTGTCTGTCAACGGGGATCTCGCCGCCCCAAATTCATATTCTTCCAACAAAGGGCCGCAACATTGCAGCCCTTGGTCGATCGGTAAACGAATCAACTTTGATTATTACTACGGGACTCTTGGAAGCAGCCACCCGGATCGAATTAGAAGCGGTTCTGGCCAACCGGATTTATCAGATAGTGAGCCATAGGACCGCTTTGGTAACCGTAGCCGTATCAACTTTCGGGCTCGAGATTGGCCCATCGCCGTTTCGAATTCGGCCATTTGCGCTTATGTCACCAAAACTGAAACAAAAAACAGGGCTACTTGTAGACCCAAGCCAGGACTTCTCAGGAGATGCTGCGGGAACGGGTATAACCTTGTAGACCCAAGCCAGGACTTCTCAGGAGATGCTGCGGGAACGGGTATAACCCGATATCCACCGGGCATGGTTGAAGCAATCGAAATGGCTGACAATGGGACCTTAATTTCGGAAACCAGCCCGAGTCTTGACTCACTCTGGCTGTTCCCTTCGAAGCCCGAAACGAATAGGCCTTCTGTCGAAGCTCGGGCGACGGTGCTTCGCGAGATGTGACTTAGCAATGAAAATTGGCTTCTTCGTTATCGTAATTTGTGCACTTGTGGCTGCCGCCTGTGCGGCCGATGCGCCAGATGCTTACACGACAAAACAACCTCAGTTAAGTAGCGCTGCAAGCACTACAACTGCTGCGCCGATAACAGCAACGGCTAACGAAAGAGAAGTTGTCTCTCCCGATGATGAAGTTCCGGAAGCTGTTGAAGCTCCTTCAGCTGCGAGTTCAGCAACCGACCCAGATGACTTGTCAACTGATGAAGTCGTCTCTCCCTACAGGGGAACTCCCGCTGAAATGTCTGTGTGGTTTGCGCCCCGGTTGGCGTTAAAGGTAGATAACGCGCCTGCAGCCCATCCGCAAGAAGGCCTGCAGGAAGCAGACGTTGTATTTGAAGAATTAGTTGAAGGAGGGCTAACAAGATTCCTCGCCATTTTCCACTCGCAGGTCCCAGAATTTGTTGGACCCATTCGTTCTGGACGTTCCAGCGACATACCGCTACTCATGCCATTTGACGGAGCTTTCTTTGGATGGAGCGGTTCTAATTGGGCCTTTCGTAGGCTCTTGAAAACCGTCGCAATAAATGATGTGGGGGTGTACCAGAACCCGGCACAGTATTGGCGTAAGAGTGACAGACCTTCTCCAAGTAATTTGTGGGCGCGATCAACTCAATTACTTCAACAGTTCGAAGTTGAAACGCCTTTTTCTGAACAACTTTGGCCGTTTCAAAAACCAGAAGATCGGCAGGCTCGCGAAGGTCGAAAAGTTGAGGGAGTCCAAATTGACTGGGGCTTAACCGACGTCGCATTTCGTTGGTCCGATAGCCAGAAGACATGGAAAAGGTTTCAGAACGGAGAGCATCACTTAGCAATCACCGATGAGGGTGAAGAAGAACAGATAACCGCCGAAAATGTAGTTATCCAATTCACAAAATACGTTCTGACGAACGAGGTTGACGGCAATGGGGCACGAATTCCATTAGCTCAACTATCGGAAGGATCGGGTACGGCCTGGATATTAAAAAATGGCGAGATCACAGAGGGGCGCTGGGTCAAACCAAACATCACGGTGCACACTCAATTCGTCGATGAAACTGGCGAGGCCGTTCCAATGACCCCAGGTGCTACATGGGTTTTGTTGGCCCCCCGAGACTCAGCGACAATCATCGCTACTGATGGTTAAACGAAGCGACTCGTCAGCAACTGATGGGCTTAGACTGGAAATATGGCAGATGGTACGAACGGATCAGAATCACAAGTCGGCACGGTTCGGGTTAAGCGCGGATTAGCCGACATGCTTCGTGGCGGCGTCATTATGGACGTGGTCACCCCTGCCGAAGCGAAAATTGCGGAAGACGCCGGTGCGGTCGCTGTAATGGCTCTAGAACGCGTACCCGCAGATATTCGACGTGATGGGGGAGTTGCACGCATGAGTGACCCCGCCATGGTCGAAGGCATACAAGAAGTAGTGACGATTCCCGTGATGGCTAAAGCGCGAATTGGACACTTTGCAGAAGCTCAAATTCTTCAATCACTAGGGGTCGACTACGTAGATGAATCCGAGGTCTTAACGCCTGCCGATGAAGCTCATCACATTGATAAATGGTCGTTCACCGTTCCCTTTGTTTGCGGGGCGACAAATCTTGGAGAGGCTCTCAGACGAATTTCCGAAGGCGCTTGCATGATTCGCTCAAAAGGAGAAGCTGGAACAGGCAACATCGTTGAGGCCGTGCGTCACTTGAGGTCGATATTAGGCGATATCCGCAAGATCACCCAAGCTGACCAAGCTGAACTATTTGACTGGGCGAAACAACTGCAAGCTCCGTTGGGACTGGTGCAAGAGGTTGCAGAGACTGGGTGTCTGCCTGTGCCGATGTTCTGTGCCGGAGGCATCGCTACTCCTGCTGACGCGTCGCTGGTGATGCAATTAGGAGCAGAAGCAGTATTCGTTGGCTCAGGGATTTTCAAAAGTGAAGACCCCGCTCCCAGGGCAAAGGCCATTGTCGAGGCGACGACCCACTTTCGGGACCCAGCAATGGTTGCTAAGGCAAGTCGAGGACTAGGAGATGCTATGCCGGGACTTGAAATAGGTGAACTTGAGACCAAGCTCGCCGAACGCGGCTGGTAAGAAAATAAATTGGCACCGACAATCGGCGTATTAGCGCTTCAAGGTGCCTTCAGAGAACACACTGCTGCCTTAGAAAAGCTGGGAGCAACCGTCTGTCAGGTCCGACTGCCAGAGGATCTTCTCGGCCTTGACGCAATAGTGATTCCCGGTGGCGAGTCGACAACAATTTCGATGCTCCTCGAGTCGAGCGGTACCTTTGAGCCCCTGGCAGAGCTATTAACCAACGGGCTACCGGCTTTAGGAACTTGTGCGGGCATGATTCTTCTTGCAAAAGAAGTGTTAGACGGTCGACCTGATCAGAAGTGCTTCGCCAAAATTGGCATTGCCGTTCGTCGAAATGCCTTTGGTCGGCAGATAGCAAGCTTCGAAACAAATTTGGATATAAAAAATCTGGCAGAGCCCTTTCCAGGAGTTTTTATTAGAGCACCTGGAGCACTCATACTTGAACCGTCAGTAGAGGTACTTTCCAGCGTTAAATTAGATTCTGGAGAAGAAGTACCCGTTTTTTGCCGGCAAGGCAACGTGCTAGCTACCAGCTTCCATCCCGAATTAACGGATGACTTGCGCCTTCATAAGTTTTTCTTAGAGCATCTCTAACCAACACACGGTAGTGACTGACTGTTCAACGACGTTCAATTCAGTCGCTAACAGTGGCAGAATGTGATTCGGAGGTATCAAAGTGTCCGGGCATTCCAAATGGGCGACCATTAAACATAAAAAAGGTGCAGCAGACAAAGCACGCGGAAAACTTTTCGCCAAGCTAATCCGCCAAGTTGAGGTCGCAGCCCGTGAAGGTGGCGGTGACCTCGAGTCAAACGCGAATTTGCGCACCATGTATCAAAAGGCTCGCGACAATTCTGTTCCGCTCGACACGATTGAACGAGCTATAAAACGCGGAACCGGTGAACTCGAAGGTGTTAATTACGAACAGGTTGCCTATGAAGGTTATGCGCCTCATGGGGTAGCCATGTTTGTAGATGTGTTGACCGATAACAGAAATAGAACCGGAGCAGAAATCCGAAGTGTGTTTACCCGGGCCGGGGGATCGCTCGCCGAACCTGGGGCTGTCGCGTGGCAATTCGATCGCAAAGGCGTCGTGCTAGTTCCCGCAACAGCAGAGGAAGACCAGGTAATGATGGCGGCGCTCGAAGCTGGAGCTGAGGACGTTGTAGCGGAAGGTGAAGTATGGAGAGTAACCACAGACCCTTCGGATACAAATTCGGTGCGCGAAGCACTGGAAGGGTCCGGTATAGAAGTCTCTTCAACGGATCTGACCTACTTGCCCCAAAATGTCGTTGAACTCTCATCTAGCGGTGAGGCAGCTCAAGTCCTGGCAGTGATGGACGCACTTGACGATCACGACGATGTGCAGGGTGTCTACGCGAACTTTGATGTTTCCGATGAGGTATTGGCAGAACTAGCCAAAGGCTGATCGGCACCGTGGTTTATGTCATGTACAATCGAACCTGTGTTCGTTTTGGGTATTGACCCCGGCCTATCGAGATGTGGATATGGCGTTGTAGAAAAGTCCGGTCGTAAGGCTGAGGCTGTAGCGATCGGCGTTATAAGAACGCCTGCCAAGGCTCCTACGGCAGAACGACTTGCATGGATCCAACAAGAATTCGTCAAACTCGTTGAGGAACATACGCCTGATGTGGTCGCAATAGAGCGCGTGTTTTTTCAAGTGAACGCGAAAACGGCCATGGGAGTCGCACAGGTAAGCGGTCTTGCAATGGCTATCGGTCACTCGGCAGGCGCTGAAGTCGTCGACTACACCCCCAACCAAGTAAAGGAAGCTGTTGCCGGCTGGGGCAGTGCTAATAAAGAGCAAATGCAACGCATGGTCCAATCGTTGTTGGGCCTGCCGGAAATACCATCACCACCGGACGCCGCCGACGCAGCGGCTGTGGCCCTATGTCATCTAGCTCATGCATCGAGTCGCGAACTCACTAAGACTTTGAAACTTTCATGATCGGTTCACTGCGGGGCATGCTTATTGATAGAGAACCTGAAGGAGAGATTGTTATTGAAGTCAGCGGAGTCGGGTACCGGGTTTTTGTTAATCCTCGAACGCTGGTTGACCTTCCCGATGTTGGAAGCGAAGCATTCGTGCATATTCATCACCAAATACGCGAAGACAGCCAGCAACTGTATGGTTTTGCGACGCTCGCTGAACGCAAATGCTTTGAATCCGTAATTGGTGCTCATGGCGTTGGCCCAGCATTAGGGATGGCAGTCTTAGCCACCTTGCCACCCGATGAGCTTCGCTACGCGGTAGCAACTGACGATGTGGATGCGCTTTGTCTCGTCCCTGGCGTTGGCAAAAAAACTGCTCAAAGAATGGTGCTAGAACTCAAAAACCGGTTGGAGCTTGTTGAAGGTGAAGCCAGCGAATTTAGCGCTAGCTCAGTAGCAGCGACGCCATCGGCACTCAGTGATGTCCGCGAAGCACTGAGCCAAATGGGCTTTGGGTCGGACGAAATACGTCGTGCGGTTGACGGCCTTGAAGCTGAAGACACTTCAACGATGTTGCGTGAGGCCCTCCAGCGGATGAGTCGCTGATGAACGAAAACGAGTGGGGTCGAGAGGAAGGTTTTCGTCGAGGCGACAACCGAAATCGCGATGAACTATTGAGTGCTGACGTGGCCGATGAAGAAAGGGACGAGGCGGGTTTGCGTCCCCGCCGATTAGACGAATTTGTTGGCCAAACAGAACTGAAAGAACATTTGGGAGTGTTGCTAGATGCGGCGCGAGCGCGAGAACAAACCCCGGACCACCTGCTCTTCGCTGGTCCGCCGGGCTTAGGGAAAACTACTCTGGCAGGGATTGTGGCATCAGAGCTTGGCGTGACCATACATGTCACCTCGGGTCCAGCCATTGAACGAGCAGGGGATCTAGCAGCAATTCTCACCAACCTTGCAGATCGCGATGTCTTATTTATTGACGAAATCCACCGTCTCCCAAAGCAGGTTGAAGAAGTCCTTTACCCGGCCATGGAAGACTTTCAAATAGACGTTATTTTAGGAAAGGGTCCTGCAGCCCGGTCGATTCGCTTTGATTTGCCTCCATTTACTTTGGTGGGAGCAACTACCCGAACCGGACTTATTGCCGGACCACTCCGCGACCGGTTTGGGCTTGTCGAAAGACTCGACTACTACGATCCGCTGGAATTGCAATCAATAGTTGAACGGGCAGCTGGAATCCTCTCGGTGAAAGTTGATTCAGAGGGCGCGGCTGAAATTGCAAGTAGAAGCCGGGGAACACCCCGGATAGCAAACCGCTTACTTCGGAGAGTCCGAGACTTTGCTGAAGTTCGAGTAAATGGAGCTATCGATGTTGCGGTCGCACGCGACGGCTTAGCACTGTTTGGGGTAGACGAACTCGGTTTAGATAAGGTCGATCGATCCATTCTGGAATCGATAGCAGTTACTCATGTTGGAGGACCCGTAGGCTTGTCGACTTTGTCGATAAGCGTTGGTGAACAACCGGAGACTCTCGAAGATGTCTATGAACCCTTTTTAATTCAACAAGGGTTGCTTCAACGAACTCCGCGCGGACGCGTAGTCACTGCAGCAGCCTTTGATCATCTCCAGATATCGCCACCAAAAAAAATCAGCGAAGACCAATCTCTATTCGACGAAAAGTAAGAGCCGTTAGATGAATTACGAGCGAGTTTGGTACGGCGCATACGGCTCGAATGTGCTGGAAGAGCGTTTTCTTCGGTACATAGAAGGGGGGAGTTACGCCCCCCAACATCCGCCACATGTTGGAGCCCGAGACACACAAGGTCCTGGACCAAAATCTCCGCTAGTGCACGGTCCATGGAGCCTTTCATTTGGCTACAAGTCGGAACGATGGGGTGGGGGTGTCGCGTTTCTTGACCCTGACTTTAGCCAAAGAGCATGTATCCGTTGCTGGGACGTTACCGATCAACAATTTATGGACATAGCGGCTCAGGAGAATGGCCTCCAGCCTGGTGAGGTAGATGTTGACATAGCAGGATTGAAAGATTCAGGAGAGCTGATTATTGGAGACACCTGGTACTCGAGAATTGTGTACCTAGGCGAATATCTTGGCCAACCGGTAATGACCTTTACTAGTCCCAAACCCGTAGAGGCCCATGCGCCAGGAGAAAGCTACTTGTCTGTAATTCTGAACGGATTTCTGGAAGCAGCCCCCGGTCAACTAGACCAGCATCTAGATCGATTGATGAGAGCAGACGGAGTAGATTGCGGGTGGACAAGAGAGACCCTGTTGCAACTAGCAAATTTGGAGAACTTAAATTAGCGACGATCTGAGTAGACAACAGCGGTCCCAAAACATGAGGGAATTCGACTACGGACTGCCTGAGGGGGCTATAGCCCAAAGTCCTGCCGAACCGCGCGACAGCGCCAAGTTGCTTGTCGATTGTGGAATTGGGCAGCCCGTCCAACATTTGACAGTAGCCAACTTGCCCGGACTGATAGCCGAGGGCGATGTAGTCGTGGTCAATGAGACCAGTGTTATCCCTGCCCGGCTTCATTTACGAAAGGTGACTGGTGGTGCTGTAGAGGTTCTTTTGTTGGAACCTGCGGAAGACGGCTGGTCCGCCTTAGTGAAACCAGGTCGTCGCGTGAAAAGTGGAACAGAACTGCGAAGTGAAAGAGATACTGACCTTCAAGTATTGGTCGGTGATGAAATTAGTGAAGATGGTCAAAGAGAAGTAGTCGTCCGCCACAGAGGTGAATTAATTTCAAACCCAAGTGAGGCTCAGAAACTTTCTAGAGCCGGCGAACAACCACTCCCGCCATACATAACCTCCAAAGGGCACTCTCCTGACCGCTATCAGACTGTTTACGCGCGAACGCCGGGGTCAGTTGCAGCGCCTACTGCAGGCCTCCACTTGACTGAAGGAGTGCTTCAAGAAATCAGAGACAAGGGAGCGCAAATCAAAAAAATAGATTTAGTCGTAGGTATTGACACGTTCCGACCCGTGACCGTGGATGACCCGGCCAATCACGTAATGCATAGCGAGAGCTACAAGGTAGACGAAAGCACTTGGGAGGCATGCCAAGCAGCTCAGCGAGTGGTGGCGATTGGCACAACTACGGTTCGAGCTCTCGAATCGGCAGCTCGTGGGGCTCTTTCAGGCCGCACGGATCTCTTCTTGCGACGTGGAGCTAGGTTTGAGATTGTTGACGCCCTTATGACTAACTTCCATATGCCTAAGTCGACGCTACTGATGATGATCGATGCGTTTATTGGACAACGTTGGAAAAATTTGTATCGGGAAGCCTTAGAAAACAACTACAGATTTCTTTCCTTCGGCGATGCAATGTTTATGGACAAGACTCCTAGTTGAGCGCCCCTCTGCCATGCTGTACCAACTGTGTCTTTATCCTTCGAACTCCTAGCATCAGATAACAAAGCTCGCCGAGGTCGAATTCACACTTCGCGGGGTTCGATTGAAACGCCAGTCTTCATGCCGGTTGGCACGCGAGGAGCAGTAATCCACCTAGATCAGCGCGACTATGAACAGCTCGAACTGGAAGTCGTACTGGGAAATACCTACCACCTGATGCTCAGGCCAGGAGCCGAAGTCATTGAGGAATTAGGAGGGCTTCATTCCTTCGTGTCCTGGGACGGTCACATGCTTACGGATTCTGGGGGCTTTCAAGTCATGTCCTTAAATGAAAATGTGAAAATTGATGATGACGGCGTCACGTTCACTTCAATTTACGATGGTTCTAAGTTGCGTTTCACCCCTGAAGATGCAGTAGCCACGCAGCAGCAAATAGGCGCTGATATCCAAATGGCTCTCGATGTATGCCCGGCTCTGCCTGCATCACAAGATGTGGTTATCAAAGCGATGGAACGAACCCATGAATGGGCTGCACGAGCCAAAGCCGCTCACCATAGATCTGACCAATCACTTTTTGGAATCGTCCAGGGAGGTATCGACCCGACGCTTCGGACTAAAAGTGCCAAACATTTGGCGTCATTGGATCTGCCTGGCTATGGGATCGGAGGGCTTTCAGTAGGCGAAAGCCATGACGAGATGATGCCGGCCTTGAGTGCAACGACGGCAGAACTCCCAGAAGATAGACCTCGATACCTGATGGGGGTCGGTGACCCTGCGCGAATAGTTGACGCCATCGCAGTAGGGGTAGATATGTTCGACTGTGTTTTACCAACGAGGCTTGCCCGACATGGAACGGTCTTGACATCGGGCGGAAAGCTGAATTTGCGTAACGCAAAACACGCTCGTGACGATGAACCTCTAGACATGTTGAACCCTATGTCGAACAGCTTCAGTCGCGCCTATTTGAGGCACCTAATCCAAGTTAAAGAACCTACAGCCGCGCGAATAGCGACCATGCACAATCTTTGGTTTCTCACGGACCTAGTTAAAAAGGCGAGGCTTGCAATAGAAGACGGCAGCTATGAGTCCTTCCGTATAGAGATACTCGAAACTTGGCGATAGATCACCAAACTTTTCGCTGAACAGCCAAAGATCCATGGAGACGGGGTAGGAGAGCAGTACGCTGACTGCTCGTTGTTCTAATTTTCGAGTCCGGAGTCGTTAACCATGGCGCTACTACTGCCGATCATTGTCTTTGCTGGCATGTATTTCTTGATCCTTCGGCCTCAGCAGAAACGAATGAAAGAACGCGAAGCGATGGTTCGAGCCGCCGACATAGGAGATGAGGTAGCTACTGTTGGCGGAGTAATCGGAACGATAGTGGCGGAAGAAGACGAGAACATCGTTTCGTTGGAAGTCGACACTGACGTAGAGCTAAGGGTGCAGCGACGGTCAATCGGAGAAATCATTACCAAATCAGAAGACGTAGAAGAAGTAGAAGCAGCAGATAGCGGTTCCGACGACGCTGACAGCGAAGACTGAACCTCAATTCTTGGTTGAATTGGATTAGATAAGTGCGCCGTTCTCATATTGTCTCTCTCATCATGGTTCTGCTGGTCGCGGGGGCGTCGTTAGCGGGCGTGCTCTCGGCGGGTTGGTCACCTGTGCTGGGTGTTCAACTTCAAGGGGGAGTCGAAGTCGTTCTGCGTCCAGCTGACGAAGTCTCGGACGAACAATTTGAACGTGCGATTGAAATTATCCGAAATCGAGTAGACGCGATAGGCGTGGCGGAGCCCGATATCACTCGTCAGGGAAACCAAGTAATTATTCAGTTGCCAGGCGTCAAAGATAAACAAAGGGCTGTAGATCTTATTGGCCAAACGGCCGAGCTTACGTTTAGGCCAGTGGTGACTATTTTCGACGCTGGTGACCCCAACCAACTTGCAGCTGTCCAACAACTTGTGCAAGGCAGTGTGGAGAATAGCGATTCAGCAAATCCTGACGAGTTAAGCCAATCAGAGCCGCCAGTGACTCTCTCTGATGTCTTGACACCACCCGATAAAGATGAGGCATCGGAATCGGTTGTCCTGTTGGGATCTGAAGGACAAACGGGGTTCGTGCTCTCACCGGCGGCTCTCACCGGAGAAGTCATCGATGAAGCGGCGGCTACTTTTCAAGGAGAATGGATCGTCAACGTATCGTTTAACGAAGAAGGATCACTTCTTTTTGATCAAATGGCTGCAGCTAATTATCAAAAACAGGTAGCGATTGTTTTGGATGGCGTTGTTGAGTCCGCACCAACGATCAACGCCACAGAATTTGATGGGCAGGCAGTCATATCAGGCACATTTGACGAGGAAGAGGCGAAGAACCTTGCGCTAGTTCTTAGGTTTGGTGCCCTGCCCGTCGAATTCGAAAGAGACGACGTACGCACGGTGTCTGCGACCCTAGGTGAGGGGACACTACGCGCCGGAGTTATTGCTGGCCTAGTTGGACTTGCCCTAGTGGGTCTATACATGTTGCTCTACTACCGTTTGCTTGGCTTAGTGGCGGTGAGCAGCTTGGCGGTTAGCGGGGCGACCCTATGGTCAATCATTGCTTGGTTGGGCGAAAGTCAAGGATTGGCGCTAACACTCGCCGGGGCTACAGGCATCGTTGTTTCAATCGGTGTACAAGTCGACTCCAACATCGTTTACTACGAAAGAATTAAAGAAGAAGTCAGACGCGGTCGTGCTGTCAAGTCAGCAGCAGATGGAAGCTTTCGTGCAGCGTTCTCTACCATCATCTGGGCCGATCTTGCGTCGCTTATTGGCGCAGGCGTCTTGTATCAATTGACGACTGGAACCGTTAGGGGCTTTGCCCTCTACCTAGGGATTACTACCCTTATCGACCTAGCAGTCTCGTTCTTCTTCATGCGACCTCTAGTGGTCCTAGTGGCGAGACGATTGGTCAATGAACGACCCAAGAGGCTTGGGCTTACCACGTTTGCGGAGAAGGCATCGGTATGAGTTTTTCTATCAGACGCTTATATCGCGGCGACACCAGCTGGGACTTCCTAGGAGTTTCGAAACGAGTGCTTGTCGGATCAACTGTTGCCGTCCTGATCTGTGTGCTTTCCCTGTTCGTCCAGGGGCTCAATCTAGGCATCGAGTTCGAAGGAGGCGGAGTTTGGGAAGCCCCCGCATCCCAAGACGTAACGACCGAAGACATACGAGAGTCTGTGGCTGATATTGGTATGAGCGACGCCCGAGTCCAGAAGATTACCGGCGGCGGCGATATTTTCCGGGTTCGAGGCGAGTTGCCAAGTGGAGAAACAGCAGAATCAGTCGGGTCCGAGCTAGCACTGGCAGCCAAGGTTGACCCGGAATTAGTAAGTGCCCGAACCGTCAGCCCGTCGTTCGGAGACGAAGTGGCCGGTAAAGCGCGGCGAGCCCTAGTGGTGTTCTTTATTTTGATCGCTTTGTACCTAACGCTGAGATTCGAGTGGAAGATGGCCCTGGGCGCGCTTGTCGCTGTGGCCCACGATATTGCTTTCACCGTCGGCATCTACGCGCTTTTCCAGTTCGAGATCAGTCCAGCAACCGTCGTAGCATTCTTGACGATCATGGGCTATTCGCTCTACGACACAATTGTTGTTTTTGACCGAGTGAAAGACAACGAAAAATCACTTTCGCTCAAAACACGAATGACATATTCAGACCTTGCCAATGTCTCATTAAACCAAGTGATCATGCGGTCCGTGAACACCACGATCACTTCAGTGTTGCCAGTGGCCTCGCTCCTTGTCGTCGGCTCTCTGGTGATGGGAGCGACCAGCTTGCAAGAGTTTGCTATCGCTTTGCTAATCGGTCTTTTGGTCGGCTCCTACAGTTCCATCTTTGTTGCGATGCCCCTTGTTTCCTACCTCAAGCGTCGTGAACCTCACTGGACTGAACAAGACCGAAGTGCCGAAGTCCTTAGCGAATCAAATTCCATAGAGAATGCGGCTACAGCCCTAGCGGCCGATCGCTATGACAGAAGTTCTCCGCCTAGACCTCGTAAGAAAGGGCGAAAGCGTTGAAGAAGCGAGAACATTTGATAGATGGAAAAACAGTTCGACTCTGACTCGCTAAAAAGTTTTGTCCATGACGTGCCGAACTTTCCAAAAGCCGGAATAATCTTCCGAGACATAAATCCCTTACTGGCACAACCTGGAGCTTTGAAGGCGGCGGCAGCAGCAATGACCTCCGAATTCAGCACATTGCCGATTACGCATGTAATAGGAATTGAATCGAGAGGGTTTTTGTTCGGTTCTATAATTGCTCAAGATTTAGACCGTGGATTTTCCCCAATACGAAAGCAAGGAAAATTGCCCGGAGAGGTAGTTTCGGAAACCTACAATCTCGAGTACGGAACCGACACCCTAGAGATACAGGCTGACGCAATAGGCCCAGGGGACCAGATTCTGCTGGTTGATGATGTGCTTGCTACTGGAGGAACGCTGTCAGCAGCAGAACGTCTAGTAGACGCGACAGGAGCTGAAGTAGTAGGAGCGACAGTGCTCATCGAGTTAGATTTCTTGGGCGGCCGCAAACAACTTGGTGTACGTCACGTTGCTGCCGTGATTCACTATTAGTTAGATGAACATCTACCAGCGGTCGACTCACTGATGGCCACCGTTACCAGAGTGCTCCCATGGCGTCGATCGGCTGCCCCTGTCCACACTGAAATTCAAGGAGTGGTTGATCGCTACAAAGCTCGTTGGCCACGAAGCTCTTCAGAGCTACTCGTGAGGGCTTACGAAACAGCTAACGCAGCCCATGAAGGCCAAAGAAGAAAGTCTGGGGAGGCCTACATACTTCACCCAGTAGCAGTTGCGTCGGTTGTGGCGGAAATGGGGCTAGACGACGTGTCAATAGCAGCAGCGCTGTTACATGACGCAGTTGAAGACACCAGCGCAGAGTTAGCTGACATTCAAAGAGAATTCGGTCACGATGTCGCAGCTCTCGTTGACGGTGTTACGAAACTTGATCGGGTTCGATTTGCGACTAAGCAGGCACAGCAGGCGGCTACCTTGCGAAAAATGCTAGTTGCGATGGCTCGTGACCTACGCGTCTTGTTAATAAAGCTTGCTGATCGACTTCATAATATGAGAACTCTGGGAGCACTCCAGCAGACTAAACAAGAGCAAATCGCCCGAGAAACCCTAGATGTCTATGCACCTCTAGCTCATAGGTTGGGAATGCAGGAAGTAAGGAACGAGTTAGAGGACCTAGCCTTCGCTGCGCTTTACCCGAAACGGTATGCCGAAATCGATCGACTTATCGCTGAACGAACTCCGGCACAAGAGGCATATTTAGAAGGAGTGTTGAAGACGATCCAGAGTCAATTAAGTAGCGCGTCCGGCGACACTTTAGTAACCGGGCGAAGGAAGCACCATTGGGCTGTTTACGAAAAGATGGTGGTGAAAGGCCGATCATTTGATGAAATATTTGATCTTGTTGGGATAAGAGTGGTCTTGCCGACCATTAGAGATGCCTATGGGGCCTTGGGTTCTATCCACAGTACTTGGAAGCCAGTTTCGGGCCGGTTCAAAGACTACATAGCGATGCCGAAGTTCAATTTGTACCAGTCGCTTCACACCACAGTGGTAGGTCCTGAAGGTGTAAGCCTGGAAGTTCAAATTAGGACCGAAGAAATGCACCAACGCGCGGAATACGGGGTAGCGGCGCATTGGCGTTATAAAGATCCCTCTGAAGGTGCCGGCGCTGAGATGCCTTGGCTGAACAACATCGTGGACTGGCAAGCCGAAACCGATGATCCTGAAGAATTTATGCGAACCCTCGCGGTTGACCTAGATCAAGATGAGGTTTACGTGTTCACACCAAAAGGTGACGTTGTGACGCTTGCTACCCAGTCGACACCAATCGACTTCGCATACTCGATCCACACTGACATTGGAGACTCAACGATAGGTGCGAAAATTGATGGAAGGCTCGTACCTCTCGACCGCCAACTTCAATCGGGTGACACCGTTGAAGTATTTACATCGAAAGTTGATGGGGCTGGACCCGCTCGCGATTGGTTGGGAATAGCCACAACTCCCAAGGCCCAGAATGGCATCAAACAGTGGTTTGCGAAGTCGGACCGAGAGGAAATACTTGAATTAGGTAGAGAGCAAATCACAGAGGCTATGAGGGAAGAGGGCCTGCGTGCTCAGTTGTTGATCGAGAGCGATGAACTTCGCAATGTGGCTGATCAATTTAACCGCAGCGACCTAGCTGTCCTCTACGAAGCGGTTGGTAAGGGTGACCTGAAAGCGGCTTCGGTGGCAAAACGCCTAGTCGCAAACCTTCGAGGGGAGGGGAGTGGTCAACGTTTGCCAGCCAAACCGGCTCAGCATCGGGGCTCCAGACGTCGTCGAACCAGCGGTGTCCACGTTGAAGGCTTTGACGACTCATTAGTTCGGTTAGCCGGATGCTGCAACCCGGTCCCCGGTGACGAAATTCTTGGTTTCGTCACTAAAGGAAGAGGCATCTCGGTGCATCGAAGTGATTGCACCAATGCATCAGAACTGGTCGGGGCTTCTGGAGCGCGCCAGGTCGAAGTCGATTGGGATGCGGCCTTCTCTGGTCAGTTTCGTACCAGCGTTGAGGTGAGAGCGCTAGATCGAGACCACCTTCTAGCAGATGTCGTCGTCGTCATATCCGAGCATCACCTCAGTATCTCCAGTGCCCACACCTTTACAGGTGAAGACCAAGTTTCTGTTTTGCAATTTGACATTGAGGTGGGCGACCCAACGCTGCTAGAACAACTACTTGGAGCTGTTAGAGAGGTCGATGGAGTGTTTGATGCTCACCGTGTGGTGCCTAACAGTGCTCGACCTCCATCGTGAAGTAGCTCAAGGTAGACACAAAAGTGTCGGGGACTTTGCGTTTCAAACATCTACGATGGTGAGTTCACCGGGCGTCAATCTCCTCTGTTCCCCACCACCCGAGGATTATCAATGTCGAAGAAGGCAAATACCTTCCAAACTCCAATCGGGACACGTGACCTATTGCCAGGAGAGTCTTCCCGGTGGGAAGCAGTGATTGAGGTTTTCTCGAACGTTGCGTCTCGTGCAGGGTTTTCATTGGTCGACACACCAATTTTTGAAGATGTCGGGGTTTTCACGCGAATCGGAGAAGGCACTGACGTCGTCGGGAAAGAAATGTACGAGTTTCTGGATCGAAGTGAACGTCCAATGGCTTTGCGACCGGAAGGGACAGCGGCGGTTTGTAGAGCATTCGCGCAGCACAGACCTCCTGTGCCTTGGAAGGTTTATTACCGGGGGCCGTATTTTCGGTATGAGGCACCGCAAGCTGGACGTTTCAGGCAGTTCCACCAGTTTGGTATCGAAAGCATCGGATCGGATGATCCGGATATTGATGTGGAAGTGATTGCTCTGGGCTGGAAGGTCTTAGCTGCTGTAGGTATCAACAAAATTGATTTGCAGATCAACTCGATGGGCGACCAGGAAACAAGAAGGAACTATCAAGAAGCTCTGATTGTTTTCCTCAAAAACCATGCGGATGACCTAGCTGAAGAAGACCAACATAAAGTTGACTCTCACCCTTTGAGAGTGTTGGATTCCAAACGACGAGCTACACAAAGTGTCACCAAAGAAGCACCGAAAATAAGTGACTTCTTGAGCGAAGACGCCCAGGTGCACTTTGAAAGAGTCAAAGATGGGCTGACCGCTCTGGAAATTCCATTCTCGATCCAGCCGAGACTTGTTCGTGGTTTGGATTACTACACCCACACCACCTTCGAATTTCAAAGCTTGGCACTTGATAGTGCTCAGAACACCGTGTGTGGCGGTGGAAGGTACAACGGGCTGATTGAAGAACTTGGTGGCCCAGCGACGCCGGGTATTGGATTCGGAATGGGAATCGAACGACTGCTGCTGGCTTGCGACGCTGAGACATCGTTTCCGGCTCCTCGTTCTGCCACCCAAGTATGGGTGGTTGACGTTACCGACGGATCATCAGCTCGCGACCTAACCCACATCTTGCGTGACCACGGGTTGACGGCAGATCGGTCGTTCGATCAGCGTTCGATGAGAAGTCAAATGCGTAGCGCAAATCGTTCGGAAGCGGAAATAGCCCTAATCATTGGCGAGCAAGAAGTGGACGAGGATACCGTGGCGATCCGAATGCTTCGAGACGAGGAAATAGGACAAATAGTGGTTCCTCGCAGTTCAGCTGTAGCGGAGGTTCAACGCCTCCTGGGGCTCGAATCTTGAATATGGGCTATCGCTCTGGAGACAGATCATGACAATAAGAACTAGTTACTGTGGGCGTCTAACCGTCGATGACATAGGGAAAAGTGTCACCGTTTGTGGTTGGGTGTCTAAACGTCGAGAACATGGAGAGTTCC
Source organism: marine actinobacterium MedAcidi-G3 (assembly GCA_000817105.1). Taxonomy (GTDB): domain Bacteria; phylum Actinomycetota; class Acidimicrobiia; order Acidimicrobiales; family Poriferisodalaceae; genus MedAcidi-G3. Next base: position 75,990 of record JUEP01000002.1, on the reverse strand, counting down.
TGGCCTTCGTGGACCTTCGCGACCGCACCGGAATAATCCAGTGCGTAGTAGACCATGCCCACGACATCCGCAGCGAATACGTGTTGGCTATCACTGGGGTTGTAAGGGAAAGACCTCCTGAGACCATCAATGACGAATTGCCCACTGGCTCTATAGAGATCGGCGACGCGACTGTCGAAATTCTTTCGGAGGCTGAGCCAACACCTTTTCAGATAAGTGGACGGGTCGAGGTTGACGAAACTATTCGAATTCGGCACCGTTACTTGGATTTGCGAACTGGACGGATGCAAAGAAACCTTCGAAGTCGAGCATTGATCAACTCCGCTATCCGCCGGTCTATGGATGCCCAAGAGTTTGTTGAAGTCGAAACTCCGATGCTCATAGCCTCAACGCCGGAGGGAGCAAGAGACTTTGTCGTGCCAAGTCGTTTGAGTCCAGGAAACTTTTATGCGCTTCCACAAAGCCCGCAGCTGTTTAAACAGTTATGCATGGTTGGCGGCATAGACCGCTACTACCAGATAGCGCGCTGCATGAGAGACGAGGATTTGAGGGCAGATCGGCAATTCGAATTCACGCAACTCGATATGGAGATGAGTTTCGTTGATGGCGACCAAGTGCGAGCCGTGGTTTCAGAAGCTGTTAGTGAGGCGGTTGAATGTATAGCTGGGCAGCGTCCGGCGGCGATACCCGAAATCACATGGCTTGAAGCGATGAATAGATACGGTTCCGACAAACCAGACGTTCGGTTCGGTCTTGATCTAGTCGAACTGACCGATGTATTTGCTAACACTGAGTTCAATGCGTTCAAAGCGCCCTGCATTAAGGGAATAAAGGTCCCAGGCGGCGGCGAGATTGGACGTAACCAGCTTGATCAATTAACTGACAAGGCCAAGAGCTGGGGGGCCAAAGGGCTTGTATGGCTAAAAGTGGGAGAGGCAGGAGAAGTCAACTCCCCAGTTGCCAAGTTCATGAGTGAGCAAGAGATCTCAGATCTCCTAACGGCCATGGAAGCTGTCGAAGGTGACATATGTTATCTGGTTGCTGATGACTGGCGAAAAACAGTCCATGTATTGGGACTTCTTCGACTTGAATTAGGAAAACCACCTGTGAATGAGGGCGGTTTTCATTTTCTTTGGGTGGTCGATTTCCCTCTTTTTGAAGATGTGGATTCGGAAGGTAATCCGGTGCCTGCGCATCACCCGTTCACGATGCCGCACGAAGAAGATCTAGGCCTCTTAGAAGGTAACGCTCACCCCAACGACCTCCTTCAGGTGAGATCTCAGGCATACGACCTAGTTCTGAACGGTTGGGAATTGGGATCGGGCAGTGTGCGTATCCATAGGAGGGACGTACAACAACAGATTTTCGACCTTTTGGGGATCGGGGAAGAAGAGTCACAGAAGAAATTTGGGTTCTTGATGGATGCTTTTCGCTACGGAGCCCCGCCGCACGCTGGTTTCGCATTCGGAATTGATCGGTTAGTTGCCTTGCTTGTGGGTGAAGAAAACATTCGTGAGGTTATTGCATTCCCGAAGAGCCAGTCTGGCACCGATCCGCTGACAAACGCACCGACGCCTATCGACCAGAGTCAGCTCGACGAACTAGGCCTTAGGGTGCTGCCTGCCGCTACTTGACCCATATCTCTGCTGAGGCCAACTAGGTTCATTGCTGTGAGCGACCTATTCGAGTCAGCGGCGATCGAAGCAATGAAACGTCGAGCGCCTCTGGCTGCGCGGCTTCGTCCCAGGCGTTTAGATGATCTCGTTGGGCATGAGGATCTGTTAGGAGCCGAGGCGCCATTGAGAACTTTGATAGAGGCGGATCGCTTGACCTCGATCATTCTCTGGGGTCCGCCGGGTTGCGGGAAGACCACATTGGCTCGGCTTATTGCTAATCACACAGATAAAGAATTCATAACTTTGTCCGCTGTTTCGGCGTCGGTGAAAGATGTTCGACTAGTAATCGAAGAAGCGCATCGACGTCTAGGAGAACGAAACGTAGGGACAATATTGTTTCTTGACGAGGTGCATCGCTTCAACAAAGCACAGCAAGATGCTCTCTTACCTTCGGTGGAAGATGGCTTATTAGTTCTCATAGGTGCCACGACAGAAAATCCTTACTTTGAGGTGAATGCTCCGCTTCTATCGAGATCCAACCTGTTCCGGCTTAATGAATTGACTGATGCATCAATCGAAGAGCTTTTGCTTCGAGGAGCAAGTTACGAAGATGCCTCTATAAGCGGAGCGGCGAAACAACATTTAGCTACTCGTGCCGACGGAGATGCGAGAAGGGCGTTAACCGCACTTGAAGTTGCTGTTGTTCTTGCCGGAGGAAAAGGCTCAGAGGTTGAGCTGCATCACGCAGAACAAGCGCTCGACTCGAGAGCACATCGTTACGGAGACGACGAGCACTATGACGTGATTTCGGCGTTTATTAAAAGTATTAGAGGTTCAGATGCCGACGCAGGGATTTACTGGTTGGCTCGGATGCTTGAAGCGGGAGAAGACGCACGTTTTATAGCTAGGAGGCTTGTCATTCTGGCATCAGAAGATATTGGTATGGCGGACCCAACCTCGCTGCTGGTTGCAGATGCGGCGGCGAGGGCTGTTGAGTTCGTTGGGCTTCCCGAAGCACAACTAAACTTGGCTCAAGCAGTTATTCACTTATCAACCGCTCCTAAGTCGAACTCAGCGCTGGTTGCCGTTACTCAGGCAAGAAACGATGTCCGTAGAGGAATCGGCCGACGAGTTCCAGTTCACCTTCGCGACGGCCATTACAGCGGGGCGAGAGACTTAGGGCACGGAGATGGTTATATCTACCCGCACGGAACAGAAGAAGGTTGGGTAGATCAGCAGTACCTTCCTGATGACATAAGCGATGAACGTTATTACTCTCCGAGTCAAAATGGGTATGAGGCCCAACTAACAGAACGGCAACTTAAATGGCTGCAGAGTAAGCCTTCGGCTAATCCGCTAGACCAAAGGACCGATAACGAGGGATACAGCTAATGAGTGTTTGGGATTTAGTTGCGGTCGTAGTCACTGTGTGCGTGATAATAACGATGACCGTGCTGCTGCTGTTGCTGGTGCAGCTTGTGTCAGTGTTGAGGGACTTGCGGTCGGCAGCTAACCGGCTCGCCGAAGATGCTCTACCCGCGGTGGATAACTTAAAAGAGACCGTAGATAATGCTGATGTGGAGTTGGAACGGCTTCATGGGGTAATTGGGGCGGCAGAGGAAGTCTCTCGTAATCTTCGATCCGTTGGCAGAAAGTCTGCACGCGTAACTTCAGCACCTCTGATAAAGGTTAAAGCTGTTGCAGCCGGCCTTAAATCAGCTACCACCCGTATTAAGCGTGGTTGAAGTGCCGAACAAAGATGAGCGCGTTGTAGTGAAGTTCATGGCAGGCTATAACCGTGTTTAAACGATTGAGATGGCTGATGCTTGGCGGGCTATTCGGTGCTGGTAGTTCCTTGTGGATTCGCCGGCAATTTCGGCACCTGGCGACCCGATATGCCCCTGTTCGTGGAACAGTGACAGTAGCGGGAGCAGCACGGCGAGTAAGTCGTGACCTGCGCGAAGCTTGGGTTGATGGGCAGCGACAGATGCGTGACACTGAGGCCAAGTTGCGTGAAGAACAAATGAAGGTTTCAGACCGTTATTGATTAGGACCGAGTTCCTGCCCTGAGTCCTAGGTACCATCTTCAGGCATGCAAGCAGGTGAATTGCGCGAAGCCTTCTCAGCCTTCTGGACTGAACGGGACCACCAGGTCCGAAGTTCAGCGAGTCTCATCCCGCACGAACCATCGTTGCTGTTCACTGTGGCGGGGATGGTCCCCTTTATGCCCTACTTTCTGGGCGAGGAACAACCACCGAAGTCCCGATTGTGCACCATTCAGAAGTGCGTTCGAGCGGGAGGAAAACACAACGACCTTGATGACATAGGTCGCACCAACCGGCATTTCACTTTTTTTGAGATGATGGGCAACTTCAGTTTCGGAGATTATTTCAAAGCGGAAGCAATCCCTTGGGCCTGGGAGTTCGTAACCGAAGTACTGGGCCTAGAGGAAGAACGCCTTTGGGTTACCGTTCACGTCAGCGATGATGAGGCTGAGGAAATTTGGGCCTCCTCAGTCGGGTTAGCCCCCGAACGAATACAGCGGTTAGATAAAGACAACTGGTGGGCAGCTGGCGATACCGGTCCCTGCGGACCTTGTAGCGAGATCTTTTATGACCTAGGACCAGAGTTTGGAGACGACGGAGGCCCAGCAGAAGGCGGACAAGACAGATTCATAGAGGTGTGGAACCTAGTTTTCATGCAATTCTCCAACGACGGAAGTGGTGAATTACAACCGTTACCGCAGACAGGTATTGACACCGGTGCTGGCATGGAACGGCTTCTAGCGGTGCTCCAAGGAGTGCCGTCTGTATGGGATATCGATCTTTTTGCCCCGTTGCTATCTGAAGCCGAACGAATAACCGGAATTAAGTATGGTGAAGATTCTTCTACCGACGTATCGATGCGAATTTTTGCAGATCACGCTCGGTCTACGGCTCTATTAATTAGTGATGGCGTTTTTCCCTCCAACGAAGACCGTGGTTATGTACTCCGGCGTATTATTCGACGAGCTGTCAGACATGCCTGGACTTTGGGTGTCGAAGACGTTGTCATGCCTGGATTGGTTGAAGTAGTAGCAGAAGTTATGGGTGACCATTATTCAGATCTGCGCGAAAACCTAGAACTAATTAAGGATGTTGTCGGTCGGGAAGAAGAGCAATTTCGGCGGACCTTAGCGACGGGTTCACAAATCCTCGAAGAAGCCGTGAGTTCTCTTGAAGAAGGAGATTCCCTCCCGGGGACCGTCGCATTTCAGCTTCACGACACGTTTGGTTTTCCTGTCGAAGTTACCGAGGAAATACTTAGCGAACGAAACCTCACGTTAGATAAAGAAGCTTTTGACTTGTCAATGGATGAGCAACGAGAACGGGCTCGTTCCGCACGAGATGACGGACCGGCTGTAGCCAATGAGGTGTACAGGCAAATCGTGGATCAGTTTGACCTAACTGAATTCGTCCGAGATTCAAGCAGCGTTGCCGATGCGCGTGTTCTGGCGGTTGTCGAGTTGGAAGGCCCCCAAGTTGAAGTGTTTCTGGATAGAACACCCTTTTATGCAGAAAGTGGTGGCCAAATAGGCGACACCGGGACCATAAAAACAGACGACGCTCTCGTTGCGGTGGACGACTGCACCTTCGCCTTGCCGGGACTACATCGACACCTCGGCCGTGTTGTTGAGGGAACCATTAGCTCTGAGTCAATTGCTGTAGCTGAAATTGATGATGAACGCCGGTCAGCAATCCGCCGAAATCACACAGCTACACACATTCTGCACTGGGCGTTACGCGAAGTTCTTGGAGACCATGTCAAACAGGCAGGCTCTCTGGTCGCACCTGATCGGCTTCGGTTCGACTTCAACCACTTCGAAGCAGTCACGCCAGCGCAACAGGCAGAGATCGAAGATCTCGTTAATGCGGAATTGCTCACTAATGGAGAATGTCTTCACTACGAAACGACGATGGAACAAGCTCAAAAAGTTGGAGCTATCGCATTTTTTGGCGATAAATATGGGGACAACGTAAGAGTCTTAGAGGCAGGAGACCATTCTTTGGAGTTGTGTGGAGGAACTCATGTCAACGCCCTCGGGGATATAGGCCACCTCCGAATTATTTCTGAAAATAGCGTTGGTTCGAATATTCGGCGGGTCGAAGCAGTAACGGGACTGGCGACAGTCGAACGCCTTCAAGATAGTGAGCAACTAATCGCTGAAATGGGTGAGCTACTTAATTCTTCACCCGACGAAATTCTTGAAGCTTTGCAACGTCGTTTAGGAGAAATAAAAGATCTGCGCGGCCAGGTTAAAGCTTTGCAGCAAGCAACGGCAGGAGCCCGAGCGAGTGAAATAGCTGATAGTGCCGTAGGTGGTGTCGTGATCAAAAGACTCGATGGATTAGAGCGTGATGAGTTACGCGATCTTGCTGCTGCGATTCGAGATAGGCCTCAGATTGAAGCTGTGGTGCTTGCAGGTGCCCCAGATAGCGGAGGTGTAGCACTGGTTTCAGCCGTAATTCCAGATGGAAAATTTGAAGCAGCTTCACTCATCGATGAAGCAGCTAAGGCAATCCAGGGCGGGTTTGGTCGTAAAGGTAACCCTCCATTAATTGTCGCTGGAGGCAAGAACATTGATGGCATTGAAGAGGCGTTGAATAGTGCTCGACGGGTAGCTGGCATAGAGGGAGGCTGACTTCCCCGATGAGAGCCATCGGAATCGACCTAGGGGAAAAGCGCATTGGCGTGGCGATTTCCGATAGCAGCGGCAACCTAGCAACTCCCTACGAAGTTGTTTTACGTACAGGAGATCGTGCCCAAGAACATCGACAGATCAGAGCTATTGTCGAAGAAGTGGAGGCGGAGATTGTCGTGGTAGGACTTCCCTTGTCTTTGGATGGCAGCGAAGGAAAGGCAGCCAAAGCCGCCAGGGAAGAAGCAAAAGCTATCGGGCAGATAGTTTCGCTACCTCTCGAAATGCACGACGAACGATTCACCACCGTTGAAGCCGAGCGCTTATTGAAGGAACAAGGCCTCAAAGCCCCTGAAAGAAGGAAAGTCGTTGACAAGGTCGCAGCGGCCATACTCTTGCAAGCTTGGATGGACGGGAGATGACTCCGCCAACCAATTCCCGCTTCCGAGGTTTTAAGCCCCCACCTCCACGTCAACGGCGCCCAGAACGGGTTAAACCCCGACAAAAAGAAGGCGTTGACTACGAAACAATATTTGTTCGTAAAGGGAAGGGAACAACGCTCTCGTTTCTATTCCTCTTAGGCCTTCTCTTAATAGCTGCGTTTGTGACACTCCGAGCCGTTCAATGGGGGAGAGAACAACTTGACCCTCCAGGAGAACAGGGGGCAGCAATCAACGTGACGCTACCTCCGGGAGTAAGCACTGGAGGTATCTCCGAAATTCTCGAACAGTATGAGGTGATACCCGATGCGAGAGCATACGAATGGTATGTCCGTCTGAAAGGAGCTCCTCTGTTTCAAGCTGGCGACTATACCTTCCACACGAATTCAGCAGTTTGGGATGCCTTGGAGATCCTTCGAAATGGGCCGCGGTACATAGAAGAAAATGTTCGGATTCGAGTCACTATCCCTGAGGGCCTTACGGTTCGACAAATTGTGAGCATCATCGATGAGGCCGAAGAAGTTCCATTTAGCGGAGCCGAGTTTGAAGACGAGATGCGCATGCAACACGTCGTTTCAAACTACGCACCTTCTCCTTCGGCTATGCCTACTGGAGCACTAGAACCCTATGAAGGCTTGCTCTTCCCTGACACTTACTACTTGGGCCCTGACTCCACGCCAGAAGACTTGTTGACTCAAATGGTGACTCGGTTTGACCAAGTCTTAACAAGGCTTGGCTACGCCGTAGCGCCCCAGACCGTAGGCCTTACTCCTTATGAGGCAGTGGTTTTGGCGAGTTTGATTGAACGTGAAGCCCGCGTAGGCAGTGAAAGAGCAAAAATTTCGAGAGTCATCCATAACCGACTTGCCGCAGACTGGTACCTAGGGATTGATGCCTCAATCGTTTATTTCACCGGAGACAACGAGTTGACGGTGACTGACCTTCAAACAGAATCACCCTTCAACACTCGGTTGTCGAAAGGTCTTCCTCCAACCCCTATCGCAGCGCCGGGGAAGGCGGCATTAGAAGCGGCAATGGCCCCAGTGTCGGGGCAATGGATGTTTTATGTGCTGGCTGACTCAGAAGGAAGACACAATTTTTCCGTCAGTAGCGACGAGTTCGAAAGAGATAAAGCTAAGTGTCAGGAACGCGGCCTGTGTTAGTTATTCCAGAGAACACGGGTGACTTAGGTACAAGTGTGGCCGCAGTAATCGGTGACCCGATAAGCCATTCCTTAAGTCCCCGTCTCCATAACGCAGCCTTCGCTGCCCTTGGGCTCGACTGGGTATATGTAGCCTGTCGCGTTCCAAAAGGTCAAGGGGCGCAGGCAATAGAGGACATGAGAGCTCTCGGCCTCAAGGGTCTATCTGTGACCATGCCTCATAAGGCTGAGGCGGCATTAGCTGTCGACACGCTTTCGGATACTGCCAAAAAATTAGGAGTCATCAACTGCGTTCGGGTGGAAGATGAGCGTCTTATCGGAGAGAACACCGATGGAGTCGGATTTTTGAACTCATTGAAGTCCCAAATGGGGATAGGGGTTGATGATCTTCGGGTAGTTATTCTCGGAGCAGGAGGCGCCGCTCGCTCAATTGCTCTGACTTTGGCCGAGAATGGCGCCGAGGTGGGAATATGCAACAGAACTGAAGCAGCTGCGCAGGAACTCGTTGACATGGTGGGTAACGAAAGTTTCGTCGTTGATCAAAAAGCAATTAAAAGTGCTGAACTTATTATCAACGCAACGTCACTCGGGATGAACATCAATGACCCGATGCCATTTGATGTAAACCTGTTAGAAGAGGGCCAACGTGTTGTTGACCTGATCTACAAGCCGGAGAAAACGGTATTGCTCAAAGAAGCTGAAGTTAAAGGGCTTGAGACCTTGAATGGGCTCGGAATGCTTCTTTATCAAGCTGGAGAGCAGTTTCGTTTGTGGACAGGAGAAGAAGCCCCAATTCACGAGATGGCTCAATCTGTTGGACTGGCCTTCTAGCATTTAAACAACCCTTAGCCTGCATGAACTGCAATCAGATTGACGTTTCGAGTTGACGAAGAGGTTTTATTTCAAACTCGTGGCGCCATTCAGTCGGTACTCTTCGTTGTGTGATTCGTCTTGAGGTATCCCTTGGCTCTCGTAGCTACCCAGTTGTAGTTGGAGCATCTGCGCTGGGTGAATTTCAGTCGCTAATTCCTGATGGGGTATCCAAAATTGCCTTCGTCACTCAACCAGGTATCGAAATCTCATTGGAGGCAGAACTTCCTTCGAGCGTCCACCTTCTGCCAGATGGAGAAGGAGCCAAAAAGCTCAGCGTCGTGGAAGACCTATGCTCAGCGTTCGCGAATGATGGACTCACACGACAAGATTTGGTTGTGGGAATCGGTGGTGGGGTTGTAACCGACGTCGCGGGCTTCGCTGCTGCTGTCTACCATCGAGGTATTCAAGTTATGCATGCTCCAACGACTCTTTTAGGCCAAATTGATGCGGCTATTGGAGGTAAGACGGGTGTCAACATACCCGAAGGAAAAAATCTTATTGGTGCATTCTGGCAGCCAAGCGCAGTCATTTGTGACACTGACGTTTTGATGTCGCTGCCCGAAAGAGAGTTCCGGTCGGGGATGGGTGAATTAGCGAAATATCATTTTCTCGGAGGCGAAGGTCTAGACAAACTTTCGCTCAGCGAACGAATAGCAGCTTGCATACAAATCAAAGCTGATGTAGTGGCGGCAGATGAGCGAGAAGGCGCTAGCCGTGCCCTCTTGAATTATGGCCACACTCTTGCTCACGCGCTGGAAATAGAGGGCCGTTTCGACCTCCGGCACGGGGAAGCCGTAGCAATCGGTATTCAATACGCAGCTTTGGTCGCACATGCGATGGGCAGAATCGACGAAGCGAGACTGGCAGAACACCAACGTGTACTGGATGTCTACGAGTTGCCGCGCTCGCTTCCCGAAGGATGTGACGTCGATCGAGTAATGGAATTATTTGGTCGCGATAAGAAAGCGATAAACGGTTTAACTTTCGTGTTAGATGGTCCTGATGGCCTTTCCGTAGTGCCTGGAGTTCCGGAAAAAACATTAAGAGATGTATTAACTCAGATGTGAGGCCGTCATTCGCGCTGACTTCTGGCAACCTAGTGATGTGGCACGCCCTGTAATCCTTCTTATGTCCGGACCCAACCTGAATCTTTTGGGAGATCGCGAGCCCGAGATTTATGGCACTGAGACGCTTATGGACCATGTAGCTAATGCGCGCGAACAGGCACAGGAAAAAGGCTTTGATTTAGAACATGTCCAGAGCAATCATGAAGGCGCTTTGATTGACGCAATTCATGCAGCAAGAGGTCGCGTGGCATCCATCGTTATTAATGCCGGGGCCCTAACCCATTATTCGTGGTCGCTGCATGACGCTTTGTCTGCCTATAACGGCCCAGTAGTTGAGTTGCACCTGTCCGACCCGAAGAGCCGAGAGCCATGGCGTCATCTGTCGGTGATCGAACCTGTAGCGATTTCTTCAGTGGTCGGAAAAGGAGGGGCCGGATACCGGGAAGCCATTGATACCGCCATCAATGCCTGCAATAACAGCGATGCATAACCTCCCAAAGATCAACCACACTTCTCGACTAGCGAAGCTCCGAAAGGTAATGGCCGAGCAGTCGATGGAAAGTTTTATGACGACTGACGGGGTAAGTATTAGATGGGTCAGCGGTTTCACTGGCTCGGCAGGAAAGCTGGTGGTGGATGCAAACTCGGCCTGCCTTATTACCGACGCCCGTTACGCAGAGCAAGCTATTCGAGAGTTGGATGGAGTAGAGATCGAATCCTTTATCGGTGATGGGCTTGAACAAAAGAAATTTTTATTGACTCAGATCGCAAATTCGGAAACTTTGACACTCGAATCAGATCGCATCACCTGGGGAGCGGCCGAAGCTCTGAAACAAGAGATAGACGCACAGGTGATGCCATCATCGGGGTTCATAGCAGGGCTACGGCAAGAAAAAGATCTAGGTGAAGTGGCTCGAATAGAAACCGCAGCGAGAATCGCTGATGACGCAATAGCACAGGTCCTCCGACAACTTGCTCAAGAACCGACGGAAATTGAATTCGCTCGATCACTCGACGTAGCCATACTTGACCAAGGCGCAGAAGCCCTTTCGTTTGAAACAATCTGTGCCAGCGGATTGAACGCAGCAGCGCCGCACGCAAGGCCGTCGAACCGAGTAATAAGATCAGGAGATTTAGTAGTCCTCGATTTTGGTGCAGTAATAGACGGGTACCACTCCGATATGACTAGGACCTATGCAGTTGGAGATGTCGATGAGCCCTCTCAAGACATCATTCGAAGTGTTACCGAAGCTCAACAATTGGGATGCGAAGTGATTCGCCCTGGGGTAAAGGCTTCAGAGGTTGATGAAGCATGTCGTTCATATCTAGCTGAAAAGGGACTGGGAGAATATTTTGTCCACGGCACCGGTCATGGGGTTGGTCTAGAAATTCATGAAGCTCCTTGGATTAATAGTAAGAGTTCCGAGGTTCTAAAAGAGGCTCAAGTAGTGACTGTGGAGCCAGGCGTGTACCTTCCCGGTGTCGGCGGTGTGCGCATAGAAGACACAGTGTTGATTACCTCATCTGGATTTCGGCGGCTTAGCGCAGCTCCTAAAGATTCGATTGTTTAAATCGATTTGCTAGCCAACGTCTCCAAAACATAAGGGAACCTATGTCCATATCTACATCAGACTTCAAAAATGGCATGACGGTCGATTTAGACGACGGCCTTTTTCAAATATCGGAATTCCAACATGTGAAGCCCGGAAAGGGCGGTGCTTTCGTCAGAACCACGTTACGGAATGTCCGAACCGGAGCTGTTATCGAAAGGACGTTCCGGTCCGGAGAAAAAATGGAGCGCGCTGTTATCGACAAACGAGAAATGCAGTATCTCTACTCGGACGGCGGCGATTTAGTGTTCATGGACAATGAAACTTATGAGCAACTTCAGGTAGGTCGGCCTCAGCTCGGAACAGCTCCGGATTACCTTGTTGAAGGAGAAGGGGCGGTCCTGCAAATGTATGGCGGAGAGATAATCGACATCGAGTTACCAGCTTCAGTGGTATTAACGGTTAGGGAGACAGAGCCCGGCATTCAAGGCGATCGGGTTTCAGGTGCCCGCAAGGCTGCAACTATGGAAACAGGGCTAGTAGTGCAAGTTCCGCTTTTCATAGAGACGAACGAGCGTCTGAAGGTAGACACAAGAAGCGGCGATTACATTGAGCGAGCTAACGGGTGACTGAAGACCCCTTCGCCCCAGGTGCCTCGACGCAGAAACGAGAAGCACGAGAGCGAGCAATCGAGTTGCTGTATGAAGCAGAAGTTCGCGGCATCTCGATTAGCGACGTCCTGAGTAGTCAAGTGATTGCGCCTGCGCAACTCGTCGAGGATTTGGTCAGAGGAGTCTCTGAAGACATCGAGGGGATCGACGCCGAAATTGACGCGTACCTCAATGATGATTGGTCATTGGATCGTTTGGGAATGCTCGACTTATGGATTCTTCGCATTGGTATCTACGAACTACTTTCAGGAGCCGTACCTGTAGCCGTTGCGATTAACGAGGCAGTTGAATTAGGAAACCTGTTTGGTGCTACCGACGAAAGCGGAAAGTTTATAAACGGGGTACTTGGGTCAGCAGCTCGCGAGATAGGCAATTAGTTCGGTTAACTCTGAATTGGTCACTAACAAGAACTCTATTTCGACTAAGCTCCTCGCCTGACCGTGAAGCGAGTCCTGTGAGGCTCAAACGGACAGGAGGAAACCCAGTGGCCGACCGCGAGCGCCGTATGACGCCCCCTTATGGGGGTGTTTTTGTTGCCCGCACCACTGTTTTGGATGCAGCCCAGGTTCACAGAGCTCTTACCAGAATCAGTCACGAAATCATAGAACGTAACCAAGGACTTGAAGATGTTGTGCTGGTTGCGCTCCAAACAGGCGGAGTTGAGATAGCTCGACTCCTGTCTCGTTTGCTCTTTGAAATCGATGGAGTAGATGTCCCCACTGGAACGCTAGATGTTGCTCTCTATCGGGATGACATAGGCCTCAGACCAGTTATGGCTGAGGCCGAAACTGATATTCAAATCGATCTCGGTGGCAAGATAGTTGTGTTGGTGGACGACGTTTTATTTACCGGTCGAACGATAAGAGCAGCCCTAGATGCGCTTACAGACTTTGGTCGACCGCGCGCTGTCCAGCTTGCCGTGGTAATTGATCGAGGTCACCGGGAACTGCCCATCCGCCCAGACTTCGTCGGCAAAAACTTGCCCACCAGGCGAGATGAGGTCGTAGATGTGAATCCTGAAGGTGTGTTGTTGGGGGAGATGCGTAAATGACGAATCATCTGATCAACCTTACTGATTTAGACCGTGATGCTATTCGAGAGTTGTTGTACCTAACAGATCGCTTTGTTGAAGTTGGCCAAAGACCGATTCCGAAAGTTCCGGCACTGCGCGGGCGCACAGTGGCAATGATTTTCTTTGAAGATTCGACTCGCACGCGAATGTCTTTCGATCTCGCTGCGAAACGGCTTTCAGCTGACGTTATAGATTTCCCAACACATACCTCTTCACTTTCGAAGGGGGAATCGCTCCAAGACACCGTTGAAACAATTCGAGCTTTGGGCGTGGATGCTCTGGTCATTCGTCATGCTTCGGATGGTCTTCCAGGTCAGATAGCTGAGGCGGTGCAGGAAACGATTTCAGTTATCAATGCGGGCGACGGATTGAACGCGCACCCGACACAAGGTCTGTTGGACGCGTACACCCTGTGCCAGCACTTCCATGGCTCTGCGGGACGTGAAGCCTCGTTGGAGGGCATCCATGTCGGCATTATTGGTGACATCAAGCACAGCAGGGTGGCCCGAAGCGATTTGATCGCATACAGCAGTCTCGGTGCCAAAGTAACCTTGGTGGCTCCGCGTGAGCTTCAACCGACCGATCTCGAACATTGGCCAGTTGAAATTACGGATGACTTGGACTCGATTCTCCCAAGTTTGGATGTAATCGGATTGCTGCGGATCCAGAAGGAACGCATGGACAAAACTGTGGCTACTTCCCTTGACGACTATGTGGATCGCTATGGAATAACGGAATCAAGGGCCAAAGGCATAAACGATGATGTCGTGATTGTTCACCCAGGTCCTGTAAATCGGGGAATTGAGATAGCTAGTGAAGTCTTAGACAAGCGAGTGAATGTGTTGGTTAACCAACAAGTAACTAATGGAGTAGCGGTGAGGATGGCAGTCCTTTTCAGACTATTGGGTTCAGGAATCGAGATTGATTGAAGTGGATGTTGGCAAGGAAAAGGAAGCGAGTCAGAAACACATGATGAATGACAGGGAGAGTAGGTGAGCCAAATTCGCGAAGGAGCGTTGGTGCTCTCTGATGGAGCAACGTTCGAAGGAGAACTGATCGGTGCTGAAGTTGACGTTACGTCAGGTGAAGTGGTCTTCAATACCGTCTTAAGCGGTTACCAAGAGGTGATCACAGACCCATCATATGCGGGACAAATCATTAACTTTACTTATCCCCATATAGGTAACTATGGCGTCTCGAACGCCGATGTCGAAGCAAGACGTCCATTCTGCAGAGGCATAGTTGTTCGCGATCTGGCAAGGCGGCGATCCAACTGGCGAAGCGAAGGCGACTTAGAGAGTTACCTTATGGCAGAGGGCATACCTGGGATTGCGGGCATAGACACTCGACGGCTAACTCGACACGTCCGAGAGAATGGAGCGATGCCCGCCGCATTCGGTTCGGCGTCGTTAGATTTGCTTGTTGAGGCCGCTGCCTCGGAGCCTGGTACCGAAGGGGTAGATCTAGTCAGTTCGGTTACAACCCCACAAATCTACGAAGTCGGCCAGGGTAATTTCAGAGTTGTCGCCTACGACTTGGGCATAAAAAAATCGATTGTGGATCAGTTATCGGAGATTGCCACCGTTTTTGTGGTGCCGGCTCACACAAGTAGCGAAGAGGTTCTGGAGTTGGGCCCTCACGGCGTTTTTCTGTCAAATGGCCCTGGTGACCCGATGATGGCAGGGCAAGTTGTCACTGCGATCGGTGCTCTATTGGGAAAGGTGCCGGTGTTCGGAATTTGCCTAGGTCATCAGATCCTTTCTCTGGCATTGGGAGGTAAGTCCTACAAGATGAAATTTGGCCATCACGGGGGCAACGTGCCTGTCCAGAATTTAGACACTGGCAAAATCGAAATTACTAGCCAAAACCATAACTTTGCTATTGAGTCAGGTTCTGTGCCAGGTGTAACTGAAACCCATGTGTGTCTTAACGATGAGACGCTCGAGGGCCTTCGCTGCAATGAGATACCGGCATTTAGCGTTCAATACCATCCAGAGGCCAGTCCGGGACCACATGATTCTCGCTACCTATTCCAACAATTCGCAGATTTGATGACGTCGTTTCACGGGAGCATTAGCTGATGCCGAGACGGGATGACATCGAAAGTATTTTGATAATTGGGTCGGGACCAATCGTGATTGGTCAAGCATGTGAATTTGACTACTCAGGCACCCAGGCATGTCGAGTATTGAAAGAAGAGGGGTACCGAGTAATTCTCGCTAACTCGAACCCAGCGACGATAATGACAGACCCTGAATTTGCAGATGCGACTTACATAGAGCCTCTTGAGGCGGATGTCTTAACTGCAATCATTGACCGGGAGAGACCGGACGCAATTTTGCCGACACTCGGAGGGCAGACGGCCTTAAACCTTGCTATTGAACTCGTTGAATCGGGTGTGTTGGATGAGTACGGGGTAGAAATGATTGGCGCTAGCGGCGACGCTATTGCCACGGCAGAAGACCGGGATCTCTTCAGGCAAGCGATGGAAGAGATTGGATTGAAATGCGCTCAGTCTGGCATCGCTCACACGATGGATGAAGCTCTAGGCGTAGTTGAAGAAATTGGGCTGCCAGTCATTATTCGGCCCGCCTACATTTTGGGTGGCAAAGGTACGGCCTTTGCTCATACCACTGCAGAGTTCGAAAGAGTCGCAGCTTTAGGTCTGGATGCGAGCCCAATTTCGGAGATATTGATCGAGAAGTCAATCAAAGGCTGGAAAGAGTTCGAGCTAGAGGTAATGCGGGATCACGCAGATAATTGTGTCGTGATCTGCTCGATCGAAAATGTTGATGCAATGGGGGTTCATACAGGCGATTCCATAACTGTTGCTCCAGCGCAGACGCTCTCTGATGTTGAATACCAAGAAATGCGAAACGCTGCGTTCGCTTGTATTCGACGAGTTGGAGTCGAGACAGGAGGGTCAAACGTCCAATTTGCGGTCAACCCAGATACAGGTGAGCAAATTGTGATCGAGATGAATCCGCGGGTGAGTAGGAGTTCAGCTCTAGCCTCCAAGGCGACTGGGTTTCCGATTGCCAAGATTGCTGCACGATTAGCGGTCGGGTATCGCCTCGATGAGATCACTAATGATATTACGAAAAAAACGCCAGCCAGTTTCGAGCCCACAATCGATTACGTAGTAACGAAGATCCCGCGATGGGCATTCGAGAAGCTCCCAGGGGCCTCAGGAATTTTAGGCCCTCAAATGCAATCCGTGGGTGAAGCGATGTCGATAGGACGAACCTTTCCCGAGAGTCTCCAAAAAGGCATTCGTTCACTCGAACAGGGGCGGATGGGCCTAAATGCCGACCCAGGAGAAGGCCAATATCAACAAGAAGCCGACACTGACTTACTTACTTCCATAGCTGTTCCCACCGCCGAAAGACTTTTTCAAATAGGAGAGCTCATGAGGCGAGGTGTTCCTGTCGACCAGATTCATCGCGCCTGCGACATAGACGACTGGTTCCTAGATCAGATGCTCATGATCGTTGAGGAAAGGCTTCATTTGGAGACAGCAACTCTTTCTTCGTTAACTCGTATGGAATGGCGACGCGCCAAACAACTCGGGTTCTCAGATGGTCAGCTTGCTTATCTGCTGAAGGAAAAAGAGGCGAACGTTCGGTTGCGTAGATTGGAAGAGGGTGTCGTTACCACCTTCAAAACTGTTGACACCTGCGCTGCCGAGTTCGACGCATTAACTCCATATCACTATTCCACTTACGAAGACGAAGACGAGATTCGCCCAGGAGTTCGACCTCGGATGATGATTCTTGGCTCGGGGCCTAATCGAATTGGTCAAGGCATTGAATTCGATTATTGCTGCGTTCACGCCAGTTTCGCTTTGGAAGAAGCCGGTTACGAAACGATAATGGTGAACTGCAACCCCGAAACTGTCTCTACTGATTATGACACCTCTGACCGGCTTTACTTTGAGCCGCTCACGCTAGAAGACGTCCTCAACATTATTGATGCTGAAGATCCAGTTGGGGTGATTGTCAGCCTAGGAGGCCAAACACCTCTCAAGCTTGCCTCGGAGTTGCCACCTGAACTTGTCTGCGGTACAGCCCCTGAGTCCATCGACCTTGCAGAAGATCGTGAACGTTGGAACTCGTTGTGCGCGCAACTGGAGATTCCGCAGCCGCCTGGCGGAACTGCCGTGACCTTCGAGGAGGCCGCGCGAATCTGTGAACGCATCGGTTTTCCCGCCTTGGTGCGACCTAGCTATGTGTTGGGTGGGAGAGCCATGACAATTGTGTATGACCTGCAAGAACTTGAAGAAGCGATGAAGGAGTTAACGGCTTTCGCAGGCTTGGGTAGAGAAGGTGGACTATCGGCTGACCGCCCCGTATTAATTGACAGGTTCTTGGAAGATGCAATCGAAGTTGACGTGGATTCCATTAGGGATCAGACGGGCGAGTTTGTTCTTGGCGGAATTTTGGAGCATGTAGAAGAGGCAGGGGTTCACTCCGGAGACAGTGCCTGTGCCATTCCGCCACCGAACCTGTCCCAAGACACTCAAGACGTCATAGTTGAGTATGCGAGACAACTCGCAGAACGACTTGAGGTTGTGGGCTTATTGAATGTGCAGTTCGCAGTCAAGCAGGGCCAAGTCTTTGTTATTGAGGCCAACCCCCGGGCGTCGCGCACGGTGCCATTCGTAGCTAAAGCGACGGGCGTGCAGTTAGCGAAGGTTGCGGCCCGGGTAATGGCTGGAGAAACACTGGAAGAATTGCGCGAACTAGGTGCCTTGCCGGAACCTATTCGGGAAGGTCATGTTGCGGTAAAAGAAGCCGTCTTGCCATTCCAACGATTCCCCGATGTAGACACGGTACTTGGTCCCGAGATGCGCTCTACCGGTGAAGTAATGGGTATTGACAAGACATTCGGATTGGCGTTCGCGAAGAGTCAAATTGCAGCAGGTGAAGGACTCCCGACTGGAGGGACAATATTTTTCTCTCTGGCGGACCGAGATAAAGAACAAGGACTAGAAGCTGCTAAGGGTTTTGTTGCGCTTGGGTTTGTTCTGGCTGCTACTGCAGGAACTGCCGAGTTTTTGAATAGCAACGGGGTTCACGTGGAAACGGTTGTAGCAAAGCTAAGCGAAGAAGGACGCGAAATTAGTGCTGGGGTAGATGCAGTTGAGCTGATTGGGGCAGGTCAGGTCAAACTCGT
This sequence comes from marine actinobacterium MedAcidi-G3, assembly GCA_000817105.1. Classification (GTDB taxonomy): domain Bacteria; phylum Actinomycetota; class Acidimicrobiia; order Acidimicrobiales; family Poriferisodalaceae; genus MedAcidi-G3. The sequence continues at coordinate 57,686 of JUEP01000002.1, read as the reverse complement.
GATTAACACACCGCGTGGCCGAGGCCCTCGAAGCGATGGTTACCGAATTCGCTTCGCCTCAACTGCACATAAGGTGCCTTGCTTAACAACGGTTGCCGCAGCGCGAGCTGCAGCTGTTGGGCTAGAAGAATGGATGTCTAACCCGTTGACTGTCCGTCCGTTGCAAGAATTCCTGGGCTTGGGAAGCTCGGCCGAATGATGGAGCAAAGGCATTCGGTAACAGTTGGCTCGATAACTCTTCCGAATCCTGTGATGACTGCTTCCGGGACAGCGGGTCACGGCACAGAACTTGCTGGATACTTTGACCTAGAAGAGTTAGGGGCTGTCGTAGTTAAGTCGTTATCAGTCGAGCCATGGCCCGGGAATCCTTCACCGAGAGTTCATGGCACTTCATCTGGAATGATCAACTCGGTAGGTCTTCAGAACCCCGGTATCGAGAGCTGGATCGAAGATGACTTACCCGCCTTATTAAGTCATGGGGCCCGAGTGGTAGTAAGTATTTGGGGGCGAAGCATTGACGAGTATCGAGAAGCTGCTACTCGGTTGGCTGGAGTTGAAGGAATCACGGCAGTCGAAGTAAATGTGAGTTGTCCCAATCTGGAAAGTCGTGGCGACATGTTCGCTCATGACCCCAACAGTTGCGAAGCTGCCATAAGCGCTTCGCTCATTTCCGGTTTGCCTACTTGGGCCAAATTGAGCCCCAACGTAACGGACATCGTTTCCATAGCTAAGGCGGCTATGGGGGCTGGGGCAGAAGCCTTGACGCTAACGAACACATTGTTCGGGATGGTTATAAACCCGCAAACACTTCGCCCTGTCCTTGGTAACGGCGGAGGTGGGTTATCCGGGCCCAGTATTCGCCCTGTAGCAGTTAGGGCTGTCTACGACGTTTACCAATCTTTGGGTCCTGTGCCAATCATTGGTGTAGGGGGCATAACTAAAGCCGAACATGCAGTCGAGTTCCTTGCCGCTGGAGCTTCCGCCGTTCAGGTGGGGTCGGCGCACTTTGCCGACCCCAAAGCTTCTCTGCGAGTTCTGCGAGGCCTTCAAAAGTGGTGCCGAAAACATGAAATAACTTCTTTGCGTTCTATCATCGGAGCTGCTCATGAATCCTAACGATGTTGATAATAACGCTCGTTCCCGTCTGGCCTTAGCCCTTGATGTCGACGACCTGGTAGAAGCAGGTCGCCTTGGCCGCAAGATGTTGCCGTGGTTTTCGGTTGCAAAAGTTGGTCTAGAGCTGTTCTCTGCTTCGGGACCCGAGGCAGTAGGCGCATTTGTGGATCAGGGGTATGAGGTTTTCCTCGACCTAAAACTGCATGACATTCCAACGACAGTTGGAAAAGCATCAAGGGTGTTGGGGAGTCTCGGAGTTTCTTATGTCACGGTTCATTCGTCAGGTGGGGTTGACATGCTGGCAGCTGCCGTCGATGGGCTAAATGAAGGAGCATCAGCCGCAGGTTTGATTCCGCCGATGGTGCTTGCCGTGACCGTCTTGACCTCTGATTTAGAGGCTCCAGAGTCGTTGTTGCAGGAAAGACTCGGATACGCCATTGAGGCTGATTGTGGAGGTGTTGTTTGTGCTGCGAGTGACCTTCAGAAAGTTTCTTCTACCGCTCCTGAGCTACTCAGTGTTGTGCCCGGTATTAGGCCGGAAGGAGTAGCGGCTAATGATCAAGGACGACCTGCAACGCCGAGAGAGGCAATCAAAGAAGGGGCAGGTCTGCTGGTTATAGGAAGAGCGGTAACTTCCTCGAGTGAACCGGAAAAAGCTGCTGCCAGGATCGCAGCCGAAGTAGCTGATGCAATTTAGCTAGAACGTTTTCGCCTGCTGTCACGCGGTTAGACTTCCCCCGATGCCTACACCGCCAATTCTTTCAGCTCAACAGCGCGAAGCTGCCCTTGAAAAGGCCGCTGCAGCTCGGCGTGTGAGAGCAGAAACTAAAGATCGTCTTAAGATGGGCTTGGTGTCCTTCGATGAGTTGTTAGAACTTGCTGATAGGGACGAGTTGGTTGGGAAAATGAAAGCTCTTGCAGCCCTTGAGTCAATGCCGAAGATTGGCAAAGTTAAAGCTCGAAGACTTATGCGGGACGTTGGCATCGCTGAGAGCAGAAGGTTGCAGGGCCTAGGGGAAAATCAACGTAGCCAGTTGTTATCTTTCTTTGCGGCGTCGGCTTGACTGCTCAGTGACACGAGGCCAACCGCTTTGAGTAACAACAGCGATCCGATCATCTTCGTTATTTGTGGTGCCGGAGGAGCAGGTAAGGGAACGATTGTTGGAGAAGTGATTAGACAGGATCCGACTATGCACCTCAGTCGGTCATGGACAACACGGCCAAGAAGACCCAACGAATTAGCAGACGCTTACTCATATGTAACCGATGAGCAATTTGATGAGCGCGTAGCTGCCGACGGTTTCTATGAATGGGCGAAGTTTTTTGAGTATCGCTATGGAACCCCGACCCCAGTGATCCCCGTTGGGAAAGATTTGCTTCTCGAGATCGATGTGCAAGGGGCGGTTGCAGTCAGGAAACGCCAGCCTGATGCCGTTGTCATCTTGATTGTTCCGCCTAGTCGAATCATTCAAGAGAGCCGTATGCGAGCTCGAGGTGATAGCGAAGAACATATAGAACAACGACTAGCAGCGGCTGAGATGGAAGAGGAAATCGGTCAGGATCTAGCTGATTTTGTTGTGTTGAACGGCGAACTCGATGTAGCGGTTTCAAAAGTCCGATCTTTTCTAGCAGATGTCCGTCAGCAGAGGCAGTCGAGATAACGGGCCGATGTTGCGCCCAAGTCGTTCGAGTTCAACAGGCCGCTGATAGCATGGTATTTCGGTTAAAGCCGTTGAACCCTTATCGAGGTAGAGCAGATGTCCGAGGAACAAGACACCATGATCACTCCGGGCCTGGAAGCATTGCTCGAAAAGGTCGACTCTAGGTTCACGTTAGTTAGTTTGGCTGCCAAAAGGTCACGACAACTAAACTCGTATGATCTTGGTCTCGGAGACGGAGGAGGCAGTGAGGTGCCTCCACAAGTCACGAGTACAGCGCGGAAGTCATTGTCGATGGCTTTTGAAGAGATTCAAGCTGACAAAATCGGCTACGAGCGATTCGACCCCGAAGAACGGGCCCGCTTAGAGGCAGAGGCAGAGGCAGAGGCATTAGCGCAAGCGGAAGCTGATGCAGCTGCACTTGAAGCCGTTTCTGACGAAGAGTAGGTAGAAACTGATGCTGGCAGGCCGCCGCATCATCCTGGGAGTAACCGGGGGGATCGCTGCTTACAAGGCAGTTTTGCTCTGCAGGATGTTGGTTGATGCTGGAGCTCATGTGACTCCTGTGATGACTGAGAGTGCGCAAAAGTTTGTCGGTAAGGCAACCTTTGATGCACTGGCCTCGGAGCCAGTCAGGACTTCAATTTTCGATGATTTAGACCCGATTCCTCATACGACGTTAGGACAAACCGCAGATCTAGTTGTGGTAGCGCCAGCAACTGCTCGAAGTATTGGAAGTTATGCGAGTGGTATTTCGGATGATCTCCTCACAGCTATTTTGGTGGCGACCCGAGCGCCGGTAGTCATCTGTCCTGCGATGCATACCGAAATGTGGGAACACCCGGCGGTGCAAGACAATCTCGAGACACTGAGAAGTCGTGGCGTAACTGTGGTCGCCCCAGAAGAAGGGCGTCTAGCCGGGGGGGACTTAGGCTCAGGACGTCTAGCAGAACCAGAAAAAGTTTTCGAAGTGATAACAGAGTTGCTAACCAACGGTGATTTTAATGGACGAAGGGTTGTGGTCACAGCCGGGGGTACGAGAGAGGCAATTGACCCGGTTAGGTACGTTGGTAATCGTTCAACTGGTAAGCAGGGTTATGCCATCGCTGAAGCAGCACTGGCTCGCGGCGCTGAGGTCACCTTGATCTCGACAGTTGATCTCGAAGCTCCTTTAGGGGTGGACCTGGTCTCCGTTGAGTCTGCCTCAGAGATGCATGAGGCTGTTTTGGAACGAGCTGACGCAGATGTGATCGTTATGGCAGCGGCCGTAGCTGACTTTCGCCCACTAGACGTATCAGATTCAAAAATTAAAAAAGATGGAGGGCCGCCAAAATTAGTTCTGGAAGCCACCGTCGATATTTTGTCTGATCTGGGGTCTTCGAAGTTGCCCGGACAAGTAGTCGTCGGATTCGCTGCCGAGACCGATGAATTAGTTGCCCACGCAAGTGCGAAGCTTGAACGAAAAAATGTTGATGTCATCGTTGCTAACGATGTGTCCGCACCAGAGGTCGGGTTCGCTCATGAAACCAACGAAGTAACCATCTTGGAAGCGGACGGCTGCCTGAGACACGTTTCACTCCGATCAAAACGAGAGATAGCGGACGAAGTCTTAGATACAGTTGCGCAGATACTCGCTAGGTAGCTTGAAGTGCCTCTAGGGGCCCTCTTTGGCCTAGCCTTAGGATTGCCGGTCTAACAATGAGGAGAGATGGCGTGAGTCGATGGACTTTCACCTCGGAGTCGGTGACTGAAGGTCATCCCGACAAAATGGCGGATCAGATTTCTGATGCCATTCTTGACGCGATGCTTGAGCAAGATTCTGAGAGCAGAGTTGCCTGCGAGACAATGGTTACCACCGGTCTTGTTGTGGTGGCAGGCGAGATCACCACAAGTGGATTCGTCGATATACCGTCGGTAGTGCGAGACACGATTAATGAGATCGGGTACGACCGAGATTCGCTCGATTTCAATGGCAGTACATGCGGGGTAATGGTGTCTCTGGACGAACAGTCTCCCGATATTGCCCAGGGGGTCAATGATTCTGAAGAGGTTAGAAGCGGCCGCTCAGGCGAAGATGATGCGCTAGACCGCCAAGGTGCGGGTGATCAGGGAATGATGTTCGGCTATGCGTGTCGCGAAACGGAAGTTTTAATGCCTTTGCCGATCCATGTAGCTCATCGAATGGCTGAACAGCTGACCGAGGCTCGTAAATCGGGCCAGGTCCCATACCTAAGGCCGGATGGCAAGACCCAGGTGTCATTTGAGTACGAAGACGGACGGCCCGTCAGGTTAAAGACCGTACTTGTTTCAACCCAGCACAATCCTGGTATTGACAGAGATGGGATGATTCGACCCGATTTGATAGAGCACGTTATCCGACCCGCTGTTCCGGCTGAATTTGCTGATGATGACTTCGAAGTCTTCGTAAATCCGACAGGTAACTTTGTGGTGGGAGGTCCAGTAGGAGACTGCGGACTTACAGGCAGAAAAATTATCGTGGATACCTACGGCGGTTATGCACGTCATGGCGGTGGGGCGTTTTCCGGTAAAGACCCGTCCAAGGTTGACCGGTCCGCCGCTTATGCGACGCGGTGGGTAGCTAAGAACCTCGTTGCGGCAGGCGCCGCTGAGCGTTGCGAAGTTCAAGTTGCATATGCGATCGGAGTAGCTCGCCCGGTATCGGTGCTAGTCGAAACTTTCGGTACTGAAAATGTTGATCCGGACCGAATTGCAACGTCGATTAACGAAATATTTGATCTTCGGCCTGCTGCAATCCTCAGAGACCTAGATCTCCGTCGGCCGATTTTCCAACCAACAGCGGCGTATGGTCATTTCGGTCGTGAATCCTCGGAGGACCTATTCACATGGGAGCGAACCGATCGCATAGATGATCTGCGTTCCGCCCTAGGTCTTTAGATCTTCGGCTTAAGCCGCCGAAGTCCGACCCGTCAACCAAAATGGCACCGTGTCACGAGTAGTTCGAGTTCTCCCAGATGAACCTGCTGTAGACCGGGAATTTGACTATGTACTAACCGATTCGGTTATTGAATCCTCAGAGTGCTCAGAGGTTCGAGTCGGCACGGTCGTGCGCGTTGACTTACGTGGTCGACGAGTTCGAGGATGGATAACGGCATTAGACGTGAGGCCGCAAGAGGGTCTCAAATTAAGGGAAATTAAAAAAATCAGTAGCTACGGACCTCCGGCAAGCCTGGTTGATTTGGCTAACTGGGCCAGTGGACATTGGTTGGGTAGCCGAGTTCACTTTTTGCGCACAGCGACTCACGACAGGACTGTCACCGCTATTCCCGCCGGCAAGTCGCCTAACTACACAAAGTTCACTACGAATAATCTTGCCGAGGAAGCCTTTAATCGGGGTGGAGCAGTAGTTCGAACCCCTCCGACTAGTGACGATGTGGGGATAGCGATTGCGGCAGCAGCGCACGGTCGGACTTTGATTCTCGTTCCTACCGTTTCCCGCTGTCAACGGCTAGCGGTAGCCCTGAAGAGAGCAGGGGTAGAGGTCGCTCTTTACCCGACAGAGTGGCAGGCTTCAGCTACCGGATCAGTAACAATTGGTACTCGATCCGCTGCTTGGGCCCCAATCGATCCGCTAGATGCGGTGCTTGTGATAGATGAACATGATCAGGCTTATCAGCAAGAATCTGCGCCTACTTGGCACGCCCGTGACGTGGTTCTAGAGCGGGCCAGACGCGATGGAGCGCGGTGGGTAATAACATCTCCGACGCCCTCATTAGAAGCACTCACATGTGGCGCTCCTCTGCTGACCCCGGATCGAAGAACAGAGCGAGGTGGATGGCCAATTATCGAATTAGTTGATCTGCGCAGTGAGGCCCCAACGGCGGGCTCATGGTGTTCCGAGTATCTAGCGCGCTCGCTTCGGAGCAGCCGGCGAACCGTATGCGTCGTCAACCGTAAAGGCCGAGCCCGGTTCGCGTATTGTGATCACTGTGGCGAACTAGCTCGATCTGAAGAGACCGGCAAAGCATTAGGCCTAGATGGTGATCGGCTGGTTCACCCAATTGATGGTGATGACAGGCCTGCAGTTTGCTCAGCATGCTCTTCGACCAAATTTCGCAGAGTGAAACTAGGGGTGACAGGGGTAAGCGAAGAATTGGAACATATAGCCCGACGACCTGTGACTGAAGTCGATGCTTCGACCGAACTCCTTCCAGATGGCGCAGATCTCTACGTAGGCACAGAGGCCATTTTTCATCGTCTTGATAACGCTGAACTCGTGGCATTTTTAGATTTCGATCAAGAAATTCTGGCTCCGCGTTATCGAGCTGCTGAAGAAGCAATGTCGCTAATAGTCCACGCCGCTCGGCTGGTTGGTGCGCGGGAAAATGGAGGCCGAATTTTGATTCAAACGAGGATGCCTCAACACCCCGTTCTTCAAGCAGCAATTAATGCCGACCCCGGTTCGGTGGCTCGAACCGAATTAGAGATGCGTAAACAGTTGCGTCAGCCGCCTGAGTCGCATTGGGCAGTCATTTCTGGTTCCTCAGCTGCAGAGTTCGTGGAACGTCTTGGCCAGCGCGATGGACTCGAAGTAATGAACGCGAATAACACTCGATGGCGAGTCCGAAGCAATGATCGCGAACTCTTGTTAGAGACACTGAGCAGTGTTGAGCGGCCAACGGGAAGATTGCGAATTGAAATCAACCCACTTAGAGCCTGATCGAGTGACACAGGTAACCTAGTAATCACCATGAGTTACAAGATACGTGTGATGGGTGATCCTGTCTTACGCCAAGAAGCGAAGTTAATTGACGACATCGATGGACGAATTGTTCAGATGGTCGACGACATGGTGCCGGCAATGTACCAAGCAGAAGGGATTGGACTAGCTGCACCGCAGGTAGGGATTCAGAAACGGCTTTTTGTGTATGACATTGGTGAAGGCCCTCAGACGCTAGTGAATCCTGAAATCATCGAAGCCGACGGAGAATGGGCATTTGAAGAAGGGTGTCTGTCGGTGCCAGGGTTATCCTTCGAAATTATTCGGCCCAAAGAAGTTCACCTCGTAGGGCGCGACCTTGAGGGCAATGAAGTTTCAATAGAGGCGGACGAATTGTTGGCGCGACTGTTTCAACATGAGCTCGACCATCTAGACGGCGTGCTCCTCCTGGACCACCTTGAACGCGCAGACCGCAAAGCAGCCCTTCGACGTTGGCGCGAAATTCAAACTGCGATAACTGGTGTTCCAACAACACCAGGTGACATAGCGCTGCCGTGACAGACGGCTTGCTCCTGCCACCAGAACATCCGCGTTCTTTGGTCTATTTCGGTAGCCCGGAAGCTGCCGTGCCCCCCTTGTTGGCTTTAGTGGAAGCAGGTTTCGAGATTCCTTTGGTCGTTTCAATGCCTGATCGCCGACGAGGCAGACGGACGCCTCCCGAAGCGACAGCGGTCAAAGCAGCCGCAACACAATTGGGAATACCGGTATCGGAAGAAGTTAATGACTCCTTAACTGTTCAAGCGGACTGTGGCGTGGTCGTCGCCTACGGCCGACTCATCAAACAAAATCTTTTGGATGAGTTACCAATGATCAACCTTCACTTTTCGTTGCTCCCTCGTTGGCGGGGTGCAGCGCCAGTGGAACGTGCCATTTTGGCTGGAGACAGTGAAACGGGTGTCTGTGTCATGGCTCTTGAGCCGGAACTAGACACTGGACCTATTTATCGAAGGCAAAGAATTAAAATCAGCGATGAAGTGACTGCTCGGCAATTGACAGAAAAATTAGCGAAACTTGGGGCCGAGGAGTTAGTTGCAGCTATCGGAGAGGGTTTGAAGCAACCGTTACCTCAGAGTGGACCAGTAACCGTAGCAGCCAAAATTCATAGATCTGATTTGAAACTCAGTTGGGAACTTTCAGCCGCTGAACTCAACCGAATTGTGAGAGTTGGGGGAGCTTGGACGACAATTGGTTCCTCGTTGCTAAAAATTCATAAGGCTCGCGTTGTCGACGGATCGGGTGAGGTAGGAGTTTTGGCCCACGACTTGGTCGGAACCGGGAAAGGGCTTTTGCAATTGTTGACTGTGCAACCAGAAGGAAAGCCGCGAATGGAAGCGCAATCATGGATTAACGGTGCCCGTTTGGAAGCAAACTCGCGGTTGGGCGCGTGAAAAATCCTACTAGTCGTCAGATAGCGGTTCAGGCGTTGACTGAGATAGAAGCAGGATCCCGAGCCAATGTCGTACTTGCGGCTCTTTTGGAAGATGAAGGTCGAGCGTTGAGTCAAAGAGACAAGGCTTTCGTCACCGAATTAGTGCAGGGAACTACCCGTATGCGACGCTCTGTAGACCATTTGTTCAAACGTTTTGTAACTCGGGATTTAGATCGTGACGTATTGTCGGCGCTCCGTTTGGGAACGTATCAACTATTTCATCTTCGAACGCCGCCTCATGCAGCAGTTAATGACACCGTAGAAGCAGCGCCTCGACGGGCTAGTGGCCTGGTCAACGCTGTACTTCGCAAAATAGTGGACGTTGAGCCACTGTGGCCCGACGAGGCCACGCAATTCAGCTACCCCGACTGGATTTGGGACCTTTTCGTAAACACCTGGGGAACAGAGGGCAGGGCTTCGCTAATCTCAATGAACACACCGGAGCGGCCTGAACCCAGACCGGATGGCTATATCCAAGGCCAAGCATCTCGTTGGGTAAGCGAAGCTGTCGATGAGGCTTCACCTAATGGTGGAACCTTAATTGACTTGTGTGCCGCACCTGGAGGCAAAACTACGGCGATGGGTCCGGCTTGGTCCAAAGTGTGCGCAAACGAAATCAACCCCACTAGAGCCCGATCACTGGAAAAGATTGTCAATAATTATCGACCCGGAGTGCAGGTTTTAGTTAGCGACGGGACAAGCTCTCCCTTCACGACTGGTTGCGCGGATGCAGTTCTAGTTGACGCTCCCTGCAGTGGACTAGGAGCGCTTGGGCGCCGAAGTGATGCGCGGTGGCAGATCTCTGAAAAGGCGATCAACCGACTCTCGGGTATTCAAGATGGTTTATTGGAAGAGGGATTGCGACTATTGGGGCCGCAAGGAGTTCTGACTTATAGCGTTTGCACGGTGACGCGAGAGGAAACGAGCGAGGTTGCAGAAAGTTTCCTCAATAGACATAGAGAAATAGTAAGGCTTGACTTAAGGGGCGAGCATTGGCGATATCACTATGGTGGAGGTCTGGTTTTGCCTCATGATTTCGGAACAGACGGCATGGCGATATTTCAATGGAAGCGTGAGAAGTGAGGATGAGGTTATGCGTATTGGCTTGATCTCGGACACCCACATTCCAGAGGCAGGACCTGAACTTTGGCCACAGGCGTATAAGGCTTTCGAGGGCTGTGATGCCATTCTTCATGCTGGCGATATATATGAAATCTCGGTGATAGAAAAACTTCATAAATTAGCTCCAACATGGGGAGCGCGAGGTAATGGCGACGACGGATCCTCAGGCCGAGAGGTACAGCCAGAACATGATCTTTTGTCACCTTCATGGGTACATGATTTTGACGGTTTGAAGGTTGGATTAACTCACCACATGCCGATCCCTGAGTTGCCCTCATATGGAGTTCTTGATGCTCTCGATCGGCATTTTGATGGAAATAAACTTGATGTCGTTGTGTATGGAGATACCCATGTTGAACACATCACGACCATCGATGACGTGTTGTGCGTCAATCCCGGCTCACCTACGTTTCCTCATAACCTAAATGTGCAACTCGGTACCATTGGTTTTCTCGATATCGAAAATGGTTCAGCTGAAGCATCGATTTGGAGGCTGACGGAAGAGGGCATTGAGCCCTTTGATTGGGATACTTGGGGGCGACCCTGGTGAACCTTGACTAACTTCGTAGTTGTTCGCATTGCTCTATAAGAAAGATGACGCAATGGATAAAACTGACTGGCTATTGAGCACCGTTGAAGAAGCGATCGATCCGCTAGAAGAGATCGTTGATCCTCATCATCATTTGTGGGACTTTCCCGCGGGAACTTACCTTGTTCCCGAGTTGCACCTCGATACAGGCTCCGGGCACAACGTTGTTCAGACAGTTTTTGTCGAGTGTGGTGCCGGCTACCGAGATGATGGCCCGGAATATCTGCGTCCTGTAGGAGAAATCGAGTTCGTCAGACAGCAAGCCGAAATTTCAGTGGAATCTGGCGGAGCTGAAATTTCTGGGATCGTAGGGTTTGCAGACTTAACAAGAGGAAACGAAGTAGAGGAAGTACTCGCTGCTCAGGATGCAGAAGGGGGAGGAAAATTTCGAGGGATTCGTCATGCCACCGCGTGGGATGGCAGCGATGAAATTCGCGAGTCTCATACCAAACCCTTGCCCGGGCTGTTAGCTCATGATGATTTTCGTGAAGGTTTTGCCAAGCTAGGGAAGATGGGTTTTACCTTTGACGCATGGATGTTCCATCCACAAGTTGAAGAGTTGGTCGACTTAGTAACAGCGGTGCCGGAAACACCTGTAGTTCTGGATCATTTAGGAGGCCCTCTTGGTATTGGTCCATATGTCGGTATTCGAGATGAGGTTCGCTCGGTTTTGCGACCGGCTCTTGAGGCCTTAGCTGAACATGAGCAAGTCATGGTCAAATTAGGTGGTGTTGGGATGAGTATCTACGGCGTTGGACTGAACCGCCTCCCGGTTGCGCCGACATCAGAACATTTAGCCGGTTTGTGGAGCGAGGACATACGACATTGTGTGGATACGTTTGGCCCTGACAGATGCATGTTTGAGAGCAACTTTCCTGTCGACAAACAAGGTTGTTCTTACACTGTGTTGTTTAACTCGTTTCAGCGGATCGCTGATGAAGCGGGCTGGAGTTCATCGGACCGATCTGAGCTTTTTGCCGGGTCAGCGCGCCGCTTTTATCGTTTGGACTTCTAGCTAATGGCGGCGCCGGAACTTCGGTCGCAACGGTTGGTTCTGCGACATTGGCGCCCCAAGGATAAAAAAATCTTTGCAGCCATGAGCGCGGACCCGCAGGTCATGCAGTACGAACGGCCAACTTTGAGTTCCGAACAAAGCGATTTGTTGGTGGAAGGGATCCAACTCGGCTTAGAAACCAGAGATTTTGGGTTTTGGGCTGTCCAGATTTTCGATGATGCTGGATTAGATGAAAATTCTCTTGTTGGTTTCGTCGGTCTCTCGGTCCTGAAATGGGAGGCAAGTTTTGCTCCGTGCGTGCAGATTGGTTGGCGCCTCTCTCGACAACATTGGGGCTTCGGGTACGCAACAGAGGCCGCAGCGAAGGTCCTTGAGTATGGCTTGAAAGATATGGGACTTAACGAAATTGTGTCGACCACGTCTTTGTTGAACATGCGGTCAATAGCGGTGATGGAGAGACTAGGTATGGTTCGCGACCAAAATTTTGACCACCCGAATATTCGCATCAATGACCCACTACGTCGGCATGCCCTGTTTCGTATGTCGCAGCAACGATGGACCCACCAGGGAACTAGCTATTTAGTTAGGTAATTGCTGATGGTGAATTGCCGAGGGATGCCCACTGAGCTGCATCGTGGCCGTAGAGCAGCCTGCAACCGTCGTCATCGCGTAGACGTTTAAGCTCTCCCATCGAAGCCAACTGGAGATCGTGATCGAAACCAAATGGCGGTAAGAGCATTCCTTCAAGAACCTCTTCCCAATAAACGCAATCGCCCGTTAATACGACCGGTCCGCTTGCCAAGTTAACTCGAAGGGATTGATGCCCTGCAGTGTGCCCCGGTGTGGGTATGCACGTCACTGAACCGTCACCGAAAACGTCATGATTTCCATCGATTTTCAATACATCATGTCCAAGATCAAAATCTGCTGGGTTGTAAACCTCGTGTTCGATGAGCTTTGGGTGGTGTGCGGAATCCCATTCGGCCCTTTGGACAACGATCCGTGCGTTTGGAATTAAGGCAGTCCCACCGCAATGATCGAAATGCAAATGACTGAAAATAATTTGATCAACCGATAACGGATCTATCTGGATCTCTTCGAGTCGGTTTGAAACTCGATCTTCCAAATGGAATTGCGATTCGAACTGACGAGCCATCAGCGGGTAGCGAGCTGCAACTCCATCCACCAGGTCGTGATGGAGTCCAGTATCGAAAAGGGCACTTTGACCTGAGGGGTGTATGACCAGCCAACTCGGAATAGGCAATTCAACTTGGCCCTCCAGGCCGGCGACCACAGAAGACGCTGAAGTGGAGAGCCATCCACACTCAAGAGGAACGAGTCGAAGAGATTTCATGTAAGAAAGATAGGCGCCAGCACCGATTCGCTGCAGGAAAACTACTTCAACTGGCTTCTCGGGCCCATAGTTGGTCAGTTAGCCGACCGCAGCGTTGCTGGATCGCCTCTAGAGCATCACAGATCAGATCTTCTCTGTAACGTTGACCAACAACTTGTACCGCCCCTGGGCGACCTTCAACGAGTCCAGTTCCTATAACTCCAGCTGGTAGTCCCAAATAGTTGATGGACCACGAATAACTGGAAGCCTCGACGAAATCTTTACAGGCCTCAAAACTTTGAAGATCATAATCCCAGTCATAGAGACGACTCATGTAGAAAGGTGTGAGGGTTAATGGGAACTCAGAGAGAAAGAGGTTCCAGTCGCGCATCATTCTTGTTCGTTCTCCAAAATCAGTTATGAAGGTGTCCAACTCTAAGACCTCACCCATTCGGAAGAAATAATCAAAAGTTGTTTTGATGTCATCGCTGCCGTGTTCAAGTATCTGGGGCAACAGGCCGACGTTCATCTCAGTCATGAGTGTTCTGAACCACGCCCTGAATGGTTCCTCAATTGATGGTGTTCTGACTTCTTGGACTTCATACCCGGCATCTTGTAAAGCATCGGCTGCTTGGTCAATCAGCTTTAAAATATCGTCGTGAATGGGGTACCCATAGGATTCTTTTGTAACAGCAACGGTAATTGGACGGTCTGCTTTGGGCCCGTTCCAGGGCACCGGAGGCGATAATGGATCTCGGGGATCAGGTCGAATCATGACTTGTGTCGCTAGGGAGAGGTCGCTCGCATCACGGGCCATGATGCCTTGAACCGACATGATTTGAGACAGCGGTCCTCGCTCAGCTTGAGCTGTTGAGTTGAAAACTGGTACCCGGTTGTTCGTCGGCTTCACCGTAGCGATGCCATTTGCGAGCGCCGGGTAGCGAAGTGAGCCTCCGATGTCATTCCCGTGGTGCAAAGGGCCAAACCCGGCTGCTGCTGCTGCACCTCCGCCACCAGAAGACCCTCCTGGGCTGGCATCGATATCCCAAGGGTTAAATGTTCGACCTCGGAGCGGATTTACCGTTGTCCCGCGCATTGAGAACTCTGGGACGTTAGTTCGGCCGACGACGATAGCTCCTGCATCACGTAGATTCTTGACTAGGGGAGCGTCTTCCTTTGCGATTAAGTCAGCGAACGCAGGCACGCCATTTGGTGTGGCTTGACCCGCGACGTCAATATTTTCCTTGATGGTTACGGGTACTCCGTGGAGTGGACCCAATGGCTCACCGTTTCTTAACGCTTCGTCTGCCTGGGCAGCTGCGGCGTGCACCTGTTCAGGAAACTCAACAGTAATAGCGTTGAGTTCAGGGTTTTTTTCATCGACGCGCCCGAGAACCGAGTCGGCAACTTCACTAGCTGAAAACGTTCCCCTCTGGATTCCGATCGCTATCTCGGCTGCACTTAGTTTCCATAGTTCTTCCACCGGGAGCTCCCTTACAGACCTTTTCTTAGTCGCTTGTGTTCAGGGAATTGAGGGTCGCGATCTTCGGTTTGGGCGTTAAATGCTTCGGCCATATCGTCTGGATCGAACATCGCAGCGTTCCAGGTAGCAATGTATTCGAGCCCGTCAGCAACTGAATGGTCTCGGCCGTAATTCAGGGTTTGTTTAGTACCCCAGATAGCCATTGGGCTTTTCGAAGCTATCTCTTTGGCGATAGCGAAGACTGCATCGGTCATTTCGTCTTGATCGTCATACACCTCGTTGACGAAACCGCGTTCCTTTGCTTCGCTGGCAGTCATTTTGCGGCCCGTGTAGGCCAATTCGCGAACTATTCCTTCTGGAATGAGTTTCGGCATCCTCTGAAGTGTTCCAACGTCGGCGGTCATACCTATATTGATTTCTTCTATAGAGAAAAATGCGTCATTTGTCGCGTAACGAAGGTCCGTAGCGGAAACCATGTCGATACCACCACCTATGCATGCCCCTTGAATTGCGCACAGCACCGGAAGCCTGCTCGCTTCGAGAGAGGTAAATGATCGCTGCAGATTTAAAGCTGTCGTGCGAAAGCTGGCTCTCTGGCGGCTTATATGGCCTGAGTCTCCTTGAACACTTATGTCGTTGTTTCCCGCGAAAACACTCAAGTCCATGCCTGAACAGAAGTGTCGTCCTTCGGCTGAAAGAACGATAACTCGAGCTTCATCCCCTTGAGATAGATCATCGATGATCTCTGGCAGCTCATGCCAGAATTCGGGAATCATCGAGTTGGCTCGTTCAGGTCGAGTCATTCTGACGTGAGCGATATGGTCATTTACTTCGACGTTAAAGCAGGTGTATGTCACATTGGGAGATTAGGTGCCAACCGAGCATGATGCGAGTCGTACTTTGATCGAAGGCACTAAGTGAACGAGATCCCTCACGTGCCGAAGGCAGTCGTCAAGATTGATGATGGCGGAAGGATCCGTAACGGCTGGCTGATTAATAGGCCTATGGAACTAGGCGCACCCGGCGGAAAACGAAACTAGAAGCAAGCTCATTTCCAGAGCGGCAAGCAAATTCGGCTGAAGGTGTCGGCGACCTGTCAAAGCGCTTTCGATTGGCTACGCGTTTGAGTCGAAACTAGTGCTCCGATCGCAATCTGTTCTAGGACTCAAATTCCTACCGCAGTGCGAGCAGTAACACGCGAAGGGTTTCGCTACCGAAAGCAAGGTCTCTCGCTTACCTAGCCACTCCGGTCTGGCTGTACCTGCGAGTGAGAATAGGACAAGAAGAAAGTTCTAAACCTGCTTGTAAGGACTCTTAAGGAGACGGGGCGGTAACCTCCGGACATGGCCCAGAGTGAAAACCATGATGAGGCAGCGCATGACTCTCAATCTCGAGTAGTTGACAGTGATGCATTGCTTGCAAAGGTGCTTACGGTGTCCGATGGTGTTGTAGCGGGCGACAGAGAAGATCGAAGCGGCGCAGCACTGGTGTCCTCTTTGACTTCTGCTGGCTTCGAAGTCGTTGAGCACAGAGTTGTAGCTGACGGAGTAAGTAGCGTCGCTGAAAGCTTGAGTGAAATGATTAGCGACTTTGCTGGGCTCATTATCACCACCGGTGGGACCGGTTTCACTGAAAGGGACTTGACCCCCGAGGGAACGCTACAGGTCATCGAGCGCAGTGCGCCTGGTATCGCCGAGGCTATGCGCTTAACGAACCCGCTAGGCCGTCTATCTCGGGGAGTAGCGGGTATTGCTGGGAAGACCATAATTCTTAATACCCCTGGGTCCACTGCGGGGTGTGTTGAGTGCTTTGAGGCTGTGGCTGATGTGGTACCGCATGCGTTACGGCTGCTCCACGGTGAACGGCTTCATTGATTGTGAAAGCATTCGACGTTCCGACTGATGATGCTCTCATGGAGAGAGCTATCGAAAACGCAGAAAAGGTGCGAGGTAATACCGCTCCCAACCCATGGGTTGGGGCAGTCATTTTGAGTGCTGATGGCGAACTTTTTGATGGTGCCACAGAACCTCCTGGAGGATCGCACGCTGAACGTGTAGCCATCGACTTGGCTGGCACAAAGGCTCGCGGAGCAACTTTGTATACAACACTTGAGCCCTGTAGTCATCACGGAAGGACGCCACCTTGTGTCTCTCGCATCGTGGAATCGGGGGTAAAGCGGGTTGTCACCGGTGTAACAGACCCAGACCCTCACGTCTCAGGTACGGGAATTGATGCTCTGAAAACTGCTGGTGTCGAGGTAGTAGAGGGAGTTAAGGAAAGCCAAGTAACAAATCAACTTGAGGCATACATGCATCACCGCACCACTGGCAAGCCCTGGGTGGTGCTAAAGATGGCTATGACAATCGACGGGAGAACGGCGGCCGCTGATGGATCATCGGAATGGATCACAAGCCGCGAAGCCCGAGAAGATGTTCATGCTTTGCGGGCACGCTGCGATTCGGTAATGGTGGGCGCCGGAACTGTCCGATCCGATGACCCATCTTTGACGACTCGATTTGTGTCGGGTTCAGACCCGCGACGAATCGTGCTGGGTAAGGCTCCAGAAGGCGCTCTAGTCCACCCCTGTTGGGAGCTAGACGGGGATCTCGTCGACGTCTTGTTCGAACTGGGCAGCAGGGGAGTAGTGGACTTGTTGGTTGAAGGAGGAGCAACACTTGCGGCGAGCATTCATCAACAAGGGCTTGTTAACGAATATATTTTTTATCTGGCACCGGCGTTAATGGGTGGCGATGATGGCCACCCCGTGTTTATGGGTCCGGGTTCTGCGACAATGTCAGGCCTATGGCGCGGAGATCTTCGCGATGTTCGCAAAGTTGGTTCTGATCTTCGGGTTGAATTCCGGCCGTTAGAGGGAGACTAATGTTCACTGGGTTGATTGAAGAGCTGGGTTCTTTTGTATCCAACAATGGAGACCGATACCGATTCGCGGCCAAGGAAGTCATTCAAGGCACGGAGATAGACGACTCCATATCGGTTAACGGCTGCTGTCTCACGGTTGTGGCATTAGGAGATGGCTGGTGGGAAGCCGATGTAGTTGCTGAAACTATAGGACGGACATCGCTCGCTAATTTAAGTTCGGGTGACCCAGTGAACATGGAACGAGCAGTCAGATATTCTGATCGTTTGGGTGGCCACATGGTTCAAGGACACGTAGACGGAGTCGGAACCGTACTTACTCCAGGACCTGATTTGAGAGTTCGGGTGCCCGAGAATCTCACACGGTATCTCGTGGAAAAAGGATCGATAACCGTGGATGGAGTAAGTTTGACTTGTTTCGATGTCCGAGACGGAGCGTTTGGAGTAGCACTCATTCCCCATACCCTCACGGTGACGACACTTGGTTCATACGAAGAGGGCGATAACGTAAATATTGAAGTTGACGTAATAGCTAAGTACGTCGAACGCCTCCTGGCTCCCGAAAATGGAGATAGTCAGTGACCGCACCCGCAGAGGTCCATAACGATGCCTAAACCAAAAACTAGGAACCAAAGATCGGGAGACGCTGATTCTCCCTTAGCGGCAGTAGAAGATGCGATCGAGGCTGTAGGACGAGGCGAGATCGTCGTAGTGGTCGATGATGAAGACCGAGAGAATGAAGGCGACCTCATTATGGCCGCGGAACACGCGACGCCTGAAACTATCGCTTTTTTTGTCCGCTACACCTCAGGAGTTCTGTGTGCTCCTATGACCGGCGAGCGTCTCGATGGGCTTGCCCTGCCACTGATGGTTGCTATCAATACGGAGCCGATGAGAACTGCATATACGGTTACTGTCGACGCCGCAGAAGGCACCACAACTGGAATTTCTGCCGCAGACCGGTCCAGGACTCTCAACCTGTTGGCGTCTACAAGTAGTGAACCCCACGACTTTGTTCGGCCCGGTCACGTCCTGCCTCTCCGCTACAGATCCGGAGGCGTTCTGAAACGTGCAGGTCATACAGAGGCGGCAGTCGATCTGGCGCGTCTCGCCGGTTGCGAACCAGCCGGAGTGTTGGCAGAAGTCGTTAATGACGATGGCACCATGTCTCGATTGCCGGATCTAATCGATTTCTGCGAAGAGCATGATCTCCTTTTGATCTCTATAGCCGACTTAATTCGCTATAGGCGGGCGAACGAGCGACTAGTTGACCCGATAGCACAATCACGTATGCCTACCATTTATGGCGACTTCACTAGCCATGTGTTCAGAGATTTTGATGGGCAAGAACATGTGGCTCTCGTGCTCGGTCACATTATGGGAGCGGACCCGGTCTTAGTGCGGGTACACAGTGAATGTCTCACTGGTGACATTCTTGCCTCAATGCGGTGTGATTGCGGTAGTCAGCTTCACTCAGCTCTTGAAGCAATAGCGAAGGAAGGGGCTGGTGTTCTGGTCTACCTGCGCGGTCATGAAGGCAGGGGAATCGGTATAGGCCATAAAATCGCCGCCTACTCACTGCAGGACGAAGGGCATGACACGGTCGATGCCAATCTGGAGCTAGGTCTTCCAGTTGATAGTCGAGAATACGGGATTGGGGCCCAAATCCTGGTAGAGCTGGGAGTGACCAAGATGCGACTCATAACCAACAATCCGAAAAAGATTGGCGGACTCAGTGGCTATGGCTTAGAGATCGTCGAACGTGTCTCTAGTCTTGACGGTGCTAATCCAGAGAATTTGGCTTACTTGCGAACCAAACAACAACGCCTGGGTCACCTCATCGAAGGTCTTGATGACCTTGCGGCTGACTAGTCATTGAGTTCGACTGTTAGGTTCAGGAACCCTCATGAACGTTGCAAAGGCGTAATTAACTAGTGGTTCGGCATCTTAGGGCGCTACCGTCAACATCATGCTGAAACTCGTGTTGCCCAAGGGTTCTCTTGAAAAAGCCACCTTCCAGTTATTCGAGGACGCCGACCTTGCCGTTCGTCGCACTAGCAATGTCGATTACAGGGCATCCGTTGACGATCCGAGAATTGCTGACGTAAGAATTCTTCGACCCCAAGAAATTCCAACCTACGTTGAAGATGGTCTGTTTGACCTCGGAATTGCGGGCAGAGATTGGATCGAAGAAACCAGCAGCGATGTGGTCTCATTGGGTGAGCTTAAGTATTCGAAAGTAACGGCCAAGCCGGTCAAGATAGTGGTAGCGGTTCCCGCCGATAGCGAATACGAGGTTCTGTCAGATCTCCCCCAAGGAGTAAGAGTTTCAAGTGAGTACCCAGAGCTCACTAACAGACACTTTGCCGCTTCGGGTGTCGAGGCAGATGTACAGCTTAGCTACGGAGCTACAGAGGCTAAAGCGCCCGAGATAGTTGATGCTGTAGTGGACCTCACAGAAACGGGGAATGCGTTACGGGCAGCCGGCTTGAAAATAATTGACGAAATATTGACGAGCTATACAGAAATTTTTGCCAATCGTGAATCGTATGAAGACCCTGAAAAACGGAAAGCTATGGAGCAAATAAAGACACTTCTCGATGGAGTGTTGGATGCTCGCGGACGCGTCTTAATGAAATTGAATGTTTCTGCACCAGACCTTGACCAGGTAATTGATGTTCTTCCCTCGATGAAGGCGCCTACGGTGAATGAGCTTTGGGGCGGCGGAGCCTTCGCTGTCGAAACCGTGGTCAACAAAAGTGATATCAACGTCTTAATTCCCCAACTCCTTGAGCTTGGTGCAACTGATGTTATAGAGCTCCCGATCTCAAAGATCGTTCCCTAGCGTTACCGTTGCCTACTCGTCTTCATCTGTTTGATTCTGCACTTCGACAAATGCCAGTCTGATCTGATGTAGCGCTGCAGCTAGTGTTTGATGTTCAGGAAGTTGATCCCCTAGTTGTTCCACCAAAATTCCCATGGCGTCAATTGGTAAACGGGCTTCGTCAAGGTTGGGTGGATCGAGCCTCAGGTGAAGGGCAGCGAGTTCGAAAAGCCCGATGACGTGATTAGCAACTATCTGACCAGCTGGCACCGAAAGTAGCTGTTCTTGAGCCTCGCGAAGCTGTTGTTCCATGGCTGCTGCGGTTTCGGGGTCGACTTGAGCGCCTTCCGACTCCGGAAATACTTGCTCCTGGTCATTGCTTTCGTCGGTGTCGCCTGGGACTTCATGCTCTCCCGAAGGAGTCCAAAAGCTGCTCACGTGACCTCTTTCAATAAAGCGCAGTGTCTTAGTCAGAGATACTACTTGTTCGGAATTGCTCTTTACCCTGTTACCCTACGGCCTTGACAATAGATGCAAGCGGGGTTCCGCCCCCACCGTTCCACCGCAAGGTGCGACTCGGTCCCTGTCAGGTTGAAGTAGCTACCGTTACTGGATTTCCTGAAATGTGAGGCGGGCACCAAATGTGTCCGCCTTTTGTTTTTGAATTTAAGGTGCCACTAGCGGACTTGGAGAATGTCCTTGGTTAAGCGAGTAAGGCCATAGCACGCCCAGATGAAGGCGACGCCCGAATTAATGAAGAGATTCGGGTGCGGGAGGTTCGACTGGTTGCCCCAGACGGTGAGCAGATCGGAATCAAACCCTTGCCAGAAGCATTGAACATTGCACAAGATCTTGATCTTGACTTAGTTGAGGTGGCCCCAGAGGCTAACCCCCCGGTTTGTCGAATCATGGATTATGGAAAGTTCAAGTACGAGTCATCGCAACGTGCAAAAGAATCGAGGAAGAAAGCCAGTTCTGTTTCTTTGAAGGAGATGAAGTACCGGCCCAAAATTGGACAAGGTGATTTTGATACCAAGACCTCGAAAGTCGAGAAGTTTCTATCGGATGGTCATAAAGTGAAGATCACCATCATGTTCCGAGGCCGTGAGGTCTTCCACCCGGAGTTAGGTAGAGAAATTCTTGAACGGGTAGCCGAAAATGTTGAAACAGTAGGAAAAGTTGACCAATTCCCCAAGTTAGACGGTCGGAATATGACCATGGTGTTGAGTCCTGATAGAGCCGCAAAACAACGACGTAAGAACACTGAGGAAAGCGCAAACGAGTAGAGGTTAGGGAGTCTTTTGGATTCAGGATCCCCCTCTATCGAAACCTTGAATAAGGAAATGTCATGCCAAAAATGAAGACACATAGCGGAGCCAAGAAAAGGTTTAAAACCAGCGGTTCCGGAAAACTGGTCCGACGTAAGCAGGGTCGAAACCACATTTTAGAAAAGAAGTCATCCAAGAGAAAGCGTCGGCTCGCTACTGAAGGCGAGATAAGCAAGGCCGACCGTCCACGCATCAACAAGATGCTCGGTAAATAAAAGCGATTCGTTAGAGGAGATGTCAAAGTGGCACGAGTAAAGCGTTCTGTCGCTGGCCGAAAGAGTCGCAAAGCGACCTTAGAGCAAGCAAAGGGTTATTACGGTAATAAGAGTCGCTCGTACCGAGCGGCGAACGAACAAGTAATGCACAGTGGCAACTACGCCTTCCGAGACCGACGGGCTCGTAAAGGCGAGTTTCGTCGACTCTGGATTCAGCGCATTAATGCTGCAGCTCGTCAAAACGGAACTAGCTATAGCAAGTTGGTCAATGGCTTAAACGCTGCCGGAATCCAAGTTGACAGAAAAATATTGTCGGACATGGCTGTCAATGACCCAGCGGCGTTCAGCAAGCTTGTAGAAAAAGCTGAATCAGCTCGGCAAGCAAGCTGAATCTATCCTCTCAGTCGTCAAGGCTGAGCCGATTGAGGCGTTTGGTTAAGGATCGGCGTTACCGCGACGCCGAACATCAGGCGGTTATTGAAGGACCTCGAGCTATTCAGACGGCCATAGATTTCGGTGCCGATTTGAGAGAAATATTTCATCGCCCTGACCAAAGTGAAGTAGCTGAGACGCTTCTAAAAGAGGGTATGACGATCCATCAAGTCGACAGCGATGTACTCGACCAAATAGCGGAGAGTGGTTCGCCTCAAGGATTGTTAGCCGTTGCAGAAGTTCATGATGCTGAAGCGCCAATAATTTCCGCCTCTCGACGGGTGGTAGTTGTCGACTCGGTCCAAGATCCAGGCAATGTAGGCGCGATCGTTCGAACCGCTGCAGCTGCGGGGTTTGAAGCTGTCATCGCATCACCCGGGACGGCTGACCTGCTGAGCCCCCGTTCGATCAGAGCCAGCGCTGGGACCATATTTTCTATGCAATTCGCTAGAAATATGGAACTCGACTCGGTTATCGGTGCCCTGGTACGAGCAGGTCACCTGGTAGTCGCTGCGGACTCTAGAGGAGAAATAGACTTTAGGTCCCTCGAAGTCAAAGACCATATGACTTTGTTGTTGGGTAGCGAAGCTGAGGGAGTGTCGGAAGATGCTTTGAAACATGCCAACCTTCTAGTGGCTATCCCTATGGGTCAGCATGTTGAGTCTTTGAACGTCGCCGTGGCAGGGGGCCTGGTCATGTACCAGATGCAAGCTATAGATAATGATTGACAACTCATTCGCTTATTGACTTCTTGTAATCGCCCCACTGGTCGTATCCTTCCTGGTGTGAGCGTTTATGAGCAGATCACCCAAGCCCGAGCTTCAGCAATTGGCGAAATTGAACAGGTAGATGACATGGAAAGCCTTACGGCACTCGAGCCAGTGCTGTTTGGAAAGAAATCGACGCTCGGAGGGCTTAAGCGGTTGATGGGCGAAGTCGATGCAGCTGAAAAAGCCGCTGTTGGTCAAGCCTTGAACCAGGCTCAAGCCGATGTGCGTCAAGCCCACGCGATGGTGAAAGAGCGATTTATAGCTGAGAGCCGCAGAGAGCAGCTTGAGACGGAGCGACTTGACCTTACAGAGTCACTAGAGAAGAGCATGAGAGGTCGGCTTCACTTGGTTACGCAGACCATGGAGCGCCTAGAAGATGTTTTTGTTGGCATGGGTTTTACGGTCTCAGAAGGGCCTCAGGCCGAAACCGATTGGTATAACTTCGAGGCCTTGAACCTACCTGCGGCACATCCTGCAAGGTCGATGTTCGACACTCTTTACTTAGATCTAGGTGAGCGGACAGAGATAGGAGATGGAGAAGGCGGTGAAGCCACAAACATTTTGCTCCGAACTCACACTTCGCCAGTTCAAATTCGAGTCATGGAATCAAACCCGCCTCCGATCTACACCGTTTGCCCGGGACGTGTATTTCGCAGAGACACCGCAGACGCCAGTCACATGCCTGTGTTTCATCAGATAGAGGGCCTGGTAATTGATCGCGGCATTAGTCTCACCGACCTTGCCGGAACCCTCAACGAATTTACGGCAGCCTATTTCGGAGGAGCGATTCGAAGTCGATTACGACCTTCTTATTTCCCGTTTACCGAACCGAGCGCAGAGTTTGACATCACCTGTGTCATCTGCGAAGGCGAGGGATGTCAAACCTGTCAACGCACTGGATGGATTGAGCTTGGGGGATGTGGAATGGTGCACCCGAATGTTTTATCTAACTGTGGGATCGACAGCGAAGAGTGGACAGGGTTTGCTTTTGGTTTCGGTATAGATCGATTAGCGCTAATGCGACACGGAATCAAAGACTTGCGAGATATGTACACCAACGATGTTCGATTTCTCGAACAGTTCTAAGCGAGACTCAGAATGAAAGTCCTCCTTTCTTGGTTACGTGAGTTTGCCCCGATAGAGGGTGACCCATATGAGTTAGCTGACCACATGAGCGATTTAGGTATGGCTGTTGAAGAGACACGGCCCCTCAACCCCCTTAAGGGGGTCGTAGTTGCACGAGTCGCCAGCCTCAGGCCGCACCCTGAGGCAGACAGAATTCAGCTGGTTGATGTTGAAGTTGAGCCAGGTAATCCGGTGCAGGTTTGCTGTGGTGCGTTCAACATGTCAGAAGGCGACCTGATTCCGTTCGCGACTATTGGAACAGTTATGCCCGATGGCATGGAAATAGCGCAGCGAAAAATGCGCGGTGAACTATCGAACGGAATGTGCTGTTCTGCCGCTGAGCTGCATTTAGGCGCAGACCACGACGGAATAATGATTCTTCCTCAAGAACTGCAAGTCGGCGCTTCTTTGATGGAGCAACTAGGGCTCGTAGGCGATGTTTTGTGGGATTTAGAAATAAACCCGAATAGGCCTGATGCTATGTCTGTGGCAGGCGTGGCCCGTGATTTAGCCGCCCGACTCAACGTTCCATTTGAGATCCCAGATTGGTCCGTTCCGGTCGTTGAGGCACGAGAAGCTGACCTTGTGAGCATTCACGTTGAGGACGAAGAGCTTTGCCCACGTTTCACTGCAAGAGTCATTCGAGGTGTCACCGTAGAAAAATCACCGTTGTGGATGCAGATGCGATTAACACTCCTAGGAATGCGTCCGATCAATTCGGTGGTAGACGTCTCCAATTATGTGATGCTCGAACTCGGAACCCCGAACCACACGTACGATCTATCTTTGGTCCCTAATGGACACATCGGTGTGCGGCGGGCAACTGACGGAGAAAAGATATCCACCCTCGATGACCAAGAGCGAACTTTGCTGTCTGGGGACGGAATAATTGTTAACGAAGAGAGTGCACCAATCGGTATAGCCGGAGTTATGGGAGGCGCGAGTACCGAGATTTCCGAATCCACGGAAGCGGTGTTGCTTGAGTTAGCTAGTTGGGAATCTGAATCGATTGCAAGAACCTCGCAACGCCTTGGACTCAGATCGGAAGCGTCAGCTCGATTCGAACGAGGAACTGATTGGCGACTAAATGTAAACGCGGTGGAACGCTTCTGTTTTTTGCTAAGCGAAATTTCGTCAGGGGAAATTGAGATAGTAGGAGAGGTTCTCGATGTCCATGGGGCCCTGCAAGAAACTGGACCGGTTTCGGTCAGAACATCACGAATAAGCTTGTTGCTCGGGCGAGAATTTACATCTGCGGAAATCCGAGAGTTGTTATTGCCCATCGGTTTTGATGTTGAAACCACCGACGAGGAGGACATCCAACTCGTCACTGTTCCGTCCTTTCGGCCGGATACTGAAACCGAAACTGATATCGCAGAAGAAGTAGCGCGTCACTACGGATACAGCTCTCTTGGAACCAGAGTTCCACGATCTCCTGATGCTGGTCGTCTAACGGCTCAACAAAAGATGCGCAGGATGATACGACAGATCATGATTGGGAGCGGACTGGTCGAGGCGATGCCTAATCCTTTTCTCGCCCCCGGCGACGTTTCCAAGGCAGGGCTGTCAGTCGCAAATCCGGTGCAACTGCTAAATCCCTTGGCGGTCGAAGAATCAGTTCTGAGGCCTTCACTTCTTCCTGGTCTGCTGACGTCTGCTGCCTACAACTATTCGCATCGAAATACGGGACTTCGGCTGTTCGAGACGGGTGCTATTTTCCTGGCGTCGGATGATCCCACGTCTTCATTGCCCGATGAGTCTGAACAGTTGGCAGCGCTGTTAACGGATAGTGACGCAGCTCATGCCGTCGGCTTACTTCGCGAACTAGGGGATGGTCTCAAGGTCGAACTCACTTTGATAAATGCTGATGATCTTCCAGGACTTCACCCCACCCGTGGAGCTCGAATATGTATCGGTGAAGAAGAGATCGGATCCGTAGGAGAAATCGACCCAGTGATCTTAGAGCGCTTCGAAATAGAAGATAGATGTGCTTGGCTTGACTTGAGACTTGATGGGCTCATTGAAGCTGCTATCGCCGGCTCTGGAGTGGCATACCAACCGGTTTCGACTTTTCCCTCAAGTGATGTAGACCTTGCGTTTGTAGTTGATGAAGAGGTGCAGGCATCGGCTGTTGAGCAAACCCTGAGAAGAGCGGCGGGCGATGAACTTCAGGGATTGCAGCTATTCGACGTGTTCCGAAGTGACCAGATGGCTCAGGGGTCGCGGTCTCTCGCTTTTTCGCTCAAGCTCCAGGCGAAAGATCGGACACTAACGGACGAAGAAGTAGGGGGTGTCCGACAACGCTGCATTCAAGCAGTAGAGACTTCCCACAAAGCGACTCTTCGATCCTGAAGAACGACTAATAACCACGATCGACGTCTACCAGACCAATGAGGTCTGCACCTGACACACGTCTCCGGACGTTGGCAGTAACACGCTGAGCCAGAAGTGGAAGTCCCATCTCCGGAGTGTTGCCAATGTGAGGAGTGATAAGGCAATTGTCGAATGACCAAAGCGGATGCCCATCTGGTAACGGCTCCGGGTCCGTTACGTCCAAAGCAGCCCCTCCAATCGAACCCTCTCGAAGAGCTTTAACAAGGTCCTCTGTAACTAGATGTCCGCCACGAGCGACATTGATTATCCAGGCGTCATCGGGTAATAGGGTTAGTTCTGTGGCGCCTATGATCCCTTCAGTCTCAGGTGTAAGAGCTAGGGCCAGAACGAGCAGGTCGGTTGACGGAAGAACTGAATGTAAATCCTGGCTAGCCACCACCTCTGTAGCGTCTTGCACCGCTTTGAGCTGATTTCGGACCACAGTGATTTTGCAGTCGAAAGGTTTTAGTAGAGGGATTAGGTGTTCGGTAATTCCTCCGCCGCCGAGAATCGTAATGTTGGCGCCGAAGAGGTTTTTGCCTATTGGCTCCGACCAACTTTTTGCGTTTGCATAGGAAGCAACTCCCCGCAAACCTGCCAGCGCTAATGCCAACGCGTGTTCGGCGACCGGCGCGGCGTAAACACCTTTGCCGCAGGTCCAAGTGAGGCTCGGTCGCGACCGCAACATTTCGAGAAAGGGTTCTATCCCAGCGTATGGCAGTTGCACCCAATCAATTTTCGGATTGTCATTAAGCATCTGCGGTAACAGATCGGCCCGAGCTGGTTCTGCCCAGACTAACGCCTCTGCGGAACCAGGAGCTGCGACAGCGCCCCCGGCAACCTCGACTGCCTCCACCAACGCCTCACGCCGCCAACAATCCGGCTCAACAGCAACTTTTATCATGGGAAAGAAGATAGACGGCGAAAGACGGTCGATAGATATCCAGCATTAGTTCAACTTATGCTCGGCTGTCAGCGATGAGGCCGCCGTCAGGGAAAATGATCTCTCCTGTCACGAAACTTGCTTCTTCGCTGCAAAGGTATAAGCACGCATTAGCGATGTCAGAAGGCTCTCCGAGGCGACGCAACGGTGTTTCTTTTATTCTTTCGTCCACCCACTTTTCGTTACTGGTCGCGGCCCCACTCATTGAGGTTCTTATATAACCGGGCCCTACGGCGTTCACTCGAATCCCATGACGAGCGAGTTCAATGGCGCCACATTTAGTAAGCATCCATACTCCAGCTTTTGATACGCAGTAATCAGAGGCACCCATAAGGGCAGTTCTCCCCGCCACCGATGCAATGTTCACGATGGATCCGCCGCCTGACGCGACCATATGTTTGGCTACGGACTGATTAGTCAACATAACTCCGGTCAGGTTGACGTCAATAACGCGTTGCCAGTTGGCTAAAGATTTTTCGATCAAGAGCATGTCTTGCCGGTCATGGCGGTCTTGGTTTGCTTGCTGGTCTGGCTCACGGCTTACGTATCCCGCATGGGAGATACCTGCTGCAGCAATACACGCGTCGACTCGACCAAAAACCTCAACTGCAGTGTTGGCCATCGCATCCACTTCTTCTGGAATTGAAGTATCTACAGCCACTGCACTGGCTTGCCCGCCGGCTTGGTGGATCTCGCTGACTACAGCCGCCGCTCGGTCAAGATTTATGTCGGCGACTACGATTTGAGCACCTTCTTCGGCGAAGCGAAGACAACAAGATTTCCCGATACCGGACGCTCCTCCGGTAACGATCGTTACTTTGTCAGTCATACGTCCAGTCATTAGAACCCTCCAAATATTTCGCCACAGACTAGATACTCAAGCTAGACGCTGCTTGCCGAACGCTCGTATTAGAAAATCTAACGGTCCGTGAAATTGGGCCTGATGGTCATTGTGTGTGAGTTCTAAGGCAAAAATGTAAATCACTGACCCGAAAATTTGCGAGCCCTTTGGAAGAGCAACTATTCGAGAACGCCAGCGATAACCAGGTCTGCTATCTCATCGCCGTCGTAGCCCAAAAGGTCATTGAGAATTTCGAAGGTATGTTCGCCCCAAAGAGGTCCGCTCCGGTTAGGTGTTCCATCGCTCCTGGAGAAACGGAAGCCATATTGCTCTACCCACGTCGATTCGTAAACAGCGTGAGGAACCTCTACAAAATGATCACGGTGAATCAGCTGGTCATCAGACGCTATTTCTGGACTGTTCTGGACCTGATGGACTGGAACCCCGGCATTTTGAAGTGAGGTCATAATCTCAGACGGGCTTTTTGAGCTACACCAACTTTGCAAAATGTCGTCCAGTTCCTCTTCTCTCTCTTGTCGTTGAGTCAGCCCCAAGTTAGCTAAATCAACGCAGCCGACTGTCGTAGCCAGAGATACCCACTGGTCATCATTCTCGCAAGCGATGGCCACCCACTTGTCGTCTTGCAGATTTGCGCACTGGTAAACAGAATGTGGCGCCATCCATCGATCAGCGTTACCGATTCTCGTCTGGGCATATCCGTTGACCTCTTGGTCCAGTATCGCTTCGGTCAGAAAATGAATGCCACCTTCGGCTTGAGAAAAATCTAAAACCATTCCTTTGCCCGTGCGCTGTCGGTGGTCTAAGGCAGCCATTAACAAAGCCGCTGTCAGCCGCGGAGAGGTAGCGTCCGTATATGCCAGAAAGGGTCCTGCGGGCAAGCGATCTGCCCAGCCGGTTAGCTCGTAGTAACCACCCGTCGCTGCGCCCATGTTCCCGAATCCCGGAATTGGCGATAATGGTCCGGTTTGGCCGAAAAGCGTTGTGGAGCAAACAATCAGGCTTGGATTAACTTCTAACAACTCAGCCGGGCTGAGTCCTACTCGATCTAGGACTCCCGCCGAGAAAGCGTTCACAACGATGTCGCTTTTGGCCGCAAGGTCTAGGACGACCTGTCGGGCTTCGGGTGCCTTCAGGTTAAGTTGCAAGCTTTCTTTGTGGGCGTTGATCGAGTGCCACTGCTGACTATTTTCTTGGCCCTCTGGATCTTCAGGGTCCCTAGATAAGCCTGAAGTACGGACTTGGTCTGGTCGTGTCTGAGATTCGACTCGAATGACCCGGGCGCCGTAGTAACCCAACATCCGGGTAGCAAAGGGGCCTGCGTAGACCCACGTGAAGTCCAACACCGTCAATCCCTCAAATGGAGATATCGATGGTGGTGTTAAGTCACCGTCGAAACTTTGTATTTCGCGGACTTCACTCAATACTTCCTCAGTGTGTTCACCTAGTTTTGGTGGTCTTCCGAGGCGTTTCAGACCGACAGTGTCGCCATGGGCCCAGGGACCTGGGAATTTAACTTTTCTGTTTAGCTGAGGCATCTCAACCTCATCCCAAAATTTACGTTCGGCGTAATGAGGTGTATCAAGCACATCAGACGGCGTGATTACTGGAACCAACAAAAGTTTGTCTTCCTGTGCCATCGCAAATAAATAATCTTTGGAGTAAGGAAGAAGTGCCTTCGCTAGACACTTAGAGGTTTGTTCAGTTATGGATGCGACCTCTTCCAAGGGGCGATCAGTCAATAGGTCGGTCCAATCTATATCGCAGAGATCTTCGTCTAGATGCCCCTCATCGCGCACCCATCCAAGCAGTCGGTTAGTGAAGGATCCAACGAGGACTCCTGGAAGGAACGTGATCGTTACGTATCCGTCGGCACACTCGTAGACAAAGCGAAACTCAACCATTCCTAGGAGTTCGAACCCCCCACCAGTTCTTTGCGCTGGAGGGTTGTCACATAAAGATGGAGCCATCCACCCCTGAGCTGTCAAAATCATCGCCTCTTGAGCTGAGACGTCAACGTGCTGTCCAAGCCCAGTCACTTTCCGTTCAGTCAAGGCAATAAGAGCGGCACAAGCGGCTTCGGACGCAGCGTTTACCCAAACCTGAGGAGCAGAAATACGAACAGGAGACCTGTCTCGATGTCCATTTAGCGACATTGGCCCGGCAGCTGCGCTAAGAGTTAAGTCAGTTCCGGCCCAGGCGGATTTAGGGCCATCTTTACCGAAGTTACTCATGGAAACTGTTACTAGTGATGGGTTCAGTTTCCTGAGTTCATCTAGGTCGACTTCAAACGCGCCGCACTCAATCAACACGTCCGCTGTGGCCGCCAGGTTTTTGAGTGTTTCTTGATCATCAACAACCACAGACCGTTTACCTCGGTTATAGGACCAGTGCTGAAGTGAAAACTCTTTGTCGCGAGTACCTCCGGCAAATGGGGGGAGGAGACGGGATCTTTGCCCCTCAGGAGGTTCAACTGCAATTACGTCGGCACCCAATTGCGCGAGCAAAAAGCCAGCAAAGTGACCTCGATCATCTGTTAAGTCGAGAATTCGATAGTGCGACAGCATTGGCCCCCTCTTGCCTTCCAATTGCGCGAACTGATGATCGTAGTGTTCGACTTAGCGTAGGTCGATAGAAAGTGATGAACTGTTATCTCACTCTGAGGAAAGTATGACTGAAGAAAATAACGAAACTGAGTTTGACCCAGTAGCAGATCTCGAAGAACGTCAGGCAAAAATACGTAACGACATGGGTGGCGCCGAGCGTGTTGCCAGGATGCGGGAGCAAGGGGTCCCCACAGTCCGTGAACATATCGATGGCTTGTTAGACCATGGAACTTTTCGCGAACTGGGAACTCACAGTCGTTCGATGCGGTTAGAAGATCGAGACAGTACGCCAGGTGATGGGAAGGTAGGAGGTGAAGGTCGAATCGATGGTCGGCCTGTGGCAATAGGCGGTGATGACATCACAGTCAAAAAGGGATCGAGTGCCATCGTAGGAAGTCGACGGTTGCATCGTCTTTATGAGCGCGCCATCGAACGCGGGATGCCCTTTGTTTATGTAGGCGAAACTGGAGGCGGTCGAATACCGGACCTTATTGGAGCAGAGGGTATCTCTGACATAGCACCAGATCCGGAGTTAGCTCGCAGAAGGCGTCAAATTCCAATGGCGACTGTCATTGTTGGTCAAAGCTTCGGCGGTTCCTCTTTTCAGTCAGCCTTCTCAGATTTTGTTGTTCAAGTTCGCGGTTCAGTTCTAGCTGTTACCTCTCCAAGGGTTTTCGAAGTTGCTACAGGAGAAGTGATTGGTTTTGAAGAACTCGGAGGTGTTGATGTTCATTCGCGAATAACTGGTCAAATCGATCTTGGCGTTGAGACATTTGAGGAGAGCTATAAAGCTGTTCAACAGTGGTTGTCGTACCTGCCGCCCAACGCCTGGACCAAGGCACCACGCAGCGACCTGCGTGCCGATCTAAAACCAGATGAATCGTTAGCGGCGATGATTCCAGCTAAGAGGACACGAGGATACGACATGCGGCGATTTAGTAGCGCCTTGCTGGATCCTGGGACCTTCATGGAGTTGCAACCTGGGTACGCCCGCAACCTAACGACTGGGTTAGGAAGGCTCGATGGCTTCTCTGTTGGTGTGATCGGCAATAACCCCATGTTCAACGCTGGCGTGTTGGACCCAGATGCTTGCCGAAAAGCCATTCGGCTGATGTGTCTTTGTGATGCTTTTAACCTGCCAGTTATTTTCTTGATGGATGTGCCGGGTTTCATGGTTGGAAAGGCGGTTGAACATGACCGAATTCTTTCGTTAGCTATCCGATTCGTAGAAGCTCTTGGCAATATGTCCACGCCAACGTTGACCGTCACTCTCAGGAAAGGCTTTGGGTTGGCCTTTCCAGCTATGAACGGTTCTGGTTTTGGATCATCCGGCCTCTATTCATGGCCTGGTGCCGAGATCGGTTTTATGGATCCAGAAGTCGGCGTCAACGTCGCTTATGCGAACCGGTTAGAAGGTTTAGATCCAAATGAAGCAGAAGTTGAGCGAGCAAGACTGGTTTCAGACATCGGGTTGGCAACTTCACCCTATGAAGCGGCTGGGACACTTCGCATTGACGAAGTGATAAATCCCGCTGATACGAGAAAGGTCTTAGTAGAGGACTTGCGTCAACTCGATGGACGGCGGGTACCTCCTCCAGAACAACGACCGCTTAGCTATTGGCCCACAGTCTGATCTTGGCGTAATAGGATCATTCAAGTGGACTACGTGATATCTGAAGCAGAACGAGAGGCATGCTTCCGAGACGGCGCAGTGCCGTTGAGGAATGTAGTCAGCGATAAATGGCTAAGCACTATAGAAGCAGGAGTTGAACGAGATATTCGCGAGCCAGGGCCGTTTGTTCACGGTTATGTGCCAGATAATGGGATAGGTAAATTTCATGGAAATATCCGGATCTGGGAAACCGACCCTGAAATGGCTCGTTTCTGCACCCAAGGGCCGCTTGTTTCGCTAGCTAAGCAGTTTTTTGAATCTTCAAAAATAAATCTTTTCTATGACCAATTATTCGTGAAAGAACCCGGAACAGAAAATCGCACTCGGTGGCACAATGACTTGCCCTACTGGCCGGTCCGAGGACAACAAATAATGTCATTTTGGGTCGCCTTAGACAGTGTCAGCATCGAAAGTGGCGGGCTCGAATTCATCAAGGGCTCACATCTATGGGACGTTTGGTACCAACCAGAAACCTTCGGAAAAACTGCAGGGCATGGCGAATATGAGAGAAACCCTGACTACGTTGATATCCCTGATATAGAAGCAGCGCGCGATGGCTATGAAATCATTAGCTGGGATTTAGAACCCGGAGATGTCTACGCATTCCATGCAATGACTGTTCATGGGGCCGGAGGGAACTTACGAAGCGACGTTCGTCGCCGCGGCTATACGGTGCGATATTGCGGTGACGATGCTGTGTATGACAGCCGTAAGGGCACCCAAGGCCACCTTCGGTCTGAAGTACACGATGATGGTGATGAACTCGACAGTGATCAGTATCCGCTGGTTTGGAGTTCCAACTGACGAGATAGAGGTCTTATTCCAGAACTTCGGCTGCCGCTAAATCGGCGATCTGATCTAACGAATACCCCAGTAGTTCACTCAGCACTTCAAAATTATCTTCACCCAAACACGGCCCGCCTCTATCGAGCACTGCTGGTGTACGTGACATTTTTGTTCTGCACGAATGAGTCCACATTTGGCCAGCGTGACTTTGCGGAACTTGGACTTGGTGTTGTCGGTGAGCTAGCTGGGGGTCTGAGTTAGTTCCGGCGGCGTCGTGCACCGGATATGCCGCCACCCCCAACGCTTGGAGTTCTTCGGCGGCAGCGGTGCTGTCTCGAACCGACGACCAGGCATTTATCTGCCCATCAATTTTTGCGCGTCGTTCGCGACGAATCATCTGATCGGCATTTGCGAGGTCATCGAGTTTCAACAAGTGAGCCAATCGTGGCCAGCTGTCATCTGAGCAAGCGATAGACAGCCAGGAGTCATCGCCTTGAGCGGGAAACACACCGTGCGGGAACATATTCGGATCGTCATTTCCGGCTCGCTGGATTGTTCGCCCGTTGACGTTTTGATCCAATATTGCGGGCGCTAAGTAGTGCAGCGCACACTCGGTTTGTGACAAATCGATGTGCTCACCGAGCCCAGTTTCCCTGCGTTTCTCCAAAGCAGCCATTAAGGATGACACCACTATTCGCGGAGCCAAAAAATCTGTGTACGGGCCGTAAGGTCCAGCCGGCGGCCTATCATCCCAACCCGTCAATTCGTAGTAGCCGGCGATTGCTGCAGCCATATACCCGTAGCCGGCTAGCTTCGAATGAGGACCGCTTTGTCCAAGCAAAGAGCTGGAAAGCATGATCAATCCTGGGTTGACCTCTGAGAGCACTTCGTAACCGAAACCCAATCGATTCATAGTGCCCGGTGCAAAAGACTCTGTGGCTATATCAGCCCAACGGATCAGGTCATAGACCACATCTTTGGCGTCCGGTTTGCTGAGGTCGAGACTCAAACTCCGCTTCCCAGCGTTATACACGCCGTAACCGACGCTGTTGTCGGGATGCGGGTCCTCGTTGACAAAGGGGTTCACCGTTCTCATGGTGTCCGGGCGACTGGCGGTCTCGACCTTGACTACATCAGCCCCGTAATCGCAGAGGATTCGAACAGCGGATGGAGTTGCGATCACCCAGGAGAACTCAACAACTTTCAACCCTTGGAGAGGTAGCGAATCAGTTATGGGTTCGCGGACGTGAATTTGGGTTTGTCGTTCCACAGAAATTGAGTCGTTATGTTCACCCAAGGTGGGAGGTCGTCCAGGGAAACTAGCGCTGTTGTTCTTAAACTTCACTAGCTCACCCGGGTACTTCACTTCGCCGCCTCGACCATCAGGTTCGATATCCCAAAACTCGCGAGCTTCAAGATGTTCGTAGTCGACTAGGTCAGCAATCGTCATCGATGGCGTAATTAGAAGATTGCGTTCTAAGGCTGCCTCCCACAGCTCGGCTTTGGATTTTGATGCAAGGAAACGCCCGTAGGTTGCGAACGCAGCAGCGACCGCATCAAAGCTCACCTCGCCAGCGAACAACTGAACCCCGATGTTGACCCAGTCAATGGATCGAAGATTCTCGTCGCTGGCACCTTCTTCTTCCAACCAATCTGTGAGTCGGCCACAAAACGGTGCGAAAGCTGCACCGGGCAGGATCACGCAAATGGCGTAGCCATCCAGACATGGGAACAACAATGGGATTTCCATTCCGCCGATCCTGATTCCACCCGCCATTCGATCGGCAGCCAAAGCATTCTCCATCGGTGCGACATTCTGAGGAAACCCAATGGTCAGAGACTCCTGAGCCGAGACGTCGATGTGTTGACCCATACCGCTTCGATTCCGCTCTTGAAGAGCGACCAAACTCGCAGCAGCGGCATCAGCTGCACCATGAAGAAAGCTGTGAGGAACTCCTATTCTGAGTGGAGCACGGTCCGCGTCACCGCTCGCGTACAAAAACGAACTTCCTGCCGCAGCGGTTAAGTCGGTTCCCTGCCAATGCGACCGCGGACCGGTAAGACCGTAGGGGGTAATAGAGGCGTGGATTATTTGAGGGTTGGTATTGGCGAGGTCTACGGGAGAGAGACCCAGAGATTCCAAGTAGCCGGGTTGGCAATCTTCGAACAAAATGTCTGCGCTTTGGATGAGACTCAAAAACCTTTTGCGGCCCTGCTCCGATTCGATATCCAAGACAACAGATTTTTTCCCTCTGTTGTAGGCCCAATGGGTGAGGCTGAAGTCCAGGTGAGGGTCATCGGCCACATAGGGTCCTGAGTGGCGCGTGGAGACTCCTTCGACCGGCTCGACTGCT
The DNA here is from genome assembly GCA_000817105.1 of marine actinobacterium MedAcidi-G3. Taxonomy (GTDB): domain Bacteria; phylum Actinomycetota; class Acidimicrobiia; order Acidimicrobiales; family Poriferisodalaceae; genus MedAcidi-G3. The sequence goes on along the minus strand of JUEP01000002.1, from coordinate 22,018 downwards.
ATTACCTCAGCCCCTAAGCGAGCCAAAATATGTCCCGCGAACTGACTGGTTCCATCGCAAAGATCGATAACCCGGATGTGCTCTAACATCCCGCCCCCCTAATCTTCCTAGAGCATAGATTCAGTGCGGAAGGACAGTTGCGCCTTCTGCTCTAACTATTCTGAAGCGCTCAGTTCACCGCAGCGGTCCAGATCCGCATAGCCTTGTGTCATGGGCAAGATCTTTAGCGCCGATCAAATTCAGAAATATGAAAACGACGGATGGGTTTCGCCGTTAAATGTGCTCACTGCAGAACAAGTCAGCGACTGTCGAACTCGCCTAGAGCGGTGGGAATCGATGCGAGGCGGGTCTCTGCCCGCTCACGAGCGTTCCAGTGGACACATTTTGTTTCCGTGGGTTGATGAGCTCATGAGAAACGAAACCATCCTCGACGCTGTTGAGGATCTCATTGGTCCAGACATCCTCTGCTGGAATTCAGTGTTTTGGATCAAAGAAGCGCACAGCCCTAGCTATGTCGGCTGGCACCAAGACCTCCAATATTGGGGCCTGTCTAATTCTGATGTTGTTTCGACCTGGATCGCGCTCAGTGATGCCAGCGAGGCTGCGGGCTGCATGAGTGTTATCCCCGGTAGTCACAAAGAAATTCTTGGTCACGAAGAGACTTATGCAAAAGACAACCTGTTAAGTCGAGGCCAAGAACTCGAAATTGATGTGGCGCAACATCTCACTGTCCCTATGCCGTTGAAGCCCGGACAAGTCTCCTTCCACAACGTTCGGACTGCGCACGGATCTGGCCCCAACACCACCGCCGACCGCCGCATTGGCCTATCGTTTCACTACATGCCCACCGCCACCGAACAAACGCTGAGTGAATGGGACAGCGCTTCGTTAGTGCGCGGTGAAGATAAACACAACAATTTTGAGCATTGCCCGCAACCTCAAGATGACCTCGAACCAGCCTTGGTTGACTTCCACAAGCGAGCAGCCGACGTGATGAGGCAGATCATTTACAGCGGCGCTCGTACGGTTAACCGAACCCTTTAGGATTTCAGTGCTTGATCTCCATCACGTCCACATCTTCGCCAGCGATGTCTCGCGCACGGTGTCGTGGTGGAAAAAAAATTTAGGGGCGGAAGTTAGCTATGACGGTGACTTTGGGGGCGCTCGAAATATTTTCATGAAAGTAGGGCGTGGGCGCCTGAACATTTACGACCAGCAGCCCAGAGGTGAAACAAGTGGGGCTTACCACCACGTAGGTATTCGAGTTGAAGGTTTAAGTGACCTCCGAGAAAAAATGATCGGTAACGGCGTTGAATTTCGTTCAGAGATTCGAGAGTTTGGAAGTTGGCGATATTTGATGTGTTCAGCTCCAGATGATGTCCTTTTGGAGCTTTTCGAAGTAGATATCGACGACGTGTCGCCCGAACTCGCGGACTTCTTTAATTTGGGCTGAGGTCGAGAGAAATGTGAAAGGCTTAAGGCATGGCAATTGAACAACTCGACGTCGAACACCTCTTCACCCTTGATCTTCAGGTCGCTGAGGGACCTCAAATAATCAAGGGCGGACCACATGGCACCAGAATCATTGCAGAAGTGGCGGGTGGGACCTTCACCGGTGAGCGGCTGAATGGTAGCGTCGTGTCACCAGGTGGCGACTGGGTTACGGCACGTCCCGATCGAAATATCCAGCTGGACGTTCGCCTCACCTTGGTTACCGACGATGACGCAGTGATCTTGATGCAGTACAAAGGCATCGGGGAACCTGCTGTCGGAGTGGCACGGTCAGCGCCGCAATTTGAGACCGGTGACGAACGGTATGCCTGGTTAAACAACGTGCAAGGAGTTGGAATAGGTCAACTGCACCAGGGGGGCGGCGTTACCTATGAGGTTTATTCTCTGACGCAACTGCCCTAACGGGTTCTCGGAGAAACAAGCCATACCGACGGTTCGCTTAGTAATGCTCGTCGGGTGATGGGAGGTTCGCTGCCTCTATCGAGGTGCCAGAGTGGCAAAACTGAAAACGTTGCTACTAGCGAAATGAAGATTGCCCCAACAATTGCGACGGTATAGGAGCCTGTCGCGTCGATGATCGCGCCAGCACCAATCGGACCAACCAGAGCACCCAACCCAGCAGATGTGTATTGCACTCCGAGAACACCTCCAAACCCCTCTAGCCCGAAAATCCCAACGACAGCCACTGGGCTGAGAGCCACAAACCCGCCATAGCCCACCCCTAGCAAGGCAGCAAAGAGGAGTAACAGGATGTAGTTCGACCCAGCAACCAGCCAGATCACATAAGAGAGTGGTTGGATGGCGAAACACATAATTATCAGAGGTAGTACTCCGACCCGAATACCAACCACACCAAGCCCAAGTCGCCCCAAGACACTCCCGACTCCTAATGAAGTAATTAGGAACGCTGCGCTAGACGATGAGATTCCTTGCTCCTTGGCGTATTGGACGACGAAGACAAAAGGGATAAATAGTGCAACGGACATAAAAAATCCTGCGAAGTACAGTCGCCAAAATTCAGATCGACGGACAGCTCGCTTTACTGCGGAAATGCTCACCGAGAGCGGGGCAAGAGGGGTCGGCGGTTTGAAGGAAACCAATGCCACGAGGGCGAAGACCAGAACGCTGCCGATGCCCATAGCTTCGAACGCCGAGCGCCAACCTGCAGTGCGGATTAGCCATTCAGCTACCGGAACGAGAATTAGCGTACCGAGCCCAATGCCAACCGTGTTGACTCCCAGAGCAAGGGTCCTGTGCTTTTCGAACCAGGCACCCGTAGCAGCGTTTAAGGGGACAAGATAGGAGCCAATACCTAAGCCGACCCCGAGTCCGTAGACGAGAATCCCAGCAGCAAGGGACTGGACTTGCGCTGTTAGCCACAAACCGCCGCCCATAAATACTGCACCGACTGCTACCAAGCGTCTTGGCCCATAGCGGTCTGCTAGGGGGCCAGCGATAATCCCGACGGCAAAAAAAAGAAAAACGGTTACTGAAAAAAATGCTGCAATGCCCGAAAGATTGGCGTCGAATTCGGCGAGCATCTGTTCGAGCGCTGTAGCGAAGGCATAGAACACTCCAAAGGTCCACGTATTTATTGCGCAGCCGGCAAACGCTACGACCCATCCTCGAGCGCTATCTGTCTCAGGATATTCAGACACCTTGTAACCCTAGGGCAGTCTTTGGTGGTTTGGTTTATGGATCTAATCGTCTTCGTGTCAGGATGAAGAGATGGAAATAGAAAAAGGTCTTGAATACGTTCGCAACAATTCACGTGCTGTGCTGGCAACCAGTCGCCGTGATGGTTCTCCTCAAATGTCACCGGTGACGCTTGCTGTATTGGACGATGTGGTTGTAATGAGTACCCGAGAGACAGCAATAAAAACATGGAATTTACGCAGAGATCCAACGTCGTGGCTATGTGTATTTCCCGATAAATGGCTCGGTAGATGGGTGCAACTCAAATGCAGAGCAGAGGTCGTCAGCCTGCCTGAAGCTATGGACCAACTGGTTTCTTACTACCAAACGTTAAGTGGTGAACACCCTGATTGGGATGAATACAAGCAGGCTATGACCGATGCTCAACGTTGCATGGTCCACTTCTTTATAGAAGAAGCCGGTCCTGATATTGAGGGATAGTAGCTATGTCCGAAAAGCTGGTTAGTGACTATCTGGTTATCGGTGCTGGTGCCATGGGCATGGCATTCACCGATGTGCTCGTTACAGAGACTGATGCAACAGTGACCATCATCGATCGCCACGCGCGTCCAGGGGGACATTGGAATGATGCCTATCCATTTGTTCGGCTTCACCAGCCCTCCTCGTTTTACGGTGTCAATTCTCGAGCCCTAGGCGGCGACCAAAAAGATCAGGTCGGTGGGAATGCGGGCCTTTACGAATTGGCTTCTGGTGGTGAGGTAGTGGCGTACTTCGAAGAAGTGATGAATCAGCGCTTCTTGCCGAGCGGAAGAGTGCATTACCGCCCTATGACGGAGTATCTGGGCAATGGCTCGATGAAGTCTCTTATCTCTGGATCTCAAACGGAGATTCAGGCATTAAAGACAGTGGACGCCACGTATATGAATGTGACGGTTCCATCTGTGAATCCCCCCAAATATCGAGTCGATGAAGGCGTCAGATGTATGCCGCCTAATGAGCTGGCAAGCATATCGGAAGCCCCCGATGGGTACGTAGTGGTAGGTGGCGGCAAGACGGCTATCGATTCGTGTTTGTGGCTGATCGACAACGGTGTTGGACCCGAGATGGTCACGTGGATTGTGCCGCGTGACCAGTGGATGTTGGATCGCGCTTACATACAGCCTGGCCCCGAGTTTGCGGACCGAGTCATGCTTCGTCAAGCAGAAACTTTGGAGATAGTTGCGTCTTCGACATCGATGGAGGAGATGTTCGATGAGTTGCTTGGCCAAGGCATCCTGCTTCAATTGGATTCGGGTGTTCGCCCCACGAGCTACAGATGTTGCACTGTTACCAAGTCAGAGCTCCACCAGTTGCAGCGAATCGAAAACGTTGTCCGTTTAGGTCGTGTTAGGCGAATCGGTCTAAATAGTATCGATCTTGATCGCGGCGAGGTGCGGACATCTCCCGCAACAGTTCATGTTGATTGCACTTCGGATGGGTTGGCAAAGCGCCCTGTGCAACCAGTTTTCGAGGGAGACCGTATAACTTTGCAGACTGTTCGAACGTGTCAGCAGGCATTCAGCGCAGCTTTCATAGCGCATATCGAGGCAATTGAGACCAATGAGGTGATTAAGAACGAAGTTTGTGCGGTTGTACCTCATCCAGATGACACCTTGGATTGGGTGAGGACAACGCTGCAAAACGCCGTCAATTCGATCAAATGGAACAGTAACCCTGGCCTAAAACAATGGCTTGTCGAGGCCAGGCTCGATGGCTTTGGAAGAGTTAGAGGGCGCTCTGAAAGAACCCCAAGGCAAGAAGAGTTGTCGAGTAGAATCGGCGCGTCGACGGCAGATGCCTTGGCAAAGCTGGAGTCTTACTTGCGGGAAGGTAGTAGCGAGAAACTTTAGTGGGTCTTCGATTATTGGCCTGGCACAGTTGCGCTATAAGAGCGGTCTATCTGAGGGAGCCACAGGTGCCATTAAGGCTGAAGAGCCACTTAAGAAAGTATCTACAGCAGCAGCGCAAGACCTGCCTTCGGCAATAGCCCAAACTATAAGACTTTGTCCACGTCCCATGTCGCCGCAGACCCAGGTTCCTTGCCTGTTAGTTGCAAACTGGCTGTCACGGGCCACATTGGAGCGATCATCGAGGTCAAGGTTTAATTGCTCAAGCAATGGATTTTTTTCTGGACCAGTGAAGCCCATAGCCAAGAAGACGAGATCTGCCTCCAACTCGAACTCCGAGCCGGCAACCTTCTCGAATCTTCCGTCGGTTAGCTCAACCTCATGGGCTGCGAGTCCGCGTAAAGTTCCGTTATCGTCGCCGAGAAATCTTTCTGTGTTAACTGCGTAGATTCGTTCTCCGCCTTCTTCGTGAGCCGACGTGATTTTGAATGTCATGGGAAAAGTTGGCCAAGGGTTTCGATCTGAACGCTCCTCAGAAGGGCGAGGCATTATCTCGAATTGATGTATCGAAGCGGCTCCTTGTCGGTGAGCTGTTCCTAAACAATCTGCTCCTGTGTCCCCGCCGCCGATAATTATGACCTTCTTCCCCGCAGCAGAAATTGGCACTTCATCTACGGCTAGGTCACCTTCCTGTGCTCGATTTGCCCATGGAAGATATTCCATTGCCTGGTGTATGCCGTTTAGCTCGCGTCCTTCAATTGGGAGGTCGCGCCATTGAGTTGCGCCTCCCGCTAGGACAACAGCTTCAAATTGTTGCTGCAGTTGTTCACCAGTTATGTCGACACCAACATCTATCCCTGTTCGAAATTCGGTACCTTCGAGCGCCATTTGATCAATCCGGCGATCTATGTGTCTCTTCTCCATCTTGAATTCAGGAATTCCGTACCTGAGCAAGCCACCGATTCGGTCAGCACGCTCGAAGACAGTTACGGAGTGACCGGCACGTGTTAGTTGCTGAGCAGCGGCTAAACCCGCCGGGCCGCTCCCGACAACCGCAACTGATTTGCCTGAGAGTGACGATGGGAGGACCGGAGTGACCCAACCCATTTCGAAAGCGTGGTCGATGATGCTTACCTCAACCTGTTTGATGGCTACTGGGTCTTGGTTTATGCCAAGTACGCAAGCTCCCTCGCAGGGTGCTGGGCAGAGACGGCCAGTAAATTCTGGGAAGTTGTTTGTCGCATGAAGACGGTCAAGAGCTTCGCGCCACCGATCGCGGTAAACCAGGTCATTCCAATCTGGAATTATGTTTCCGAGCGGACAGCCGTTATTGCAGAACGGGATCCCGCAGTCCATGCATCGGCTTGCTTGCTCTTTCAAAGTCCCTTGATCAAAGTCTTCATAGACCTCTTGCCAATCGAGAAGACGGACTGGTACCGGCCGTCTTGAGGGCGTCTGTCTTTCGTGTTTTAAGAACCCACGGATATCAGCCACGGTGAATCAGATCCTTGACTTGGTCGTTAAACAAGCCACTAGTTGCTTTTGTTGTACTCAAATGGACCATCTCATTTACCCTTTTGCCGCTGCCATGACCGCTTCTTCGACGTCTTGGCCTTGTTCTTCTGCTGCTGAAATCGCATCAAGCACGCGTCGGTAATCCTTCGGCATCACTTTCTTGAAATTGCGGACGTGTTGATGCCAATGATCAAGAATCACTGATGCGACTCCGGAATCTGTTTCTAGGTGGTGTTGGCGAATGAGGTCACGCAACAAATTGGCGTCCTCGTCCTCCAGCGAACTTTCAAGATCAACCATTTCGGTATTTAGATTTCGATGAAAGTTGTCATCTGGGTCATAAACAAAAGCCACACCGCCCGACATGCCGGCGCCGAAGTTTCTGCCTGTTGGACCCAAAATGACCACTGTGCCTCCGGTCATGTATTCACAAGCGTGATCTCCCACGCCCTCGACGACAGCAGTTGCTCCTGAATTCCGGACACAGAATCTTTCCCCGACAATTCCTCGAATAAACGTTTCACCGCTCGTCGCTCCGTAAAGAATGACGTTGCCTGCAATGACATTGTCCTCCGCAATAAAGCCAGGCGCCGAGTTGTTGGGAGGCCGCAACGAAATACGACCCCCGGAAAGTCCTTTACCTAAGTAGTCATTTGCGTCGCCCAATAAATGGAATGTGATGCCTTTCGGTACAAAGGCACCAAAACTGTTTCCAGCTGACCCGGTCATTTCTATAGTGATCGTGTCATCAGGAAGGCCTTGTCCTCCGAAGTTTTTCGTAACATGGTGTCCCAGTAGTGTCCCGACAGTTCTGTTCACGTTCGAGACGGGTACTTCGAGCCGGATAGGGGATCCGTCTTTTAAAGCCGGTTGCGATTGCCTTATGAGTTCCTGATCGAGCGCTTTGTCTAAACCGTGGTCCTGGCTTTTGGAGCAGAAGCGATCTTGCTCCCATGGTGACGTTGGAACGTGGAGAATTGGTGTTAGGTCGAGTCCTTCGGCTTTCCAATGGTTGACTGCTTGATCTACGTTGAGACAGTCGACCCGACCTACCGCCTCTTCTATTGAGCTAAACCCAAGTTCGGCCAAGTATTCGCGGACTTCTTGGGCTATGTATTCGAAGAAGTTGACAACAAATTCAGCTTTACCGCTATAACGCGACCTCAGTTCCTTGTTTTGAGTAGCAACCCCGACAGGGCAAGTGTCGAGGTGGCAGACGCGCATCATGACGCAGCCAGATACCACCAAGGGTGCAGTGGCAAAGCCGAATTCTTCAGCGCCTAGAAGGGCAGCAACGATTACGTCGCGTCCTGTCTTTAGTTGGCCGTCAGCTTGGACAACTATGCGGTCGCGGAGTCCGTTTATTAGCAACGTTTGCTGAGTCTCAGCGAGTCCGAGTTCCCATGGGCCGCCTGCGTGTTTGAGCGAGGTGAGTGGTGAGGCGCCAGTGCCTCCATCGTGTCCGGAGATCAATACGACGTCTGCCTTTGATTTAGAGACCCCGGCAGCGACCGTTCCAACGCCAACTTCGGCTACTAACTTGACGTGTATCCGAGCTTCTGGATTTGAATTCTTGAGATCGTGAATCAGTTGCTTTAAGTCTTCGATTGAGTAGATGTCGTGGTGGGGAGGAGGCGAAATCAAACCCACTCCAGGGGTTGAATGGCGAGTCTCTGCTATCCATGGCCAGACCTTGGGCCCAGGCAATTGGCCTCCCTCGCCAGGTTTAGCTCCTTGGGCCATTTTGATTTGAATGTCATCGGAGTTCACTAAGTACTCAGAGGTAACGCCGAAACGCCCCGAAGCGACTTGTTTAATTGATGACCTGCGTGAGTCTCCGTTGGGATCTGGAACAAAACGCTTAGGGTCTTCCCCGCCCTCTCCGGTATTTGATTTTCCTCCGAGACGGTTCATGGCGATGGCCAGCGTTTCGTGTGCTTCGGCAGAGATAGAGCCGTAGCTCATAGCGCCTGTTGAAAATCTTTTGACGATCTCACTTACGGGTTCAACTTCGTCGATTGGTATCGGACCGCCTTCGGAAGGGTCGAGATTAAAGAGTCCCCTGAGCGTTGCCAGCTCTTCAGACTGGTCATCTACGAGTCGGGTGTATTCCTTGAAGACTTCGTATTGACCTGTGCGGGTTGAATGCTGAAGTTTGTAAACCGTCTCCGGGTTGAATAGGTGGTACTCGCCTTCGCGTCGCCACTGGTATTCGCCGCCTGCCCAGAGGTCTCTGTGAGCAACGTCTTCAGGGTTTTCCAGATATGCGAATCGGTGACGGGCCGCTACCTCTTCGGCAACGATATCTAGATTCGCCCCGCCTAGCTTGGAAGTTGTCCCAGTGAAGTAGTCTTCTATGACCTCGGTAGAGAGTCCGACGCACTCAAAAACTTGTGCACCCGTATAGCTTGCGACCGTTGAGATGCCCATCTTGGACATGATCTTCAAGACGCCTTTGGAACAGCCTTTTATGTAGTTCCTCACGGCTGTCTTGCTGTCAACTTCAGCTATTCCCCCTTCTTCGATGAGATCTTCGATTGATTCGATAGCCAGGTAAGGGTTGACTGCTCCAGCTCCGTAACCAAGTAGCAACGCCATGTGATGAACCTCTCGGGCATCACCGCACTCGACGACCAGGCCAACTTCGGTGCGAGTTCTATTGCGCACTAGGTGGTGGTGAACAGCTCCTGTCAGCAGTAAGGATGGAATTGGTGCATGTGTCTCGTTGCTGTACCTATCTGATAGGACAATTATTTTCGCCCCGTTGTCTATCGCCTCAGATATTTCGTTCTGGATCTCCTCTAGTGCTCTTTGTATCCCAGCGCCTCCATCTGCTACTGGGTATAAGCCGTCAATCGCAAAGGACTTGAATTGAGGGTGGTCACCATTTTCGTTGAGGTAGAGAAGTTTCGCGAGGTCTTCGTTAGAAATAATTGGACGAGGCAAAACTATTTGACGGCAAGAATCTGGGCCTGGTTCTAGTAAATTGCCTTCTGGGCCGATCGAAGAAGAGGTCGAAGTTACCAACTCTTCTCTTATTGCATCTAGTGGTGGGTTAGTGACCTGGGCAAATAGCTGAGCGAAATAGTCAAATATCAATCGTGGTCGTTTAGATAGGGCAGCTATAGGGGTATCGGTACCCATCGATCCAATTGGCTCGGTTCCGGTTCGTGCCATTGGTGAGAGCAGGATTTTTAGTTCTTCTTCTGTGTACCCGAATGTTCTTTGGCGCTTCACGACTGAAGAATGTTGAGGAGTGAGAAGAAACCGTTCTGGGAGATCATCTAGATGAAGTAGGCCCTCTAGAAGCCATTGTTCGTAGGGGTGTTCCGCAGCGAGTGTGTTTTTTATTTCTTCATCGCCGACGATCCGACCTTGATTAGTGTCGACCAGAAACATTTTTCCGGGCTGTAGTCGGCCTTTTTGGGTCACGGTGGCTTGATCAAGGTCGAGCACGCCGACTTCGGAGGCCACCACGACGAGGCCATCATCTGTAACCCAAAATCTCGATGGACGAAGACCGTTGCGGTCAAGAACTGCACCGATCACTGTTCCGTCTGTGAATGCGATTGATGCTGGACCGTCCCATGGTTCCATTAAGGAAGCGTGAAACTCGTAGAAATCTCTCTTCCACTGTGGAAGGCGTTCATGATTTTCCCAGGCTTCAGGAATCATCATGAGGACCGCGTGTGGGAGGGTTCTGCCGCCGAGGTAGAGCAATTCAAGTGCTTCGTCGAAGCTTGCTGTATCTGAGGCACCTCTAGTCATAATCGGTAGGGCTCTATCTAAAGCATCACCGAACACTTCATTAGCGAGTTTGCTTTCTCTGGCATGCATCCAATTGCGATTCCCCATGACGGTGTTGATCTCTCCGTTATGAGCAACGAGTCGGTAGGGGTGCGCAAGGGGCCAGGATGGGAAGGTGTTTGTGCTGAATCGTGAGTGAACTAGCGCCAAGGCGCTTGTTAGCCGAGGGTCGGTTAGATCCGGAAAGAAGTCTGATAGCTGCTCACAAGTCAGCATGCCTTTATAAACGAAGGTGCGACAAGAGAGGGAAGGGAAATAGACGCCCGGTTCAACCTCGTGCTCGATCCTTTTTCTCAACACGAAGACGGCCCGCTCGAGTTCAAGGTCTTTTAGTTCGGAACCCTCTTTGCCAGCGAGGAAGAGAGTGCGGAAGATAGGCATTGCGTCGGTCGCGAAAGACCCTAAGGATGAACTGTCAGTCGGAACCTCTCGCCATCCAATTACCTGCAATCCTTCTTGCTCGGCTATTGCTTCTATTGCTTCGACTGCGCTGTCTGGGTTTTCTGAAGGTAGGAAGGCCATGCCTGCTGCGTAATGTCCCAACTCGGGAAGGTCAAAGTCCGTAAGGGCTCGGAAGAAGGAGTCAGGTATTTGGATGAGTATCCCCGCTCCGTCCCCGACGTTTTCTTCGGCTCCTGTAGCTCCGCGGTGGTCAAGCTGGAATAGGCAATTAAGTCCCCGTTTGACCATTTCGTGGGTGGCTCGTCCGTGTATGTCAACGACGAACGCCACGCCACATGCGTCATGTTCATAGTTTGGGTCGTAGAGGCCTTGGGCCGCGGGTAGACCGATTGGTCTGTCGGTGGTTTCGTGCATTTATGACGTCCGGTGGATTGGAGCGTTGAGGTTTGTGTTCGCGAATTCGGGACGTCGTTGGCCCAAGAGGAACTTTAGGTAGAGGCTACCCCACTCAGTGGCCACTCCAAACCTGTGTTATTTGGTGATAGCTATTCACTCTGGTGCCTGCACTTCTTTTCTCCGAACAAGAAATGCGGCCGCAAGGAGACTGCAGACCGAAATCCACACGGTGGGGGACTGACTGCCAGCAGTGTCAGCGGCTAATCCGGCGACCACGGGCCCTGCTGCTCCTGCGATAGCGAATACCGAATGTTGTAGTCCCATAAGTAAGCCCAGATCTTCAGGTTCGAAAGTGTCTTGGGCATATAGGGCCTGTAATGGAGTTGACGCTCCCAGGCTGCTGCCGACCAGGACTCCGTATACGAGGCCGAGCCATACATTGCCGCCCAGAATAAAAAGAGAACCGACTGCGGCTAGCAAATAGCTGATTTTCAGTGCAAAAGGGGCTTCGTGTCGTGCCACGACAGGTATTGCTGCGAGGCGACCGAAAAGTTGGCTGAATCCACGAAATCCGGCGATCCCTGCAGCGGTTCCCAGCGCTAGTCCCTGGTCGATCATAATGGGTACTTGGTAGATGAGAAGGGTGCTGTAGGAGAAGCCAGCAAACGCGTAAGCGAACAGCATTCTCCTAACTGGTGGTCGGTGTATCGACGTAAGTAGAGCTTTGAAGGCGCTAGGTGAAGGTCCTTGTATGTCTGTGGAGCGGCCTCCGCCAGCGAAGTGTGAAGCTTGAAGTGCTCCCAAAAAAGCCAGTAAAGCAAATATCCGAAGAGCTGGCCTCCATCCCCATGAGTTGATGATTAGTGCGCCTATTGGAAGGTAAATAGGGCTGCAGAAGGCGCCGATTACAGTTAGAACTGTTATGCGCTTTCCGCGATCTGCAGGTCCGACACGACCCGCGATTGCCGTGGATACATGATAAAAGCCAGTAGTCGCCATCACACCCAAGCCTGCGGTCATCAAGATTGCGAATGCCCCGGCGTTGGAGGTCCAACTTCCGGCGAGTAGGCACAGGGAAGCCATTGCTTGGATAGTGAACACCAGTCTTCCGCCCGAGCGGTCAAGTAGTCGGCCAGCAAATGAAGCACCGAATCCACTAACCAGTTGTGCTCCAGCAAACACAGTTCCCAAGAAAGTGAGTGACCAACCTAAGTCATTGTGAATTGGGTCTAGGAGAATCCCGTACGCATAAAGTGCAGCGCCATAGCAGGTGCATGTCATGAGCCCGAGAGAAATAATTGGGGCCCAGCCTTTTGTAAGTCCGGCTTCTGCGGTCACCTTGACACAATAGGTCTCTTCTGGCGCCGGCAAGACGAGTTGTTCGGATGCATAAATATTCAGATTGCTGCATAAATATGCAAATCTCTTTGATTGCTGTACCCTAAGGACCATGTCAAGCAACGCAGGACTTCAAGTGGGCATTGTGGGCGCTTCGGGCTTTACCGGCTCCGAACTGATGAGGCTCATCGCCACTCACCCTGATATGGAACTCGTTGTAGCTACGGGTGACACTCAGGCCGGTTCAAGGGTCAGGGATTTATATCCCAACCTTGCCGCAGAATACAGCGACTTGGTTTACTCAGAGTATGCAGCTTCTGAGTTAGAGGGACTAGACGCTGTCTTTCTTGGACTCCCTCATATGGCGAGTCAACCGATCGTTTCAGAATTATTTAAGAAGGTCGGATGCATCCTTGATTTGGGTTCGGATTTCAGGCTCAAGGACCCGAACCTATATCCGCAGTGGTACGGAGATGAGCACTCTGTCCCGGAGCTTCTTGACCACTTTGTTTATGGCTTACCTGAGATATTTCGCAGCGAAATGGAAGGTGCTCGAGGCATAGCTGTGCCGGGTTGTTATCCCACAGCAGCGTCCCTCGCTTTGTACCCCTTTGTGGCGGCAGGCAAGGTGGAACAGACTGGTGTGATTGTTGACGCCGCCTCGGGAGTAAGCGGAGCTGGAAGAGCAGCAAAAGCCAACACAACCTTTGCTTCGGTTGATGAGAACTTCAATGCGTATGGCCTACTTACACACCGCCACACACCAGAAATCGAGCAGGTAAGCGGCTGCGAAATTTTGTTCACACCGCACTTGGCTCCTATGGTCCGAGGAATTCTGGCGACGTGTTACGCCCGTCCAATCGAGCAAGAATTTACGACCGAAGATGCTTTGGACATATTGAGACAGTTCTACTGCGGTGAGCCGTTTGTTGTCGTAGACGAAAGCTCTCCGTCTACGAAGGCAACCACCGGATCTAACACGGTCCACCTCACAGCTCGCGTTGATGAACGGACTGGATGGTTGCTGGTCATAAGTGCCTTAGACAATTTGGTTAAAGGAGCCTCCGGAGGCGCGATCCAATGCGCCAATATTGCCCTGGGTCTTGAAGAAACAACGGGGCTGCCCGCCGTCGGCCTCATGCCGTAATAGGAGATTGCGATGGATGAAAAGATGCCCCCACTTCGACTAGTGGGACCGGAGGAAGCCTCCGTTGTTGAAACAGAAATTGGCCAATCAATGGTCGACCATATGGACAAGGCCGAACTATTGGTGGAAATCCTTCCATACATTCAGAGATGGAGAGGAAAGGTAGTTGTCATCAAATTCGGTGGGAACGCTATGACAGACCCATCGCTAGGTCAGCGATTTGCAGAGGATGTGGTCCTCATGCACCAGGTCGGGATATTGCCTCTCGTTGTTCACGGCGGAGGCCCTCAAATTGGTGAGCTCATGGCACGACTGGGTAAAGAATCGGAGTTCCGTGATGGTCTTAGGGTCACAGATGCTGAAACTCTCGACATTGCGCGAATGGTCTTGGTAGGCAAAGTTAACCGTGAAATTGTGAGCTCAATCAATATTCATGGGCCCCTAGCGGTTGGCGTAAGCGGTGAAGATGGGGGATTAATAACAGCGGCGCCGCGTAACCCCGAGCTTGGATTTGTGGGAGACGTGACTTCAGTGGATCCAACATTGCTAGAAAAACTCTTTGCAGAGGGCCTCATTCCGGTTATGTCGACCATTGGAGCCGACTCGTCCGGACAGGCCTACAACATAAATGCCGACACTGTTGCAGGTGCTGTGGCGGAGGCAATGAAGGCAGAAAAAGTAGTTTATTTAACGGATATCGAAGGCCTATACGGCGACGTCACCGACGAGAACTCATTAATTCGAGAAATTAGCGCCGATGATCTTAGTTCCAAGATCCAAACAGCCGAAATAACAGATGGGATGATCCCCAAAGCTGAAGCTTGTGTTAGAGCGGTAAGAAATGGGGTTACGAGCGCTCATCTAGTAGATGGACGAATCCCGCATGTTGCCTTATTGGAGATTTTCACCGATGCGGGCATCGGAACAATGGTTAGCGACTGACCGAACAGATAGCACCGAAACTTAATTAAGGAAGATCCGATGATTACTTCAACTGTCGCCGCAGACAATCCAGATTCCTATCCACTGATGCCGACTTATGGGCAGCCGCCCGTCCAGTTCGTAAGAGGCTCGGGAACGGAACTATTTGATCGCGACGGAAATCGTTATCTGGATTTTCTTTGCGGGCTAGCAGTGACTTCATTGGGCCATGCCCACCCAGCAGTGGCTGAAGCCTTAGCTGAACAGGCGCGCACTCTTCTTCACGTCTCGAATCTCTATGAAACGGTTCCGGGCCTCGAAGTAGCGGAAACTATCGACCGTCTCCAAGGCGGTGGCGGTCAAGTCTTTTTCTGTAACAGTGGTGCTGAGTCACTTGAAGGGGCAATCAAGTTGGCGCGAAGAAATGGAGGGCACGGTAAACACGTCGTAGTTAGCGCCCTTAGGTCCTTTCATGGAAGGACCCTCGCTACTCTCCACGCGACAGGTCAAGTTGAAAAACACGAGACCTTTCAACCTCTACCCGAAGGGTTCCGGCATGTGCCCTATAACGATTTCGAATCGTTGGAAGCAGCTATTGATCCGACATGTGCTGCGGTCTTGTTAGAGGTTGTGCAAGGAGAAGGCGGAGTCAACGTCGGCGATGGTGAATATCTACAAAGGGTCCGTGAGCTTTGCGATGAGCGGCAGATGCTGTTGATGTTTGACGAAGTGCAAACTGGTTTTGCTCGAACCGGAGAATGGTTTGCTTGGCAACACCATTTTGACGCAATGGGCCCGATTCGGCCTGATGTAGTGACGATGGCGAAGGCCCTAGGCAATGGAGTCCCCATCGGGGCAATTTGGGCCAAACGAGAGGTAGCAGAAGCGTTCCAGCCAGGGGATCACGCGACAACTTACGGTGGTCAGCCACTAGCTACTTCGGCAGCACGCGCTGTGTTACGGGTAATGGAGTCCATAGATGCGCCGGCACTTGCTCGCTCTGCTGGTGAAGAACTGATGGGCAAACTATTAACTGTTCCTAACGTTCTAGACACGAGAGGTCTCGGATTGTTGATAGCTGCCGAGGTTGACACTGAACGGGTAGGTATGACCGGTCCCGAAATAGCCCTTGCTTGTTTAAAGGAAGGCCTAGTAGTGAACGGCATAAGCCCTACAGCGATCCGTCTAGCACCGCCATTGACCGTTTCAGCAGAAGAGATCGACGAAGCGATCGCTAAATTATCCAGGGTTTTAGGTGGAAGGTGATGCGGCACTTTCTCGAAATCGATGATCTGGAGACTCAGGAATTAGAACTCGTTCTTAAACTTTCAGCTGCGACCAACCCCCCGAAGGTGTTGGCTGACCAAGGTGTTGCGCTGCTTTTCGAAAAACCCTCTGGCAGAACAAGAAATTCAATGGAAATGGCTGTGGTTCAGCTAGGTGGACACCCAATGTATATCCAGCCTGAAGAACTAGGTATTGGTAGTCGTGAAACCGCAGAAGACGTCGTAAGAGTCATGGCGGGTTACCACACGGTCTTAGCGGCGAGAGTTTTCGACCACGGACTACTCGAACAGATGGCGGCTACGAATTCTGTCCCGATCGTTAATTTGCTTTCCGACATAGCTCACCCAATGCAGGCGCTGGCTGATCTGTTAACTATCGAGCAGGAAATTGGCCTCGGGAAGGTTGGCAAAGTCGCCTATGTGGGCGATGCCAACAATGTTTGGAGGTCACTGGCCATCGGTTGCTCGATGCTAGGTATTCAGACCAGTGTTGCATCACCCGCCGGACATGGCCCCAACTCACCTGACCTCGAACGAGTGCTAATAGCGGGTGGCTCGGTCCAAGTAACTGACGACCCGAGCGAAGCCGTTGAAGGAGCTGACGTGGTGTACACCGATGTGTGGACATCGATGGGTCAAGAAGACGAGAAATCACAACGACTTGATGCTTTTAGCCGTTACACCGTCAACTCAGATTTGATGGCAGAAACAAACTCCAACAGCATCTTCATGCACTGCCTTCCTGCACATCGAGGAGAAGAAGTCACAGATGAGGTGATTGAGAGTCCCCGAAGCAAAGTATTTCTTCAGGCCCAAAATCGGATGCATAGTGCTCGTGGACTTTTATCGTGGATTGTCGGCGAGGTGGCAAAACATGGCTAGTAAATCGCAACGACAACATGCAATCGAACGGCTGTTAGCCGAACGCTCCGTTGGCGACCATAGCGAACTTGTCGAATTGCTCGCTTCGGATGGGATTGAGGCTTCGCAGGCGAGCGTGAGTCGTGATCTTGATGAACTTGGCGCTGTCAAACTAAGAGCGGGTGGCCAGACTGTGTATGCCATACCCGAGATCGCGACCCAAAGAACGGTGCCTTTAGAAACTCTGAGACGTGTCTGTGGTGATTGGGTTGTGGAAGCTGAACATTCCCATAATTTGGTTGTTCTTACAACACCCCCAGGTTCCGCTCACGTAGTGGCATCGGCGATCGATCGAAGTGACAGTTCGGACGTCATAGGAACAGTTGCTGGTGACGACACCATTTTGGTGGTTGCTGCCCCACATACAAGCGGCGAAGCTGTAGCCCAACATTTTCGCGAATTAGCAGGACTTTGAGATCTTTATCCCTACTAGCCCACCAAACTTGACTTAGGACTCTCTTATGGCTGATGGAAACACGCTTTGGCATGGACGTTTCGATGGCGACGCCAGCCAGGCATTGCGTGAGTTAAACGACTCTCTGCCTTTCGACAGACGGATGTACCGAGAAGACATAGCTGGCTCTCGGGCTCATGTGGAAATGCTTTGTGAGGTGGGGCTGATAGAAGCCGTCGAACTGCAAGACATTCTTGAAGCTCTCGAAGTCGTGGAGGCGGAAATAGCAGAGGGAACCTTTGAATGGGCGCAATCTGATGAGGACATACACACGGCGATAGAGAGAAGAGCGACAGAGATAACTCCTTCAGCGGCGAAAATCCACACTGGTAGAAGCCGTAATGACCAGGTAGCGAATGATGTTCGGTTAGTAGCACTCAGTGAGATCGACTCCCTAGCCGAAGTGCTAGGCGCGTTGATTAGGTCTTTGTTGTATAGGGCAGAAGATGCGCACGAGAACGGTTGGTACCTCCCGGGGTATACGCATCTGCAACGGGCTCAACCTGTAGGCCTAGCTCACCATTTGGCGGCTTACTGCTGGATGTTGATGAGAGATTTGGACAGGCTCCACGAAGCGCGTGGCCGTGCTGACGTTTCTGTGCTCGGAGCGGGAGCGCTTGCGGGTTCTGCGCTACCAATCGATCCACACTTGGTAGCCGAAAAACTCGGGTTTACATCTGTTTTCAACAACTCCTTAGATGCAGTGTCCGATAGGGATTTCGTAGCGGACTTGCTTTATTCCTTAAGTGTTGTCGGAGTTCATTTGTCGAGGTTGGGGGAGGAGATCTGCTTATGGGCTTCATCCGAGTTCAATTTTGTTGAATTAGATGATGCCTTTTCGACTGGTTCTTCCATGATGCCCCAGAAAAAAAATCCTGACATAGCTGAGTTAGCTCGCGGGAAAGCTGGTCGCCTCCTAGGGAACCTAACTGGTTTCTTAGCCACCCAAAAGGGGCTGCCACTGACCTACAACAAGGATTTACAAGAAGATAAAGAACCTATGTTTGACAGTTGCGACACAGTTCGCCTGACTGCTCTTGCGCTAACAGGAATGGTTGAGACACTCAAATTTAATGAAGATGCAATGAAAGAAAGTGCAGATTCCCCCTACGGAGCGGCCACCGATTTAGCTGACTTTCTGGTTGAGAAAGGCATACCGTTTCGGACGGCACACTCAGTTATCGCGGGACTTGTTCGTGAGTCCTTAGAAAGTGGCGATGATTTGGTTACTTTGGTCGAAAGCCACGAAGACCTGGGTGCTGATGCAGCCCAATTACTTCTTCCGGGAATCGGTTCTCGGAGAAACAGTCATGGGGGAGCTGGTTCTGACGCTGTTTCGATCCAGCTGGAAGCTCTTAGAGCGCGTGTCGGTGACCTTCGGTGACAGCAGAGCCTCTATGGCGTGAAGCTGAGGATTCCGCAATTTGTGTTGATGATCAGTTGGCTGCAGCGCTGAGTATTGTTACAGATTTCATGCCGATAGAGGATATTCAGACTGAGGCGAAGCAGCAGGTCCTGGAGTTTGTCGCCCATCATCCCGATGCCCTGTACCGGTCTTGCTTAGAAGGTCACTTCACTGGATCGAGTTGGGTCGTAGACCACGAGGCTGCGCGCGGTCTCATTCTCCTCCACTCGAAGGTCAACCGTTGGCTCCAACCCGGAGGTCATGCTGATGGTGATGGGCTCCTACAAATGGTCGCTCTACGAGAGGCAACTGAAGAGACAGGAATAAGTGGACTAAAGGTTTGGGAGGACCCGATTGACATAGACGTGCATGTCATCGAGAAGCGATCGTCGCTAGAGCCAGCGCATCTCCATCTTGATGTTAGATACCTCGTAAAGGCGCCAAAGGGCTCTCGCTTCCAAGGTAATCATGAATCCAAAGCGCTCAAGTGGATTGAGCAAGAGGACCTCGAAAACTCGGCCTTCTCCTTAGATGAAAGCACTAAACGGCTGGCCCGGTGCGGATTCGCGCTTGCTGAACGGCTTCTTAAGTAAAGCTCTTGTAGCTTCTTTGCAATGCGCTACTTGGTGATCCAAATGGAGAACCTACTCTTACTTGCCTTGGGCTTTATAACTGGCTGGTTCGTCGTGACGATTGCTTCGCCACGATTCGTGATCGCGTCTTTTCCAACTTGGCTAGTTTCTGTAGCTATAGCGACAGCACTATTAGCCCTCGGGGGTCGACTGGTTTTTGATGGCACATTCCAGGGGTTTGGTATTGGACTAATGGCGTCCAGTTTTTCATCAGCGACACTTTTGGTCTACGAGGTAGTTCGTTGATTGTCGAAGGTAGATTGTAAAGCGTGCGTACCGGTCCTCTTGTTTGGGTTTCGTTAGTCGTCGCAGCCGTTGTAGTCCTCTGGGGAATATGTTCAGTTTTTGCGATAGATAGAAGCACATGGAGGGAACACGAAAGACGTCAGAGTAACTGGGTCTTAATGATGTTGTTGTTCGGTCCACTTGCTGTGTTGCTCTTTTATGGAACGGTCAGGCAACAACTACTGTGGCCAGAACGCTACGAAAATGTTGATGGCGTAGCGCCGGTAGATCGTTAAGAATTAAAAGTGGTCGCCATAGAGTCTTACGCCTTGGCACACTGTCGTTGTGGACATTCTTTCCGATCTTGAGGCTCGAGGCCTCATCCATGACACTACCGACCGTAAAGCGCTAGCGACTCGGCTTTCAGAAGGGCCCATTACTCTCTACTGTGGCTTTGATCCGACCGCAGATAGTTTGCACGTTGGAAACCTGATCGGCCTATTAACCCTTAGGCGCTTTCAGCTGGCTGGGCATTTGCCTATAAGCCTTGCTGGGGGAGCAACCGGAATGGTGGGAGACCCAAGCGGTCGTGATGCAGAAAGAAACCTTCTTGACGACGAGGGTCTGGCTAAAAACCTCGAAGGAATAATCCCTCAGCTTCGGAAGTTTTTGGATTTCGAGGGTGAGTCAGCAGCAAAGCTGTTAGATAACCGCGCTTGGACGGTCGGTGTAGGAATTTTAGATTTCCTGAGAGACATCGGTAAGCATGTGACGGTAAACCAGATGATCGCCAAAGACTCAGTTAAGAGCCGAATGTCTGAAGGCGATGGGATTTCCTACACCGAGTTCAGCTACATGATGTTGCAAGGGTATGACTACCTTTGGTTGGCAGATAATGAAAACTGTCAACTCCAGGTGGGCGGCTCAGATCAGTGGGGCAACATCGTCTTAGGTGTTGATTTGATTAGACGAAAACTTGGACAGTCGGCCTATGCGCTTACATGGCCGTTACTCACTAAGCCTGACGGGTCCAAATACGGAAAAACCGCTGGCGGTGAGACAATTTGGTTAAGCGCAAACAGGATGAGTCCGTACCGCTTCTATCAAGCGTGGATTGGCGTTGACGATTCGGAAGTCAGAAAGCTCCTTCTTCAGCTGACCTTCTTATCGGTCGACGACATCGACGTGTTGATATCGGAACATGAAGCAAACCCTCACCTCCGCCTAGGGCAGCGCACTTTGGCTAGCGAACTCACTGAAATAGTTCATGGCGAAACCGCTGCCGTATCTGCAGCCGAGGCTTCAGCAGTTTTATTTGACTCTGACGCCGAGATATTGGCAGCTTCTGAAGCAGCATTCGAATTCATAAGTGGGGAAGTTCCTTCCACCGACATCAAAGAGTTAGGTAGCGGAGTCATTGACCTATTGGTCGAAAGTGGGCTTTGCCAGAGCCGCAAAGATGCCAAGAGGGCGATAAATGAAGGCGGTATTTACATCAACGGTGAGCGCCTGACTGAAACTGATTTCGTACCGTCGGATAGCCAACTTTTGCACGATAGATATCTCTTGTTACGACGAGGAAAGAAACTTTGGCATCTGTTGATCGTCGGTTGAATCGAAAATATCGATATTTCGCTATCAATCAGGCTTGAAAGGTTGGCGCGGCACCCCTGCCCCCTGTAGGGTGGCCCTTCGCCTTTAAACGCTGATAGCTCGGCGTTGACCGGCTTTGACACCTCCGCTCGCCATTAATTGGAGAGCATGTGTCTACATGCTGCCGCTGTAAGTGGTCGCAGCGCTCCTTGACAACAGAACAGAGGACGATAAACGCCAGTGCGGGCGGTCGGCTGTTACTCACGTAACCGCTGATCGAACCACACAATCGTGTCAGGCCACTCGTGGTCATGACACAACGAAATCGTGTCAGGCCACTCATGGTCATGACACAACCATTTAACCGCAGCGTGATCGGATGGCTTGCCAAACGATGACGCTGCAACAATTCCAGCCAGCTGCTGTTACCTAGGGTATTTCCACCCTATAAAAGGTGCAGCAGGGGCTCTTCGATCGTGCCATAAAGACCCTTGGGTAGTTATGGTCAGATCTTGACGGAGAGTTTGATCCTGGCTCAGGACGAACGCTGGCGGCGTGCTTAATACATGCAAGTCGAACGATCCCGGGACTTCGGTCCCAATGGGAGAGTGGCGAACGGGTGCGTAACACGTGAGAAACCTGTCCCGAAGATGGGAATAGCCCAGGGAAACCTGGATTAATACCCAATACCCTGAGAGCGTCGCATGGCGCACTTAGGAAATGTTCCGGCGCTTTGGGAGGGTCTCGCGGCCTATCAGCTTGTTGGTGAGGTAAAGGCTCACCAAGGCATCGACGGGTAGCTGGTCTGAGAGGACGATCAGCCACACTGGGACTGAGACACGGCCCAGACTCCTACGGGAGGCAGCAGTAGGGAATCTTGCGCAATGGGCGAAAGCCTGACGCAGCAACGCCGCGTGGGGGA
>JUEP01000001.1 GCA_000817105.1 marine actinobacterium MedAcidi-G3 | reverse complement strand
CGCCGATAGCAACCTATGTCGCGGTTCTATAGGGTTTCATTTATGACTTCTGGTGATCAGCGTCCCACAATCTTTTCGGGCTTGGATGGCAAAGGTTTACGGGTAGGTGTTGTTCGTGCTGAATGGAACTCTGTAATTGTCGATCGATTGACCGAGGGCATCGCACGTGGGTTAAGTGAGATGGATGCAGCTCTGGTCGGACCTATCTCGGTTCCTGGCTGCTTTGAGCTTCCGCTAGCGTGCCAAGCATTAGCGGTTTCCGGAACTGTCGATGCAGTTGTTGCTACCGGCGTCGTGATTCGGGGAGAAACCACACATTATGAAATTGTTTCCGATGCAGCTGCATCTGGTATTCAGGCTGTCCAACTTGCAACAGGTGTGCCCATCGCATTCGGAGTTCTGACTGTCGAGTCTGACAAACAGGCCCTCGAACGCTCACAAGGTCAAGGTGAACACAACGTTGGTGAGGAGGCTGCAGTGGTTTCAGTCCAAATGGTGCGCCTGCTGCAGGAATATAAGTAATTCAGATTCCGGCTCAGAATGTCCCTAAGAGCATTGGCAGGGGAGTGATGCCTGTTGTCCTGCTACGGTTTAACTAGAACCTTTCCACTGTCGGCCGCTTCAAGGGAGATTTTATGCGGTATTACTCATGTGACTCGCACGTGGTCGAAGCAGCCGAAATTTATGATGGGCTGACCGACCGATTTGGTGACCGCGCTCCCTTTATCGCAAAGGACTACCAAGGAAAGCCAGGAACGTGGCTGGTGCTCCCTGGCGGAATGCAGACCTTGCCCGTAGGCCGTCTCGGTATAGCAGGAGCCAGATTGGATGATCCTGCTACCCACGAGCGAATAGCAATGGGTTACGACGGCTTCAATCCGGGAGTTATGGATCCGAGTGCCCGCCTAGAAGAGCAACTAACGGACGGAATAGTCGGCGAGGTGATGTACCCAAGCCTCAGTATGTTTACGTTCGCTATTCCTGATGCAGAAGTGCGCGACGCAGCTTTTCGTCAACACAACGACTGGGTCCTGGACTATTGCTCGGTAGACCGCAACCGCTTGATTGGTGTCGGTTGCCTCCCGATACCAGATATTGAAAGGTCAATCGCTGAAATCGATCGATCAGCCGGCCGTGGGGTCAAGGGCTTTGCAATCCCAACTCACGTTGACCCGGCGTTGCCCTATAGCGACCCGGCTTTTGACCCATTTTGGGCAAGAGCTCAAGAGTATGGTTTGCCGCTTACCATGCATATCTTTACGGGACAAAGTCTTGACGGAGGACTACCAGCTCATTGGGGCACACCTGGCGGAAATCTAAAAGGCTACACACTTGCTCACACCACTGCTGTGAACTCCATGATCGACATAATCTGTGGCGGGGTTGTAGAACGATTCCCTGAACTTAAGTTTGTAATTAGCGAATACGAGACTGGTTGGGTTGCTCACACGCTGCAGCGGTTAGATCATGCGGCTTATCGCACGCCTTGGGAGCTCGCCGATGGCTTGACAATGAAACCTTCCGAATACTTTGACCGGAACTTTTGGGTCACCTTCGAAGACGATCAAGAAGGAATCGCTACGCGCCATGCGATAGGCGTGAAGAACTTGCTGTGGGGTAATGATTATCCACACCATGATTCGATCTGGCCGAATTCGCGACCGATTCTCGATGACATATTGACTGGTGTTTCTGACGTTGAGCGAGAAGCAATGGTGTGGGGCAACGTAATGGATCTATACGAGATTGACCCCGATGCGCTTCCATCAGCGGCGTAAATTCAGTCCGAGAAATGGCGCAATGCAGCTTGAGCTACGCGCCGACCGTCTTCCATGGGCCCAAAGTGTGTCAACCCCTCCATTGTCAGAAGCTGGCCGTCTCCAAGATGTGAAGCAATAGGCTCAGCCATCGCAGGTGGAAGTTCATTCCCAGCCGCTACAGCCTCTCCGCGTGCTACAACAACAGGGATATCTATAGTTATCAGAGCAGAAAAATCTGTTGGGGTTCCAGAACTAAAGATCTCTGCTTCTGTCTCACCTGAACAACTTAGGGCCACTCCGGTTCCGCTTGGTTGAGTCCCCAATTCTGCGTAAGCCCGAACGGCTGCCTCTTCACAACCCGAATAGGGCGGTTTGCTATTAAGGCGATCTACAAATTCTTCAAGGGACCCGAATTCAGACCTCCTGCGTCTCGCTGCCAATACCAGCGGGTGGTCTCCATCCGGCCGCATGTGGCCTTCAGGAACCATCACTGGCTCGAAAAGCCAGAGCTTTCTAAAGGTGTTCGCATTCTCAAGCTCAGCCCGAAGAAGGGTTGCGCCACCCAGAGAGTGTCCAAGGGCATCAATTGGTTCATCACTAACCTTGGAAACAGCTTGCAAGACCTCACTAACGAGCCGTGATCGGTCAACATCTAAAGGCGCTTTGGAGACCCTGCACGCTCCGTGCCCTCTGAAGTCCAAACCAAAGCATCGACGTTGGGATTGAAGAAAGGGAACCGCCGTAGCCCACATACCGGCGTTAAGACCGTTGCCGTGGGTCATTAGGAGTGGTGGCCCATCTCCACCAAAGTCGTGAAGTACGCAATGCTCGCCATCAGTGCCATTAAGGATCAACATCACCATGGAGAATACCTACGTGTAACAATGATGCACATGGCTAAATTTCAATCAGGCGACCTCGAACTCCACTATGACGAATACGGAACTGGTTTCCCAGTTTTGTTGATCGCACCTGGAGGTATGAAATCAGAAGCCTCATTTTGGGCGTCCACACCTTGGAATCCCATTGAACAACTCAGTAAAAGGTTCCGAGTTATTGCCATGGATCAAAGAAATGCCGGAAGGTCGACCGGTCCCATTGTCTCTTCTGACAGCTGGAGCACATACACCCAAGATCAGCTGGACCTCCTCGATCACTTGGAAATTGATAAATTCCATGCCGTAGGCATGTGTATCGGCGGGCCTTATGTGATGGGCCTAATAGAGGCAGCACCCGATCGGGTCGCGTCAGGTGTTCTTTTTCAAACCATCGGCTTGAGTCACAATAGGCAAGCATTTTTCGACATGTTCGACGCGTGGGCGTCGGAGTTACTGCCCCTACGTCCCGAAGTGTCGAAAGAGGCATTACAGCAATTTAAATTGAACATGTATGGCACCGACGAGATTCTCTTCAATGTCGGTGAGAACTTTCTCCAAAAGGTAGTCACGCCACTGCTGCTGATGAAGGGAAACGACCTTTATCACCCATCAGAGTCTTCCGAAGCCGTGAATGCCCTTTGCCAAAACAGCACGTTGATCTCTGATTGGAAAGCCGGCGAGGAGTTGCAGCTAGCAGCCGAACAATTTGAACAGTTCTTGGAGAGACATACACCGTGAAGAAACCTTTTAAGACAGGAATATGCAATGGCTGATTTGACCGGCAAGATCGCAGTTGTTACTGGGGCGAGTCGTGGAATCGGCGCCTCCTCTGCAAAGGCGCTCGATGCTCTTGGTGCGCAAGTGGTTCTTAGTGGGCGGACCGTCTCGGATATGGAACGCGTAGCAGAAGAGTTGTCCAATTCGCCAATCATTGTCTCCGCTGATCTTGCCCAGCCGGGCTCGGGAACGAAACTCGCGGAGTTGATACTTCAACAGGTGCCTGGCGTCGACGTTCTGATAAACAACGCAGGAATTCCAATGCGGCGCACGCCGGAAAAACTGACTGAAGAAGAAATTGACCTCGTGTTTGCGATCAATGTTCGATCACTGCTCACTTTGTCGATAGCGCTTGCGCCTTCGATGAAAGAACGCGGCGGAGGTTCTATCGTGAACGTCAGCTCCGTCGCCGGCATTCGAGGGCCAGGCGCCCGGGTTGCCTATGCAGGAACCAAGGGAGCAGTGGATGCAATGACGAGAGCCCTTGCCTCGGATTGGGGTCCCGATGGCATCAGGGTCAACTCAATCGCTCCAGGCCTCATTGCGACAGCTATATGGGAAGAAAGCCGGAATACGGTGCCCGGGTTAATTGAGGACATGGAAGGTCAGATAGCACTGAAAAGGTGGGGCTTCGGTGATGACATTGCTGACGTGGTCGCCTTCTTTGCTTCCGACGACTCCCGGTACGTGACAGGTGAGACACTCGTCGTCGATGGAGGTCTTGCTCGAGTAACGGCATCAGCTCAACCGCAAGTGTTGCCGGAATTACTTGAGTGACCGGGAAGCTCGGATTCGCTCTGTTTGATCAGATGGAGAACGCCGGCGATAGTCCGTTGGCGGATCAGTACCGGGATCACCTTCAGCTAGCCCGTCTTGCGGATGAAGCTGGGTTTACGCACTGGTTCAAGTCCGAGCATCATCATGTTCCGTTAGACATCGCCCCAAGTGTCAACGTATTTTTGAGCGCCGTTATCCAGGAAACTTCGACAATCCGAGTTTCTTCGCTAGTGCACCTCCTCCCGTTTTATGACCCGATGCGACTTTACGAAGAGTTGTGCATGCTTGACCATCTCAGCTGCGGTCGCCTTGACGTTGGATTCGGAAAGGGCATCAGCCCTCCGGAACAATTGCTCTGGGGTATTGCTAGCGATGAAGCAACCGCTCAGACCGAAGAGGTGCTGGATTACGTTCTGTCGGCGATGAATTTAGTCAGCAAGAATGGTTTGGGGGTCCTCTTTAACTACGACGGAAAGTTCTACTCCGCAGAAGGACGACCGCTAGAAATTGCGCCTTACCAAGACCCGCATCCACCATTGTGGCGACCAGGGACGCTATCTACGGCTGCCAGAATGGGGGTGAGCACCATCCTTCCTGGCCCGGTTGAATCGCTTCCCGCAATGGTGGCTGCCTACCGGGACGAACAAAATAGTGATGGTGCGGGTGGACATGCACCTATTCTCTCCACTTTACGAAGGCTGGTTATCGCCACAACGGAACGGGAAGCGGTAAAGATAGCTACACGAGCTTGGGAACGCTTTGATGCCAATCTCACGAAGCTTTTTCGACAGTATGACCTGTGGCCGCCAACAATGGTTCCAAGTTTTATGGGTGATGTCGATAGGGCCTTTCAGACGGAGGCCTTGATTGCTGGGACTCGTGAGCAAGTAGCTGAGTACTTCGACCGCTTCGAGTCGGAATCAGATTTAGGGCATGTGACGATCTGTCCAGCGTTTGGGGATGTGAGCGGCTCAGAAGCCCGCACCACCTTGGAACTATTTTGTGAAGCCATGAAGATTTGATTGTCTGCGACGTTGAATCTCCTGAACCGGCACACCCGTTCATAACTCCGACAGATGATTGGGATTCAGCCTTAACGGCGATGTCGCTTGTTCGTAGAACGCCCGAAGGCGGGGCCTAAGCCCCGCCCTCAAGATGATCTAAGTTCGTTCTTGAAAGAACGTCTAGACGTCGTAATTATCCAGCTGCGCGAGCGGCGTCAAGCCATCCGTCAACAGTTGAACGGTTGCCGGCAATCCAGTCCGCTGCAAGATCTTTAGGATCTGCACCTTCACCTTGGGCAACGTTAGCGACAGAAACATCCATCACTGACAGCTTGATGTCAGTGAGGAGTTGTGCTGCGGCGGGGTTTGCGCTCATGAAGTCGTTGTTGGCTGCTGCTTTAATGTCAGCTGCGACCCAACCGATTGGGCAGAGGTCGTCGGCTGTACGAGCGGGACACATTTCCGCGCTAATTGCAGCTGTTCCAGGACGCTGATCCCATGCTTCTCCGCCGTCTTGACCCATTGGGTTGGAGTCATCGAGCACGTAGTCCATGCCGATCCAGTAAGCGTTGTCACCGGGACGGATCTGCGTGATGTATGCAGATGGTGTCCAAGTGTAAGCAACCACAGGTAGGCCTTCATTGACCATGTCGACAGCTTGTGCCCACATAGCGTCGTAGCCGGCCTTCACCTGTACGAGATTTTTATAGCCGCCGCCAGCAAGCTGCGAGTTGATGATGTTGTCGCAGGTCCAGTCCTCTGGGCAACCCATGATGTCGACCATCCCGTTTCCAGGATTGGCATCGGTGGCGTCATACGCGGCAATTGCGTCGGCGTTGTTGTCGAGGTCTTCCAGAGTCCAGACTTGGTATTCCTCGGCAAAGCCCTTTGTGATCAGCATGCCTTGTAGACCACCGGCAACCATTTCCTCACCGACTACAGTTACATGATCCCCGACCAGTGAGCCGTCGGTCATTTCTCCGTTTAGCCAGCTTTGGTGACCAGGCATCCAGGAGTTAGCCCAGAAGTCCATGTCGCCGGAAGCCATTGCCATGAATGCGTTTTGAGGTCCTAGCTCCATGTCGGCTGACTCAGAAACGGTGTAACCGAGTTCTCTAAGTAGAGCTGTGTAGATCTCTGCTTGAACATAACCGGTACTCCAGTTAGCTCGACCGGAGGTAACGCTGACTCCCTCTCCGGGGGTCATGCTCATCGCAGCCTCGGTGGTTGCAGGAGCAGAAGCTTCTGAAGAACTGCCGGAACTTGAATCGTCATCGCTGCCGCATGCGGCCAGGATGAGAAGCGCAGCTGCAGCTACCGCTAGCACGCGCGTGAGTGATTTCTTATTCATAAATGGGGCCCTCCCTAGAGTCCCTGTTGGAGCGTTCTCTGGTTAGTACCCAGGCACGCCAAGATTGAGGCTAGTCGGTTAAGAGCCTTCAACGGTACTTTAAGGGCGGCGTGCCCTCGTTTTGTAGCACATCTGTTACATGGACGATCTGGTGTATGTCAGCTGTAAATTTGCTTACGGTCGAATTCCGAAAGCGTTCCACGGGCACTAGCAGCCGTCGTGACGCCAGCGAACAGTAAGAAAAGTACTCCCACGCCGGAAACTAGGTTTGTCTCAGCGACCCTCGAGATACTCGCTACCCAGGCAATGCCGAGGAGTAAAAGTCCGAGACCAAGGCCACACACGATTGAACACCACTTGTATAGAAATACTTCGTCTTGAGAGAAGAAGCCGGACGCTGGAACAGCCACGGCTAAGCCAAGTAGGCCCAAGAACAGAGCGACCCACCCGAGACCGGCTCCTTGGTCGGTGTAACCATCGTAGATAACGTCGCCCGTTCGCTGGGCATAAGCTATTAGGGCGGTGTACTCGGCTGCTAGCGAGCCCGCTTTGGCTAAATCACCGGCATCTTCAGCAGCCTTACTAAGTTCTTGTATTGCATCCAACTCAAGTTGCAACTCGGGCCCGATCACTGAGCCGGCACGGGTGTCGAACGTCCACCCCGAGTAACCCGCCATGACAATCAGAAGCAACGCAAAGGACGCTCCAAACATTCGACCCCAATTGACACCCGACGCTAATGGTCGTCTAGCGCCCATAGGGGCGCTCCAAACCCATGAAATTGATGAGCCTGCCATTATTAGGCAGCCGATCAAGGTGATGTAAACACCTGAGGAGCGTTGGAACCCCGTAGCGGTGTCGGGAGCATTAGCAAGAAGCGCACATAAGGCTGTTACTGCTGCCGCAAGGCTGAACGCAGTTGCCCCGTCTGGTCCGAGCCACCGGTTGCGTTGACCAGCAAAGAGCGCTGTCGAATAAATCGAGGCACCCACCGTTATCACGCAGAGGACAATGACGATTCCGAACCATGAGCCGCCCGAAGCGGAGAGCCCGTTGAAGCTTTGTCCGACGAGGTCGTTGTCGACGAAGCGCCCATATGCCGAAAGATGCCCACTGTTGCTATTCCATGGGAGGAGTATCCCAAGGACCGCGACCGCAGATCCAATACCCGCACCAAACATAGCTAGGCGTTCCCGACCGTGGACAGGCTCAAATTTAGCGACCTCGGGTTCGTCTTCGACCACTGTCTCAGGGGGAGCGGCTTCGCCGACGACAGGTAGCAAGGCCTCCGGCGTGCGCGTATTCTTCCACGCAGCAGTCATTCTGCTAAACAACCCTGCTCTGTCTGACTCATCTGGTTGTGTCAGTCGGTCTAGGACTACAGCGACGATGAAGAAGGCAAGCCCGCCAGAACCGGCAAGGGCGATATCTTGGTTAGCGATGGAGCGGTATAAGAGGCGCCCTAACCCGCCCGCTCCCATAATTGCGGCTATCCCGAGCATTGATATAGCGAGGAGCAGGGTCTGATTGATCCCTGTCATCAAGGCAGCTCTGGCGAGGGGTAGTTGAACGTCGGTTAGAACTCGACGTTCTGAAGCCCCGTAGGCGCGCGCTGCCTCAACGACGTCTTCCGGGACTTGTCTGATCCCCAAATTGGTAAGGCGAATGAGCGGAGGTAGGGCGAACACCATGGTGACCATCGTTGCTGAAACAAATCCAACCCCGAAAAAAAAGACGAACGGCAGCATGTAGACGAATGAGTGCACTACTTGCATCGCATCCAACAACGGCCGAACTACCCGCCACACTCCGTCGATGCGTCCACAAGCAACCCCGGTCGGAATGCCGATAATCACGCAGAGAATCACAGCTACTGCGATGAAACCAATAGTCCGTGCTGTCTCTTTCCAATATTCATCGCCCAAAAGCCCGCAAATAGTAAGGCCAAGGAAAGAACCGACCCCTACTTGCAGGCCACGAAAAGCCCAACCAGCTATGAGGGCGGCAAGACACACTGTCATCCATGAGAGGCCGAGAAGCCAATCATCGACAACCACCTCCAGCATGGTTTGGAACGGCCATTTAATTACAGCAAGGGTTTCCTTCATGTTGAGGTCAACCCAGACAGTTATTTGTTCAACCCAATCGCCGACCGGTATCTGCCACTTGTCCAAGATGGTGTTTTGACGCTGATCCCAGTCGCCGGTGCTGCGATACCAAATGACGGCGAGAAGGCCGGCAGCCCCACCCACAGCAGTCACGACTCGGCGTCGTCTTGCTGATCCCAATAACACGAGCACTGGTATCGCGAACACTGCGATAAGCACTAAGAACTCGACCGCAGAGGCAACTGCGCTGGCGATCTGGTCGCCTGTTTCGAGATCGGTCACTTTTCCAACTGCTCTGTCAACAAAGTGACCAGTTGACTCTGCGAAGAGATTCATCATAAGTACACCTCTCGTTCGAAGGCGTCGGAAAGAGCCTCAACGCGTCCGAGCTCTTCCAAGACAGAGGTGGGATCCATTCGTCCGATCAGTTTCCCGTTCTCGTCGCAACAGGCGATGGGCAGACCTCTGCCGGCCTCGGCATAGAGTTCGTTAAGAGTCTGAGAAGGGTCAGCGATAGCTACGTCGGTCCTTACGGCGCTTTGAAGGTTTGGCGTTCCTTGGGCTGCGACTCGTTCGAGGTCACCTCTGGTCAGCAGACCAACGCACTTCCCAGAAGCGTCGACGACTAGACGTTCTGGGGCGTCATTCATTGCTATGACCGCTTCGTTAAATTCAGTCTCAATGTGAATCGGGTCAGGGTCGACCATTACTTCTTCGACCTTGATGACGCGGCCTTGGTCCACGTCTTGGACGAATTCGGCAACGTACCCGGTCGCTGGCTGCGTGAGGATTTCTTCGGGAGTTCCTATCTGAACTACTACGCCGTCCTTCATGATGCAGACTCGGTCACCGATTCTGAGGGCTTCGTTTAAGTCGTGTGTGATGAACAAGATTGTTTTGCGCACTTCGGCCTGGATCGCCATTAGTTCGTCCTGCATCTGGCGGCGAATTAACGGATCTAAGGCGCTGAACGCTTCGTCCATTAGAAGAATGTCAGGGTCGGAGGCTAGGGCGCGAGCGAGACCGACTCGCTGCTGCATGCCACCTGAAAGTTCACTCGGCGCATTGTCAGCGTAGGGCTCTAGGCCGACAAGTTGAAGAGCGCGCATTGCTGAGGCTTCGCGCTCGGCTCTATTGACCTTTTGAACCTTGAGACCATAAGCCACATTGTCAATAATGTTCCGGTGCGGAAAAAGAGCGAAGTGCTGAAACACCATTCCCATTTTTTCCCTCCGAAAAGCTTGAAGTTCTTTTCCGTTTAGCTGCTGAACGTCGACGCCGTCGACCAACACTTGTCCCGACGTGACATCGTGGAGTTTGTTGACGGTCCGAATAGCCGTGGACTTACCTGAGCCTGATAGGCCCATAACCACAAAGATCTCCCCCTTCTTGACATTGAAAGAGACATCGCTGAGACCAACAACGTGTCCAGACTGCTTTTGGACTTCGTTTTTGTGGACACCTGCTTTGGCGAGATCGAAAGCACGACCCCTCGGTTGTGGTCCGAAAATTTTAAAGACTTCTTCAAGTCGAATTATTTCTTCGTTATCCGGCATTGGGGTCACGTGGCCTTTCTGTCGGGTTCCTCTAGCGTCCAACGGCAGCAGAGAGGCACGGCCAACATAACAGCGCTAAGCATCCCGCTGGTTGATTCCAGAAATATCGGCCAATAAGTGCGTATTTTTGATGAGTTGCCCTGAGAGCTGAAACAGACACATTTTTGGTCATCGACCGTATCGATCTAACGCGGCAAGAGCCTCATTGGTGAGTTTGAAATTTTCCTCATCGAAACAGACAAGCGTGACCGTGGTGAGAATATGTGTATCTAGATTGTTCTGTAACCACCCTTCTACGGCAGAAACGGCGATAGGCGCTGCGAGTTCCTTCGGGAAACCGTAAACGCCGGTGCTTATGGATGAGAAAGCGGCGGTCCTCGCGTGGACTTTAGCTGCGAGATCGAGTGAGGACCGATAGCAGCTAGACAAAAGCCGTGCGCTTTCTGCCGGTTCGTGCAAGGACCAGATAGGCCCAACAGTGTGCACGATCCAAGAAGCGTCCAACTGACCCGCACTGGTCATAACGGCGCTTCCCGTTTGACATGGGCCACTGTCCCTAAAGATTCTTTGACATTCGGTCATTAGAGATGGTCCTGCTGCGGCATGGATAGCGCCATCAACGCCGCCTCCGCCCGACAGAGTGCTGTTGGCGGCGTTGATGAGGACATCGGCAGTAAGGGTGGTTATATCAGCCCTAATCGCTGCAATCTCAGTGCCTTGTCTAGCGTCAGCGAAGTTGGAAACCTGCATAGTTCTCCTCTGCTACTTGTCGGCACCGCTCGGCATAAGGCGGGTACCCAATCAGGGGCATAAAGACCCTTGTCTTTCCTGGGATATTCGCACCTAGGTACCAAGAATTGCAGGTCGGGTAGAGAGTTTGGTCGGCGATGGTGTTGACATGATCAACCCACAAGTCAGCGGCCTCGGGCGACGCTTCGATTGTTTCGAGGCCCTCTTGACGCAATGCGA
Organism: marine actinobacterium MedAcidi-G3; assembly: GCA_000817105.1. Classification (GTDB taxonomy): domain Bacteria; phylum Actinomycetota; class Acidimicrobiia; order Acidimicrobiales; family Poriferisodalaceae; genus MedAcidi-G3. The sequence continues at coordinate 180,417 of JUEP01000001.1, read as the reverse complement.
CCAAGCAATCCCTGATCCACTCGACATGTTGCTCGATTGCCATAATCATGTTGGTGAGAACTGACGGACTTCCGGGCCCAGTGACAGTAAAGAGATTCGGAAAGTCTGGGATACCTAAACCTAAATAGGTGCGGGGACCCGCTGTCCAAGCTTCGTCAAGTGACTTCCCGCCTTTACCGGTGATGTTCATATTCAGTAGGGCACCTGTCATGGCATCAAACCCGGTAGCAAATATAAGCGCATCTAACTCAAAGTTTCGACCAGCCGCCTTCAATCCCTCAGGGGTGATTTCCTCAACGCCACTAGACGAGATATCAATCAACTCAACGTGATTTAAATTAAAGGTTTCGTAATAGTTGGTATCCAAACACGGGCGCTTACAAGCGATTGTGTTGTTTGGCGTCAACAGTTGCGCGGTAGTGGGATCGACCACAACTTTGGTGATCTGCCCGCGAACGTACTCAGCGACTCTCTCATTTGAGGCAGGATCGACACCGATATCGGCGTATGCCCGGTAGAAGCCAAAACCGCCCTCCTGCCAGCGTTTATCCATTCGATCTTCGAATTCTGACGAGTCAGCCTCTTTGGCCTTGTCATCATTTGGCGGAAAGATTGAGAGGATCCCTGAACGTTCTTCTCTCGCCGCTTGCCTCAAGGCCGCATAATTCTGTTTCGTCTGCGTTTCGATTTCGGGATCTAATGGTTCGTTCCGTGCTGGTACGGAGTAGTTAGGGGTCCTCTGAAAGATGGAAAGTTCAGCGGCTTGCTCAGCTATTACGGGAATAGCTTGCACGGCGGAAGACCCGGTTCCGATGATTCCGACTCGTTGGCCTGAGAAATCGACAGGACTATGGGGCCACTGGCCTGTGTGGTACACGTCGCCGGTGAAATCATCGATTCCTTCGAAATCTGGGAGGTTAGTGGTGGACAGACAGCCAGTTGCGGCAACCAGGAACTGGGCCTTGTAGGTGCCTCCGCTTGTTTCGACGGTCCAACTACTCAGCGCTTCGTTGAACGTTGCCGCCTCCACAGTGGTGTTGAACGCAATTAGCGACGAAAGGTCGAACCTATCGGCTACGTGTTCGGCGTATCCAAGGATCTCGGGTTGCGAAGCGTATCGCTCGCTCCATCTCCACTCTTGTTGCAGTTCAGGATCGAAGGAGTACGAGTATTGAAGGCTTTCTACGTCGCAGCGCGCTCCTGGGTAGCGATTCCAAAACCAAGTTCCTCCCACACCACTTGCTCTTTCAACGCCCTTTACGTTGAAACCCTCCTCGCGTAATAAATGCAAGGCATAGAGCCCGCCGAAACCGGCTCCCACCACGACAACGTCACACTCTTCGACCACGCTCATTGGCTGGCCTCCCCTCTGGTATCGAAAATAGCTTGTCCTGGCATCGAGGGTAGTGTTGGCGCAAATCAGCAGGGACACGGGCTATCTTGTTCGGCGTTTTAGTGACGGGGTCTAGCATTTGGGTTCAATCAAGTTGGAGACGAGATGACTTACGAGCGGATTAAATATGAGATACCAGCAAGTGGAGTTGCACGAATCACTCTGGCTCGACCGGAGGCAGCTAATGCCCAGGACTATTTGATGTTGTCCGAGTTGAATGCAGCTTTCGATGAGGCTGCATCTGACGAGTCGGTACGTGTCATTATTTTGGCTGCCGATGGGCGGCACTTTTCCTCCGGCCACGACCTAGCCGCTCCAACACCAGATATGCGGGCGTTTCCGACTGTGGGAACGCAGTGTCATTTCGATGCCGATGGGACCGAGGGCTACATGGCGCGCGAAGCAGAGATGTATTTAGGTCTGTGTTGGCGATGGCGGAACCTTTCAAAACCGACTATCGCTCAGGTCCAAGGGAAAGTCATTGCGGGCGGTCTGATGCTGGTGTGGCCGATGGACCTCATAGTCGCTTCTGAAGACACGACCTTTAGCGATCCGGTGGTGGCCTTTAATGTGAACGGTGTCGAGTATTTTGCACACCCATTCGAAGCCGGTACTCGTCTAGCCAAAGAAATGCTGTTTACTGGGAGGTCATTACCCGCAGATGAGTTATTTGCTCGGGGAATGGTAAATAAGGTGGTGCCGCTAGCTCAGCTGGAGGATGCAACTTTAGAACTGGCCTCTCATATTGCGAAACGCCCTATGTTTGGCTTGACTCTTGCAAAACAGAGTGTGAATCAAGCGGTCGATGCCATGGGTATGTATAGCTCGCTGCAGGCAGCGTTCAGCCTTCACCACGTAGGTCATAGTCACAATATGGAGATTCACGGACGACGAATCGACCCCTCTGGGATCGACGTTATTAGGTCAGAGGCGTGACAGACCCCTGTGATCTAAGCGCAGTGGAGGCGCGCAGAGCCATCTCTGCAAGGCAGATGTCTCCAATGGAACTTGTCACCTCGTGTCTTGAGCGTATAGAGGATCTCAATCCAACGTTAAACGCGGTCGTGACGGTTGCTCGAGAATCAGCGCTTGTCGAGGCTCAACGTGCGGAAAAAGATTTGTTGCAGGGTCTTGAGGAGGGAATCCTCCACGGTTTGCCTGTCGCTATCAAGGACTTGCAGGAAACTAAAGGGATTGCCACCACTTACGGAACGGCCTTTTACAAGAACAACGTCCCGAAGGAAGACGCAGGAATCGTGGCTCGAGTTAGGGCTGCTGGCGGAATTATTATTGGGAAGACCAACATTCCCGAAATGAGCATCGGGGCGAACACTGTTAATCGCCTATTTGGTGCAACCGGGAACCCATATGATCCCAAGCTGACCTGCGGCGGTTCGTCGGGCGGTTCGGCAGTTGCTGTCGCTACAGGAATGGCCACCTTGGCCACCGGGTCTGACCATGGAGGCAGTCTCCGAATTCCTGCGTGTTTCAGTGGCGTCGTAGGTCACAGGGCTACGCCAGGAACCGTTCCACATGAGGGCCGGACGATTACTCAGACCAATTACAGCCTGCAGGGTCCAATGGCCAGAAGTGTCGATGATGCAGCACTGTTGTTGGCAGCAATCTCGACTCGTGACAGTTCAAGTAGGTATGACCCAATGAGTTTTCCGCTAGATGTGAATTCTTACTTGGATCTGGAGGTGCCTTCGATCAAAGAATTAAAGGTTGGTGTCACAAACGATTTTGGCGGACTTCTAGTGTCCGAACATGTCCGTCGAGAATTCGAGGCTCGTGTCGGATACCTAAAGGCTTGCGGGGCTCAAGTAGTCGATATCTCAATTGACCTAACTGACGCAGTAGAGGTTGATTGGCAGCTACGATCCGATGTTTTTGCCACTCAATATCATCGCGAGATCGACGGATTTGACGAAACGTTTAACCCCAATGTGTTTCGCACCTACGAGACGGCTCTCGCAACGACAGTTTTGGACATTGCTCGCGCACGCCGCAAACAGATCGATCTATTTCGATCATTTGCTGCCGTCTTCGAGGATGTGGATACCGTGATCTGCCCAGGAGTTAGCGTGGGACCATTTCCTTGGACCAACTTGCACCCGCTAGAAATTGACGGGGTCGCCGTTGAGAACTACATGGCTTGGCTTGGCCTAACTAGCTGTTTGACCGTTGTGGGTCATCCAGTTCTTGCCCTGCCATCGGGTCTCGACGCCACTGGAATGCCATTTGGAATCCAGTGTGTAGCGCCGATGTACCGAGATGCGAAACTTCTGGGGATAGCTCGATGCCTTGAGGAAACGTTTAAGTCTTCGCCGAGATATTCTCCTCCGAGACCAGACGCAGAAGCGATTCGTTCTGTCGACCCTCAATGTCGAGAAGCAGGCAAAGCTGCAGCGGTCAAGGTCGCTCGTGAGCTTCAATAAGGGGCGCCTTCTGCTTCTGCTTTGAGTAGCGCTTCGATAAACAATTGGCGTCCCTCTACATCGACTTCTTTGACATCCCAGTTGTAAGAAAATGTGAAGTTTGAGGCACCAGCGATGTGCATCTTCTCCGTGAGGTCGTTTTTTGCTTGGATTTCGGCAAATTCCTTAGCTTCAGAAAGGTCGTAAAAGGTCTCGGGATCGTGAGTGTGAACCCGAAATAACCCCCTTCGAGGAGCGCTTACTGTGGTGCTACTACTCACGCGAATCAAACCTATTGCAGCGCCATATGCGTTGGCCACGTCAAAATTGTTCGGTGTGCTGCACGCAGTATTTAAGTAATCGCTTAGCTCACTTCGGTATAGGAGTGCCGGGGCTCCCACGCAAACCAGAGATTGAGTGATGCCGATGGTGATATTTAAAAGTCGATTTGCGAGTGGCGTCGAATCAAGTTGTTTTGAAGCCCTCAAAGCTGAATCTAGGTCGGAAATGTTTAGATCGTCATGTTCTGCGGTAGCGCTGAAGATGGCGTTTCCAACTGCGTCCGCTACTGCAGCCCGCACTTCGGAGGCCAGTACGAAACCGGTCTCGGCAAGAGGAACACCCAATCGGTCAAGCTGGCTCGCGAGAATTTTGGCGCCGAGTTCGGAGGCGCCTGGATCGTAGCGCCGGTCGATGCCTAATACGTGTGCAGCATCGGTCGGCGTGAAGGCTGCTAATCCACAGATACCTCGACTGACCAATCGATCGATAGCGTTCCGTTCTAGGCCTGAAGTAACAACGTCTTCGAGTTTTAGTGCTTTGGGAGAGCGGGTTACGGCGTCATAGACCTTTGCGTCTGCAGCAGATTGGGGGATCCACTCACGATTGTGGTTTTGCAGCCAAATGTAAATGCCATCTCCATCGCTTCTCACGGACCTAGAAGCCTGCTCCTCAAGCATTTCTAGGATTTCAGCCCTCTCGTCAGATGCGAGGGCTAGGGGCGTTACACGACGGGGCCCTATCGAAAGTGGGTTGCTTTGTAATGGAGTGTGACGAACGTGGCTGTCACCGCCGATTCCCTCCGTGTGAATACGGATGGCATTAACCATAGTTTCATATCCACCCACCTTGGCTCCGGCAGTCTGGGGTGAAGATCTACCTTCTCGTATTACAGCGACATCAGTCGTGGTCCCCCCGATATCTGCGATGACACCATCTGTCATTCCGCTTAGACCGAGGGCTCCTATAGCGCTCGCAGCAGGGCCGGAGAGAATTGTTTCGATTGGGCGGGATTTCACAAACTCCGCAGACACCAGCGATCCATCTCCTCTCATAACCATTAATCGGCTCTGGATTCCGAGTCTGGTCATGGCAGTCTCAACGGCCAGGATTAGGTCACGCACCAAGGGGACTAAACGTGCATTCAATAGTGCAGTCACAGAGCGCTTGGCAGCATCAAGTTGACCAGACAGTTCATGGCTTAGCGTGGTTGGTTTACCGGTGAGCTGCTTAATTGCGTTTGCCACCTTTAATTCATGTTCTGGGTTGCGAACGCTGAAAGATCCAACGACAGCGTAAGCCTCCAAATCCCCGTCGTTCTCAGATAGCCAGTTGTCGAGCGGAATCATGTCTAACTTGTTGGTTTCTAGCCCGTAGGAGGAATGACCACCGTCCAGATGCAGGAGAGGGTTCTCCTGAGTCAGGTCTGCCAAGCCTCGTCGCTCTGTGATAGCTGCTTCAAGTCCAATAGCGACAAGGCCTGCTGGTCTGCCTCCACCTTCGACTAGTGCATTCGTTGCGAGTGTGGTGGAGACGCAAACTAAGTCGATGGCCGACGCGTCGAGTGACGCCTGAATCAAGACGCTTGTTAAAGCGGCCGAGACGCAGCCACCCAAATCGCCATGGGTAGTTCTAACTTTGGTTTTGGCTACGACATCACCTGTAGTTCGCGCGTAGACAAGCGCGTCGGTGTAAGTCCCACCGGTGTCAATTCCGATTGTAAGAGGGCCTTCTGTCGTCACGAATTAAGATTTTGCCACCGTATTGGGTCGAAGGACCACTAAATCTGTTGGTGGCTGTTCCCGGGCTAGTCTCTGCAGATGCTTTTGGAAGGTATACGAATCCTCGATTTTACCCAATATTTATCTGGGCCCAGTGCTACCCGAATGCTCGCCGAGCTCGGAGCTGATGTCATCAAGGTGGAATACGGTCCCAAAGGAGACCCGAGCCGCACTCTCCCATTTGTATCTTCGAACGGTTCCTCGTCTTACTACACGCAGCAAAACAGGGGTAAGCGATCTGTATGTTTGGACCTTGGATCGACCCGGGGGTGTGAGGTCGCCCGAAATCTGGCCCTTGAGTGCCATGTAGTGGTCGAAAACTTTGGACCTGGCGTTTTGGAGCGCAGGGGTTTGGATTGGGCGGCGCTCAGCAAACTGGATCCTCGATTAATAATGGCTTCTATATCTGCCTTCGGTAAATCTGGCCCGTTAGCGCACTTGCAAGGCTTTGATTTGATGGGACAAGCTCTGTCAGGCATGATGCACCTGACTGGAGAGGCTGATGGAGCACCTCAGTTCACCGGCTCCCCAATATCAGACTGCGCTGCCGGCCAAATGCTGTTCGGCGCAATTGGCCATGCGTTGTTTCACCAGGAGCGCACAGGCGAAGGGCAATATCTTGAAGTCACCCTGGTTGATCCGCTCTTCGCGATGCACTCGATTGCTGTTCAGGGACACAGTGCGAGCGGCGGCACATGGAGTCAAGAACGGTCTGGTAGGCAATTCAGCATTGTCGTTCCATCGGGCACCTACAAAGGACCAGATGGATGGATCGTGCTCCAAGTACTAGAACCGCAATGGCAACGACTGTGCGATGCGATGGGAGTAAGTGAATTAGGAGTAGATAAGCGGTTCGCCACTGCCGAAGCTCGCGTCGACAACGCTATAGAGCTGTTGGGCCTGGTTGAAGCATGGATGCAGACCTTCGAAAACGATGCTGCTCTTTTGACTCACCTTGAAAACGAACGAATCCCTGCTGCACCGGTTCTAAGTCCCCAAGAGGCGATGGTGCATCCACATTTCACGGATAGGGGAATGGTTCGGCGAGCAGTGGATCCCGATTTTGGAGAAATAACCGTAACTGGTTTGCCGGCTAAGTTCAGTTCGGTTCCGATTCCGGAGATAGAGCCTCTGCCGCCTTGGTTGGGACAACACAACCATGAAGTCTTATCGGAGGTGCTGGGAATGTCGGATGAAGCAATAGCTGACCTCGAAGACACGACCATTTTGTTCGCTGATGGGTTGAGCTCGTCAGACTGATATGACATCAGTACTCAGATAAGCAATGATCTTGGAGTGTGCGAAAAGAGTAAGTCCGTTACAAGAAGGGAGTCTTAGCGATGCCGATTGAGTCAGTAAAGAAAATGGTGGAGGCCGCTAAAGCAGAAATCGATAATATTTCTCCGGAAGAGGCCGCCCGGAGAGCTGCCGAAGACGGCGCGCTGATTGTAGATATTCGTGACGTACGCGAAATGCAACGTGACGGAGCAATACCCGGGGCGATGCACGCCCCAAGGGGAATGCTCGAATTTTGGGTTTCGCCTGATTCGCCGTATACAAAAGAGATCTTCACTGAAGACCGCGAATTCGTTTTGTGTTGCGCTGGCGGTATGCGGTCGGCTTTATCCACCAAGACTTTGAAGGACATGGGGATGGAGAAGATTAGCCATATTGAGACCGGATTCGGAGGGTGGAAGGCCGACGATATGCCTATCGAGTCCTACGAAGACTGGAAAGCAAATCGAGCCTAAGTGCCGCTTGAGATACTGAATCAGATATTTAATCTTCACCAAATGCCTACAAACCAAGACACCGACTCAACCAAGTTAATAACTGGTTATTGTGAACCATGGTCGCTTCGCGCAGGCGAAGAGATTGAGTGGTTTGGTTCGAGTCATATCCCTACGAGCGGAACCTTAGGGATTGTCCGGCTTGATTGCGGAGATCCAACTCGTACCGGACCTGGCTTTGCCGAGGCTCAAGTGGAAGCAATTGAAACCCAGACTGTTGACCTTTCCAGCCAACGTCTATTACCCGGCTCCTACGCTGAGGCCATAGTGTCGACCCCCGAGACAAAGCTGCTAGAGCTGAGCCTTTGGTTTCAGCCAACTTTCCTCAAGCGGGACGGCGTGCTTTTTTCGGTCAGTTCCGGTGAAAGCTTTGTCGAGGTGGGTAACAGCGGAACGGAACTGGTAGCACGGTTTTGCGAAGTCGAGGCAGTGGTTCGGGACCGACCCCTGGAACGCCATCGGTGGTACTTCCTGAGTCTCAAGGTGGACGTTCAGGCAGGCGTGGCTGAGATCGAAATCTCGTCCCCAAAAAGTGCTTCTCCAGCGAGGGACCTACTACAAAGTGGTCAAGACAAATGTGTCGTTCCAATCTCCATTACCTTCGCTGGTGACCTTACGCTGCGCCTGGCTGCTGGTGTTGCAGATGGCAGATGGGACGGCCGTATCGCCGCTCCGAAATTAGTCGCCGACGGCAACCACTATGAGTGGGAGTTCGAAGGCGATATGGAAGATGCAGCTATAACGTCGGTTTCAGGTGGCGCGAAGTTAAATCTGTTTCAGTTACCCACTCGCGGAGTCACCGGACCGACATGGTCGGGGGAGCATCAGAGATGGAGAGACGATCCGAAGCAGTGGAACGCGATTCATTTTCATCATGATGATCTCTATGACGCCGGGTGGGAGACGACAGGGAAATTTCGTTTACCAGCAGACCTCAGCAGCGGTATCTACTGTCTTCGGTTTGAATCAGAGCTTGGTACTGATCGTGTTCCATTTTTTGTACGCCCGGGTCATGGCCTGCCGACATCTGATGTCGCTCTTCTTATGCCAACTTGCACATATATGGCGTACGCGAATCATCGGATGCTGATTGAGGGCGCTGACTTCGTTGGAGCTCGGGCAAATCTTCGGCCTGAGCATCAATATCTAGTCGATCATCCGGAAGTTGGACTGAGCCATTATGAAAGGCATCCGGATGGCAGCGGGGTGATGTTTAGCTCCCGAAGACGTCCTGTGCTGCAAGTACGACCTGGAGCAGATGGGTGGAATTTCACGCCAGATACCGACATTCATGCGTTTCTTCTTCAATCAGATGCTGATCATGACGTGATCAGCGATGACGATGTCCACTTCGAGGGATATGAAGCGCTCGCTCCCTACCGCGTTATTGTCACTGGTTCTCATCCCGAATATTGGTCAACCAAAATGCTTGATGCATTAGACGAATGGCAACGCAATGGTGGCCGGCTGATGTACTTGGGAGGAAATGGTTTCTACTGGCGAGTTTCATTTAGCGACTCCTGGCCTGGTGCAATTGAGCTACGCCGCGCTGAGGATGGGGTCAGGAACTGGCAGACCGGCGATGGCGAGAACTATCACGCGTGGGGCGGAGAGTATGGAGGCCTCTGGCGGCGGAATGGGCGCGCCCCGAATCAGCTAGTAGGTATAGGTTTCGCAGCCCAAGGTTTCGAAAAAGCAACCTTCTATCAAGTCAATGAAGAGGCGAGAGACTCTAGAGCCTCATGGATTTTGGCTGGTATTGAAGACGATGTCATTGGTACTTCTGGCCTTGGAGGTGGCGCTGCCGGGCAGGAAGTAGACCGTTACGATGAACGACTTGGTTCTCCCAGCCATGCAGTAGTCATTGCGAGTGCAACTGAGTTCGGCACAGATATGTTGCGAACTAAGGAAGAATTTGAAGGCACAGTCGCATTCCCAGTCCCTGATCCCTATGTCCGCTCTGACATCGTATTTTTTGAAGCGCCAAACGGCGGAGCTGTCTTTAGCGTCGGATCAATTTCGTGGTTCGGCGCTTTGGCGCGCAACAACTATGACAATGATGTCGCTCAAATGACTCAGAACGTCCTCGAACGATTCTTAGATCCTGAACCGTTCGAACTTTGAGCAAGCTAAGGACTCTAACTCCCTTTAACCGACGCAAGGAGGTCGGCAATTCGGTTATCCGGAGGGAAGTAGCCATCAGGTAAATTAAATACCGGCTCTGCTGGCTTCGGTACCTCGGAAGCTTCAGAAACTGGCTCATCAGCCACCGGCTCAGCAGCTTCGGGCGTAGGCGAATCGTCGGCTACCTCTGAAGTTTTCGAGACTGGATCATCAGCCTCCGGCTCGGCAACCTCTGGGATCGGCGGATCTTCGGTCGCTTCTGCGTCAACATCTACACCAGCCGCCTTGCGAGCGTCGCGAGACTTCGCTGTAAGAGCTGCTAGACGCGCGTCTATGGCGTCGGAAGGCGCCGAAGAGGACGAGGGTTCAGAAGGAGCCTTCGGTGAGGGTTGAGGAGCGGCCGTTACGGGGGCGGGAGGGGGAGTGGTAGCTGCAATTTCAGGAGACGCAACTTGTCGCTCCTTTATGAATTCCCAGGCTGCAGGCGACACTAATTTGCTCTCAGCGACAGACATGGAGTTAACACCGTTTTCGAACTGAACTCGATATCTAACCGTCTTAATTCCGATTGATCGGCCGACGCGGCCTGCAGTACCGGCAACAACGCCGGGGAGGTCGTCTATGACGACTACTCGGGCGCCCTTCTTGAGGGCGGAGCTTTCAGGTGCCATAGGTCAGATCGTAGACCTAGAAGGCGGGTTAGCGACAGTTATAAACCGATTTCGTGTTAGCAAACGGTTTTAGGCATCGTGTTGAGAAAGTTCCTTCGAGATCTGTCGCAACAATCAAGCGGCTCCTGAGCGCGAACCCTAAGCTCTGCGTCGCAGTCGAAAGGATGCTGGATGTTACGAGCCTTAGTCGTCGGTGGAACTGGCCCGACTGGCCCCCATGTTGTGAACGGCCTTATCGACCGAGACTATGAAGTCTCCATTCTGCATACCGGAGCCCATGAGTCCCCGCAAATCCCGGACAGCGTCAAGCACATCCATACCGATCCGTTCGATATTAGGAAAGTGAGCGATGCGCTGGAAGGTGAAGCCTACGACCTCGTGGTGGTTATGTACGGCCGATTACGTGAGCTAGCGCAGCTCTTTGAAGGTCGCGCTGAACAATTTGTGAGTGTTGGTGGGGTGCCTGCTTATACCGGTTGGGGTGACGCTGACGCCCTATGGCCTGCTGGGATGCGCGTCCCGACTCGTGAAACCTCCCGATTGGTTGTCGATGAGGGCCCTGAATTTCCTGTTAACCGCAAAGTGGCAAATATCGGACGTACCGAGGTAGCTGTCTTTGAGAGCCATCCGACGGCTTCCCACTTGCGGTATCCCTGGATCTATGGACCAGGTCAGGTCGCAAGTTTGGAGCATTCGATAGTTCGACGTGTTCTCGACGGCCGAAATTACCTGATCCTGCCCGACGGAGGGATGAGTCTGCAATCTCGTGCATATTCAGTGAACGCAGCGCATCTGCTCTTGACCATTGTCGATAATCCCCAGATCGCGGCTGGAGAGGTTTACAACGCCTCAGACGAATGGACCCCAACGTTGTTGCAGTGGGTTGAAATAATTGCCAGTGCGTTGGGCCACCGGTTTGAAATTATAAGCATGCCTTGGGAGTATGCGACGCTTGCCCAAAGATTGACCGTTCGAGGCACGCCGCATCATCGAGTGACTTCCTGCGAAAAAGCGATGTTCGACTTGGGTTACCGAGACCTTGTTGACCCGATTGAAGGCCTAGCTATTACAGCTCAGCACTTATCGGAGCACCCTTTAAAACCTGGCGGAGCGGAGGAGCGGTCGCTCTCGGACCTCTTCGATTACAACGGAGAGGATCGACTTATTGAGGCCTGGAGTTCCGCTATGGAAAAGGTGTCAAAGGTTGCAACCGACGTTGATGCGGGAGTTCCAGATAGGTATTCAGCGTCATTTGACGACAGTGAGAGAACGGGATGGACCACGGTCAAAAAATAGCTTCTGGTATGTAGCTGGGTCGGACAAGCTGATTAGGGTTCGCATTTATGAGCTCATTTTTTGGGCTTGAGCTTCAGGCTGTCTGGAGAATTCGATCACGTCCTCCAGCCAGTGGGCCAGTAGTTGCGAGTGTTGCTCGGACAAAGAGCCCGCCTTGAGCTCGGTGACGTTGGGAATTCCAAGAGTGACTTTGTAGAGCCGATCTGTCAGAACGCTGCAGGTTTGTAGAAGATGCTCACGAGCGTTCTCTCCTCCACGCGAACCGGGGCTTGCGCTAGCGATCGCAACCACGCTCCCAACGAGACTCCCCGAACCAAATGGGCGTGATAGCCAATCAATAGCATTCTTCAAAACGCCCGAAGTGCTGTAGTTGTATTCGGGAGTAAAGAAGAGCACGAGTGAACTCTCTGAAACAACGCGTTTGAGGGCACCTACCGGTGCGGGATAACCGACGTCCTCAACATCCTGGTTGAAAAGCGGTATTTGAGCCAGCTCAGGTTGATGAACTGTGAAGTGATCACGCAGATGCCCGGCCGCATATGATGCTGCTGCCCGGTTTATTGAGTCTTGTCGCAGACTGCCAACCAAAATGGTGCAGCTCTCGCCGCTAGCCATGGGTGGAGATACCGCCATCTACTGGAATTGTGACGCCCGTCAACCAAGAGCCCGCCCGACTCGCCAAGAAAATTGTGGCCCCGACGATATCTTCGGCGCTGCCAATACGACCTAACGGCGTTGAAGCAACCACGCCAGCTCGCCGCTCAGGGTTGTCGAGCATGTAGCTCATCATCTTCGATTCAAACGGGCCGGGAGCAATGCAATTAACACTTACTCTCTCCCTCACGAGATGGTGCGCCAGGTGTCGAGTAAGCATATGGATTCCGGCCTTCGAAGCTGAATAGGAATAGTTATCGCCAAACGGAACACGGACACCATCAATAGACCCGATCATGATGACTCGAGCCGGGTTATCGTCAGTTGCTGCGCTACGTAGTTCCGGCAGCAGGTCTTGAGTCAACATGAAGGGCGCCTTCACATTGACGTTCAGAACCTTGTCGAACCCGCTCGAAGGAAAATCTCCTATTGGCGCGCCCCATGCAGCTCCAGCGTTATTTACTAGGAGATCGAGGTGATTTTCGTGCTTGCGAAACTCCTCAACGAAGCGGACACGCGCCGAATCATCGCTTAAGTCTGAAGGGATGGCAGTGCAACTGCCGTACTTACTTAGATCGGCGGCCGCCCGCTCGCATTCTTGTACTTTTCGCGAGGTTATATAGACAGAGCACCCATTTCGCAGAAGTCCTTCGGCGATCATGTAGCCGATGCCTCGACTTCCTCCCGTCACAACTGCGATTTTTCCGCTGACATCAAATAACTGTGAGATTTCCATGTCCAGGACCGTAGTCAAGCTTTTTGACCTGCGCGGATTGCGATAGTTTGTGTGCTCGCAGACCGTCTGCATTTACTCAGTCTTGAGAACCTGTGCCTGGATCTCAGTAGCTTTTACAGTTACCCAAAACTCGCGTCCGGGGGTGAGGTCAAGCTCGCTGGCAGCGGCCAAAGTTATGTCGGCGTATATGTCCAATGGCCCAAAAAGTGAGACGCGTGCTAGTCCATCAAGGTACTCAACTCGCCGGATTCGACATAGCCAACTGTTGCGTGGGCTCCCGCTGGGACGTTCCACAAAGAGAGCCACAGAGGAAGGACTAATCATGACCATGGCTTTTCCTGAAAGATTCGCCTCGGCCGTCGCAAACTCGATACCGCTTTCGAGGCCTACAGACGAACCTTGTCCAACGCCATAGAAGACGTTCCACCCCATTAGGTCTGCAACCCAACGTGATTTCGGTTTTGCCCGAATTTGATCGGGGGTGCCGAACTGGGTCACACGGCCACCCTCCAAGATTAAGACTCGTTGAGCTAACGCAAACGCATCGGCAGGGTCATGGGTCACCAGTAAGGCTCCAGCGAGGCTCTGTTGGAGCGCTGTCTGAATCATGTTCCGAGCGTTGGAGCGGGCGCTGAGGTCGAGTAACGCCAAGGGCTCATCAAGCAGCACCATCTTGGGGCGGGCAGCTAGGGTCCGCGCCAGCGCGACTCTTTGGGTTTCCCCTGCTGAGAGCTCGGATGGATACTTTTTCAGCAAAGGGAAGATCTCTAGTGTCTGCAGGAGATCGAGAAGATCATCATCTTTGTTTGTTCCAAATCTGATGTTTTCAATGACTTTCAAATGGGGGAATAGAAGCCCATCCTGAAAAACCATTCCCAATTCACGCTCGCGCGTCGGTGTGACTTCATCCTGGCCTGGAGCCTCAAAGATATCGTTATCTACCAGCACCCAACCTGACTGAATTGGTATCCACCCCAGAAGGGCATAAAGCAGGGTGGTTTTGCCCGCACCGTTAGGTCCCATGATCGCGACGGTTTCTCCTCGCTGCACTGACAGTTCGACATCGAGATTGAGGTCTCCCCGCTGCAGGACAACACGGGCATCTAATAAGGCAGGCGAGGAAGTGTTCATCTAACAGGCCACCACCGTTCTCGAAGAGAAATTAAAACGATTAGTGAGACAGAAATAAGTAAGACACTCATCGCGAGAGCGGCCTCTCGGTCGGATTCGAGAGCGACGAAAACCGCTAAAGGCAGTGTCTGGGTCTTGCCTTGTATGTTGCCTGCAAATGTTATCGTGGCGCCGAATTCTCCGAGGGCTCGGGCCCAGGCTATAAAGCCGCCTGCTATAACAGCAGGGCGCACCATGGGGAGAACGACTCGAAAGGTTATGGCAGAGCTGTTTGCCCGCAGTGTTGATGCTGCTAGGGCGTATCTGGGGTCAATTGCTCTTAACGCACCTTCAACTGTGATTACCACGAATGGAAGTGCAACAAACGTATTCGCTAGCACGACGCCACTGATGCTGTACGGCAGGACGACACCACTCACGTCGGCTACCAAGGATCCAACCAAACCATTGCGCCCAAAGGCGAAAAGGAGGGCAGCGCCGCCGACCACTGGGGGCAAGATCATAGGTAACACAACTACTGCCCTCGCTATAGAAGCGGCGAAGCCACTCATCTTGGAGAGTTGCAAGGCCAACGGGACACCAAGCGCCAGGGCTAGAAGTGCTGCGAAGACACTTGACGTCAGTGAAAGAAAGAGAGCGTCCGTCACAGTGTCGCTAGCGACTAGCGTCCAAAGCCTCGGCCATGGAACTCGCCACAGTAGTGACAGCAAGGGCAGTGAGACAAAGCCGAAGCTTAGAACCGCGAGGATGCGCACGCCGATGGGTAGCCGATTCATCACGGCTGGTTGAATCCAAGCTCTTCCAATATTCTCTGCCCAACTTCGCCAGTGATTGCGTTAGTCAAACTCTGTGCTTGTGCACTGTGTTTCAAATTGTTGGATACGGCAAATGAGTAGCTTGTTGAAAATTTGCTAGCTCCGCTCCCTTGTACTTCGGCGACTCCGGCCGTGCTTGACAACAAGTCTGTGTGGTAGACAAAACCAAAATCGACCTCCCCACGTTCGATTTTAGCTAGAACGGCTCTTACGTTCGGCTCGAGTGATAGGTCAGCCATGTCGAGATTTTGTGAGGCGGCATATTGGCTAGCCAGCTGACCGCACGGTGCCGACAAGACACACATCGCCCCTTGGAACTTTCCTGACCACAAGTCGCGAACGGTTAGGTCTTTGTCCTTCAGATCTGGGGCAATGACGATCGATAGCTTGGTCATAGCGAACTCCGTTGGCGGATGAAAATCGCCGGTTCGATTTAGCTCTTCCATGTATTCTGCCCCGGCCAAGATAACTACGTCGGCGCGAGCGCCCTCATTAATTTGAAGTAGGAGGGTCCCGCTGCCCGCTATGTTCACGTCCGTGGCGTTAGCTGAGCCGTTTTGGCCATCAACGGCTATTAACTCCTCGATGAAATCGGTCATAGACGATGCGACGAATACACGAGTAGCGTCTTCCCGCTGACCGCAGCCCCACAGGGTGCAAGAGGCGAGCAGCATCGTTGCTAGTAAACCGATGATGACGTTCTTCTCGCAGCGCGTCAGACCGTTGTCCGCGGTTATCACTCGGAACTCAAGATTGGTCTAGGTTTCATAGATGGCTACTTATTTGGACTGGTATGGCTGCGCTACATTCTCGCTACGTACTTCTGGATTGACAATATTTCTCGATGCTTACATCGACCGGTCCGAAGATGCAGAGGGAACCGGATTAACTGCTTCGGACATTACCGAGGCTGACTACATTTTGGTTGGCCACAGTCATTTTGATCACCTGTGGGGCGCTGAACGTATTCTCCAGAATACCCAGGCAATCATGATCGGCTCCTACGAGTCAGTAAGAGTGATGGAGACTCTCGGTATTCCGTTAGATCGCATGATTTGTGTTTCAGGCGGAGAGACCATTGACCTTGCAGCTGGTGTCAGCGTTTCAGTTCACCCAAGTCAGCACTCGTGCGTTTGGTCCCACTCACAAATGGATGAGCCTGACGTAGTTTGCTTAGGTGACCTCGGTGTTCACTGGCATCAGCAGCAGGAACGTTTCCTCGATTTGATGCAATACCTGGCGACCGACACGACCGAGGCTACACGGACCCATTTGAAGGAATCGCAGCCGGGTCATAGCGATCGAGGTGATGGAGGCGCACTGACATACCTAATCCAGACCCCCGAAGGGAGCGTCTTTTATCAAGACACGAGTGGATACTATTCGGGAACTATTCCAGCCCTAAAGCCGGATGTAGCGATACTGGCTGCCGCCGGACGGGGAAATATTGATGGTGAGCCGATCCAAGGATCGCTCGCACAATTTGTTGCAGGTCAGGTCGAAGTAATGAAACCTAAGAAAGTTATCTACGGACACCATGACAACTGGCTTCCAGGCTTTTCCATTCCTACCAATACTGATCCCATTAACGCCGCCGTTAAGGCGGTCCATCCGGCCGTAGAGATTATCGAGCCAGGCTATTTAGAAGGAACGCAAATCTTCGGCTAGAGGCGCCGCCGAAGATTTGCTAGAAAGCTATGGAGACAAGCAGGGAGTAGTCCAGTGTCAACGTTATTGTTCGTCGTCGTAGTCCTGGCAGTCGCGTCGTGTGGCTTCATACCATGGCTTCAGAGCCGAAAGGCGAGAGCAAAATCTAAGGCAGACGAATAGTCAAGGTATGAGGCTCGGCGGCGTCTGCTAGACGAGCAGTAGTTTGTCTTCTTCCGTGCTTGAAGTTTAGAGCGGAGACACCTTCCGGAAGCAGTGATCAGTAGATGGCTGTTGCAGACTACAGTCGAGGTGTGCCGAAATTTCAACCTAGCCAACTACACGATTTTGTTACCCAATGTTGCGAGGCAATGGGTAGTTTGCCGCGTGAGGCGGGTCTGGTCGCTGACCAGTTAGTAGAAGCTAATTTGGCGGGACATGACTCGCATGGCGTAGGAATGCTGCCGTCTTATGTTGACGGCGTTGTGAACGGTCGATTGCGCATCAATAGCCATCCGACTGTAGTTGTGGACAATGGTGCTCTTGTTACTTTCGATGGAAACGCT
Source organism: marine actinobacterium MedAcidi-G3 (assembly GCA_000817105.1). Taxonomy (GTDB): domain Bacteria; phylum Actinomycetota; class Acidimicrobiia; order Acidimicrobiales; family Poriferisodalaceae; genus MedAcidi-G3. The sequence goes on along the minus strand of JUEP01000001.1, from coordinate 163,117 downwards.
GGGTTTGGGCAGGTAAATGGCTTCGAGGCGATGCAGGCAGCGACCGATCGGGCAAGCGAGTATGGGGTTGCGGTCGTGGGCTTACGTAATAGCTATCACATTGGCCGCATTGGCCATTGGGCCGAACAGTGCGCTGCAAGTGGTTACGCCTCCCTTCATTTAGTTAATGTCATTGGCCACGAACCTCTAGTGGCCGCATACGGTGGCGCCGAGGCTCGTTTCGGTACCAACCCGTTCTGCGCGGCAGTTCCTGGTCGAAATGGACGGCCTGGCTTCATGCTAGATATGGCGACCAGTATTATTGCAGGAGGCAAGGCTCGTGTTGCGGCTAACAAGGGTGTAAGGGTGCCTCCAAACACGATCATCGATGTCGACGGCAACCTCACTGATGACCCGAATGCCTTCTGGTATACGGATCCCTCTGGTAAGCGCGGCGGTGCCCTGGTCGCATTCGGGGACCACAAAGGTTCGGGTTTGGCGATTATGTGTGAGCTTCTCGGGGCGGCACTTTTGGGCGGCGAGACGGCACACCCTAAGAACGCCCGTGACGGTCGAATTATTAACAGCATGCTCTCAGTCGTCTTAGATCCAGGTGCTCTTGGCGATGCCGAGAGCTATCTAGATGAGATAGAACAGTTCAGGGACTTTGTGTTGAACTCACCTCTTCGTTCGGACTGCGACCGGGTCCTGGTCCCGGGGCAACCGGAAGACCTAGCTCGAGAGCAAAGAGCTGAAGGCTTCGAAGTTGACCCAGTAACGATCAATCAGCTTCGAAATAGCGGCCAACGAGCGGGAATGTCCGAAGCCGATGTCGATCTTCTACTTAGTTGAGGACATCGCCCGTTAAAAGGTGATAACGGTGCGAGCGACTGTTCCTTCCCGCATCCAGTTGTAGCCCTCGTTGACTTCCTCCAGCGAAATCGTCGCAGAAACCATTTCATCCAGATACAGCCGTCCATTTAGGTACAGGTCGATCATCTGAGGTATGTCGGTTCGGAACTGATTAGAACCCATCATTGAGCCCTGTAGTTTCTTTTCGCTAAGAAGGTCGATTCCTCGTATTTCAACTTTTGTATTAGATGGAACCATGCCGATCACAGTTGCTGTACCACCGATTTCCAGCATTTCGAACGCTTGCTCGGCGGTTTCTTTAAGGCCTATGGCCTCAAAGCTGTATTCCACGCCACCCTTTGTTAGGTCCCTTACCGCATCTACCACGCTGTCGACTTCTCCAGCATTTACGGTGTCGGTAGCACCCATCAGGCGCGCAGCCTCAAGACTTTCTGGGTTCATGTCAACGGCGATTATCCGACCGGCGCCGGCTACTCGCGAACCCTGAATGGCGGACAGTCCGATTCCCCCGCAGCCGATCACGCAGACAGTCGCACCTACTGGTACTGCGGCAGTTCGAACAGCTGCCCCAAATCCAGTCGTGACGCCACACCCGATTAAGCATGCTTTTTCTAGGGGTATATCGGGAGTAACCTTAACGACCCCATTTTGGTGAACCAGCATTTCCTCGGCGAAACCACCTAAACGAGCCATTTGGTCGACCGGTGTGCCATCAGCCCGTTGAAGGCGAGGAGAATCTTCGCGACCCCGAGACGTAGCACGGCCATTTGTGCAGCGGTGAGGATTTCCTGAAAGGCATTGTTTGCATTGGCCGCAGAAAATTGAGAGGCACGCCACTACGGGGTCTCCTGGCTTCACGTAGCTAACGTCCCTGCCTACCGCCTGAACAATGCCGGCAGACTCGTGGCCCATCACAGATGGCAACTTGCTCCGGAAAAGACCTTCCATGAAGTGGAGGTCAGAGTGACATAAGCCAGCTCCGACCGTCTGTATTAGAACCTCCTGAGGACCGGGCTTATCCATTACGAGGTCTTCGATGATTAAGTCACCGGGTTGTTCGCATAAAACTGCTGCCTTCATGACACCTCGTTAACGTGTGTTTGTGTGGATAGCTAAGAGACTATGCACTTCAATGGAAGCCTGCGTCGGAAAGAGCCTCTATCATCAAGTGCACTCGTTGTGTGTGAATCGGCAAATGGCGAGACTTCTTGGTGGTTAGGCGCCAGGTTCGAGCAAGTAACACGCTGAAGATTCTGGGGGAGAGATGGCAAACAACTTAGGACACCTGCCCAAGGCGAGTGAGCTCTCTGAAACTAATTCGAGTCGTTTAGACAAGTGGTACGAGAAGGCCTACGAGGACGACAACTTGTTTCGGACACTTGCAAATGACGAAATGACCCTAGACATGTTCCTTAGTTGGGTCGGATTAATGTATGGAGGTTCATCTGGTCTCGACACACAGATGATCGAACTTTGTCGGATTCGGATGGCGAACGTCAATGAGTGTTTCCACTGAAGCTTGGTTAAGAGCGCATCGTTGGTGCGCACCGGTCTTACCGATGAGGTGATCCAAAAGCTTGATGACTATGAGAATTCGAATCTCCCAGATGCTTGGAAAGCAGCCCTAGCCTTGAGCGACCACTTGGCTGGCAGCCCGAAGGGCCCAATTCCCGATGATTTACATACTCACCTAGCCGCCCACTTTTCCTCCATCGAAATCCTGAGACTAGGTGCGCTCTTGGCAGTGGGCAGTGGGTGGCAACGAATGATCGAAGCGTTTGGGATTCGACCCGATCACTATGAAGTCGGACAGGACGCACCCTGGTCGCCTTAGATCCCTTTGGCTAAACCTGACTTGTAATAATTGAGACTTAACTGTTCTGTGAGTGAACATTCTGAAATGACCGATCCAGCGGGAAACTTTATTCAACTCAAATCGACAACGGATCGGCTTCGCTGGCAGATGACAGTGACCTCCGAAGTAGCGGGTGCGACAGGAACTCTTCATGGTGGTTGCGGCCTGGCGGCAGCTGCAGCTGGGATGGAAGCAGTGACTGGGAGGCCGATTCTCTACATAGCGGGCCAATATCTTGCTCGAGCACCAATTGGCTCTGAGGTACTAGTTGAGGTCGAGGAGCTAGCCGTTGGAAACCGTGTCACGCAAGCTGCTGCATCAGTTGTAAACGAAGGTGGCGTCGTTCTTCGTGCTTCGGCTGCGCTCGGCGGTCACGACCTTGGGATTGATCGAGTATGGCGAAACATTCCCGATGTGCCTCCACCTAACGAGTGTCCTAGGCGTCAACCGACTTCGGAATCCGGTTATTCCTTTACGGATCAGGCCGACATCCGGCTAGCGGGACAGAAATCTGGTGAACCCGTGGTGTGTTACTGGGCCAAGCTGAATCGTGGTGTTGCTTCATCGACAGTCGGATTGATCGCTCTCGCCGACCTCATTCCTAGCGGCATGCGCGTGAGTCTTGATAAAGGATTCAGAGGCTCGAGTTTGGATCATGCTGTACGGATCGCCTCCACTGATCTTAGTGATTGGGTTCTGATTCGAATCGAAGCTGACGCCGTCAGAAATAGCGTGGGGCATGGTCGGGTTGAGATCTACTCGGAGGCCGGTTCGCTGCTGGCCACGGGCAGCCAATCCTTCGCAATCTCGGCGATCACTGGGCCCCTTGACCGCTAGTCTTCGCCTGATGGCTGCATACGTATTTTTTCAAGGCGAGGTCACCGACGAGGGCCTATACGCAAAGTACAAAGAGAAAGCATCTGCGACAGTGGGTGCATATGGCGGCACTTATCTTGTGCGAGGAGGCCCTTGGTCCTCCCTGGAAGGGGATGAGCCCGCTCCAAGAACAGTCGTAATTTCTTTTGACTCGGTCGAGGCTGCTAACGCCTGGTACAACAGTCCTGAATATGAAGAGGCCCGACCAATAAGGCAATCCGCAAGCGTCGGGTCTCTGTATATCGTTGAAGGGTGACGGTCTGCAGTCAGCCGCGTCCCATAAGCGGCATATCGTTCGCCATGATCGTCATTTGCGGCACATTCACATCTTGAGGTAGCTCAGCAAGTAGAACGATTGCCTCAGCTACATGCTCTACATCCATGGTGCTTTCACCTCGAACGGTTCCATCAGCCTGGAGTGCGCCCTCGGATATTTGATTAGTCAACGGAGTTAGAGCGTTTCCGATATCTATCTGACCGACGGTAATGCCGCAGTCCCGGCCTTCTAGTGAAAGGGCCTTCGTGAGTCCTGTTATTGCATGCTTAGTTGCTGTGTAGGGGCTTGAAAACGGACGCGGGGTTTGGGCCGACACCGAGCCATTATTGATGATTCTGCCGCCCGTAGGGCTTTGGTTCTTCATCTGCCTAAAGGCAGCCCTCGAACAGAGCCACGTAGCCGTCAGGTTGACTCCAACGACTTCCAACCACGATGAGACGGGAAGTTCCTCGATAGGAACAGGCGGAGCACCAATCCCGGCGTTATTGAACAACAGATCGACACGTTCAAACTCGGTAACGGTGGAGGCAAACAAGCTCTCGACCGCTTCCGGTACTGCCAAATCGAGAGCTAATACTAAGCAGGGGTTCTCCAACTGATTTCCGACATCCTCAAGCAACTCTCGGCGCCGGCCACAGATGACAACTGACCAGCCTTGTTTGTCCAGTGCTATGGCGCTGGCCGCGCCTACGCCAGTACCCCCGCCAGTAACAATGGCGACTTTGGACGGCTCTCCGGCTTTCATAGCATTATCCCTTGGCTCGCTTCTCGAGTTTCGCCCACTCGTCTCGAAGACCTACGGTTCTATGGAATAGCAATGGATCATCAGCATCAGTGGCGAAATAGCCAAGACGTTCAAATTGCACTACCTCTCCGGGCACCGTCTCTCTTAGTGCAGGCTCTAGCTTGCAGCCTTCTAACAACTCGCGAGAGTGTTCGTTCAGGTCGTCCAGCGGATTACCTGTTGCGTCACCGGGAACTTTTGTTGTGAATAGCCGGTCGTAAAGAGCAACCGTTGCATCGACAGCGGTCTTCGCCTCGACCCAATGAATTGTTGCCTTGACTTTGCGACCGTCTGGCGCCGCGCCCCCTGCAGTTAGTGGGTCATATGTGCAGTGGACTTCCAGTGGTGTCCCATCGTCGTCAAGTAGTGCTCCTGTGCATGTGATCAGGTAACCGCCACGCAATCGGACTTCGCGACCTGGGGACAGCCTGAAGTACTTTGGCGGCGGCTCCATTTTGAAGTCGTCATGTTCGATCCACAGTTCTTTACCGAAGGGGACCGTTCTCGTTCCGTCGCCTTCGTTTTCAGGGTTGTTGGTGAGTGTCCGAAAATCCGACGCCGGTGCTCCCGAGGTGTCTGTCGGCCAGTTGGTGATTACCAGTTTGAGAGGTCTGAGAACGGCCATCCGTCGCAAAGAAGAGCGGTTTAGATCCGTTCGAACGAAGGATTCAAGAAGCTCTATGTCATGGCGAGCGTTGGTCCTCGCAACGCCTATGAAGCTGCAAAAATCTCGAATGGAGCTCGCCGGGTATCCGCGACGTCTCAGAGCCCGAAGGGTTGGAAGTCGGGGGTCCTCCCAGCCATCTACGACTCCAGCTGTTACAAGCTCCTTTAGTTGCCGCTTCGAGGTCACTGTGTGTGTGAGTTCAAGACGCGCGAATTCTGTTTGGTAAGGCGCCGGTCCCGGAAGGGGCAGTTGCGCGAGATACCAATCGTAAAGCTCCCTGTTGTCAGAAAATTCAAGCGTGCAGAGTGAGTGCGTAACTCCTTCGATGGCATCACCCTGCCCGTGAGCCCAGTCGTAGGTTGGGTAAATCGGCCAATCGCCACCGGTTCGGTAGTGGGATTCACCTCTGATGCGGTACATCACGGGGTCCCTCATCTGCATATTTTCATGTTGCATGTCTATTTTGGCGCGCAATACCCGGCTGCCTTCAGCACACTCTCCTGCTCGCATCTTTCGGAATAGCTCGAGGTTCTCTGTTATCGGCCGAGAGCGGAAGGGACTGTCCACGCCAGGTTGCCCGAAGCCTCCCCGCTGATCAGCGATTAGGTCGGGGCTTTGGTCATCGACATAAGCGAGGTTTTTAGTGATTAGAAGCTCTGCCCAGTCATAAAGCTGTTCGAAGTAGTCGGAACTGTGGAAGGTGGCGGCAGGCTCAAATCCGAGCCAAGCGAGGTCCTCAACTATCGCGTCCACGTAACTGACGTCCTCAGTAGCCGGGTTGGTGTCATCGAACCGCAAGTTACATACACCATGGTTCTCGGCCGCTATCGCGAAGTCGAGGCATATAGCTTTGGCATGCCCAATGTGTAGAAATCCGTTTGGTTCAGGAGGGAACCGAGTCTGCACTTTCCCGCCGAAGCGTCCCGAAGCAGTGTCTACGGCGATCAGGTCTCTGATGTAGTTACTCTTGAGCGCAGAGGCATCGAGATCATTTTCAGTCAAAGAACCCTCATTCTCCTTGGGTGCCAAGTTAGGTGAAGCCTTTGGTTAAAGCTACCGCGATCGTTACTCCGAGGAAGGATCTATTCGACCTAAATGACTTGGGGGCCATTTGCCTGGTACGACCTTTTTGCTGAGAAGGAACTGAGATACACGCTCGAGTAGCTCTAGTACAAGCTCGCTGTTATCTTCTCCAAGTTTCGACGAGATCGGGGCTGCATGTTGGTCGGTTTGGAGCTCGATTTCCTTTCGGGCGGAACGGCCTTTCGTGGTGTGGAGCCCGGACGGGTCCAACCACCCAGCATCTTGAAGCAACGTCATTTCACTCGCCCACTCATCGGGTGTCCATCCACGGATTTTCTGCACGACGTCGGGGGTACCTCTCCCGTCGGCAACCATTAGAAGATGGGAACCTAGACCCGAGACGCCGGCTTGGCGCAGAGCTTCATTGTGTCCGTCGAATCTAAATTCTCTAAGTAAGGTAGACGCGTGCCACAGGCCCAGAACAGATTCTTCTGGCCACGGCTGCGAGGCCCAGGCCGCGAATAGAGGTCGATTGGTAACGTCCAGCTCGGGGAGAGCTTCGGCGAGTAACTCGACCACCGTTCTCAGTTCGGATCCCCAAGAATACGAATCGAAGATCCGAGTCAGCGCTCGGCCGACGATCGAAAGTTGTTCGCGTCGAACAGCATCGGCAGTCAAGATTTCCCAACAGCCGGGCACAGATCGCTCCACCATGCGGGGCGCGAAGTTGTAGAACACCTCGGTGACAATCTGAGACGAAGCGTTACCTAGAGGAGCAGAGCGGTACGCGAAGTAGGCGTGCCACCAGCCGTGAAACCCCAGTGAAGTGAATTCGTTAATTTCCGGTGCATAGTAAGCGCAGGAATGAAGTGGCTCTGCTACCGCAGCGAAGCGTCTAGCGCTAGATGTACTACCAGCCATTGAAATGAATAAATGAGGAGTCAGGCTTTCGGCGACCTGGTCTGAACTCTGTCCCCTGCGTATAGGCGACCGGGCTAAGGGCTACTTGCTGGACATCTTCGAAAGGTATGCCTAAGACCTCGGCCACATCTTGCTCTCGTTGGAGATGAACGGTGGTCCAACAGGTGCCAATGCCTCTATTGCGAGCGGCCAGCATAAAGCTCCAAGCTGCCTGTATTACCGAACCCCATTTGAGTGCCTGTGTCACTGCGTTTGCCCCATCTAAGCGTCCAGTAATGCATGGCACAAAGATGGCAGGAACCTCGGGAAATACTTCCGCTAGATGGCGGGCTGACCCCATCATGTTCAGCCACGACTTTTGATCGTCTGTGTCGCCTTGTTGGGTAGCCGAGGACTTCAAATAATCTTCCGTCACCATGCCCATCCACACCTCCTGATAGATGAGGCCGACCTCTCTGCATTGGTCACGGTCATTCGAAATTACGAAGTGCCAGTCCTGTCGCAGTGATCCGGTGGGAGCCTGTAATGCCAGTGCCAAGCAGTCACGCAGAACTGCCTCGCCAACTTCTCTTTCCAGGTCTAAGCGACGCCGAACAGACCGGGTTGTCTCGAGTACTTCGTCTGCGGTTAGCTCCAGCATGTCGTAGTTCCCATCTCGGTGAAGATCAATTCAAAAATTCGACCAATGCGGTGCCAATAACCCCAGTGCGTCCGTCTTCTGCGACAATAGTTAAATCTAGCTCCACAGTTTTGTTGTCGTCGTCAGTATCGGTTACTGCGCCTGTCATCGTAATAGTGGAGTCGACAATCAATGACCCGCGAAAAACGGTGTCAATACTTTTAATCGTACAACCAGGGGCCCATTTGTGGATCATGGCTGCCAACAGACCTTGGCTCATGATGCCGGGCACAATCGCTCCCGGAAAGCCTTCTTTTCTCGCCGCGTCGTGATCGGTGAAACGCTCAAACAAGTGTTTTGCTGAATGACAAAAACTGGTGACTTGTTTCATGGACACATCTGGCGTATCGGTTGGGAGCTCATCACCTAGCTCGACTTCATCGAAACCAGAGACAGTAGACATAGTCATTCAGCCCTCTTAATCATTTTCCAGTCAACAGTTGAAACGAGTTCGGAGTCCTCGTTTCGAAACTCCATTCTCTGGACAATGAAAATCATTGTTCCGCTCCGGCCCGTCTTATCGAAGATATCGGCGATGGTGGTTGTGGCAGTTAAAGTATCGCCGGCCCTGATTGGAGCGTGTACCTCAACCTTCTTCCCGCCATCGATACCGAACCCTCCGCCAATTTGGGGAAAATTGTCGGGAAAGACCCTGCCGGACATGCAGTGTGTCGTGAAACCCGGATGAGCTTGGAAATCGGGATGTTCCGCGTTAATGAATCGCTGATCAGTCTCGCCACAAGCTTCAGCCCAAGCGACCATGTCGTCCGCTTTCATTTCGAAGGTGGCCCAATCGAACTCAACGCCAACCCAATCTTTTCTGATCGGGGCCAGATCCTGGTGAGAACTCGCTTGACTCATCTCGTATGTCCAATCCGGGTGCAGGTGCGGCAGCGACACCGCAGTTCGATGCGAAGGTAACACCTGGACACAAGGTTTGTGTATTTCGGCAATGATTAGATCTATGACTACGACATCGACACCCACATATCACTCGAGAATTAGCAGTGCCTGGGCGGGACGGGTAAGCGGCTGCATGCTTGGCAAGCCGGTTGAAATGCTTTCAATGAGACACGGCGCCACGGTACTGAGTGGATATTTGGAATCCGCCGGAGCGCTGCCACTTCGCGACTACATACCCTTTCGGCCTTCTATTAATCAGTCGGTAGAGCACCCTGATGCTTGTCGTGAGGAGATCTCGAAAGCAATACCCGACGATGACATCAACTACACCGTCATTTCACTCATGCTCATTGAGCAATACGGCCGCAGTTTCACAACCGCCGATGTGGGGCGGATGTGGCTTAGGTACCTACCGGGTGCAATCGTGTACACCGCTGAACGCGATGCGTACATCAAGTTACTAGAACACGCTGGCATGCGGTTTGCCTACGGCTCAGAGCCGAAGATGGACTTGGGGCAATGCAGCGACAACCCATACAACCAATGGATCGGAGCTCAGATTCGAGCGGACCTATATGGGTGGATCAGTCCTGGGGAACCGAAAGTCGCAGCAAGTATGGCTCACACGGATGCAAGCCTCAGCCATCGGACAGAAGGTGTCTACGGCGCCATGGTGATCGCCGCGGCCGGATCCCTGATTAGTTCGGGTATTCCTCTTTGTCGAGCTATGGAAGAAGCTGCCTCCTACATTCCGTCTAATTCTGAGTGCGCAGCAGCGGTCGCACTTGGGCTCGCCACTGCCACCGATTCTCTCCCTACTAAAATTCAAGACAACTATGTTGGGATGTCACCAGTTCATGCTGTGAACAATTTGGCCTTGGTTACTTGGGGACTGACGCGAAATAGCCAAGACTTCGGTGCCGCTATCGGTGACACAGTTGCCGGGGGTTGGGATACGGACTGCAACGGCGCAACGGTTGGCGGGCTGTGGGGTCTAACAGGGAGTGGCATTCCAAGTCACTGGGTTGACTCGTGGAGACGAACAATTCAGACAAGCGTTGCTGGCTTCGCGGAAGTTACCCTCGAGGAGCTTACGAAACGAACGTTAGCGTTGGTCGCCTAATCGGATTGTGTTGGACGCAACGACACTGCGTGAAAACTGCCTCCCTCAAGTGCGTTGACTAGGTCGTCCATGTTGTAAATCTTTTGTTCTGGAAAGTCTGTTGCGCAGTAACCAATGCGACTAACCACGTGGCTGTCGCTTCCACCGAAGCCCTTATATTTGTACTTGGCGGCCATCTTAAGAGAGAGATCGTCTTCACCGGGTATAGATCCGCCATTTAGAACCTCGACCGTATGGACGCCATCTACCTGTCCCTTCTGCTCGTAGTGGGAGAATAGGCCGACCCGTTTTCGGCCTGGATGACACGGTGCAGCAAAAGCGCCCGCCTGGTGGCTTTGATACAGAACGTGCTCAAGCGGTAGCCGCACATCTGTAAAATCCAAGGTGGCTTGGAGTTCGTCGGTTACGCCGAACACAAGAACGTGGCCGAAATCGCTTTCGACCTCGCTGGCCTTCAAGATGACCAGACCATATTCATCCTCAAGATGTCGATAGTCCGATTCTGAGTCAAATTGGCGGTGCTCAGTTAATACGAAACCGTCTAATGGGAGCTCTTTCTTGCGAATCCACTTGCAGTAGTTCTCTACCTTGGCTCTCCCGTCGTCCGACTGGACAGAATGAGTATGAAGATCTAGCAGCATGACGTGTAACGATTAGCTCAGGTGAAAGACGGGTACGGCGAATGTCTCGCGGTCATCTCGTGTTTGCTTGACGTAGTCCACTTCGACACGTGCGCCAATAGCTACTTCGTTCGGATCGCACTCCACTATGACGCTTAGGATTCGAGGACCCTCATCCAATGTGATGAAAGCCATCACATAGGGGCATGCTTCAACGAACCCCTTGGCTTGGTTCTGCTCGGTAACGGTGAAGCTGTAGATAGCGCCTGAACCGGACGCGGTGAAATGCTCCAGGTTCGCGCTATCGAGGCAGTGGGCGCATACTCCGCGCGGCCGATGTTGAACTAAGCCGCAGCTGGTGCAGCGCTGCAGGACGAGCTCGCTGCGTCCGGCTCCCTCCCAGAAACCGCGTGATTCCCAGCTTGCATAAGGGACGGGGTGATCTATTGGCTTCATCGGTCGACGCCGAGAATCAGAGTTGCGCCGCTGTGTTTGTCGCCGATCGTGCCCCCGGTGCCATGCGCCAGAGCGACTTCAGCGTTGGGAACCTGCCGGGCGTCGCACTCGTTCCTTAACTGCTTAACGGCTTCGATCACGAGAAAGATTCCGCGCATTCCGGGGTGATTCGAAGACAACCCGCCGCCATCCGGATTAACCGGAAGTGAGCCCTGAAGGCTGATTCCTCCATTGGCTACGAAATCGCCACCTTCGCCGACGGGACAAAAACCGAGGTTCTCCAATGTGGCTAACACCGTGATGGTAAAGGAATCGTAGATCATGGCTAGATCAATATCAGAGTGCTGTACGCCAGCCATCTGCAGAGCCTTGGCGCCAGATTGCTTTGCTGCTATCGAGAGAATGTCGGAATAACCCACACCTTGATGTTGAACTGCCTCCCCACAGCCAAGAATTTGTACTGGTTTTTTACGTAAGTCTCGAGCGTGATCTAACGAGGTCACGACAACAGCCCCGCCACCGTCGCTAATAATGCAACAGTCGAGCAGGTGAAGGGGTCGCGAGATCATTCGGCTTGTCAATACATCATCAATCGTAATTGGGTTCCGCATCTTGGCCAAGGGGTTGAGGGTCGCGTGCTGGCGCATGGTTACAGCTATCTCTGCTAGCTGCTCACTCGTTGTACCGTAGGTCTTCATATGTAGGTTGGCGTAGGTGGCGTAGCTGCCAACGGTGGTCATACCATAAGGTGCCGAGAAAGCTGTATCAGGGTTTTTGGACCCACCGGACCCACCTGTCCCTATCGCCATTGAGTTTGAGGCCGCGGTTGATCCATACAGCACTAAAGCGACATTGCAGAGGCCCGCATGGATTGCTGCCGCTGCGTGAGACACGTGCGCCACAAAAGACGAGCCCCCAATGTTAGTTCCGTCTAAGTAGTCCGGATACAGGTCCAGGTATTCGGCTAGGTCCACAATGCCCATGAGGCCCATGGTCATCGAAGCCCCAAATAGCCCATCGACGTCGGTGCGTTTTAAACCAGCATCGTCGAGGGCGCCCTTAGCTGACTCGGCCATAATTTGAAATTCGGTCTTGTCGGGGGAGAAGCGGCTTGGATGTTCGTATACGCCTGCGATAGCAGCGCCGCGTGGGAAACTAGAGCTATTCATATAGTTTCAGGGCTCCCGGAAATGCTGTTTAAGATTACAGTACAAAATTCTTCAGGCGTCTCTTGTGCGGAACGACGTCCAGCTTCCCCGATCACTGCGACTTCACCGCTAGTCAGATGATTTGCGAAGCTCTGACTGCTGTCCTTCAACGCCTCTTCTGTGTGCTCGCCGATCACAACAATGGTCCGACACGAAATATTTCCAAGGTCGACGTTTTCATTCCACTCAGCTTGTGCTTCTCGAGCTCCTAGTGTTGCTCGAGGGTCTGTGGTGACCCAATGACCGAAGGCTTTCCGAAGTAATTTCTCCTCGGGTTCGGGTGCATAGCCGGTCTTGTCGAACTCTCTCCGAGCTTTCCCAGTCGTGATCTTTGTTAATTGGCTGATTTCTTCGGTGAGAGATACAAAGGGGCCCACAGCTCCAACGCAGATCAAAGCTGTTATGGGTAACACGGCATTTGCCGCTAGCTCAGTGCCGATGGCAGCTCCTAAACCCTCTCCTACGACGACTAAAGACTGCAGCTCCCAAGGCGATATTAAGGATTCGACATGGGAGGCCATCGCCCCCACTGATGCGAGGCTGTCTAAGGATCCGCTGCGTCCATGGCCTGGAAGGTCGAGACTGACAGGCGAGTGATTTGCCATTAGTAAGTCCATGACTTCACCAAAGGTGTTGCCGTTTACGCCAGCGTCGTGGAGGAACAGAATCGGCTGCCCATCGTGCAAGTTTGGAGGAGCACCTGGGAGAGTAGTTACGCCTCGATGGTGAACGAGCGTAGCTATCCCGTTTACGTCAAAGTACTTGTCTGGCACGTAGCGAACGGTACCCGAATCGTTAGGCCTCAGGTCGTCAAAACTAAATACTTCTCTTTGGAGGATGGGTTCACAGCTTGAGCTCAGGCGCTTGCGGTAGGTGACTAAGTCGCTATCTCAGCTAGATTCACAAGTCCAAGAGTGTGGTTTAGGGCAATGTCTTGCGAACCCGACGAGGTTCCCCCTGAGACTAGTGAGGGATCCCTCAAGTTCGATTGTTGGCGTCGCTTGTCGATGGATCATTCATGAAACATTTACTCACTGCTCAGCACTCGCTTTTATGCCGTTCAGAGTTGCTTCTATTGCCGCTTTGACCGCATCTTTTCGGCCGGCAAGACCTTCTGCGTCGAGCTTCGCCAACGAGGGCGGAAGGCTCATCACATCCCAGATTTCAGTTAAGGAACAACCGGACTCCAGTCCTTCGATCTGGTAGGTCCAACGAACGAAAGGGCCGTCATCGGGAGCGGCGACGAACTCGAAGCATTTAGCTGGTTCGGCGATGGTTATCTCAACCGGCACCGACCATTCGAAGCCTTTAATACGGTTAGTTCCTAGGAATCGGGATCCGACCTGGCCAGGGTCACCGGTCGTCCACTCTCCACCTATGTTCTCTGTGCTCCATTCGCCCATGCGGCTTAGGTCACTAACAAGGGAATAGACCGCCTCCGGTGAGGCGTTGATTTCTTTCGATATCTCAAGGTGCATTTCATGAACAGTCATGGCGCAACGCTAGCTGTCGAGCGCGGTCTCTGTCGCAAAACGGAAGCCTGAATATTTGGGCTGGTCTATCGCGACTTGATTTACCACTGCGTCTCTTAAGTAACTATGCAGCAGTGGTGATTCGAGTTCCATGCTGCGGTCTCGGAGCGAATGCACTAACTCCCAGCGCAGTTCGTCAATAGTGCCAGTGCGTCCTAACAGCTCGCTAAGCAAAGCGACCTCGTGACGCTCAAGCGCCGGACCAATCGCCAACTCTCTCCCCACAATGTCAAGGCTATTACCAGCTACGCGCGCAAGGAAGTTGGTCCGACCCGATGTTGAAGACATTACGTCGCCGTGAAGGAAATCTCGGACACTCGCTAGCAGCTCGTCTACACGTGGCATGTCTGATTGACGCGTAGGAGAACCCGGAGACAAGAGCTCCGTAGGACCAGGAATAAGTAGATTGACGCAATCAACCTGACATTCCGAGGAGCGACGACCGATAGCAGGCCGCTCAACGGTGGCGTCGGGTCCTGAGCGATATTGATCTGTCATCCCAAGGCAGCCAATAGCCCACCAGAAGCTGCCAAAAACTTCCCAGAACTTTACGTCATCTCTATTTACTGGTGATCCAGCTTCGTCCTCGTATCCACGGATGAGATCATCTAAGTCTCCGAATCCACCAACTTGCCTCTCTCGGTGCCCAAAACGCCAAGAGTTAGTGCAGATCCAGCCGATATCTCTCATCGGGTCACCAATATGAGAAGTCTCCCAGTCAAGAACAGCCTGAAGTCCGCCCTTGGCGTCAATCATGAGATTGCCATTTCGGAAGTCGTTGTGTACCAGTCTGAAGTCACCGTCTTGCGGAAGATTTTCTTCCAGCCACCTACCGGTAAAATCAATCATGGGCTGGGGGGTATCCCAGGCTCTATAACGGTCCCAGGTTTGATTAACGTATGCTTTAGGGCTCAGCACCGGCAAAACGGCCCTCAGTCCGCTGTTATCTAGATCAATGGCATGGATCTTGGCGAGTTCCTGGCCGCACTGGGCGGCGAGTAGCGGTCGAACGTCGTCGAAGTCCGGGGAGCGCACAATTCGAGACCCAAGTGTCTCGCCTCCCAGCCACTGCATAATGAATCCGACTCCGACCCCGTCGTCGGGTTGAAGTTCATAATAAATCTCGGGTTCAACGACGCCATGCTCTTTCGCGACTCGCATCAAAAGAGCTTCTGTCCTAAGACCGACAGCACTCACGTTGTCTCGGTCGACACCTCCAGCGCCGCGACGCATACACAAAAGTTGTGAGCCAGACGAGGTTTGTATTTCAATTCGATACGTCTCCATGCTGGCGCCACCAGAGAGTCGATCTACAGCAACGAGGTCTCGACACCCCTGAAACTCGCGACGCAAGGTAACTGCTAACTGCTCGAAGAAATCAGGTTCTTGGGACACAGCCTCTAAACCTCGTCCTGTTGGGAACCGAAGATCGTCGGCGCTCCACTTCGCGACCAATCGGGAGCACCCAAGACTGTTCGACCCTCAATCACTATGGATTGACCTGAATCTCCACCAACAACTGCACCGCTGAGCCGTCCCGTAACTCCATTGGCTCCTATGTGAGAAATCGGGTACGAGTCAGCACGTGAATAGGTTTGCAAAAGAAGAGGCCGAGGCTTCGGAGAATTATTCGGCAGTGATCCGTGCACCATGCAACAGTTATGCACGGTGACCGAACCTGCCGGACCGGTTAACCAAGCAACCTCACTAAAGTCAATCTTTCCGACATCCTCCGCGTTAATAGACCCGACCCACTGGCCGTCTTTCGAGTATTGGTTATAGAGGGTTCCTTTGTGACTCGACGGGATTACTCCCATCGGCCCCATTGAGTCATCAACATCATCAAGATAGACGCCAATCGTTAGAGGGCTGAAGTCAGTGTGAGGCCAAAACTGAATGTCTTGGTGCCACTTAACCTCTTCACCGCCATCTGACCATTTGTAATTCAGTTTCGAATGGTGGTAGCGCACTGGACCCTCAAGGATCGAACATGCAAGACCTGCGGCAAGGCCTTCCAAGGCGAACCCACGAAAAGCATCGTGGTTGTCGACGGGCGAATTTAAACGCCTAATCCTTGGTGAGGAAGCCGAATGACCGGGCTCCAGGTCGAGGGTTTTATCAGACTGCTTTAGACCGCGACTCTTTTCGACAAACTCAGCTGCTGCCGACTGCAAGCCAACTAAGACGTCATCGGGAACGAAGCTATTCAAATGCAGGTAACCATCGTCTTGATATTTCTGCATCTGTTCGACTGACAGAACAGCTTCTGCCTTTCGTGGTTCCACACGAGAATACTATCTCGGAACTTGATGTTGGGTATCGGCGAGGAGGCATCTCCCGTAGGGTGAAGCGATGAGTGAATCCTTGGTGGTCAGCGGTGGCTTACTTGCAGGTCAAATCGACAGTGGACCGCTAGATCTCAGGGTCGCTGACGGAGTGGTAGCCGAGATCGGCCCGATGGGCTCACTGGTCGACAAAGGTCAAGTCCTAGAAGCGACAGACGCTTTGGTTCTTCCGGGCTTCGTAGACATACAGGTGCATTTTAGGACTCCCGGGGGCGAGGAAAGCGAAGATATTTCATCGGGCGCCGCCGGTGCAGCCCTTGGCGGTGTCACTGCATGTGTCATGATGCCCAACACTGTTCCGACGATAGATAACCCAGATTTAGTCAACGAGGTCTTAGCGATCGGGCGGACGACGCCCTGCGACGTTTATACGTCAGCAGCCATTACCCAAGCTAGAGAGGGCCAGCAGCTAGTCGACTTCGACGCGCTTTACGAGGCCGGGGTTCGCGTCTTCACCGATGATGGCACAGTCGTTGATGATGCAAATTTGATGGAGCAGGCACTAATCGCATCGTCTCGACTTCCCGGATCAGTCATCAGTCAGCACGCCGAGCACTCTGAGATGGTCGATGGTGGAATCATAAACGAAGGCGCAGTTTCGGCTCGTCTCGGTCTAAAGGGTCGACCGCGCGAGGCGGAAGCGGTGATCGTGGAGCGCGATTTACGATTGGCTGCTGCTACCAACGGCAGATATCACGTTTTGCACATGTCTACCTCTCTAGCCACTGAACTCGTAAGGCTCGCCAAATCATCAGGCGTCAAGGTCACATCTGAAGTGACTCCGCAACATCTAATCCTCACCGAAGAAGACGTCGAACGTCTCGGTACCTCAGGAAAGATGAATCCTCCGCTTAGGACAACGCCCGACGTGGAAGCCTTGCGGGTGGGTCTCTTCGATGGCACCATCGATGCGATTGCGACAGATCATGCGCCGCATTCGCCGGAGTCGAAGGACGTGAGTTTGTCAGCTGCGCCTCCCGGCATGCTGGGTGTTGAGACAGTGGCGTCCGTTATTTGGACAGAATTCGTGGAAACTGGCTTGATGACTTTGGACCGGTTTGTGGCGTTGCTTTCGACTGAACCGGCAAGAATCGCAGGCCTTACCTCACAAGGCCAGCACCTTAAAACTGGGGCAGTCGCAAATATCGCAATTTTTGACCCACAGGAGCGGTGGGTACCTGAACGCGGCAGTCTGCAAAGCAAAAGCGCAAACAACCCTTGGCAAGGGAAGGATCTGATCGGTCGGGTCCGACACACTATTTGCAGGGGAAAGCTCGTGGTGGCTGACAGCGTCTTGGTGTAATCGAAATCGTATTCGAAAAAGCGTGGCGTTAGCGGCCCAGGCGCCCTATGGTCCAGGGCTGATTCGTATTCGGGCAGCCACAATTGGGGTGAAGCATGTCGTTTTCTTTAGCCAACGTAAATGGGAGAGCATCGCTAGTCGAAGGCGGCTATTTTTTCGACCTCAGCCGACTTTCTGATGAGGCAGTCAGCTCTGATCCAATGCTGGCAATCACCCAGGTTGATGCCCTGCATGAGCTTGCGGACACCCTCTCTGATAGTGACGCCGATGGCTCACTTGAGGAAGCAACTTTGCAGGCACCGGTTCCTCGGCCACGCAATTCCTTTGGCATCGGTCTCAATTATAAAGATCACGCCAAAGAGTCAAAAATGGAGTTGCCCAAGGTGCCGGTTGTCTTTTCGAAATATCCGTCTTGTATCTCGGGACCCTTCACCGATATAAAACTTCGAGCGGAACAAGGTGACTACGAAGCAGAATTGGTTGTGGTAATTGGTCACACGACAAGAGATATCTCAATTGAAGAGAGTTGGTCTCATGTTGCCGGCCTCATGGTGGGCCAAGACATCTCCGACCGGGAACTTCAACTGGGAGCACAGCCACCTCAGTTTGGATTGGGAAAATCGCGTGACACCTACGGCCCGACTGGCCCTATCCTGGTGTCGCCCGACAGCTTCGGCGACCCGGACAATCTGGCGATCACCTGCGACGTCAACGGAGAGCGCCGGCAAGATGACCGAACGAGTAGCTTGATATTTGACGTTTCATTCTTGGTCAGCTACCTCTCAGCCGTTCTGACGCTTGAACCCGGTGACCTAATTTTTACGGGTACCCCTGCCGGCGTTGGGATGCCTGACCAGCGATTTTTGAAACCGGGTGATGTGGTAACAACCAGCATCGAGGGCATCGGAACCATAGAAAACCTCTGTCGGTGAAGGTCACACGAGGGCTGTCTCCAATAACCATCATCCTGGCAGCTGGGTGCTTTGCGACCGCAGTCTCAATGGGTGTCCGGTCAACAATGGGCATATACCTAGACCCTATTTCCGTGGATTTGGGGATTTCTACAGGATCGTTTGGTCTGGCTATCGCTATCCAGAATCTCATATGGGGCCTAGGTCAACCTATTGCCGGCGCAATATCCGATCGTTATGGGTCAGCGCGCGTCCTGGTAGCAGGGGGCGTTCTCTACATACTCGGGCTGTTAGTAGCGGGAGCCGCTCAGACGACTGCAGGGATTACTATCGGCCTGGGCTTCCTAACCGGCCTCGGGCTGGCTGGTTTAAGTTTCGCGGTTATCTTGGCGTCGGTTGGACGGCTTGTTGAAGAGTCCCGTCGGACGGCCGCCCTAGCAACAACCACAGCGTTTGGGTCATTGGGGCAATTTTTCCTCATCCCGGTAACGCAAAACCTCATCAGCGAATTCGGGTGGCGGAAAAGTTTATTTCTGGGAATCGCGCTCATAGCGATAGCTACGCTTTGTGTCAGGCCGTTACGGTCACAACACCCCGAAACCTCCTCTCAACAAACAACGACAACTAGTCGAGAGACTCTTCGACTAGCACTCAATTATCGAAGTTACGTTTTGCTCCTCGTTGGATTTTCGGTGTGCGGGTTTCATGTGACCTTCATTGGCCTACACCTGCCGAAGTATCTTGAAGATGTTGGGCAAACAACTCGGATAGCGGCTTTGGCCCTCGCCACGATCGGCCTGTTCAACATCGGTGGGACGATGGCGATTGGCTGGCTGGGCACCCGGTACAGCAACACGAAGTTGCTCGCAATCCTCTACGGAATCCGAGGGATTGTCTTCGCTTGTATGGTCGCCATTCCGATGACTGCAGAAGTGGCGTTAGTCAGTAGTGCAGTAATCGGATTGGTCTGGCTTTCAACGGTTCCTCTCACATCGGCAATTGTTCTAAAACAATTCGGACCTGAGCATGCCGGAATTCTTTTTGGGTTCGTATTTCTAAGCCACCAAATTGGGGCATTTATTGGCAGTTATGGAGCCGGTTTGTATAGAGATGCGTATGGCTCCTATTCGGGGTATTGGTGGCTGGCGTCCATTCTGGGTATTGGCGCCGCAGTCGTCCATTTGTTTATAGATGAAGGCCCTTATCAGTCGACTTCCGCACCCAAGCCTGGCCTTAGTTCCAAGCTCTGGAAAGCCCGAAGGACCATCGGAGCAAGCGTTTCGACAGTGATCACCATGATAGGTCTTGGAATCTGGAGTTATATTCGGATAGGCGAAGGAGAAATCCTAGTTGCCCACCAACAGGCGGCAATTATCTGCGTCCTTCACATGCCTTTCGGTCCCTTGGGGTGAATAACGCAGCTACCAAGCTCCACGCTCTCGTAAGTCCTCTAACTCATCCCACTCATACCCTGCTTCCACCAAGACCATTTCGGTATCTTGCCCCAGCTGCTGAGCTTCGACTCCAAATCGGGTGGGGGTGTCGGACATCTGAATTGGGCAACCAATCATGTTCACTTTGCCAAACTGGGGGTGATCGACTTCTACGATGTACCCGTTGGCGAACGACTGCGGATCAGCGGTCACCTCATCGTGCGACCGCACGGGGGAGAACCTCTGCTCCTCGGCACTAAGGCGCTGGGACCAGTCTTCTGTTGAGCGCTGACTAAAAATTTCGATAAATTCGCGTCTCATATCGCGCGCTATTTCCTTCGTGACGAAATACTGGTTGTAGGTAGGGTGGTCCACCCATTCGGGTTTCTCGATAGCCCTGCACATGCCTTCCCATAAGTGTTCAGGGCAGCCGGCCATGGCAAGTGCTCCATCTGAGGTGGGGAAGACGCCATATAACGCATGAACGAGTGGGTGACCGCCATTCGATCGTCCAGCCAGTTCGCCAGTCAAGAAATAGTGGGTGTATTCAGGTGCCTGCATCCAAATCTGGCCACCGAGAAGACTGACATCGATACGTTGGCCGCGACCCGTTCGTTCGCGTGCAAACAGTGCAGCAAGAATTCCTGTTTGGAGGTTCTGGGAACCACAGTGGTCCGCCAGTAGGGAAGCAACGGTTGTTGCTGGCTCATCATCGTTGCCAATCCCAGAAATAACACCGCCTGCAGCTTCACCAACAATGTCCGCACCCTCTCTCAAGGCATCTGGCCCCAATGGACCCAAGAAACTCCCGGCGGCCCAGATGATTCTCGGGTTAACAGCTGCCAGGTCTTCGTAGCCCAAATTCCAACCGTCGAGAGTTCCAGGTTGGAAGTTCGACAGAACTACATCTGAGACTTCGACGAGTTTCAAGAAGGCCTCGTACCCTGCATCAGTCCTGAGATCCAGGGTTACTGAGCGCTTTCCGCGGTTGCACGCCTCCCAAAAGACAGAAGTGCCAAGCTCTTCAATAACCCCGACGTGCCGACCCATGTCCCCTATTTCCGGAAGCTCTATTTTTATTACTTCTGCTCCCAAGTCATGCAACATTGCAGCGGCCTGGGGTCCTTGTACGAGAGTGGATAAATCGAGAACTCGGATACCGTCTAAAGCGCCTGACACTGAAACCTCGCATGAAGTAGAAGGTAAGGACCAACTGGCAGTCCTCATCGAACAATATTGAGGCCACCTTAACAATCGATTACTGAGCAATGAACCAGAGCCCCCAAGAAACGCATCAAGCAGCAACAATCATCACAAATAAATACGCAAATCGAGGGCGCGCAGAGATCCGAGGAGGCGAAGTGGCTGCGTTACTTCGCTCTTTAGGGTGCGAGGTCGAGCACCACCAGCCTTTAAGCGCAGATCAAAGCAGGAAAATCGCAAAGAAAGCTATCGCTGACGGCCGACATCTAGTCGGCGTCGGAGGTGATGGCCTCATTCATCATTTAGTGCAAGAGTGCGCAGAGACGTCGGCCACGTTGGGTATTGTGCCCGCCGGAACCGGAAACGACTTCGCCTATGGGTTAGGCCTTTCGGTTGATCTGCAGAGCTCAAGTAAGGCGGCTATCGGAAAGGCCCAACCAGTTGACCTTCTGCGTCTTGAAGACAACACAGGACTGACCCGTTACGGCACCACGATTGCCACCGCCGGGTTTTCTGCCGCTGTAAACATCCGGGCGGAGCAGATGGCATGGCCACGCGGATCAAGCCGCTACACACTTGCAACCCTCCGTGAGCTAAGGAAGCTTAAAAGATACGACTTCCAAATGACTCTCGACGGCATTGAGATGGAGGGTCGTTGCCTCATGATCGCCATAGCGAATACGCCAGCATTCGGTGGAGGAATGCAGATCGCTCCATCCGCGGTTGCCTGGGACGGAAAGGCCGACATCGTTGTCATCCGAGACACCTCGGCTCTGAACCTCTTACGTATGCTGCCGAAAACATTTAAGGGCAAACACATCGGCCATCCTGCGGTTGAGATATTACGTGCTGAGAGGGTCAGTATTAATTTAACTAACAGTGGTGACTACAAAAGCTGTGCCCTGAGATCTGACGGAGAAGATGTGGGTTCCCTTCCACAAACGGTTACTGTTGTCCCCGGAGGACTGCATGTTGCGGGGCTGTCTCCACCGATGCAAACAGTCAACGAGTCTAAAGAAGAGCCGAAATGACCAAAACCGTTGATGCCTCAGCGACTGAGGTCCAAACTCGTACCTTCAGTATGTCCATGGTCGTGTCCGGAGTTCGGTGTGGACTAACTTACGTCGTTTTGCCATTTTTTGCGCCGTTGATTGGGGTTAGCTCCGGTGTGGGGCCTTGGATAGGTCTCTCTTTGGGAACAGTGGCTATCGCTGCGAATGCCTTAAGCATCAAACGCTTTTCGGCAGGTAACAGTCGATGGAAGATTCCTATGGTGGTGATCAACAGTTCGGTGATCCTGCTTCTACTTTTTTTGGTCGCAGGTGACCTTCGTGATCTCGTTAACTGACCCACAACGCTCTCCAAAATACGCCGCCACCCTTGAAAAGTTCTCTCTGTCATCCTTGGGTCTATGGGATTACCGACTCCGGACTGTTAGTGAGGGGTCACATGTTGCTTTATTTCGTTGATGCTATTCAGGCTGCAGAAGTTGCTGTTTTAAAGGGCCAAGGTCACCGCTGCGTAATAGCCGCTTCGTCGGATCAGGCAACTTTAAGGCACAATATGGCGACCGCCGAAGTCTTAATTGTCAGAAGCACCACCGTCACACGCGAGATGATGGAAGCGGCACCAAACTTGGGCCTGATCATCAGAGCCGGCGCTGGTACCGACACCATCGACGTAGACGCAGCGAGCGAATTCGGTATCTATGTTTGCAACGTGCCAGGACAAAATGCCGTAGCCGTTGCCGAGCTAACCCTCGGTCTGGTTCTTGCCTTGGACAGGGGTATTACACAATCAACCAACGATCTCAAGGGCTCGTATTGGAATAAGGCTAAATACTCTGACGCCAGCGGCCTCAAAGGTCGGAACATTGGGATTCTCGGTTTTGGCAGTATTGGCTACGAGGTTGCAGTTAGGGCCAAGGCTTTCGGGCTCTCGATTCATGGTTTGCAGAGCCAGGATCGAACCCCATCTGCGAGCGTTGCGATCTCTGACCTTGATGCGACCTTGCACGAAAGCATTGAGGACCTACTAACTGTTGCCGACATCGTGTCACTGCATTTACCTCTGACCCCACAAACGCAACACCTAGTGAACAAACATTTCCTCAGCAACATGAAGGTGGGTGCAACTCTCGTAAACACGGCCCGCGGCGGTTTAGTGGACGAACACGCCCTGCTAGAAGCTATGACCACCAAGGGTCTACGCGTAGGGCTCGATGTGTATGAAGCTGAACCAGTCGAAGCGAAGACGATGTGGGGACCGACTATTGCTCAAATGGACAACTTTGTGGGCAGTCACCACATAGGCGCCTCAACTGAGCAGGCTCGAACAGCTGTGGCCAGGGGAGTGGTCTCAACTATTAATGCCTACGAGACAGGTGTCCCACCAAATTGCGTGAATATTGCTGCTCGGCCCCTGGGCGAGTGTGCAGTCGCAGTCAGACACAAAGACGAAGTAGGCGTTCTTGCAGCAATCTTGTCATGTCTGGGTACAGCCGGACTCAATGTCCAACAAATGCGTAACGAGATCTTTGAGGGCACAGGCGTTGCGGCGGCGGTGGCCACGATCCGGGTATCCCAAATGCCAGGACACACCACAGTCACTGAATTAGAAGCGATTCCCAGTGTCATCAAGGTTGATGTTTTGAGTTCGTCTTGAGGAGGCACCCCGAAGCTAACCGCCTTCTCAGCTCAAATTAGCTCGCCGCCACATCTCAGTCTTCTCGATCTGATTGAAAGTGAAGATATGGAGACCTTCAATTCCCAAAGGCTCCACAACACCAGTCAAAGGTCGTAACAATTTGTTGGGGTTGTAACCACCGGGCGCGAATAACCGCGTAACCGTTGACTTGTTTTTTTTGAGAAACCGTAACGAGGCACCAACACCAAGCCGAGCTCCTATCGAGAGCAGCTTGGCGCGGTCTACTGCTCCCGGTATGCCGAGTCGAATAGGAATCGTTAGACCGGCATCGCGCTCACGTTGCAGCCAACCTCTGATAGCGGCCGGATCGAAGCACATCTGTGTTGAGGCGTGTCCGGATAGGCCAGCGGACTCCAGAAGCGCTTGCTTTGCATGCAGCGATTCACTGAGGGTTGTTTCGTTGATGAAGGAATGACCATCCGGGTAAGCAGTAACTCCGATGTGATCAAGGCCATGGTCCAAAGCGAGAATTGACTCCAACACTTGAATCGAGTCGACAAAAGGCCCAAATGGGTCTGGTGCGTCTCCACCAACCAAAAACAGTTCCGAAGCACCAACCTCGGGGAGTTGGGAAATCAACGACACAAGTTGGGTTTCGCTAGTCAGCATCCTCGCCGCCAAGTGAGGCACGGGCTTGAATCCTCGCTCAGAAAGCTTTCGACTGAGGATCCAGGTGTCTTCCAGAGTCTTCGCAGGCGAGGCTGTCACCGAAACAGATGAGCCTTCGGGTAGGTACTGAAGCTGTGAATCTAAATTCTTAAGAGGAATCACCTCTAAGCGAGCGGAATCAATCAAGTTCCACCGAACTTGCCGCTGAGCGCCATCTTCTTCCTTCGACCCAAAGAGTGACATCCGAACTCCTCTAACTCAAGCCGACAATATTACCGTCGGCATCAATGTCAATGTGGTGCGCAGCAGGGTTTTTGCCTAGGCCAGGCATTGTTCGCATGTCCCCGCAGATTGGGTAGATGAATCCTGCTCCTACAGATGCCCGAACCTCACGGACGGGTAAAGTCCAACCGGTCGGAGCACCCAAAAGCTTCGGGTCGGAAGAGATGGATAGATGAGTCTTCGCTATGCAGACCGGCAAATCCCCAAAACCATTTTGCTCGTAACCGGTTAATTGCTTGTCAGCTCGTGCGGTAAACGAGACATCCTCAGCTCCGTAAACACGTTGCGCCACTGTCCGGATCTTGTCTCGTAGTGGCATAGCGTCGTCATACAAAGGCGCAAAGTGACTCTCCTCTGCCGCTGCTTGGGCAACCGCTTCAGCAAGTTCTGTTGCTCCCATTCCGCCATTCTCAAAATGAGTGCAGCGAGCCGACAGCGCGCCATACTCGCTCGCAATTTCAGTAATCGCCGCCAAGTCAGCTTCGTTATCTTCGGGAAAGACGTTGATCGCGACCACGGGGGTAACGCCGTGGATCTTCATATTCTCCAGCTGTTTCCTGAGGTTGTCACCACCGGCATGGACTTCATCTGGATTTTCAGCGAGCAAAGCCTCCGGTAACGGCCTCCCAGCAATAATTTTGTGATTACCCGAATGGGCCTTTAGCCCGCGAACTGTCGCCACCAAAACGGCGGCGTCTGGAGTCAGACCTGAGTAACGACACTTGATATTAAAAAACCGTTCAGCGCCCATGTCTGCCCCGAAACCTGCTTCGGTCAAAAGGAAATCTCCAGTTTTGATACCGATCTGATCGGCAATGATCGATGAATTTCCTGTCGCTATATTTCCGAAAGGCCCCGTGTGGACTAAGGCTGGGGTTCCCTCCAACGTTTGCATAAGGTTTGGCTTTATCGCTTCGCGTAAAATGACGGTCATTGCGCCCGCCACTCCTAGGTCCTCCGCTGTTACTGGAGTGTTAGCAGTGGTGTAGCCGACGACTATATTCCCCATCCGTTCCCGTAAGTCCTGCAAGGAAGTCGCCAACGCAAGAGCAGCCATAACCTCTGACGCAGCGGTGATATCGAACCCGCTTTCCCGCGGAATACCGTCGAGCCGGCCTCCAAGGCCGAGAGTTACGTTTCGCAAAGAGCGGTCATTAATATCAAGGACCCGTCTCCAACTAATGTTGTGCAGATCGAGGCCAAGGTCATTGCCGTGAAAGAGGTGGGCATCAAGGACAGCAGCGCACATGTTGTGTGCAGCAGATACGGCGTGCATGTCGCCAGTGAGGTGCAGGTTAAACAAGTCCATTGGCACGATCTGGCTATATCCACCGCCTGCGGCACCGCCCTTTATCCCAAATGTTGGACCCATCGACGGCTGCCGAATAGCGACGGTCGCTGACTTCCCAATGTGTCGGAACGCCTGACCGAGGCCAACCGTAGTGGTCGTCTTTCCCTCGCCGAGTGGAGTAGGCGTAATGGCTGAAATCACGACGTATTTTGCGTCGTTACGTGATTGAAGCGCATCAATCGCTTCTAGCTTTATCTTGGCTGCACCCGACCCATAAAGCTCCAGGAACTCATTAGGAATACCGGCCGAAGCAGCTACCTCAGAGAGAGGCAAAAGAGACGCTGAATTTGCGATGTCAAGGTCGCTCGGAATTGCCATTTCTTGGTACCTCCCAGTGCATCACTGCCGTGACACCTGAAACCGGTAGATGTTGAGCCGCTTATAAACAGCCTGTCCCGATGAAGGATATTGTTTCGTTCTACGGAACAGTTCCATAATACAGAATACGCGAAGTTCATCGGAGGCTTTGCACTGTCACCAGAGTTAATGAACTAAGTAACGTGTTGGCCGTGTACGATTGGCCGGCTACCGGAGAAAAGGCAACACAGCAAAAGGATCAGCAGTGAGCGAATTCCCTAAAGAGGCACAATGTGTCGTAATTGGCGCCGGTATTGTTGGCAACTGCCTCGTTAGTCATTTGAGTGACATGGGGTGGAAGGACATAGTTCTCCTGGACAAAGGCCCCCTCCCAAATCCAGGCGGGTCGACTGGCCACGCGTCTAACTTCATCTTCCCTGTAGATCATTCGAAAGAAATTGTTGACCTCACACTGGAAAGTCAGCGCCAGTACGAAGAGATGGGTCTACAAAACACGTGCGGCGGGATCGAGGTTGCGCGAACACCCGAAAGAATGGAAGAGTTCAAACGCCGCATGACTTCAGCAAAATGCTGGGGTATCCCATCGTCTTTACTGACTCCTTCCGAAGTCAAAGAATTTGTACCCTTCGTCTCGGAAGACGTGATCCTAGGCGGCTTCTATACGCCTAGCGTAAGCGCCGTCGACTCTCTCGAGACGGGCACTCAGATGCGCAAGAAGGCGCAGGATGCAGGACACCTTGCGGTCTTCGCGAATACAGAAGTTCTAGACATCGAAACTAGTGCTGGGCGCAATAAGCCCCGTGTCACTGCCGTGGTAACTGATAAGGGCAGAATCGAATGCGAAACGGTAGTCATTGCCTGTGGTGTTTGGAGTCCGCGGATCGCTGAAATGGCTGGAGCAACCATCCCATTAACCCCCGCTGTCCATCAGATGGCCGATGTCGGACCATTTGATGTTCTGGTGGAGACACAGCAGGAACTGGCCTATCCGATTGTCCGTGACATGGACACATTCTGTTATGAACGTCAGACAGCTGGGTCCATGGAGGTCGGCTCTTACGCACATAGGCCAATCCTGCATCGCGTCGACGAGATACCCTCTAACGAAGAGGCGGCCCTCAGCCCCACCGAGATGCCTTTCACGGCCGACGACTTCGACCAACAGATGGAAGAAGCTATCGAGTTAATGGAGTTTTTGGGGGACGGAGAAATCAAATATGCAATCAATGGATTGCTGTCTCTGACCCCCGACGCAAATCCAGTGCTCGGACCAACAGTTGAAGTTGAGAACCTTTGGTCAGCGGCTGCAGTTTGGATCAAGGAGGGACCAGGTGTTGGACGCCTCATGGCTGAATGGATGACGCACGGCTATCCACACGTAACTGATCCCCATGGAGCCGACATCACGCGCTTTTACGCCCAACAACGGAATGTGCACCACATCGAGGCTCGAGCCGAAGAACACTTTAATAAGACGTACGGAATTGTTCACCCGCGCGAACAATGGGCGACCCGCAGGGGAGTAACTAACGGCCCGGTAAGGGCTCGCACCGATGCGCTTGGCGCTTTCTATTTCGAAGCAGGCGGGTGGGAACGTCCACACTGGTACGAGTCAAACGCCGACCTAGTTGAAAAATACGCCATCGAAGGCCGAGAACACGAATGGGACGGACGTTGGTGGACACCAATATCTGATGCCGAACATCTCCACATGAGGCAACACGCAGCCCTCGTTGATCTTTCTGCATTCCAGATCTTCGAAGTGGCCGGTCCTGGTGTCGTTAGCTACATCGAAAAGATGGTTGTGAACAAGTGTGACCTACCAGTTGGTTCCTCGATCTATACACCAGTGCTTAACCATTCAGGCGGTTTTAGGTCCGATCTGACAATTTTACGCTTGGCCTCTGACCGTTTCCGTATTATTACTGGTGCCTTTGACGGCGGTCGAGACGAATATTGGTTCCGGCAGAACCTTCCTGGCGACGGAACAGTCCACTTCGAGAACCGAACAAATTCGATTTGCACTCTAGGTGTATGGGGACCACGGGCGGTCGACCTTTTATCTGAACTGACAGAGACAGACCTAAGCCAAACTTCCTTCCCATACGGAAGCCATCAAGAAGTTCTGATTGCAGGAATTCCGACTGAGATGTTCCGGGTGTCATACGTCGGAGACGCAGGGTTCGAGGTCTACACCCCAATGCAACACGGTCTTGCTTTGTGGGACGCCATCACCGATGCAGGGCCGCCGTTTGATTTGCGTCCAGTTGGTGCAGCCGTTTACGGCACCAGCGGTCGAATCGAAAAGGGATACCGTCTCATGGGCTCAGAGCTTGAAGACGAGTACACACCGCTTGAGGCCGGATTAGCTCGACCGAAGGTGAAAGCAGCAGACTTCATAGGGAAAGACGCTTATCTTGAGGAGCGTAAGGAAGAGCCGTGCGCCCAACTATGTGTTCTAGTGATGGAAGATCTGACCTGTGACGCCGGCTATGAGCGTTTCCCAATGGGAGCTGGTAACGAGCCGATCCTAACTGCTGACGGAAGTCGAATAGTGGACGTCAAGGGACGAGTGAGCCGAGTAACGACTGCGGGCAATGCGCCCTCCATCGGCAAGTACCTACTCATGGCGTACCTTCCCTCCAATCTCTGCGAGTTAGACACAAAGCTGCTAGTTATGTACCAAAACGAGACGTACCCAGTGAAGGTGGCGGCTTCAGGTGCCAACCTTGCACTTTTCGATCAGAGCAATGAACGCATGAAGGCATAGAGACGGTCTGAGCGGCTCCCAAAGGAAGGCAAATGCGAATACTTGTCTGTGTAAAGCGGGTCCCAGCACCCGGGTCACGCATCAACGTGACCGAAAATGGCTTAAACGTGGACACAGCACATTTGGGTTTTACGACAAGTCCCCATGAAGAATGCGCCCTCGAAGAGGCAGCTCAGTTGGCTGAGCAACACGGTGGGTCTGTTTCGGTTCTCACAGTAGGCCCTGCCGAGGCTGAAGAACAGCTCCGATATGCAGCAAGCGTAGGAGGTAACGAATTTACTTTGGTCTTAAATGACACGGGTCAAGATTGGGACCCTCAAAGAACAGCCAGGACTATCACTGAAGCCATCGCACAACTCGAAGCCGACTCAGGGGTATTTGATCTGATTCTTTTTGGGAACGAGTCAGCCGATGCGGGCGGCTACCAAGTAGGAGTTCGCGTAGCCGTAGCACTCGACCGCCCCATGGTGAACGGAATCAAAGGTATCGAGATAGAAGACTCTTCCCTAGTTGCGAACCGAGAAGTCGACGGCGGATTGGAAGTTTATTCACTCCTGACCCCCGCCGTGTTAGGCGTAAAGGAAGGGATCAATTTGCCAAGATACCCAACTATGAAAGGCCGCTTAGCTTCCAAGAAGGCAGATATCCAGGTAGCTCAAATCGAAGCACTGCCGGGACCACAGCAACTAGTAAGGCTTCACCGACCTGAAGAAAAAGTTACCGAAACCGAAGTCCTGGGCACAGGACCGGACGCCGCAAGTAGAGTCGTCGACCTCTTGGACGAGTTAGGAGTTCTGTGATGAGCGGTGTCTACGTCATCGCCGAGCACGATCGCGGAGCAACTTCTCCAGCTACTCATGAAGCCTTTACCGCTGCGGCGGCGTTAGCAGCCAACCTCAAAGAACTCGTCGTCGCCGTCTTTATCGGATCATTTGATTCAGATTTCGAAGCGACCTGTTCTCAATACGGGATTTCCGAAGCCGTGATTCTAGAATCGCCCTTGATAACAGACTACGGACCGGAGGTTTGGGGGCAGGCTGTCGCCGAGATGGTTAATTTGCGTCGACCGCGTGTCGTGATGGCAGTAGGAACGGACAAGGGCAACGAAGTTTTAGCCCAGGCCAGTGCTCGAACTGAGACCCCGTTCATAGCGAATTGCATCCAGGTCGAACACAACGAGACTTGGTCAATGACACGAACGCAATGGGGAGGCTCGCTATTAGAGGACGTTTCTGTTGAAGGAGACCTAATCTTTGTTTCCTACGCCCACCACGCAGTTGAGGCAGCTGCATCGAACACCCAGACAGACCTTACGGTCCAAAGAATCGAAGTGGGCATCGACCCGTCGCTGGCACGAACCTTAGTCAGGGAACGCGCGCTCCAGGCAGAAGGCGCCACACTCTCTACAGCTTCAGTTGTGGTGTCCGGAGGCCGTGGCGTCGGCGCAACCTTGCTTTCTGGCAAGGTCGGTTGTTCCAGGGCGGTTACCAACAACGGCTGGCGCAGCCACGCCGATCAAGTTGGGCAGACCGGCACACGTATTGCTCCAGAGATCTACATTGCCTGCGGTATATCTGGAGCGATCCAACACTGGGTTGGCGCCATGGCCTCCAAAAATATCCTTGCAGTAAATACAGATCCAGAGGCAAATATGGTTTCTAAAGCCGGATACGCCGTGATCGGAGATTTGCATGAGGTCGTTCCTGCTATCGCCGAAGAAATAAGACGCCGGCGAGAAGCGGTTTAACGGATCAAACCAGATGTCCGCTTAATTCGCTGCAAACTTCAGCTAAGCGTCGCCCTATCGCATCGGCCTCACCAGCTTTAGGAAACCGATAAGAAGGCCCGTGGACGTGCAAGGTCGCAACAAGTTCGCCTTCCGCTCCGTGGACAGGCGCTGCAACTGAATTTAGACCCTCTGCGAATTCTTCGAAACCCCACGCGTAACCCTGAATACGCACTAAATCAAGGCGAGAACGGATCTCGGTTGGCTTACTGACGCTCCGAGGAGATGTCTCTACAAGATCTCCCGCCAGATACGCGTCTAGCTCCTCGCCCGAAAAATTACTTAAAGTCACTATTCCAGAAGGAACAAGGTGCAGAGGAGCGTACTCGCCTGTCCAACTCCGAACCTGCACTGCAGCATCTGGCTCCACGTGATCGGCGTAGTAAATTTGCGCACCTTCACAGAATCCGATCCCAGATGTTTCTCCCATCTCAGTGGCGAGCCGAGTGAGGTAGGAATAAGACAGCGCGGTGAGGCTCTTTCCACCTGTCACTTCGTTAACCATGCTCGCTAGGCCATCGCCTATTCGGTATTGGCCGCGTGCCGAGTCTTGATTAACTGCTCCCTCATCCTCAAGTGTCGCCAAGAGGCGGGCCACAGTGCTCTTAGGGAGATCCACCGCCTTAGCGACTTCTGTCACTCCCATGGTGCTTGCCGCTAACGCCCGCAAGATCGAAAAAGCACGCTGGACTGATTGAACGCCAGACATATCAGTCGCTGACCGAACTGTGCCACATAGTGGAACAGCATTCCAGATCGTCAATAAGAAAGCCAATCCTCGAGCCCTCCAAAATAAGGGAATGCACCGGATAGCGGAACAAGAACGGATAAGGAAACCAATCGGGCTTCTAGACTGTGTTTTATAACCCTGACCTCTGTAAACGCCCTCGGAGAGCAAATGAAACGACGGACTCAATATTCGAAGCCCCTACCTCGTCTAGAGACGCCCCTCGTTCGCCAAGGCGGCGAACTGCGACCAGCGTCCTGGGAAGATGCCCTTGATCTTGTTGCAGCAAAGTTTTCGCTGACCTTGCAAGAGTATGGGCCTGATGCATTTGGCTTATTTAGCTGCTCGAAAAGCACCAACGAGATGAACTATGCAGCGCAAAAGTTTATGCGAACCGCTATAGGTTCAAACAACATCGACTCCTGTAATCGAACTTGACACGCTCCGAGTGTCGTCGGTCTGGCGACAGTGTTTGGAGCGGGAGGGGGAACTTCGTCTTATCGTGAGGTCGAGGAAGCTGAATTCGTCCTGCTCTGGGGCTCTAACGCCCGAGAGGCCCATCCGATCTACTTCCATCACGTCCTGAAGGGAATTAAAGCCGGATCCAAAATGTATGCGGTGGACCCAAGGCGAACAGCGTCTGCAAAATTCGCTGAGTCTTGGCTGGGCATCGACGTTGGAACCGATATCGCGCTGGCTAACGCCGTTGCACGGGAAATAATTTCGGCTGATATGCACAACAAAGAATTTATTGACCGTGCCACATCGGGCTTTGAGTCGTTTGCAGCTCATGTCGAAAGCTACACACTCGAATATGCCTCCGAAGCCACCGGCGTCCCACCAGAAGCCATAAAGGATCTGGCCAGGTCCTATGCAGAGGCTTCAACCGCTCAAATCCTTTGGACCCTGGGAATTACCGAGCATCACAATGGGGTCGACAACGTTTTGTCCTTGTGTAATCTTGCACTCCTCACAGGACATGTTGGTCGATGGGGATCCGGCCTAGTTCCGCTGCGAGGTCAAAACAACGTGCAGGGTGGCGGGGACATGGGAGCCCTCCCGAACAAGCTCCCAGGCTTCCAGGATTTAACTTCTGTCGAATCCTTTCAAAAGTTTTCAGCATCGTATGGCGTCGATCTCAATCCCTTACCGGGACTCCACCTCACGCAAATGTTTGAGGCGATGGACGAAGGGGCGATCAAGACGCTCTATGTCATTGGCGAAAATCCCGCAGACTCAGAAGCCGACGTTGGGCACACTCGAAAGCTACTCAGTGAGCTGGACTTCTTGGTGGTGCAAGACATTTTTCTAACACGTACTGCGGAGCTTGCTGATGTTGTCTTGCCTGCGACGGTGGGGTGGGCTGAAGCGGAGGGAACCGTCACTTCTAGCGAACGAAGAGTTCAACGCGTCAGGCCAGCCGTTCAAGGGCCGGTCGGGGCGCGCGACGACCATTTGATTATTGGCGACTTGGCCAAAAGACTCGGAGCGAAATGGTTGGCCGAAAGTGCTGAAGAGCTTTGGGATGAAGTTCGTTCTCTGTCGCCAATGCACGCAGGAATGACGTACGAACGGCTCGAAAAGCTTGATGGTATTCAATGGCCGTGCCCCGACATTACTCATCCAGGAACGCCATTCCTCCACGACTGGCTCTGGCAAGAAGACCTCAACGGGAACCCAAGAGCGCCATTCTCTGTAACTAACCACGAAGGTCCCAAAGAACAGCTT
This sequence comes from marine actinobacterium MedAcidi-G3, assembly GCA_000817105.1. Lineage (GTDB taxonomy): Bacteria > Actinomycetota > Acidimicrobiia > Acidimicrobiales > Poriferisodalaceae > MedAcidi-G3. The sequence goes on along the minus strand of JUEP01000001.1, from coordinate 129,869 downwards.
TCCGACGACTTTCCGATCCGCCTAACGACGGGCAGGGCTTTGGACTCATACAACACTGGAGTTCAATCGCGAGGCTACAATTCACCGATTCGCTCGGGGGATCGACTTCAGATCAGCGAAGCGGATGCAAGCTCCCTGGATCTAATTCAGGGCGAACGAGTCCGCGTTTCCTCACCGCGCGGGAGTGTCGAAATGGAGATCGGGATCAGTCACGATCAACCTCGCGGGCTAGCTTTTACAACTTTTCATTTCCCTGAGCTGGTCGATCTCAACCTACTAACCAATGACGAATGGGATCCGAAAAGTGGAACTGCTGAGTTTAAAGCCGCTTCGATCAAGATTGAGAAGCTAACGGCAGGCGTGAGTCATGCCTGACCTAAAATTTAGCGACGCGGTACCGGACTCCGACGAACGTGCAGTAGTCGACGCACTGATATCTACCCCGCCGGTAGAGCAACGAAGTGAGCGCTGGGTAATCGGCGGAAGGGCACGGGAAGAAGAGTGCCGCCACCTACTGTTGCCCGGCCTCCACGCTCTGCAGGACACGATGGGATGGATCACACCCGGAGGCTTGGGTTACTTGGCGGAGAGGCTTCAAGTCCCCATCGCCGAAGCATACGGCGTTGCCACTTTTTACGAGCTATTCGAGCTGGAACAGCCCGATACAGAAGGTCCATTGCATCATGTTTGTGTCGACCCTGTATGTGCTATCAGCAACTCTGCGTCGTATATAGCCGAGCTTCGAACCAAAGGCCATCGGGTTCACGAAAGCCCATGCCTTGGACAATGCGAACGCCCACCAGCGGCTTTCGTGCAAATCAAGCACGGCGCGAGTCAAGACCTTGCGGCTGCCACTAAAACCCCGATAAAGGTGGCGGAAGCCGAACCCAGTCGGCTGCTCAAGCGAATCGGCGAAATTGAATGCACCGATCTTGAAACATACAGACGGCATGGTGGCTACGAAGCGCTGCATCTCGCCATCAACAAGGGAGGCGAGCACGTAATTGAGCAACTTAAAAAGTCAGGACTGACCGGTCGCGGGGGCGCAGCATTCCCCACTGGCGTTAAATGGGAAGCGGTAGCCGCTAAGGACGCCCTGGTTAAATACGTTGTAGCTAATGCCGATGAGAGCGAGCCAGGAACTTTCAAAGACCGAGTCATCATGGAAAGTGACCCTTTCGCATTGGTCGAAGCAATGACAATTGCCGGTATCTCTGCAGGTTGCGAAAAAGGGTGGATCTACATTCGAGGCGAATACACAACAGCGGCCGAACGGATGGGAGCGGCACTAACTGATGCGACGGCTTGGAATCTATTGGGCACCAACATCTTAGGAAGTCCCTATAACTTCGACATAGAAATCCGGCGTGGCGCTGGCGCTTACATCTGTGGTGAAGAGACCTCACTCTTCAACTCCATCGAAGGCTTTCGGGGCGAGCCTCGCAGTAAGCCGCCCTATCCGACAGACAGTGGGTTGTTTGGGCAACCCACCATCGTCAACAATCCGGAAACGTTCCTCAATGTTCTGGAAATTCTTAACAACGGAGTCGAGAGTTATCGATCGGCCGGGACGACCAACTCACCAGGAACCAAACTGTTCTGTCTTTCGGGAGACGTTTCGGAGCCGGGACTGTATGAAGCTGAATTCGGTATCACGCTAAGAGAGCTGCTGGTCAGAGCAGGGGGCGTCACCGGGGACCTACAAGCTATTCTCCTTGGAGGCGCCGCAGGGAGCTTCGCCGATTCCCGGCATTTAGATATACCCCTCACGTTTGAAGACACCAAGGCTGAGGGTCTAACACTCGGGTCTGGCGCAGTGATGGTGTTCTCATCAAGAGTCGACCTGTCGGCCGTCTTGATGAGGCTGGCCAAATTCTTTCGCGATGAGTCGTGCGGCCAATGTGTGCCATGCAGAATTGGAACCGTGCGACAGCATGAGCTTTTGATCCAAATAGGAAACCGAAAGCCGACAAGCGATAACGACCTACTTCTCGAAGAGATAGCCGCCGTTATGACTGATTCTTCTATTTGCGGACTTGGCCAGACCGCTGCGTCAGCTGTGCAGTCTGCCGTTCAGTTGGGCTTAATAGGAGACAAGCAGTCATGACAGTGACCAGGAGCACAGAGGTGACCTTCTCTCTCAATGGTCAGCAGACGACGGTCGCTGCGGGGACCACGATCCTTGAAGCGGCCCAAGAGACAGGAGTTGAGATCCCCACATTATGTTGGGCTTCGAATCTAACGCCGGTCAATGCCTGTCGACTCTGCGTCGTCGAGATGGAAGGTTCCCGCGCTCTAGTTCCAGCTTGCTCTCGAGAATGCGAACCCAATGCGGTTATAAATACCGATAGCGAACGTGTAGCACTCAGTCGAAAGATGGTGTTGGAATTCCTCGACACCACTAACGACCTGACTCAAAGTTCTGAACTTCAAACCTTAATCGAACTATACGGCGCTGATGCCTCCAGATATAGCGATCCCGTCCGGAGTGAGGATCCGGTTAAGGTCGAAGATGACCTATTTGTTCGGGCATACGACCGGTGCGTTTTGTGTTACAAGTGCGTTGAAGCATGCGGAGATGACGCTCAGTTCACTTTCGCTATTTCGATGGCTGGCCGCGGTTTCGAGACTCGGGTCTCTACTGAGTTCGAGACACCGTTACCAGAGTCTGCATGTGTCTACTGCGGTAATTGTGTCGGTGTGTGCCCAACAAATGCCTTGCAATTCAAAGCCGAATTCGATCTCAGACAGACGCCAGACTGGGATCCGGAGAGCCAAACATCGACTGATACCATTTGCTCTTACTGCGGAGTTGGCTGCACGCTTGAAGTACACACTCAAGACAACGAAATCTTCAAAGTCACGTCCCCTAGCGACCATTCCGTTACGGCAGGCCACCTATGCGTTAAGGGCCGGTTTGGTTGGCAATATGTGCAACCTCCGACCCGCAGGCCACCTACTAACCACTAAGACCGTTTCCGTAAGACCACTAAAACCGGCATACTCTTCTTCCCTGTTTTCCGCAGCCATTTGTTTGGAAGTTCCGTAGTGACCAAATCGAGTCGATCGTTAACCGCCTGGTCGCTGTTCTTGGGGATAGCGTTACTTCAGGCAGGTGTTGGTTTGCAGCGCCCCTTATTGGGGTTACGTGCTGAGGCTGCCGGTTTTGGTGCCCTGACAGCTTCACTAGTAATGACTTCCTATTACGCGGGATTTATTCTCGGTACCCGGTACACCGGAAAGCTCCTGTCGGAAGTCGGACACATCCGTACCTTCGCTGGTCTGGCGTCAACGGCATCAAGCATTGTTCTTTTCCAGGGTTTGTGGGTCAGCCCGCTTACGTGGGGTCTTTGTCGTCTTGTCTTCGGATTTTGCATTGCTGCCCTTTACGTCGTCACTGAATCGTGGTTAAACGACGTGGCTACAAACGAAACCCGAGGGAACTTACTGAGCTCTTACATGGTGATAGCGGTGGGCTCCACGATGGTCGGGCAATACTCGGTGGGCATTTCAAGCACCGCAGGTTTCACACTATTTGCGGTTGCTTCGGTACTGGTCTCAATGTCTCTGGTGCCTATTGCATTGTCTAGTCGGTCTTCGGCCCCCACCTCCATTCCTGAGCCGCTGACTTTCCGAACCCTCTATTCCATCGTCCCGACTGGTCTCGTTGTTTGTTGCTTTACTGGCATGACGATCGGATCGCTTGTCGGAATTGGGCCGATCTATGGTGCGTACCAGGGTTGGAGTGCTCTTCAAATAGCCAACTTCGTGGGGGCACCCCTTTTCGGATCTTTGATTCTGCAGATACCGTTAGGCAGATTATCGGACCGCGTTCCGCGACGTGGCGTCATGACCTTCGCCTCGGCGGGAGCCGCTGCGCTCTGTTTTGCTCTTGCCTTTCTCAACGGCACCAGTGGCGTGTCTCTGCTGTGTCTTGTCTTAATGGGCGGTCTTGCGTTTCCTCTCTATTCCATGTCGGTTGCTTATACAAATGATTGGGTCAAGGCTGAGGAAAGAATCGCGGCATCAGCGCTTCTAGTACGAGTGCACGGAATCGGGTCGTTAATCGGCCCGTTAGTGACGGGCCTGATCTTGACTCGCTCCGTGACAGCCTTTTTCTATTTTCCGTTTTTCGTATTCTTGGTCTTGACGCTCTACCTGCTCTACCGCATCTATGCCCATGAGGCCCCGAGCGTCGATGAGCAGAGCAAATTTCAGCCGTTTCCGCTCCGTGCCTCGCGAATGGTTGTGTCGATGCTGTACCGACGACGGCCGTAAGGCATCGAACTCACTTGGAGTAGTAGCCAGGCGTCAATGGGGACAATGGAGTATTGCCGAGAATCAGATCAGCGGCCTTCTCCGCGATCATCATCGTCGGAGCGTAAATATTCCCATTCGTAATCGAGGGCAGTACCGAGGCATCGACGACTCGTAGGCCCGACATGCCGTGGACCTCCATCGTTTTTGGGTCGACGACCGACATCGAGTCACAGCCCATTTTGGCTGTTCCGCAAGGATGAAGCGCCGTCTCGGCGTCGCTCTTCACCCAATCGAGGATGGCTCGATCTGTCTCAATATCAAGGCCAGGTGAAAGTTCTTTGCCAGCTATTTCTTCAAAGGCGGGTTGACTCAATATTTTCCGTGCGGCCCTGATCGCGTCGACCCAATCTTGACGATCTAACTCATTATCTAAATAGTTAAAGCGAATCGAAGGCTTGTCGAAAGGATCACGTGAACGGAGAGTCACCGAGCCGCGAGATCGAGCGTGCATCGGACCAACATGTACCTGGTAGCCGTGTTTGGTATCTGCGACGACTCCGTCATACCTAACAGCCAGGGGAAGAAAATGGAGCATCACGTTGGGCCACTCGAGACCCTCTCTAGAGCGCAGGAAACCACCGGCTTCGAAGTGGTTTGTCGCAGCGGCACCCCTCCTGAAGAGCCACTGAAGTCCAATCCAGGGTCGTCTCAAGCGCGAAAGGTTTGGCTGCTGGGTAATCGGCAGCTTCGAAGCATATTGAACGTAGACCTCTAGGTGATCCTGGAGGTTCTCGCCTACACCCGGTAAATCGACAAGGACCGGTACCTCTGCACGAGCTAAGACCGACTGCGGGCCTATGCCACTCAACTGCAATAACTGCGGCGTATTAATCGCGCCGGCACAACAGACAACCGTATCCGCCTTATAGCGATGATGTCTAAGGTGCCTACCGAAGGGTCGACGCTCAACGGTTTCAACTCCGACTACTTTCTTACCTTCGACCAACAGGCGGGTGGTGTGGGCTCGTGTCCGTACTTCCAAGTTTGGTCGATTCAGGACCGGTGAGAGGTAAGCCCTCGCTGCGCTCAAACGACGACCTCTGTAAACATTCCTGTCAAAAGAGGCGAATCCTTCTTGGCGGTATCCGTTCACGTCAGTTGTTAATTCGTAGCCGGCTTGTACAGCGGCATCAAAGAAGGCATCGAAAAGTGGTCCGACCGCTGGCCCTCGTTCTAGCTTCAATGGCCCGCCACCTCCGCGCCACTCATCCTCGCCGGCGAGGCAGCTCTCAAGTCTCTTGAAATACGGCAGCGTGTGTGCGTAATCCCATGAACTCATTCCCTCGGCTGCAGCCCAACGTTCCATGTCTAGTGGGTTGCCTCGCTGGAAGATCATGCCGTTGATACTCGAACTGCCTCCCAGCACCTTGCCTCTGGCGTGATAAACGCGACGACCGTTCAGGCCACTTTCTGGTTCGGTGAGGTACATCCAGTCGTAGAAGCGTGAACCGATTGGGAAGGAAAATCCGGCTGGCATATGGATGAAAGGATCCCAGATGTAGTCCGGTCGACCGGCTTCCAAAAGAAGCACCCTGTTGGAGTCGTCGGTGCTGAGACGGTTCGCAAGTGCGCAACCCGCAGAGCCACCACCGATAATCACAAAGTCGTAGTGCGTTTCTTCTGATGGGTCAGATTGCGGCTCCACCAGGTCCTCCGTCAGGTATCACTCAATTTGCAGCGTATCCTCACGGAGGTGATCAAGCGTCCTCTTCGAACATGATCGGCGCAATTTTTGGGATCTTGGCAGCGCTCCTTATCGGGCTCTCTGATCTCTTCGGGCGACAAGTAACAGCGAAATCCAGCGCAATAACGGCCGCAAGCACCATGCAGGCGTTCGGGGCGGCCTCAGTTCTGATCTCCTTGCTCTTTTGGCCTGGCACCTTCAGCTCTTCTGACTTAGCACTTGGGGCACTTTCGGGAGTTGGTTTTGCTGTAGGACTGTCGAGCTATTACCTCGGCTTGACGAGAGCATCGTCGGCCGTAGTTGCACCCTTGGCTGCCGTTCTGTCGGCCCTGATCCCATTCGGGTGGGTTGTGGTCGGCGGAACGGAAGTGTCGCCGCTCTCCACAATTGGTGTGGGCTTGGCACTTGTCGGCCTCATAGCCGTCACGACCGACACACCAAAGACCGCTCTTACCAAACTAGGGATCCAGCTCGGGGTATTGGCCGGGGTTGGCTACGGCATTGGTCAGGCACTCTTACTTGAGGTCACAACAACAGCCGGGCCCGTAGCAATTGCGGGTCAAAGAGTCATTGCCTTCGGATTAATGATTCCCCTGGCGGCAGCAACCAAGAATCGAGTCCTCGCCCCAATCGGGACACGAAACTGGGGGATAGCAGCGGGAATCTGTGCAGGGGGAGCAAGTGTCGCTCTCTTCCAGGGCTTGCGCTTTGACCCGGTGGCCGCAGTAATTGGGATATCTCTCTTCCCAGTGTTCAGCGTCATCGTCGGCCGAATCCGTTATCTAGACACCTTAACCAAGCGTCAGGTCCTGGGAATCGCCTGCGCCGTACTCGGCACTGCCGGAGTCGCAGCAGGTTGACTAACCAATCTCGTCGGGCTCTTCAGACTTTCTCCGGCCGATATATTCGATCATTGCTTGATCAGCATCGTCATCCAGTGGGGGAGGCTGATAGTCGTTAAGCATCTGCTTCCATACAGCGTTAGCCCTTTGGGCGGCTGACAACTCGCCCTCTTCCAACCATTGCTCATAGCTATTGCTGTCGGCGAGAGTCGATCTGTAGAAAGCGGACTCGAAGTTCTCGAGCGTATGGCCGTTGCCGAGGAAGTGGGCTCCGTGCGGGTTGGTTTTGAAGGCTTCCATCGCCTGCCCGTTGGGACTCATATCAACCCCGTCGGCGTACACCCCCATCATGCCCAACTGGTCCGCATCCAGAAGCAGCTTTTCATAACTCAACGCTAAACCACCTTCGACCCATCCAGCGGCATGAAGAACGAAGTGCACTCCGGCCTGCATCGTCGGAAGCAAGGTGGATAGCGACTCGTAAGCGGCCTGGGCATCTGGGCCTTTGGCGGCAGTCAACATTCCACCCGAACGGAAAGGAACCCCGACTCGTCGCGCAAGAGCAGCCATGACATATATCGCTAAACCACCTTCTGGTGTTCCAAAAGTAGGAGCGCCTGTCGCCATCGACATTGAAGAGGCGAAGGTCCCAAAGATGACGGGTGTCCCAGGACGCACGAGCTGACAGAACGCCATACCTGTTAGAGCTTCAGCCAAGGCTTGAGCTGCGAGGCCAGCGACCGTCACCGGAGACATGGCACCAGCCAAGATGAAGGGTGAAATAATGCAGGCTTGATTGTTCTCGGCGTAAACCTTTGCCGCTCCAAGCATCGTTGAATCCCACCGCAGGGGCGATGATGCATTTATGAGGCTCGTGAGAACCGTGCGACCCTCGAGGTCTCCACCAAACGCGAGGCGGCACAGCTCTATCGAATCAAACGCACGTTGGGGCGCGGTCACGGAACCCATTAAGGGTTTGTCGCTGTATTTCAGATGCGAGTAGACCATGTCCAAGTGACGCTTATTAACCGGTATATCGACTGGCTCGACAACCGTTCCGCCGCTGTGATGGAGATGAGGCAGCTGATAGGTAAGTTTCACTATATTTTCGAAGTCATGGAGCGTCGCATACCGACGGCCCTCATCAAGGTCGGTAACAAACGGAGAACCGTAATTGGGGGCGAAGACTGTGCTGTCTCCACCAATCTGAACCGACCGGCTCGAGTTTCGGGCATGCTGCGTAAATACCGGGGGAGCGGTGCCTTGGACCAACGAACGACAAAGGCCTCTTGGAAATTTTACGAGATCACCATTGACCTCGGCGCCAGCCGAGCGCCACATCTCTAGAGCCTCAGGGAAGTCTTGGAAAGCAATCCCGACCTCACTCATGATTATTTCGGCGTTCTCTTCGATTTGAAGTAAGCCGTCTTCGTCCAAAACTTCTACGGGGTCAAGCCGCCGAGTCAGGAAAGGCTTCGATACTTCTCCCTGCGCGGTCCGCGCCGCTCGCCTTGCTGCCCTACCACCGGATCGACGCGCAGTCATCTCATTATTCCTTCCGAGCCGGTCGCCGTCTCCGGCGCGGCTTCGCCGTCGTAGACGCTAGAGGAAGTGACGGTAGTTTGACCGCCATTTCCAAATTTGGAGTATTAGCGGCGGCATGGGGGAAGCTCATTGCCTCCACGAACAATTCTTGAAAACGCTCCTCCACAGCAGTTTCAACCTTGACTACCTGTGGGACAACAGACTCAAGGATCTCTCGTTCAGCCTGGGACAGCAGCAGACGAACTGCTCCGCTACCAGCAGCATTTCCTACCGGAGTGACCTTATCCAGCGGGCAATCGGGTATCAGACCTAGGACCATCGCGTATTTGGGGTCGATCTGTGCGCCAAAGGCTCCTGCTAGGCGTATTTCCTGCGGTTTAACTCCGCCTGCCCGTTCCACGAGGAGGTCAATCCCGGCCCGCAGCGCCGCTTTTGCTAATTGCACAGCCCTCACATCTTGTTGAGTGACAACAACCGGCGAAGCCTCTCCACCAGATTCCCCTCGGTACAGCACATACGAAAATGTTCGCCCATCCGCAACGACTCGGTCGGTTGCTGACCGACGATCCAAAAGCACGCCTTCAGCCGTCATCAGGCCGCTTAAAAATAGTTCAGCTATAACTTCAATGATTCCCGAGCCGCATATACCGGTGACTTGGATGTCTTCAAGAGCGTCACTGAATCCCGGGTGCGAGGACCAGTACTCACAACCGATCACCTTTATTTCTGGCTCAAGGCTTTCCCGGTTAATTCGAACACGTTCTATGGCCCCTGCAGTTGCCCGTTGACCGTGGGTGATCTGGGCTCCCTCGAACGCTGGCCCCGTGGGGCTCGATGCGGCATACAGGCCATCATTGTCTCCGAAGACGATTTCTGCATTAGTGCCGACGTCTACGAGTAACTGTTGACTCGTGGCTTGATATGGTGCCTCGGCCAAAATAGCTGCCGAAGTGTCAGCACCCACGTGTCCGGCAATACATGGCGGCAGATAGACAGAGGCGTTCGGTAAAGGCAGGCCCACATCTTGAGCCTCTCTCACGACTGGACCACTAGTTGCCAAATCGAACGGCATCTGGCCTAGAGGAACCACATCAAGACCAAGGAATGAATGATGCATAACAGGATTGCCGACAACTACAACTTCTGTGACGTCTTCGAGCGGTCGACCTGATTCATCAAGCAACCCAAGCACAAGTTTTGAAACGGCATCCCTCGCCAGGAAAGTTAGCTGCTCGGCTCCTTCTGGATTCATCATCACATAACTGACCCGACTCATGAGGTCCTCGCCTAGGCGGATCTGCGGATTCATCACACCGTTACTCGCCAACAGGTCGCCTCGACTGAGGTCCATTAGATGGGCAGCAATGGTTGTCGAACCAAGGTCGATCGCAACCCCTATTTGATCGACATGGGTGCCCGCTCGAACGGAGCAAACAGTATTTTTGCGATCGGCCGATTGAACCTGGACAGTTAACGTTTGCTCGCCTTGCAAACTGGTGCCCGAGAGCACCTCCATATGCTTGGTCGCTCTCTTCGAGTAAGCATCGACCACCACATTCCACTCATCTTGAATTGCTTCAGATACGGCCTGTTGTAGATTTGTTCCGTCGGGATACAGGTGTTTGGCTGTAACGACTCGCAATACAGATACTGGATCAAGAGATAAGCCTTCCAGATTCACCTCTTTCCGGATAACCGGAGCATGAGCCTGACTCTCAGCAGGAATATCAATCACCAGAGGCCCAAGGATCATCGCTTGACATCCAAGTCTTGATCCATCGAGCATCGAACGGCGTTTGCTGTAAGCGATTTCAGTAGGCCCGCTCTCGCTCAGGTTCTGCTGTTCAGAGGTAAGCGCCCATTTGGGAAAGACTCCAAACGACGGAAGGAACTGGCACCTACCACAAACTCCGCGACTCCCACAGACACTATCCAGGTCTATCTGAGCAGCTTGGGCGACACTTAGAACAGTCGAGCCATCTCTGGCCTCTGTCTCTAACCCAGATGGGGTGAAAATGATGCGATGAAGACCTGGCATTCGAGACTCACGTTGCTCCGCCCGAACCGCCCCGACGGCGGTTCCTTCGACCGCTGCGGGCAGATCCTGCTGCCTGCGGATCACGATGTTGGGCTATCCAGGCACCGCAATTTGAATCATTACCCATAAGCACATCTGCTCCCATAACGGCGGACTTAACCTCGGCATGAAGTGGGTTCATAATCGCTGACGTCATGCCAGCAGAGATAGCCATCGACAAGAAGGTCCCGGTGATTACATGTCGATTTGGTAGACCGAAACTGACATTTGAAGCACCGCAAGTAGTGTTCACGCCCAACTCGTCTCGTAACCGACGAACGAGATGAAACACCTGCTTTCCAGCATTACTCATTGCCCCAATAGGCATTACAAGCGGGTCAACGACTACGTCTTTTGTTGGGATTCCGTAGTCGTTTGCTGCACCAACAATTTTCTTAGCCACATCGAACCTAATGTCTGGATCTTCGCTGATACCGGTTTCGTCGTTTGAGATAGCCACGACAGCTGCTCCGTTGCGAGCCACAAGAGGGAGTACCCGATCTAAGACTTCTTGCTCTCCCGTAACTGAATTGATCAGCGGTTTACCGTCATAGGCTTCAATGCCAGCTTCAAGTGCTTCGATGATTGACGAATCAATTGATAGGGGCACCTCAGTTACAGATTGAACCAGCCTGATTGCCTCGGCTAGAAGAGCTGGCTCATCAGCAAGAGGAATGCCCGCATTGACGTCAAGCATTTGAGCGCCCGCTGCTACTTGCGCCAAAGCGTCAGCTTCCACTCGAGAGAAATCACCATTTTTCATTTCTTCTGCGAGAAGCTTCCGACCCGTGGGATTGATTCGTTCGCCGATCATCACAAACGGACGATCGAAGCCAATCACTACTTCTTTAGACCCTGAACTAATCACAGTGTCGGTCATCACACATTCTCCTTAGAGATAACAATTACTTCTAATTGATGAGCTGATTAGAGCCATCGCCTGGGGCGCTATCAGTGGTGGCGAATCCACCGTTTCGTACCAATTGCTCCAGAGTCTGTTTATCGTGGTGAGCTTCTAGGGATGCCACGATCTGCGAGATCTGACCGGTTGTGTCTATTTCTGGATCCTGCTCGCGGCGAGCCCACTGCTCAATGTATGCATCCGTCTCGGTCAGACCTGCTACGCCCGCTGCCCGATCAATTGCATGTTGAAAGCGCTCAGAAAGCATCACGGCCTCTCGATCAGGGCCATCTACGGCTATGACCTGAGCTGGAATATCCCGCCAAAATATTACGGTGATCGAAGCTGAACGTCGTCGGCGCCTGGGGCTCATTTCGATATCGCCACCGACATCGAAGGCGCCTCAGCAGGCGACCATTTACTGGTTGAGAGCTGAGCAACCGTGTCCCCAAGTTGCCCCCAGCCAGCGTCGATCGTTGTTAATGGTAACCCTAAGCGGCCAGCTGCCGATAAAGCTGCAGTCATAGTCTTACCAGTACCAGCCTGAGCCAGGTAGACCACTCGCTCATAGTTTGCGAAGTAGAGCTCAAAGAGTTCTGGGTGGCGCTCGATTCCCAAACCGTCAAATATGAGACGATCGAAATGCGTTGCCAAATAGTCGGTCAAGTAGAAAGTTCCTGGTTCTTCTTCTTGGAGTGCATCAAATCTCCCAGGCGCCAGGTAGAAGTCATAGCAATGGGAACCGGGAAGGCGCTCTGCGTCGAATTCAGCGCAGACAAGATCAATCTCCCCGCTAGTCCCACAATCGGCATAGCCCAGAAGCACTCGATCGAAAGAGTGTCGAACGTTAGTCAAACGCTGACGAAGTAGCCCGCAGATATGCTCTGGTCGGTTATGAAGCGAGGCAGACAGGTACTCGACCGTTACGTTCGTTAATCCGTTCACCCTCAGCAACGTCTGCAACTCACGCGCCAGGGCTCCGCAAGCCAAAATCAAAACTTTTGGCCTCGTCATGCTGCAGAGCGCCTCTTCTGAACAAACTCGGTTGCAGTCTCGGCAGCGACCGCAGCGTCACGGCAGTAGGCGTCGGCACCGATGGCGTCGCCAAAGTCTTGGTTAAGTGGCGCGCCACCTACAAGCACGATGTAATCGTCTCTGAGTCCCTGTTCGACAAGCGTGTCGATTACAACCTTCATATAGGGCATCGTTGTGGTCAAAAGTGCCGACATACCAAGAATGTCTGGTTTATGTTCGTTTAGGGCGGCTATATATTCGTCAACATCGGTGTTAATACCCAGGTCGATGACCTCAAACCCTGCGCCTTCAAGCATCATGGCAACAAGGTTTTTCCCGATGTCATGAATATCGCCCTTCACAGTGCCTAGAACTACCTTGCCCACCGGCTCGGCACCCGTTTCAGCCAACAACGGCCGCAAGATCTCCATCCCTGCCTTCATTGCATTCGCAGCTAGAAGAACCTCCGGAACGAAGAGGATGCCGTCGCGAAAGTCGATACCGACGACGCGCATACCCTCGACCAAGGCTTCGCCTAGCACTCGATCGGCAGGCCAACCCCTCGAGAGCAGCAGCGATGTGCCTTCTACAACCTCGTCTGCCATTCCATCGTAAAGATCGTCGTGCATTTGCGCAGTAAGGTCGACGTCGTTTAGCGCCGAGAGGTCAATCTCCTCAAGCTCTTCCAGTTCATCAGACACTCGGCGAACACCTACCTAGTGGGATTAAAAAACCAAGGTCACAGAGCGTCCTGGGCTTCTGCAAAACACAAACTGCAAACCACATCGCGGAACAGTACCGCATTATGGGTCATTTCATGGACAGAACCGTATCGAGGGCGTCCCTAGCGCAGGTCTCTTTATCAAACATTTGCGTGGTCCCAGAAGCTCGCGGAGTAAATTCGACCTGGCCTTTACTGAGGCTTCTGCTGCCGATTGTCAGACGATACGGGATCCCTATTAGCTCTGCATCCGCAAACTTAACTCCCGGACGAGCGTCACGATCATCAATAAGGACGTCGAGGTCAGCAGCACCAAATAACTTCTGGACTGAGTCAGCAACCGCCATCGCTTGCGGGTCATCCACATCGAGCACTGTGATTAAGAGGTGGTAAGGAGCTACGTCAAACGGCCAACACAGTCCAGCGTCATCATGGTGGCTCTCGGCAATAGCCGCCACAGCGCGTCCGATCCCAATTCCATAGCTGCCCATCGTTGGAGTCTGAGCCTTGCCTTGTGAATCCAGAACAGAAATACCCATTGCATCGGAGTATTTACGACCCAATTTAAATATGTGACCTGCCTCAATGCACCGAATCAGTTTTAATTCGCCACCACATTCGATGCAGCTCTCTCCGCCTTGGACTTCTCGGATATCAACCCACGATTTGACGTCGATATCTCGTTCGACAGAAACCCCACGTAGATGCCAATCATCTTCGTTGGCGCCAGTAACCATGCCGGTCCGGTCCTTGAGGGCTAAGTCGCAAAAAACGGCTATACCGCTGACCCCCACAGCGCCGAGACTTCCCGGTCGTGCACCCAATGCTTCGAGCGTTTCATCTGAAGTAGCGGGGCGAATCTCCACCGCGCCAGAGGTATCTTGCAGCTTTTGTATATTTAGTTGATGGTCGCCCCGAAGTAACGCCAATGTGACCTCGCCATCCAAAACCATGACCATCGTCTTGATCTGGTTGACTGCAGCGGCGCCCTCTTCAACTCCCTCAAGTTCGGCAATAGTGCGCACGCCTGGGGTCGGAAACCGCACAGCTTCTTCTTCTGACAATAGATTCACTACGGTTTCAAGTTGAGAGGTGCCCCGTTCCACATTGGCTCGGTAGTCACACGACTCACAAACAAGAACATCATCTTCACCCGCAGGCGAGGCCACCATAAACTCAATGCTCGCGGAGCCGCCCATCGCCCCCGATGATGCTTGCACTGGCATTGCTGCCAAGCCGAGACGATGGAAGATCTTCACATAAGCGTCGTAGTGCGCATCGAAGGCGGCGTCGAGACCCTCATCGTCAAGGTCGAAGCTGTAAGAGTCCTTCATAGCGAATTCTCGCACCCGAAGCAGGCCGCTTTTGGGGCGCGGCTCATCACGGAATTTCATCTGGATTTGATACCAAAGCTGAGGAAGTTCCTTGTAGGAGTGCAAGGTTGTAGCCAAATGTGAAAAAACCTCTTCGTGGGTCATCCCAAGCGCCAGTTCAGCACCGCCGCGATCCTGTAGCCGAAACATTTCATCGCCCATCACGTCCCAGCGGCCGCTTTGCTTCCAGATAGAAGCTGGATGCATTGCAGGTAGAAGAAACTCTTGACCGCCAATTGCGTCGATTTCTTCTCGAACTATCTGCGCCACCTTCTCGTGTACACGTAAACCCAATGGAAGCAGGCTGTAATGCCCCGCATGTAATTGACGAATGAAACCTCCGCGAACCAACAGCTGGTGACTCGCCGCCTCGGCGTCAGCAGGGGCATCTCGAAGTGTTGGTATGAAAGCAGCAGACCAGCGCATAGCTCTACGATACGACACTAGGGCAGCAATTAACGCGACGATTAGAAACGGTTCTTGGGATCCAGCAGTGCGTATTTAAATAAAGCCAGCTACCATGGCTATCAGTTGGCCTGGCCCAAGGCTTGGGTAGAGACCAGCAACACAGTGACTTAGGAGCGCCGGCGAAGATTGCTGCTGGCTGGAGTGAGTTTCTCTGTGTCGATAGGACCTCCTGATGCGGCTCGCGGGCTGCGCTAAGCCAAGGGTTCCGTAGCATTTATACCGATAAGAAGAGCGAAGTGACCGCAACCGATTCCACAATGGAAACGAATAACCCGGGTAAAGCGAAGCAGGCGAGGGTGTCCTTGCTTGCGTCTTTATCTTGGGACGAAATTCAGCAGCGTGCCCGACTTGAGGCAGATGGAGCTGCTTCAGCCTTAATTATCGCCCAACTCGAATCAGATCCAGTGCGTTGGCGAAACGTCTTAACCGACATGATCGAAGAGGCGGAAGACACACTTCAGTCAGTTCGACGAATTAAGGGCCCTCATCGAAATCAGATCATGACTGACTTCGAAAGTGAGTTTTCCCTCCTGACCGAAGCATTCGAACGCGCAACAGGCGACCCGTATTTCAACGACGACGCAGAAGAAGTAGAAGAGCCCGCAATACCTGATGGTGCTGCAGTAGAACCAATAAAGCTGCAACTTTCGTGGAACTCAGGCAAGGTCGTGGCTTGGGCATCCGGCGCCTTCAACGAAGCTGATTCAGCGGAAGGGATCCTTGTGCGACTAGTCGAAGCGGGCGCTCCCGAAAATGCTTGGGAAAACTACCGAGACATCGCCTTACCAACAGGGTCGACAGCTCCAGCATTGGCGGCCCATGTTGGCGACGTTCTTGGTTGGCTCGCTGCTATGGCAACCCAGCCATGGATAGCCCAGGCGAACGAACCGATCGAAGGTAGCCATGGGGACGCGGACATAGGGAGTCTCACTGCGGTCGATTCGCACCCGGCTCAACCGGAAGTAGACCTTGCCGGCAAAAGCGAAAGTAACGTAGGTCAAATCGGAGCGAGTGCACGTTGGTTAAGTCTCGTTGCGGCTGCTGCTGTCGGTCTTGTCGCCCAGGGGCGCACGGTCCCGAAGCTCCAGCGAATCCGTAAGCGAAGAAACAAACGGAACAAGACCAATAAAGGCGAGTTTATTGTCCAATGGATGCCGGGGATCATAAGCAAAAGGAGACTCGAGGCATTTGCCAACTCCTTACCAGGTGCCGTGACAGCGGCAGATCCCGGACCAGATGCTCGGGCCGTGGTGCAGTCGGCTTTGACGGGAATGGTAAATGCAATTGTCGCCAATGCTGCAAGCCGATTAGATGTGCCGGCTCCGCCTCCAGAACCGCGCTCTAAGACAGAAGTCGCCGAAACCTTCCTGGCCAATCTGAGTGGTCGACCGTTCTCCGCAGCGGCTGACAATGGATCTGATCTCGCCCGAAAATTAGAGCTATGGGCAAGACCTGTGACAGCGGTGGCTAAGTATGCGCTTATCGTTCAGCTGGACGAACCCGATGAAAGCGGAGCCTGGCAACTGCAGGTCTTGTCTCCAGGTCCCGAGAATTCGATGGATCCAGTCGAAGTCGCAATGGTTAGCGGTTCAAATACCCGACGAACTGAAGTGAAGGGCCAATACACCCGTTTGGAACGCATGGTGCCTGCTCTCAAACGTCCAGGCGGACGAAGACGAGGTGAGGTACTCCTTGATCAAGATGAAGCCTGGGAACTCATGTCCAGTACCGGCCCGGCGCTAGAATCTGCAGGTTTTGACGTGAGGGTTCCAGCCCTTTCTCGGAGACGTCAAGTAGCCCAACTACGCTTGACCGCCGACGATACCGACAGCAAGGTTGGAGCTCAGCAGCTCACAGCAGTGAGTTGGAGCGCTGTGTTCGGAGAAGTCGAACTCACTGCCGCCGAGATTCAACGACTAGCCATGCAGAAAAAGCCTCTGGTTCAATCTCGTGGCCGCTGGGTTGCTTTAGAAAAAGCTGACCTAGTCGAAGCGGCCGCTGCGTTGGCAGAGCGTTCAGACATGACCGAGCTAACTGGCGCTCAGATGCTTCGGCACGCCCTAGGAATAGAAGGCAATAGCGTCAGCGGGGGAGTAACACTTGGAGGTAGCAGTTGGGCCAGTGACCTACTGCGTGCCGCTGGAGGCGTGAATTCAGAACCTGACACCCAGCCGGTCGGCTTCTCTGGCGAGTTACGCAGTTACCAGGCCGAAGCCGTTGGCTGGCTGCAATTCTTAGATGATGCCGGCTTAGGAGGCTGCCTAGCACTTGACATGGGCCTCGGAAAAACTCCCACGATCTTGGCTCGAATGGGTGTAGCGCCGGGCGAAACGCCTTCACTAGTAATCGCCCCGCCTGCAGTCGTTGGTAACTGGGCTGCGGAGGCGAAACGCTTCACACCGAATGTCAAAGTATTAGTTCACCACGGGCCTAACCGAGCGAACGGACCTCGGTTAGCCAGTGCGCTGCGTTCCGCTGACTTAGTGATTACTACATATGGGACAGCTGTCAGGGACGTCGATGAACTTGCAAGGCTGGAGTGGGATCGCGTGGTCTTGGACGAAGCTCAGGTAATTAAGAACCATCGAAGCACAACTGCGCAAGAGCTAAGAAAGTTGAATGCCCGCGCCCGCTTGGCTCTCACTGGTACACCAATCGAAAATGGGCTCGGCGATTTATGGGCGATACTCGACTTTTGTAACCCCGGATTAGTCGGGGGGCGAACCTCTTTTATTAATCAACTAAATCAGATCGGAGACGGTGATGAAGCAGCTGAGTCTGCGCTCCACGCGCTTAACGGCGTCCTAGTCTTCCGAAGAACCAAAGCTGAGCCGTTAATAGCAGCCGAACTACCAGACCGGATCGACGAACTCGCCCAGTGCACGATGACGCCCGAGCAGATCGGGCTTTATCAAGCGGTACTCGACAAACTGGTCCGAGATACCGCCGAAAGCGAACAAAACACAAGTCAACAAAAGGGCCTAGTACTAGCAGCGATAACCGCCCTGAAGCAGATCTGTAACCATCCACTCAACTACGACAAAGAAGACACCAACATCGAGCTAGAAGGCAGGAGCGGCAAGCTCACTCGACTAAATGAGATTGTTGACGCGGTTTTTGCCGCCGATGAGAGAATATTGATCTTCACGCACTTTGCAACCTGGGGCGAGCGGCTCGCAGAGTACCTTACGAAGCGAACTGGTGTAAGCATCGACTGCTACCACGGCGGGTTGGCACGCGGCACGCGAGATCGAATGGTCGACTCTTTCCAGGCGGGCAAGGGTGCTGGAGCGATGGTTCTGTCCCTAAAGGCAGGAGGGACTGGTCTTAACTTGACGGCGGCTAGCCATGTAGTGCTCTATGACCGTTGGTGGAACCCAGCTGTGGAGGACCAAGCTCGAGATCGCGTATGGCGAATTGGACAGACTAAGACCGTTATTTGTCACCGGTTGGTGTGCCCAGGAACCGTTGACGAACGAGTGGAAGAAGTCGTTCAAGGCAAACGTCGCATTGCAGATATGGTCCTGCCTAAATCGAGCTCCTTAGGGGACCTCGATGCGGAACAGTTGCGTTCGGCTCTGGGGATCGACCCTGAGGCGATGTTGGCCGCAGACCCCGATGACATACTCGACGACTCACTAACAGGGGCGGACAGTGACTAAGAAACGAAAGCACTCAAGAACTCGACGCTTAAGCAACTCCGGTACAAACTCGGAGACAGAAAAAGCCACGAGGGAATTCTGGCATGGCCCAACAGCGCTTCCCGACCGCCCTTCCAAGGTTCAAGTTGCGGAAGATGCAGCAGCCGTCATTCACAGCTTGGGCGCGGCACCTCTAAACGGCCAAGAAGACACCGCTGAGCACTACTTTGATGCCATCTACCACCGAAGCGTAACCCTCGCCGCAGCTCTAGCTACCGCCGCCGAACTGGTCGGCGACGACGAGGACGAACCCATCGGCTAGACCCTCATTCCTCCGGTTCGAAGCCCACAACTTTACCGCGATTGATACTTACCCAGTCTCTGGCTTCGAGGTAAGGCTTAAAGGTTTCGTAGATCGCCTGTTCATCTGAACCCGTTTTGGGTCGTTGCATCTCATAGAGGTTCGGAAATTCGAGCCAAGCTGTTACGGCGTTCCATAGACGAAGGGCAGCATCACCCACAGGCGGGTTCAACAGAACCGGTCCGAAAAAAGCTTGCCCGTCAGGGAAAAAGAGCGTCGGCACCCCGAACCCACCAGTTTTCACTACTCGGTCATGTTCGGCCTTGATCTCATCGTGAGTCGACAAATCGTTTATCGATTCCTCCACAATGCCTGGATCGGCACCGATTTGTTCCAAAAGGTGTCGGGCAACCTCGGGGTTGTGGGGCCGGTTCCCGTCAACGTGCAAAGCCCTTCCTGCAAGGGCGTACCAGTCGTCTAAGAGACCCATATCTAGGCGCCGCAGGATGACACCGATCCGCATCATCGACCACCCGTAGCTCCACTCTCGCTCCCATGGATGTTTCTTTCCCTCTTTTAGGTTTATCTCTTCGAGGCTGAAAAACTTCCAATTGACTTTCAGATCTAACTGGTCTCTAACGTCGCGCATCCACAACGACGTCTGATAGGCCCAGGGGCACATCACATCGAAATGGAAATCGACTTCTTCCGGTGGTGTGTACACATCCATGGCTTTCTACTTTCCTTTCGACCGCTCTCTCTACAATACGAGAACCAGCGGGACGATGCTTTATTTGTCGCTGCGAGACCTTAATTCGCATTGGCGCCTCAAGCGGTCTACGGCTAAAACAGAAGCCGAAACGAAGGGAAGCCAAAGATGGCTCAAATCACAATCGTCGGCGACGGGCCTGGTGGTCTTAGCGCCGCTCTATTTTTGGCTCGTTCCGACAACCAAGTGACTGTTTATGGGACGGACGCGACGGTTATGAATTTCGCGTTTCTGAATAATTACTTAGGAGTCGACGCAATAAGCGGCACAGATTTCCAGATCGCAGCCAAAAACCAGGTTATTAACGCCGGTGCGACTCTCTTGGACCAGGAAGTCACGAGCGTGAAGGCTGAAGGCAATGCCATCACAGTAGAAACAGCTTCGGACGTCCACTCACCAGATTTTCTTATTTTGGGTGAAGGCAAGCAGATGCCGATTGCTCAATCATTAGGAATCCAAGTTGCCGCTGGAGAAGACGATGTAGTCCCGGTAGACCAAAACGGCCGAACGTCAATAGAAAATATCTACGTAATTGGGCGGAGCGCACGCCCGACACGCAGTCAGGCAATTATTTCAGCAGGCGACGGTGCCGCCGCCGCACTGGATATCTTGTCAAAAATTGAAGGCCGCGACGTTCAGGATTGGGACTCGCCACCAAAGGACTAGCGGGGGAGCGAACCTCACCCGCGGCCGTGACGCAGTAGCTTTCCAGGTGTCGCTCCGGTACATTCGCCGGACGCAAACGTAGTTTCACCATTGACGATGATCCGGTCATACCCGGCTGCTCGCTGCACTCGCCGCCACTCGCCACCTGGTAGGTCGTACTCGATATCGCCAATCCAATTCGGGAGGATCTCTAGTTCTTCCATGTCATACACAAGAACGTCAGCCGCAGCCCCTTCGCGCAAAGTACCTCTATCCCTAAAACCAGCTGCATGCGCAGGAAGATTAGACAGCCTGTAATGAGCTTCTTCAAGAGTGACCACGGCCTCATCACGCACTAACCAAGTTAAGAAATCAGTCGTATACGCTCCACCCGTAAAGAATTTGGTATGAGCGCCCCCATCTGAAACACCAGGAATCGCGTATGGCGAATCAGTCATCATCTCAGCCATGAACTCGGCGTTCGAACCCTTGTCTGGTCCTAAAAACTCAACGTTTAGGTCGCCACGCAACGATAAGTCCAGCATTACTTCGATGTGATGTTTGCCTTCAGCTTCCCCAATCTCTCCGACCGATTTACCAACATACTCCTGCAGGTCTGCTTGTCTATTCACACCCTGGACAACCAAGCTACGTGGATTCCCGCCGACCCCGGCCTGAATAACCTGCAAGCGCCGATCAGCCTCCTCGGCCTCTTCGACCAAAGCGCGCCGCAGTTCAGGGTCTTGCATTTTGGCAATTTTCTCTTCTTTTGACCCGGTCGTTACTGCTCTCCAAGCGGGAGAGGCATCATAAAGATTCCAGTGCTCCAAAGTGAACGCGAAACCAGCTCGGCCAGTTCCGCACTGAGCGTAAATTGGTAAACCCTTTTCACGGCAACCGTCAATCCAGCGCAAGGGACGTCGATGAACTTCGGGGTCCTGACGAGCAGGGGCAACCACATTATGGAGAAGCGGTCGCTGAGCAACAGCCGCAAGCTCTTCAAGAAATGCTATGTCGCCTCTAATATCACCAGTGCCTTGTGTGATTTGGATAAAGCCCTCGTCACGATCAGCCAAAACCTGTGCCAGATTTAGAATGTCTTCATCACACATGATGTCAGTAACCATGGGACTACCATCGAAATCCGCCTGAACGCTATCTGGCCCCAACCGTTGAATCGAAAACCCACACAACCCAGCGTCCATTCCCTCATGTAAGAGCCGAGCCATCTCTTTACGCTCAACATCTGACGCCGGTGTGCCGGCCTTCGCCTTTTCCAAACCCATCACATAAGTCATCAAGGAAGCGGTGGGCATGTACTGGATAACGTTGACACCCTTCGGGGCACGATCTAGCGAATCAAGATATTCAGGGATTGTTTCCCAGTCCCAATCCATACCTTGTTTCATCGATTCGAATGGGATCGCCTCAGTGCGAGTCATCGTCAACATAGAACGCTCGCGAAAATCTTCCGCCACAGGAGCAAAGCCAAAGCCACAGTTTCCAAGAACGACAGACGTCACACCGTGGTAACCCGAAATCGTGCACCAGGGATCCCAACGAATTTGTGCGTCATAGTGGGTATGTAGGTCAACGAATCCGGGCGCCACAATCTTTCCACTCGCGTCCACCACTTCCTTAGCGACTCCATCTGCCCGACCGCCGATCTTCGAGATCGTGCCATCCTTGATCCACAAATCGCCTTTGAATCTCGGAACACGCGTCCCGTCGACAATTGTCCCTCCAGCTATATGAATGTCATATTCAGCCATACTTGCCCCCTTGATCCTCAGCTACCAAGACAAAAAATCCCGCCCTGTTCTCTGCACAGCGTAATCATCTGGCAACATCGGTGCGTGGAGCCTGACAGTCGTGTCGAGAATTACCCCTTCCGGCAAGCAGTGGGTGAAGTCCTCAAGTCTATAAAACCGGGCGAGGTCTTGACCTACGGCGAAGTAGCACAGGAAGCTGGCTTTCCTCGGAGCGCACGAGCTGTCGGGAGCTTCCTGCGCAACAGCGACGGCTACCCCTGGTGGAGAGTTGTTACCGCAAACGGACGTCTTGTACCCGGGCGTGAAGAGCAGCAAACGACCCGGCTGGGGTTGGAAGGGGTAGCCGCTGAGAATGGATACATCGTCAAAATGCGTCGAAACAAGGAATAGCGCTTTCTGAACCCTTCGAGTACGTAAGATCATGTCGTGGCCCGACCGAAAAAACCCAAATCCGCTCGAAAACCTAAACGAGACAAGCTTGACTCCTTGCCTGACAAAGTCAAGCAGGCAATCGAAGCAAAACAATCGCAGCAACAGGGCAGGCCAACAACCGGTCGGTCCGCTGGCAAAAACACCGGTTACGGGGGAGGCGCCCCCAAACGAACCGGCGGACGAGACCGATAGGCACTAGCCAACCTGGCCGGTTCCATTACGGCGATGTTCTGGGATTCATAGCATAATTACACTACGTTACATAATGTAGCTTATGAGCGCTAGACCCTAAACGTCCAAGGCGTGTCCATAGTCTTTGCTGTGTTTGATAATGAACTCCTTGCGGGGTTCGACGGGCGCGCCCATCATGACCGTGAAAGCTCTTTCTGCAGTCTTGGCATCATCGAGCGTTATTCGTCGCAAAACCCGTGTTTCGGGGTTCAGCGTGGTCTCCAAAAGCTCATCATCATCCATTTCACCCAAGCCCTTGAACCTGGTAACACGATAACGCCTACCTTTTCCCGTCAACTCAGCAACGCGCAGATCGAGTTCCTCTTCGGAGTAAACAAACTCTTTGTCTTGACCCATTACCAAAGCATGAGTGGGCGGCTGCGCTGCATAAACATGACCATTCGCAAGAAGCGGCCTCATGTAGTGATAAATCAATGTCAACACCAGACATCGGATATGACTGCCATCAACATCAGCGTCAGCTAGGAGGATTATTCGGTCGTACCGACGTGCCGAAAGATCGAATTCCGGACCTGACCCAGACCCCACTGCAGTGAATAGTGCTGTCGCCTCAGCGTTGTCCAGGACCGCCTTCTTTGTTCCCTTACCAGCATTGACTACTTTGCCCCTGAGAGGCAAGACGGCTTGCCAGGCGCTGTCGCGAGCTCGTTTGGCGGGCCCGGCTGCTGAGTCGCCCTCGACGATCAGTAGTTCTCCATCGGGATGCAAGCGACAATCAGACAATTTGTCAGGCAGACCGTTGTTTCCAAGCTGAGCTGCTTTTCGTCGATTGTCAAGCGCCTGTTTTGTACTGACCCTGTTCACGATGGCTTCGGTTGCCTTGTCCAAGATTGCTTTAACGTGGATTTTCTTAGAACCTTTCGCCGTCCCCTCAAACCATGCTTTAAGGCCATCCCGCGCAATGGCTCCGACAATCTTTTGAACTTCGGGAGTACCCAACTCGCGTTTCGTCTGACCCCGAAATTGCGGCTCGGGGAATACCGCACGTATGACAGCTATCAGGCCTTCCTGGGCGTCCTCTTTTTGGACTTTCGCTTCTTCTTTCAGTTTCCGGAGTTTGCGGGGGTCAGCGGCAGCGAGCGCTTGGTTTAGAGAGGTGGTGAGAGAACGCTCGAAGCCCGCTACGTGCGTGCCACCATCAGGCGTAGGGATTGTGTTCACGAAGCTCACTATCTGACTCTCGTAGTTCTGAACCCACTTAAGTGCAATATCGACTTGACATTCCCTCGTGACCTCCGTCAGCTTGCCGTCAACGGGGACTTTCTCTAGAAACTCGCCAACACCTTGAACTCGCACCAGGCCAGTCACAGAAGTGTTTTCACCTGATAAGAAATCGACGTAGTCCGCCAATCCGCCCTTCGATACAAACTCTTCAGACGGGCGCTTGGAGCCTTTGCGCTTGTCGGCCAACCGAATCTTCAACCCAGGCACCAGGAAACAGATCTGCCCTAAACGTTCTCGGACTTCTTCATAGTTAATCTCAGCGTCTGGGTCGAAGATGTCCTTATCGGGCCAAAACCGAACACGAGTGCCAGTTCGACCCGAGGGGACTTTGCCCGTTTTCCGCAAGCTGTGACCGGGAACGAAACGCCCGCTGTTTCCAACTTGGCCCGCAACTTGCTCTTTAAAAGCCAGACAGTGAGTGGCGCTTTTGCGATCAACTTCAACCACCATACGACTGGACAACGCGTTGACCACGGAGGCACCTACCCCATGGAGACCTCCAGATGCGCCATAAGCACCATTACCGAATTTGCCCCCGGCATGTAGCTCTGTGAATACGACTTCGAGCGCAGTGATACTTCCGTCTTTTACCTCAATCGGTATACCCCGCCCATCGTCAGTGACCTCGTAGGAACCGTCTGGGTGAAAAATGACTTCCACGATTTTTGCGTGGCCTGCGGCGGCTTCATCGACACCATTGTCGATAATTTCCCAGAGCAGGTGTGTAAGGCCTCCTGATCCTGTGCCTCCGATGTACATACCGGGGCGTTTCCGCACCGCCTCAAGACCTTCAAGCACCTCGATGTGTTCAGCCGTGTAACTCCCGGCACCCTCTTTGGTTTGATTTCTCTTGGTACCAGCGGCCATTACAAGCGGTACTCCCCGATCAGTAATATCCGATCCTCACCAGCACTTGTCATACCATCACGCCGTGTCAGTTCTAAAGATAGAGGTACCGGTGCACCCGTTGCTTTTTTGCTGTCGCTAGCGTCGGCCACAACTGCTGCGAGCTGCTGGCCTCGACCAACCCAACCGAAGGCAGCTGTCGTTTCGAAATCTCGCCATTTGACTGTCCGAACACCCCCTGTTGCTCGACCTTTGCTGGGAATCTCCGCTACGTCGGTGGCTTTGATCGCGCCTTCGTCACTAATCACCACCACAGCAGCACCGAATTCAACGATGCCAGCGGCCATCACATTAGAACCCGGCTTCAATTTCATCCCGGCTACTCCACCGGCTCCTGGGCCTTGAAGGGAGACGCCGGCTGCTGCAGTCCGCAATGCCTGACCATCAGAAGCGATCATAACAATTTCACTATCTTCGCTCGCTACGAAGGCGGACACAACGCGATCATCGCCCTTAAGGTTGATCGCGGAACTACCCGAGCGGAGCCGCTTCAAGGCATCGGCCTCTAGTCGTTTAACTGTTCCCTGACGAGTCACCAAGACAATTGGATCGGAGCCGTCACCGAATAGGCCCACGACTTTCTCACCCCGGCTTAATGAGAACATTTCTGTTACGGAGGCTCCGCGACTGCCCCTGACCATCTCGGGTATTTCGCGAGCACGCACCGTCAAGGCCCGTCCATGATCAGTGAGAGCAGACACAGTGGCAAAACCCGACGTCTCTAAGCTCCTAGCGAGCACGTCGTGACGACCGGGCTTCGCCGTGAACTCTTCATTAGGGGATCGTCGGCCAAGAAGCCCTGAGGTGGATAAGGTCACCAGAGTGGGCTGGTCCGTGGTCTCCTCTAGGTCGGAGGAGTCTTGCTCAGGAATATTATCCTCGATAGT
The DNA here is from genome assembly GCA_000817105.1 of marine actinobacterium MedAcidi-G3. GTDB lineage: Bacteria > Actinomycetota > Acidimicrobiia > Acidimicrobiales > Poriferisodalaceae > MedAcidi-G3. The sequence continues at coordinate 104,095 of JUEP01000001.1, read as the reverse complement.
CACAAGATCTGAGGCGCTTGTCACCTTGCTTCGCCTCGGCAGCGCAAACTCCTTAACGAGTTCACGCAGCTCATCGCGAACAGTGTTCCGCTGCCGGGTTTCAGACGAAAGCAGTTTCTTCAGGTCAGTTATTTCAGCTTGCAGTTCAGCAAGTTCAGCGCGCAACTTATCAACCTCAAGCGCCGTGAGCCGACGCAGCTGCATATCGAGGATGTGAGTGGCTTGTACATCGGTCAGTTTCAATTCTTCTATTAGCTGACTTTTAGCTCTGGCAGCATCCTTAGAGCCGCGGATTATTGATATCACCTGATCGATGTTGTCCAAAGCTCGCAGGAGGCCCAGGAGAATATGTTCGCGCTCTTCAGCGCGGTTAAGGCGATAAGTCGCTCGCCTGACAACTACATCTAGGCGGTGATTTATGTAGTACTGACAGAGGTCTCGCAATCCGAGTGTCGTCGGTACACCATCGACCAAAGCGACGTTGTTAATGCCGAAACTCTCTTCTAGTGGTGTCAATCTATAGAGTCGTTCCAACAGTGAATGTGGGCCTACGCCTGATTTGCACTCAATCACTAGACGCAGTCCATGGTGACGGTCAGAGAGGTCGACGACCGCAGCTACGCCGTCTAGCTTTCCGCCAGCGATCAGCTCCCTAATCTTCGCCTGGACACGCTCAGGCCCTACTGCGTACGGCAACTCCGTCACTACTATTCCCTGTCGGCGCGCAGTGATGTTCTCGATTTCCGCCCTTGCTCGAATACGTATTGTTCCTCGACCCGTTTCGTACGCTTCGCTAAGCGATCCGTCGTCGACGATAACCCCACCCGTGGGAAAATCCGGGCCTTCGACATGCTCCATTAGCTCATGAACCGTCGGCTTTGGTCTGCGGTTGAGCAACACGTGTTCGATAGCAGCACCAATTTCAGCGAGATTATGAGGCGGCATATTAGTGGCCATTCCTACAGCAATACCGGAAGCTCCATTTACTAAAAGGTTTGGGAGCGCACCCGGCAAACAAATAGGTTCATCGCGCTCGCCGTCAAAATTTGCCACGAAGTCAACCGTGTCCTCGTCCAGATTCTCGACCATTGCCATTGCTGCCGCAGTCAAGCGGGCTTCCGTGTAGCGGTATGCAGCTGGTGGGTCATCCAAACTTCCGAAATTGCCCTTGGGGTCAACAAATGGCACGGACATCGAAAATGACTGACCCATACGCACCATGGCCTCGTATATGGCGCCGTCGCCATGAGGGTGGTATTTCCCCATTACCTCCCCTACCACTCCAGCTGACTTACGAAACGGAGTTCCCGGCCTCAAACCCAGGTCCGCCATAACATATAGAATTCGCCGTTGAACAGGTTTTAAACCGTCGCGAACATCGGGGATAGCGCGACTAGTGGTTACCGAAAGCGCATAGGGCATAAACGAGTCACGCATTTCATCGTCAACGGGAATATCAACGATTTCTCGAGCGATTTGTTCGGGGGCTTTCGCTTTTGCCATGCCATTCCTGCGGATTCTGTGCGTCAAGCCGAGGGTAGGACGCTTCTGCGCATGAAGCGGGTCAATTCCGAACAAAAAGCACTTCGCGAGGATGTACTGCAACGCACAGTTATTTCGGTAACGTTTACCTTTGTACTTAGGGACCAGCGAGGGGGCCAATTCTCCCCTGCCGCCTCCCGCCCGACTAGCCGGAAAGCCCGGAGCAACGATGAGCCGACGTATCGAAGTTGAGCTGACAAGTCAGCGAGACGATGGAACCTGGACCTGGCGAGCCGCCGGCGCCAAGCAACCTAAGGGAACTCTCGAAGGGGATGTCCTTTATCCCGGAGCAGGAGTGGGTGATGTTTGCCGAGCTGATGCCGACTTTGAGATAGATGGGATCTTCATTACCGCTGTGCTCCCTCCAAAAGGTCGCAGCGGACGTCCTGACGACGAACGTATCGAACTCATGGGAACCGGTAAGGAAGTCGATGGAGTAACTACCCAACTAGCGCGTAAAGGTCGCTCAGATCGGAGAAAAGGCGGCGGTCAGCGCGACAAATCAGATCGAGCCAAAAAACCGAACAATAGAAAAAAGAATGACGGCGATCGAAAGCCGCGGAAGCCCCAGACTGACGCTCCCAGTAAACCAAAGGCGCGCAAGCTAAAGCCAGGCCGCGTCCACAGGAAAGCCTTTATCGACGCATTACCTGAGGAGCAACGGATTATCGCAGACCAGGTGTCCCGTGGCGGCATTGCTGCAGTTCGCAAGGAGATCGATACCCAGAACGAACGAGCCTCTCAAGAAGGCAATGACGCAGTTCGAGCCGACGCCTTGATTGCGCTGGCAGAGGCTCTCCTTCCTCAACTCAAAATCGCTGAGTGGCGAGACCGCGCCGATGCGGCACTAGCTAACATGTCTGATGTCGATATCCGGGATCTGCGAACAGTCTTAGTAGCTGCAGAGGACTCCGCTCGAGACGAAGAGAGCAGAGAATTGGCTGAGGCCATCCGCTCGGGACTGAACCAACGTGTCGAGAAAGCCCAGCTTGAATGGCAAGATGAAATTCGAAGTGCCTTGAAGGAAGAGCGGGTGGTCCGAGCCCTGAGACTCAGTTCGCGACCTCCAAAGGCAGGCAGTCCCCTGCCGCCCGATATTGCGGAGACTCTCACGGTTCAGGCCAACCAGGCATTGGGCGGGGATATCAGTCAACAAAGACTGGGGATTGTCCTGGAGGCAATCGCTTTCTCCCCAATTCGACCCTACGCAGCTCTTGCTCAGACCCCAACCGAACCCGGCCAAGAATTGCTCGGGGTGATAACCAAAGTCGCAGACCGCATCCCTGCGATTGCTAAACAGTTCGGAATTGAACCGGTTAAGAGAACACGAGGCAAACGCGGCAAGCCCAAGGGTCGCCCTAAAGGCCCAAAGCCCGCAAAGGGTGAGACCGAGCAAAGCCAGCAAATCATCGAACCTTCGCAAGAAAACAACATTGCGGATGAAGCGTCCGCTGAAAGTGATGATGCTGCTGCCAACAATGATGCCCGGGTCGACGGCCACGCTGAGCCGGACGTTGGATTGGAATCGGACACGGCGATCCAACCCGAATTGGAAAACCCACCTTCGCCCAATATCGCAATAGTTGATGAGGACTCTAAAGAGTCTGCAGCTGAGTAGAGGAGCCCATCCGTTGGTTGTCGACTATGAGAAACGCGGAAATATCGGTCTTTTTACGTTGAATCGCCCAGAAGCACGCAATGCAATTAGCCATGATGTTTCAACCGAACTTGAGGAGCATCTCGATAATTTTGAGGCTGATGAAGAGGCCTGGGTTGGGATCCTCGCAGCCACCGGGCCCGTATTCAGTGCTGGTGCGGATCTTAAATCTGTTAGCAGCGGTAAGCGGATCGAGACCGACAAGGGTGGATTCGCTGGGTTGGTGCGGTATCCGCGAAGCAAGCCGTTAATTGCGGCTGTGGATGGTCCAGCGCTGGCGGGCGGCCTGGAAATTGTTTTGTCCTGCGATCTAGTGGTTGCATCAACGGCCGCAACTTTCGGGATTCCTGAGGTCAAGCGCAGCTTGATAGCAGGGGCAGGCGGACTGTTTCGGCTACCCGCAGCTATCGCCCGAAATGTCGCCATGGAGCTTGCGCTGACAGGGGATCCGATGTCTGCGGAGCGCGCCTTTCAGCTGGGCCTTGTAAACGCTCTTTGCGAGCCAGGCTCGGTTGTCCAAGTTGCGACCGAGTTAGCATCTCGAATCGTGGTGAATGCCCCCGTTGCAGTGCGGGAGAGCCGAAAAGTCGTGCTTGCGACCCATGGGCGGTCCGATGATGACGGATGGGAAATTACGAAGGAGCACTTTCGGGTCGTCGTTAAGACCGAAGACTTCAAAGAAGGACCCTTGGCTTTTGTAGAAAAGCGTGACCCGATATGGAAGGGCCGCTAGAAGTTTAAGACCGTGTGCTGGGTCAAGAACTCAATTAATCCGGGAGTCAACTCGAGTTCACCAAGTTGACGTCGTGACGCAAAGACTAGGTCTATCGCATCATCGCCCGGCGAGGCTTCTTCTAGGTTGTCCGCTTCTATTTGAAAATCGGCAATTAAGTATCGACGGTCGTCGTATTTACGTTCCACCCATCCAATTAATGAACCGCACGAAGCAACTAGCGCTGTCTCTTCCCTCACTTCGCGCTCTACTGCCGCCTGCCAACTCTCACCCTGGTTTAGCCGACCTCCGGGAATTGACCAGAGATTCTTCGCAGGTGAATTTTTCCTTTGAATTAATAGGATCTTCTGGTTCCTGACCAAGACAGCCCCAACGCAGCAAATAGGGCCGGCAGTCGATGACACCTTTTAAGTATCCAAAGAGTGATGGACAGTTAACAGGCGGGCCTTGAAACCAAAGGTTTCAAAGAAGTTTTTGGTAGCTCTATTGCCGGGTAATGCCAACGAATCAATACCCACGCAATTTCGCTCTTTACACCACTCAATAATTGCATTTATCAGGGCCTCCCCCACGCCGACTTCTCTAGCTTCCGGTTCCACCCATAAATCTGAGACGATGCCCAGCACATCACCCGTGCGGAGTAGCTCCACGGATGTAACTGCATAACCCACCGGGACATCGTTGATAACGCCCAGCACAATATTTTGATCGGGGTTATGAAACACTGCTTCAAGACTTGCTCGATAGGGCGGGTTTCTGGTTTCTCGCTTAGCCCAGATCATTCCGCCTCTATTATCGGCTTGCTCTGCTACCGCTTCAGCAGTAAATCGTTCAAGAATTTCTAGGTCAGCCAGCGTCGCTAAACGAACTCCTTCGGTCATTGTGCGGACCGCCGAACATCTAAGGCCTTTTCGGCCTGCAACCGTCCATCCTCGCCAGCGGTTAGATCGATATAGCTAAACATCTCGGCTACAGCCAAGTGACCTGCTTTAGATGCAATCTGTTCATACATCGCTTGCGCAATACGTCGATAGTTGGGATGTCCTTGCGGCTGACTACGCAGTTCAATCATGTGCAATGCCTCTCGCGCATTAAATTGCATTACGTAACGAACTCTGTATGCCATTGACACCGCGTAAGAGGCTTGTTCTGGAAAATCTTGAAGCAGTAAGCCATACAAGGCAGAGGATCGTTCCATCACTCCGTCGTAGCGATCTGTTAAGCCGGCACTTACAACCGCCTCCGGAACTTCATACCCATGTTCTGGACTGAGTGACTGCCATTCGATGGTGAGCAGGCGGTGGCGCTGCAAATCTCGAAAGCCCCCGTAATCACCGAGGATGTCAAAGCGATAATCAAGACGCTCAAGTGCTCTACCAGGACGGTGGCGCCGATTGCTTCGTTCACCCACATAGCGACGCACTAGCTCTAACCGTTCTTCTGATGTCAAGCGATCAACGACATCAATCAATTGCCTCTCCGGCAAATGGCTATAGGGGTACATCATCGCCGCCAGCATCTTCCGCTCGCCATCCGGATCCCAGTCGATGAGCGCGACTTCTTCAGCCGGTTCGGGCACTGTCTCGCCCAAAAGATTTTCGGTGAAGTCTTTCATTGCCGTGGCATTGGACTCCAAATAGTTAGACCAGGCGATGCCCCGATCTTCGACGTCAACTCGACGCAAGAAAGACGGTATTACCTTTCGTAGTTCTGTAAGCATTAAATCCGCATAAGAGCGCGCTTCAGGCAGGGAGTGCGCTCTCATGCGCAAAAGAAGAGCCTCATAAGCCTGGCCTGTGCCATATATCCCGACATTAGAAAGACTCGCTGCAGGGAGAAGACCTCGCACCGCATCAAAGGCCTTAGCTCGTATAGTTTGGCGGTACGCCAAGTCTCCGATATCGCTTCCCTGTGCATGTTGGTTTTTGTAAAATTCTTGAAGCTTCGGAACCAACTCGGCGTAGGTGTCGAAGATGCGGTCGAGTTCGCCCACATACTTCGTACCCAGAGGAGAGGCCAATACATCCGGATCTCGGTGATAGCGATATCGACCATCGATCCGTGTGTCGTAACTCAAATAGCGAGTCGACTGCTCCAGATAGGACATGAGCCTGCCCCACTCCAAAACTTTGGTTAGGAGGTTAGATGCTTGTTCGCAAGCGAGGTGCACTCCCCCTAACTGGGCGACAGAATCATCTCCGTATTCAACGAAGACCCTTTGGTAGAGTTCCTCGGCTTTTGCCAAGCCAACTGTTGCATCTATGGAGTGGTCACCCGACACATCAAGGTCCTCCACGAACTCATCTAAGAAGAGTCGCCGAAGGCTCTTATGGGTTCTGCTATATCGAGCGAATAGGGCCCCCTTAACGACTTCAGGCAAATTAACCAACGCGAAAACAGGCTCGTCTAAGTTCGTGAAGTACCGACGAAGAATGTCTCCTTCGGTATCCGTGAATTGTTCGATGGCGTAATTGTTCAAGGCGGAACTCAAACTAGTGGGCACGGACGGACTAATTATTCAATCCACCCTTGATCGTAGGTCGCTCCGGGCACCGAGTCGCGCACCCTCATGTAGCTGAGCACTAATAAACAATTGTCAACGCGTCCGGCTGCACCCGAAGTGAAACTTGCCGACATCGCTCTTGTTCTGCGCCATCTATGACTACACGAACTGGTCGCCTGAATTCACGAGTGAATTCCTTGATTCGATTTACCTTTAAAGCTGAGTTCGGCAGGTGGTCACCTGTCAACAGACGACGTCTAATGAGAATCCGCTGGCGAATAGGGAGGTCGCCCTCGACCAAATCGAGCATCCCATCATTAGGGTGCGCTTTCGGCGCTACCCGCCAAACACCGCGCCATTCGGAATTCATGATCGCTACAACTGGACCTCGCCACCAATTATTAAACAAGAACACGTGCGCTACTGCCAGGCAGGGTCGCCCGTCTAGACGGCACTCGATGACGTCAACCGGTACTTGCCGAGCTTTCGAACTGTTGATCCGTTCAATGCCCCCGGAAGGTTCACCGAGCGCTTTCCAAAGATCTCCGCCGGTCAGTCCGATTCTTGGACTATGGCCCCGAACCTGCCACTGATCCTCAACGAGGCGCCTCAATTCTTCGTTACTCGATGCGACCTCATCGACGGAGCCCGGTGACGCCGGGCCCCCCCAGTTTCGACCGCGCTCAATCGTCATTTAGTGCTTCCGGGTCCAAATCACCGTCTTGGACTCGAGCTGCTGCCGATACCAGCCCCCGGTCTAACAATCGTCCGGCCTCTATCGCCGTTTTTTTCAGATCTCGAGAGGGACTGCAGTCAGCGAGTTGGCCAAGTAAGTCGATGACCTGCCTGATATGTCTCACGAAGTCTCCTGCTGAGGTGTCATCCTCCAGCACGTCCTTGAGTTCGTGCCCAGAGGCCCATCCGTGTACTTGACCAAAGATGGTTGGGTCCGGCGTCCTTGTTTCGGGTAGGCCGCGTTTGTTTTCCTCAGCTCGAATATGGCGACCGTAGGCCATGATCTTCTCAGACTTCTTCTTGGTTGCCTGGTTTGGAAACCAAGGCGGAGGCGGGTCGAGTCTGCTTCTGTGTTCGTAGGTCACCACCGATATCAAAGCAGCTAACTCTGCCGCACTGACTCCCTCGAAAACCCCTCCGTCGACGCACAAGGCAACTAGTAGGTCCATTTCATGGAAGATGCTCTGCAGTACTTTGCCTCTTTCACTCAAGATCCAGGATTCCGCCAAACCGAAGACTTCCATAATCTCTTCAATAGCTCTCAGGGAGCGACCCAATCCCCCCTCAACTGCCGAAATTTGCTCGCGCAAAGCGGCAATTTTTGTATCAGCCGAGTCGACGCGTCGCACCGCTTTCATCCGCTCCGACTGAAGATCACGATCCGGGTACCGAACCTCAAGTACCAGGCCAAGCTCTGCTAACTCCTGCTTCAGAAGTTTTGCAGAAGTTCGTTGGTATTCGCGACGGTTTGGTGCGTATGGCTTAGGAAGCTCAACGTGGGAGAGGACATCCGGGATCACATCAAAATCGGTTTCTGTCAACATCATTACCTTGCCCCGGGGAGTAACAACGCGTACTCGGTTTTCTCCACCCCGACGACTTGTAGTTCCTAGGACCAACAGATATTGCTTGTCGTCCCCATGAAGCCGAGATATCAAAGCACCGGGTCGGAGTCGTGCCAACGATGTCGATACCTCCTCTGCGGATTTTGTTTGGCTCAACAGGGTTTCCTTAGGAGTACCGCCCAACCGTTTGACCTCAGCTTGTGCAGTCTTTCGGGACGCTTTTGCCTTGTCTAAATCTGTTGTGAGTCGAACCACGCTGCCATTGGATCGGTATTGAGCAAAAGATCGCTGAAGCAGACTGATAGCTTCGTCTCGTTCAGCACGCGCCATCAGATTCGCTGCCATGTTGTATGTCGGTCGAAAAGCTGACTCCAAAATGAAGTCGTTACTTTTTGCGAGTTGAGCCAACTGGTAGAAAGATTCGTAGGGACTCCAAAGGGCATAAGCATGTCCAGTTGAGTCGATCCCTCGGCGTCCGGCCCGACCGGTTAGTTGTGTGTACTCACCTGGCGTTAAGACAACGTGTCCTTCGCCTCGGAACCTACTTAGCTGTTCGACTACAACAGACCTGGCCGGCAAATTAACGCCCATAGCTAAGGTCTCTGTTGCAAATACAACCTTTAGGAGACCGGCGGCAAAGCAGTCCTCAACTGCTTCTTTGAATGGCGTAACCATGCCGGCGTGGTGTGCGGCTACGCCAGACCGCAAACCGTTTAGCCAGCTATCAAAGTTGAGCAGCTGCAAATCCTTCTCGGAGATCTCATCCACGTGCTGCTCGACGATTAACTCCACGCGCGATTTCTCGCGGCCGTCAAGAAAGTCAACGTTGTAGTCAAGACAGCCCTGCACAGCATCATCACACCCTTGGCGCGAGAAGACGAAAAAGATAGCTGGGAGACGGTCGCTCTGGTCGAGATGGGTTATTACCTCGCTCCTGCGTGGGCGACCAACGGCACCTCCTCGCTTCTGCGGACCCCTGGATCTCTGACCGCTCATCTTTCCCAAGTACCGTTCGACTTCGATGTTGCTTTCGCCGTAACGAAGAGTTCTGAATTCCTGCAACCTTTGGTGGCGCTTATCAAAGACTAGAAAGTGGTCATGAAGCTCAACCGGTCTCGTCGTCTCGATAACCGCTTCGCAGTCACCGTGGACTTCTTGGATCCAGCCAGCTACTTCATGGGCGTTACTGACAGTCGCAGACAGACAAACCAACCGCGCTGCCGAGGGAAGTTGCATGATCACTTCTTCCCAGACGGGGCCGCGATATGGATCTTGAAGGAAGTGGACCTCATCCAAGACGACTAAGCCAAGGTTCACCAAAGAAGGACTGTCCGCATAGATCATGTTCCTTAAAACCTCAGTAGTCATCACAACCACATGAGCCTCTGGGCGTATCGCGTTGTCTCCAGTTAAGAGTCCGACTCGATCCTTGCCGAGCCATCTCGACAAGTCCTTAAATTTTTGGTTAGAGAGTGCCTTAATTGGGGTTGTATAGACAACCGTTTCCCCTCTTTCGAGCGCCCGGTCTATCGCATACTCCGCGACCAACGTCTTACCAGAGGAGGTAGGAGCAGCTACAAGGACCGAAGAACCCGCATCGATAGCCGCAAAGCTTTGGATTTGATATTCATCAGGTGTTATCCCGCGCTCGCGAAGCAGAGTTAATTTACCTTCGTTCGATTCAGTAGGCATTACCGGTCCAATTCCGTATTTCGACGTTTGGCGCGCTGCAGCATAAGGCCAACGAGAATCGAAAGTTCAAAGAAGATATACATCGGCACCGACAGGGCAGCTAAGGAAACAGGGTCTCCGGACGGAGTGATTAAGGCGGCAACCACCACAATTCCCACAATTGAGTAACGCCGGTAACTACTGAGTTGACCAGGAGTGATTACCCCTGCCATCTGCAAAAACACTAACAAGATGGGAAATTCGAAGCCAACTCCAAAGGCAATCATCATGTATGTAATCAGGCCGAGATAAGCACCAGGCGAGAACAGCGGGTCAACAGCGTCTCCCCCAAAGGAAATAAGAAATTCAAGGGCTCGTTCGAAGGTGGCGTAGGCGACGACTGCACCGCAAATGAATAGGAGAACACCACTTAGGACAAATGGAATGGCATAGCGCTTCTCACGGCGGTCAAGGGCCGGTGTGACAAACCTCCATAGATTCCAGAGCAGAAGAGGCATCGAGAGAACCACACCAAAATAGATCGACACCCGAATCCGAGTCTTGAAACCATCCAGGGGTTCCGTGATCACCAAGGTGCACGCTCGGTCAATGCCTTGACTCACAAGAACCCTGCAGTAGGGAGGCAAAAAGACGCTGTCTAGTAACCAATTGTACAAAAATAGGCCGACTACCGCTGCCAACCCGATAGCTAGCAGACTGCTTATCAGACGCACCCGGAGCTCCGCGACATGATCCCAAAAGGTAACTGTGGCAGCGGCGCGCCGTTTCCTAAACCTCATTCCGACTCGCTGGTTTTATCTTTACGCGACTTCAGGTCTTCACTTTCTTGAACCTGGCGCTGCAACTCGACGTCATGAGAATCTTCGACAGATTTATCGACCACTGAGGACACCTGGTTCCGCAACTCTGAGGTATGGCGTCGCAATTCGGCGATGCCCTTTGCAACTCTGCGCACAGCATCAGGAAGCTGCTTAGGGCCTAGCGCAATTAGGGCTACCAGACTAATGATCAGTATCTCGTTGGGGGTGAGATTCACACCCAAGAGGCTAGGTCCTGCGGCTCGCTAGGAGACGACTTAAGAAACGCCTAATAGAAATCGGCCTAACCCTCAGTCGTTTAAGCCGATAAAGGTGGAGATCTGCTCGGCTCGCCTCTACCTCAATTGCACCCATAACACTGGCCGCCCTCTGGACCGCTTCGACGGCTCTTCGAGCTTCGGCTCTTAGCTTTTCCGTAAGCCTCCAAAGGACAAATCCCAACAAAGCGAAGCTTGCGACGCCGGCTAAGAAAAATGCACTCACTCCAACACGTTAGATGCATTCTTGCGTGCTACCGCACCGATAGAGAATGATGGTTTGGTGCAGCAACGTCTCCCCTCGCTTCGTAACCCCGCTATTTTGTTCGCACATCGTGGAGCGCGGGCTCATGCTCTAGAAAATACCCTCGATGCCTTTGAACTGGCGCTCCGCCTTGGTGCGACCGGACTCGAAACTGATGCATGGATAACTGAAGATGGCGTCCCTGTCTTAGATCATGACGGAATCGTGCGCAGGGGTCTATTGCGCCGACCTTTTTCTAATGAAATACGCTCGGCTCTTCCGGCGCATATCCCCTCACTTGACGATCTATATAGAACCTGCGGAACAGACTTCGAACTGTCCATAGACATTAAAGATGATGAGGCCTTCGACGCTGTAATTTCTGTCGCTCGTAAACACGAAGCTGAAGCACGATTGTGGTTATGTCACCCCAACTGGGAAATGCTCGCCGAGTCAAGGAGTAAGACCAATGCTCGCCTGGTCAATTCCACACGCTTAAAACACATGAAACATGGGCCAGAGCGACGTGCAGCCGAGTTAGCGGCGGCAGGTATCGATGCCGTAAACCTGCACCACAGTGACTGGAGCGGAGGTTTGACGACTCTGTTTCATCGATTCAACCGGTATTGCATCGCTTGGGATGCTCAACACGTCCGCATTATCCGAGATTTAATACGAATGGGGATTGACGGAGTGCATAGCGACCATGTCGATCGACTTCAGGCAGGGTTTAACGAAGCTGACTGACGTTTACGGACGTCCGAAGGTGTTCAAGGGCCATAGTCTCACGAAAACCTCGCCCACTAGACGGTTTTCGTGGATCGGGCCAAAGCTTCGACTATCACGACTACTTGGGCGATTGTCACCCATTACGAAAATATGATTGTCGGGTACCCAAATTTCAGAGAAGTCTTCTGTCCGAACATCCTTTTTTAGATATGACTCCTCTAACGGTTTACCGTTAACGAGCAATACCCCATTTTCCGCTGACACTCGTTCACCAGCTAGCCCTATTACTCGCTTGACGAAATCTTTGATTTCCGTGTCCATTAATGCTGGTGGCCGATTGAAGACAACTAGATCACCGCGGTCAACGTCACCGAGGCTGTAAGCAAGTTTATAAACCATTAGTCGGTCGCCGACTTCCAATGTCGGGGTCATCGATTCCGAGGGGATGAAATAAGTTTGAACTAGGGCCGCCCGGATACCGAAGGCGACCACCAAAGCAACCACAACCACAGTGATCCACTCTCGAAACGGTTTCCAACTTATGGGTCTCGACTTCGTCCCTCGATTCAAACCATCTCGCAGGCGACCCATTAGCTAGGCCTCGCAAGCCAAGCGGCAGCTGCGCCAAGGTAAGAACATGCCAAACCATCGGCTACTAGCGATCTCGTCATGGTCGTCACGTTTAACCCAGTTTCGTTCACCGCAACTCCTACGTCGGCGGGTTCCAGCGAGCACGGGTTGTGGCCCAACGCGCTCACCCAAGATGCATCACAGTCCAATGGGACCGGTACCTCTATTTGGCATGGCGTTGCCTTGAGGATTGTCTCTATGTGGTGACTAATGCCTTGATGGCGCTCTCTGGCATCTACGTCTGATGCCCTGACACACAAAGCTACGTCTGCTCCCAGAGCACTAAGAGCCGATGCGTGTCCAGCTAGTTCAAGTCCCGAAAACCCCAAGGGAGAACCAGTTCCAACATGTCCGGGTCCTGCTCCAACAAGGATGTGTCGGCAGTTGTTATCTAATAAGGCAGCCACGCCAGAAGCTACGTTGATTGTCTCAAGCTGGCCTCCGAAGGCCTGCCCAGCGGTGGCCGTCACTGCGATGAGATCAGCCTCCATTAATTGTCGTACGAGATCGCTCAAAGCCAACGGCAACGCGGCTTGGTCTGTCATCAAATAACCAAGCGGCGTCGCACTAGTGGATATAGCTATCGCGCCGACATGGCTGTGTAACAGGCAGAGCAGAACGCGTGCTCCCTGCAGGCTTTCACGATCGGAGATATATGGGTCTACCTCCAGTTGCTCAGACAAATAGCGGGCCTTGAGCACATTGCCCTTAAGTTGTCCCAACTCGTTCCCGCCGCTTTCGATCCAATGGACGACATGCCAGCCACCGGTACCCAAGTCAAGGTCTACGGCCGTTGTGTTTACGACTACCACGTCACCTCTATCGATGAGGCCTACAACATCTGTTAGGGCATAAGCATTGGAACCATCTTCTAAGACAACTTTTTGTAAGCCATCTCGCTGCTCAAGTGTGCGGCTTACTTTTGCTGAATGAAATCGAGGCACGTTTGAGCCTTACAACGAGTCAATTAGGGCTTCAACCCGATCATCTTGAGCCAAGAACGGGTCCTTACACAAAACGGTCCTCTGTGCTTGGTCGTTTAGCTTCAAATGGACCCAGTCGACCGTATAGTCACGTTTCTTTTCCTTCGCTTGGCGAACAAAATCCCCACGCAGCTTGGCTCTCGTCGTTTGCGGAGGTTGCTCGATCGCTATCTCTATGTCATTATCATCGAGAATACGCTCCACGAGACCATTGCTCTGCATCAGGTAGAAGACTCCCCTGTTCTGGTTGACATCATGGTATTGCAAGTCCAGCAAAGCAGCCCGCGGGTCACCAAGTTCGAGTTGATGTTTGGCTTTGTAGCGTTCCAAGAGGTGATATTTGATTACCCAGTCGACCTCTCGGTCCAACGTGAGTGGGTCTTGTTCGATAGCACTCATGCAATGTTCCCACATTGCTAAAGCCTGTTTCTCCTCTTCGTTCAAGTCATTGTGCTCAGCGAAACGCTGGGCCCGTTCAAGGTATTCCGACTGGATCTCAAACGCACTCAACTCTCGACCATTCGCTAAGCGGACCCGGCGCCGGCAAGTGATGTCGTGACTTATTTCTCGAATAGCTCGTATTGGGTTTTCGAGTGTGAGGTCACGCAGCACGACACTTGGGTCCTCCATCATTCTTAGCAACAAGGCTGTGGACCCAACCTTCAAAAACGAGGTGTACTCGCTCATGTTCGAATCGCCGACGATGACGTGGAGCCGCCTGAAGCGTTCAGCATCAGCGTGAGGTTCATCTCGAGTATTAATAATTGGTCGACTGCGCGTCGTAGCGCTCGAAACCCCCTCCCAGATGTGTTCTGCCCGCTGGGCAATGCTGTACATCGCGCCCCGTGCGCTCTGCAGGACTTTGCCGGCTCCCGTATAAATCTGTCGTGTCACGAGAAACGGAATCAGAACTTCCGCATAGTTAGAAAAGTCATCTCGCCGACTTGTCAAATAATTTTCGTGGCAGCCGTAGCTATTCCCGGCACTATCTGTGTTGTTTTTGAACAAATAGATAGTGCTTCCCGTAATGCCTTCTTCTGTGAGCCGTTCCTCTGCATTATCAACTAGGCGCTCCAGTATTCGTTCACCCGCACGGTCGTGACAAATAACCTCATATATGGAGTCGCATTCCGGAGTCGCATATTCGGGATGTGAGCCAACGTCTAAGTAAAGTCGAGCGCCATTCGCGAGGAACACATTGCTTGACCGGCCCCAAGAAACAACTCTTCGAAAAAGGTACCTCGCGACTTCGTCGGGACTGAGTCGGCGTTGCCCACGGATAGTGCAGGTGACGCCGTATTCATTTTCAAGCCCCATTATCCGTCGTTGCACGGGAACACCGTATCGTTACTTTTTCCGGTACAGGTCAACTCGCAGGATCAGGAAACTACTGGCTTCCAATTTTTCCTAGGCAAGAAGGGTTTCAGTTTCGTTGTCTTCAAGCCTCTTAAAGCACCTCCGCCCGCTGCCAGGCGACAGGACAGCAACCTCAAGGTCTTCAGCGGCAAGGGATCTTTCGGGTCCTGCTAAGGCGCTCACGGCCAACCGCACTGCGTCGTCGCGATCGAGATCTGCAGACCAACCGTCATTGAGTCGCCCTAGTACTGCGTCGGCATCGCCTCCAATGCAGCACCAATGTTGCTCGTCCACCACAGTCCCGTCATATTGGATTCGGTAAAGTTCAGGGGTTCCCGACGAGTCGATTTCAGCCACGACGATTTCCACTTCCATTGGCTTCATCTCGTGGGTAAAGATCTGACCCAGCATCTGAGCGTATTGGTTTGCCAAGCTACGAGCGTCAACATCTTCACGGCTGTATTGATAGCCCTTGAGTTCAGCATGACGAACACCGGCAATACGCAACTGATCGAACTCGTTGTATCGACCAACGCCGCCGAATGCAATCCGATCATATATTTCGGAGACTTTGCGCAGAGTTGAGCTGGCGTTTTCAGCAACGAGAGCGATACCTCCGCGATACTCAACCGCTGCCAGACTTCGTCCGCGCGAAATCCCTTTTCGAGCATAGTCTGCTCGATCTTGCATTAACTGCTCCGGGCTGACGTACATGCCAGGCATCGCCATAGCTGCTCCTACCCTTCTGTTAGTTCGTGTCTGAAGTCGGCGAAGACTGCACCCGACTCTTCGTCGCTTAACTGGCGAAAGCCTTCGCCATCTATGACGGCAAGGACCGGGTAGATTCCGCGGATGGGATCTGGCCCGCCTGTGGCACTGTCCTCGTCAGCTGCGTGCCAGAGTGCCTTCACCGCAAGAAATAGCGCTTCGCTCTCTGAGAGATCTCGGCTATAACCGAGCTTGACAACGGTGCCTGCGTGGAGGCTTCCGGATCCACTTGTGGCGAAATCTTGTTCCTCGTAGCGGCCACCCGTCACGTCAAACTGAAATAGGCGACCAGCTTCATGAGCTGGGTCGAAGCCGGCGAAAATTGGTACGACTGCGAGACCCTGCATTGCTTGTGGCAAGTGTCCTCGTAGCATTTCTGCCAGCTGATTGGCCTTACCTTCCAAGGTAAGTGGCTTGCCTTCGATCTTTTCGTAGTACTCGAGTTGGAGTTGAAATACGCGCACCATCTGGATGGCAGGTCCCGCTGCACCAGCAATCGCTACCGCTGAATATTCATCAGCGGCAAATACTTTTTGCATGTCTCGATGGCTGATTAGGTGACCAGATGTAGCTCGCCGATCTCCGGCTACTACAACTCCACCCGAAAAACGGAGTGCTAGCACAGTCGTGGCGTGACCTGCGTCGATGGTCCCCGGCAGTGCAGGTGGGAACGGGTCAAGGCCGTTTTGGCGCAACAGGTTCACAAAGTCCGTCCCGGGGTCATCTCCGAGAAGATGGAATGGCATAGAAGTCACTCGCCGCCCTTTTGTACGTAATTTTTGACGAACTCTTCCGCATTGGTCTCAAGAACGCCGTCAATTTCGTCAAGCAGATCGTCGAGTTCGGCTTTCAATTCCTCTCCCGCTTGAGCACTTGGTGTTTCCTCTATCTCAGCATCGTCCGTTCGTGATGTGGATCGACGTCGTTGTTCTCGTTCAGCCATCAAAAATCTCCTATTGGGGCAATTCTATTGGTTTCTCAAGTTCCTAAGCGCCGTAACAGCTCTGCTGCGGTCGTGCATTCGTCCAACAAGTTACCGACGTGCGCAGCAGTTCCCCTCAATGGCTCAAGCATTGGGACTCGACGTAGAGGGTCAGTACCGATATCAAAAACCATCGAATCCCAATTCGCAGCGACGATTGCGTCAGGATATCGCTCGAGACAACGACCGCGGAAATATGCGCGAGTCGATGGCGGAGGGTTCCCTATCGCCGTCTCCACTTCCGAATCATCAGTAATTCTCTTGAGGCCGATTCGTCGGGCTAGACCTTTATCAGGCCTTAAATCGTGGTATTGGAGATCTAGAGCGGCGAGTTTCGGGTCCGACCACTTGAGGTTATGTCGTTCGCGGTAACCCTCATAGAGCCTTCGCTTGGCAATCCAGTCAATAGAGTCTGCAAGCGAGTCTGGATCGTTCTCCAAAGCTTCTAGTACGTCGTGCCATCGTTTCATCAGATCGAGGCCGATATCCTGACCGCCGATTACTTCAAAACCGTTTCGATCGGCCCATTTCTCAGCGGCAGCGTAATACGCCCACTGGACATCTATCGCTGACACGCTTTCGCCAGTCGCCAGACGATGGACCATCGATAGGTCGATGTCGTAGCTAATCTTCCGCAAGGTCTGAACGGAAGCTTCAAAAGCGCAGTCCTTGGGAGCCATGTTGTCATCAATCATGGCTAAAACTATTGCCGTGACCCCTAGCTTCAGATAGGTCTGCACTTCACTCATATTTGCATCGCCAACTATTACGTGAAGCCTTCGGTACTTCTTGCTATCTGCGTGAGGCTCATCGCGAGTGTTGACTATTGGCCGTTTCAAAGTCGTTTCAAGCCCCACTTCCTCTTCAAAGAAATCGGCTCGTTGCGTTATTTGAAAAGGAACATCCGAGTGCGTCAGTCCCGGCGCTTCGGAGCCAACTTTTCCTGCTCCGCAAAAAATCTGTCTAGAAACGAAAAAAGGCATTATTTCTTGAACAATGCGCCCAAACGGTACAGATCGGTCAACAAGATAGTTTTCGTGACATCCGTAACTATTTCCCTTACCGTCACTGTTGTTTTTGTGGATGACCAGTTCTTCTCCGTCTGGTAGAAGTTCGTTGGCCTTATCCATTGATCTGATGAGGATTTCTTCGGCTGCGCGATCGTAAGTCGTGCATTGAAGCGCGTCCGTGCATTCAGGAGTAGCGAGTTCGGGGTGCGCATGATCTACGTAGTATCGGGCGCCGTTGGTCAATACGGCATTAACTAGATGGGTTTCTATCTCCGGCGCGAGAGCATCGAATTCGTTAAAACCTCTGGCATCAAGGCCAGGATGCTCGTCCTCGAAGTCCCAGCCAACGCGACGCTCCAAGAATCCGTTCACATAGGCGTTAATAATCATTGATGACGCTGCTACCGGGTTTGAATCCCCCTCATTGCGGTGAAGGATCCCAAACTCGGTTTCTATTCCCAGAACCTTATGTACGGCCACACCCCGACCTTAGCGTCGCGGATGGCCTTTAGAGATATTGACCGGTTTGAACGCGCTCGATAGCTCTTCCGCCTTCGCCAGTGAATTCATCATCGCTACTCAGCAGCGTCCGAATGAAAATAATCCGCTCACCCTTTTTGCCAGAAATCTTTGCCCAGTCATCCGGATTAGTTGTGTTGGGAAGGTCTTCATGCTCTTTATATTCCTGGCGAATTGAGCCAAGTAAATCATCCAAGCGGATTCCATAGCTACCGGTCGCTATCGACCGTTTAATCGCAGTCTTCTTGGACCGGCGCACGATATTTTCGATCATCGCTCCTGAGGCAAAATCTTTAAAGTACATCACCTCTTTGTCACCATTTTGGTATGTGACTTCCAAAAAGCGATTGTGATCCTCAGGCCGATACATCTCTTCCACCGTGCGTTCAATCATGACCCGTATCGCCTTGTCGGGCTCACCTCCCCCAAGTTCGTCTATTTCAATTGGGTCAAGTGGCACATCGGTCGTCAAGTAAGTCGTGAAGATAGCTGACGCTGCGCTTTCATCTGGTCTGTGGATCTTGATCTTGACGTCTAATCGACCGGGCCGCAGGATCGCTGGGTCTATGAGGTCTTCTCTGTTGGAAGCCCCGATCACGATGACATTCCTTAAGCCTTCCACGCCATCAATTTCTGCCAATAGTTGGGGCACAACCGTAGATTCCATGTCCGAGCTGATACCACTTCCACGAGTTCGGAAAAGCGATTCCATCTCATCGAAAAATACGATGACGGGCCAGCCTTCACTTGCCTTTTCCCGGGCTCGTTGGAAGATTTGGCGAATTTGTCTCTCTGTCTCACCAACGTATTTATTGAGGAGCTCCGGGCCTTTGATGTTAATGAAGAAGCTCTGAGCTTTGTTATCTCCGGACGCTTCTGCCACCTTCTTAGCGAGAGAGTTTGCAACTGCCTTGGCTATGAGCGTTTTACCGCAACCAGGAGGGCCGTACAACAAAATTCCCTTAGGCGCAGGGAGGTCATATTCACGAAAAAGATGCTGGTGTAGATAGGGCAGCTCAACGGCATCCGTAATCTGTTCAATCTGACCATCTAAGCCACCAATGGCGTCATAGGTCACATCCGGGACTTCTTCCAGAAGTAGATCATCGACTTCTGG
Organism: marine actinobacterium MedAcidi-G3; assembly: GCA_000817105.1. Lineage (GTDB taxonomy): Bacteria > Actinomycetota > Acidimicrobiia > Acidimicrobiales > Poriferisodalaceae > MedAcidi-G3. The sequence continues at coordinate 84,975 of JUEP01000001.1, read as the reverse complement.
CCGGGGTAAACGTTCAAGAACCAAGTTCGCCCGCACGTCGAGTAGAAGGCTGTCCCCTGAACGCATCGTTTGGTCTTTTAAGTCATTGCCGAGGTCGACAATTCTTTCTTCATCGGCGCGACCGGTGACCAGCGCTCGTTGTCCATCAGCGAGAACTTCTTTGAGGATAACCACCTCGCCCGAGGACCCCGGGTCGCGAGCCATGACCACGTTTAGTGATTCATTTAGAACTACTTCGGCCCCTGCCTGCAGATCGTCCGAGCTCAGGTCTGGGTGCACGCTAACCCGCACTTTTCGGCCGTTTGCATGAACGTCGACGGTTCCATCCTCATTGGTCCCAATAAAAGTTCCATAAGCCGACGGGGGTTTAGTGAGTTTCTCAACCTCTTCTCGAAGCGTTGCTATGTGCTCCCGGGCCTCGCGCAAAGTAAACGTAAGTTTTTCGTTTTGAGAAACCGCTTGCGCAAGCTGAGTCTTTGTCTCGAGAAGACGCTCTTCGAGCGTGGACACTCGTTTCGGAGTGTCAACGAGCTTTCGACGTAAAAGGCCCACCTCGGACTCAAGGGCGCGTACCTGGCTTCGAAGCGCGGGGATCGCCCCCGCAGTGTTTTCTGAATCACTCGAATTATCTTGATTTGACATAGCGGTCCCCATGCGCCGGAGGTGTCTGGACGGGAAGCTACACGAAACTGCCGCTGAAGTGGCTCAACCCTCGGAATCCTTTTAGATGACCTCGAGAAAAGACGTGGCAGCGCCCATAGAACAGGGTAAATTGATTTGAGCCTGTTCCGTCGGAAGCGGGGCTTGGCACTAGAGCGGTTAACGTTTTCTTGCACGAAGGAGAAAGGCACTTACATGAAGGTTTGGATTGATCAGGACCTATGCACTGGTGATGGGCTCTGCGAAGAAATCGCACCCGATGTATTTACTCTTCTCGATGATGGATTGGCGTATGTAGTTGAGGAAGGCACAACGTTGGCCGGCGGCGCAGAAGGGCTCGCTAATTTTCCCGATAGCCAGTTGGATGCGGTTATCGAGTCAGCCGAAGAGTGCCCTGGAGAGTGTATTTACATCGAGGCCTAATGGCGCTGTGGCACGGAAGGTGACTGCTTCACTTTAGACACTTGCCAGTGTTGACAACGCTCCGATCCTCAAACGCTGCTACTTCCGCCATAAAGGCTGCTATCTCCGATTTATCTAAAACGTAAGTTGCGCGCTCGTAGTCGGATGCTGCAGGTGGAGCGACCGCAAATACTATTCCTAGGACGTCACCGTTGGTATCGATGACGGGGGCTCCGCTGTCGCCGGATTGAAGTTTCGCTGCCGCGAACCATACTTTGCGCTGAGTGTCCACTGAGTCGTACAGGTCCCTACCGTTAGCGATGACACGCTCAACCAGCCGTATGGGAGCCGTGCGTAGCGGGCCTCCGAGAGGGTGTCCTACCACTGCCGCTAGTTGTCCCGCTAGCGGTGTCTGCAGAGATAGCGGCGGTAAAGATGTTTGAACCCGAAGTAGGGCTAGATCCCGTTCCGGGTCATAGGCAGTGACTGTCGCTGTTTCCAAACTCGCACCCGGCAGAGCAACTTCTGCAACCTTCGCTCCCGCCACTACGTGGGCGTTCGTCAAGAGCAGACTTGGCGACACGACAAAAGCTGTGCCGTCCTGCCGCTGGCTGCAGGCGACAGCCATAACCCGAGCGACCGAAGCAGCCGCGACTTCCAGAACCTCACCCGCAACTGAGATCTCAGTTGGTGGCTCTCCTACCTCTAGCGAACCAGAGCTTGACTCAAAGCCCGGAATATTTGGCCACTCGCTCAAGAGTTGACCCAAAAGACCGGTCACCGTCGGGGTGACGGGAGAATATTTCTCCACAAGCTCTACCGCTCGCGAGTTCTCAGCTTGTTCTTTCGGCCAACCGTTGGCGGCTGCCAAAGGCGGAAGCAGGATCCACACCAAAAGACCAACCGAGATTGTCGCGACGACGACCCCCACCAACGAATCGACCCATCTAAAGGGGCGGGGCACCAAACCCCGCAGCCCGCGCGCCACTCGCCATCCGATGGCATGGCCAGCGATTGCGCCCAACAAGACTGCAGTGGCTGCAGCGGCAAGGCGTTGATGCTCACCTTCTAAGTTGACGGCCTCAATTCCCTGTCGGACCCACCGTGCGGTTGCTAGTCCACCAACGGCAAAGCCAACCCAAGCTCCAAGCCTTCCTACGAAGCCACCTCGCCATCCCACCACTACAGCTAGGAGCAATAGGCAGAAGACCACTGCATCAAATATCACGGCGGCTCACTTATGACTCAATCAACCGAGCATGAGTCAAGAAACCCGTATGGGCCACCATCCGGTGGTCCGGACGAACAGAATTACCTTCCACATGCCAAGTTCTATTCAGAACTTCGACCGTCTCGATCATGGCCCACGGTCCATCGGATAGACGCCGTCGAAGGTTCTGAACTTGTATCACTGAAGGATTGTAGGCAACCAGGATTCCGCCACGCCGTAACGACGATTCCAAATGCGGCACCACTTGCCAAGGCTCCGGGAGGTCCAGTACTGCGCGGTCGAAACCTTCATCATCGTGCGGCTCGTAGGCATCGCGCATCTTGACGTTGTAACGCTCTAAGGCTTCTGAACCCAGGAATTCTTCGACATTGGATTTGGCATTCTGAGCGAAATCCTCTCGTATTTCATAGCCGGTAACGCGAGCACCAGTCCTAAGTAACGCCGTAGACAGGGCTCCCGAACCAACGCCTGATTCGAAAACCTGCTGATTTGGAGCGATGTCAGCCAGGACGAGAATCGGACCCAAATCCTTGGGGTATATGACTTGAGCTCCTCGCGGCATCTTCAATACATGATCGTTAAGTGTCGGACGAAGTCCCAGAAACCGAGCATTCGAAGCAGTCCGGTATTGACTTCCTTCCAGGCTGCCAATTATTTGATCATGAGAAATAACGCCGGCATGCGAATGGAACTCGCCACCAACTTCCAGTGTCACTAAGTAGCGACGCTGTTTGCTATCTATAAGGACGATACGTTCCTCAGACGCGAACTCCGGTTGATGATCGGCGCTCACCGAGTACCACTTTGCTTTCTTTGTAAGTGATCAATTCTCACCGACTGACCGGGCAGTAATTGTCGCTTATGTACGATGCGAGGTTTTCTCCGGCTTACGTAGCGCAGAACCCGCATCGTCGTAGCGACCAAGGCTAACGCCATCCAAGCGCCACTTCCGTTTCGCCCGCGTCGCCAACAGGACTTGATGAATCGACTCAAGCGCAACTCACCAAATTCGAGATTTAGTGCCATCAGACCCTGACGATCTCCACAAATGTGGATCGTTTATGGCCTAGTCGGCGACCCAATAGGAACGCCAACACCAAGAGGCCGGAGACCACTACAGCCCCAACGACGATTGCAGGCCTCTGCATAGGAACCGGACCCTCATCTGACTCACCAGTTAAGCGGCTGAAACTTTCTTCCAGGTCACTTACAGTCACCCGTGAATCAGCATCATCAGCTCGATCACTCATTTGCGTGCCTCTTTTGATCACGTTTAAGGACAAATATCGTCAGAGAAATGAAAGCCACGCAAGTAGCAAACCCGGCGAGATAGGGGACAAAACCCAAGTTACCTTGAAAGACTGAATTCGTGCTTTGCAGTACTCGCACTACGCCAAGAACCAAAAAGACCTCTGCGACGGCAAAACAGGCGGTACCTGCTAGGCCGAAGCCCAAGTACCGACCCAGACCACGAATTGGGCCCAGAGTCTCCTGCTTCACATAGGCGCGCAAGGTAGACACTAGGTCATCGAAGTCTGCTTTTAGTCCTCCATTGCTACTCGCCATAGCGCCTGCCAGGTTGGGGTTCTTAGGGTTCAGCATGCCAGACTTGTAGCCTCGCGCCACCATCACTCATGCCTTCTCATCCGCGACTGTCAAGAATTTCCTCTAGTCCTTCTAAGTGGTCCTCAATTACGGTCAATCGCTCTTCGCTTCCCAAAGCCGCCAACATCCTTTGCCGGTCAAACGGCCCAGCCGGTAGCAGGTCGGCTATGCGGTAGCTGAGCTCTGTCGCCTCGAGGCCTATGGCCATGGCATCTTCGTCAATTTCGGGTAACTCGTAACCACTTAGTTTCGCCTTCTGAACGAAGTTGCTGAACTGTCGCAACACCTTTCTCGCCCGCAAAATTGATGTGTCATTAGAGGCTTCGTGGACCTCCACCACTGAAGCAATGGGATATGGCGCGTCTAGATGCCATTCTTGAACACCGATTTTCGACGTCCCCAACACGAGCAAATTTGATCGTCCATCCGGCATCAAATCAGACTGGATAATTTCGGCCAAACAGCCAACTGAGGCACGCTCGTCACCGCCCCCAACTTCCTGTCCTCGTTCTATGAGAACGACGCCAAATTGAGATTGGCTCTCGATGCAGTGCTGGCTTAATTGTTTGTAACGATCTTCAAAAATGTGTAGCGGCAGAATGCTTCCGGGAAGCAACACCACCCCTAAGGGAAACATCGGGACTTTCTGAACTGCCTGCGAATCAGATGTCATTAGTGTCGGGACTTTCTAGGCTCAAACACCAAAATTCCTATCAGAAAGAGACGAAATGTCGTCACTAATCGAGAAAGAGACTTGAGATCAAGGCTGCCACACCACATACTTTCGTTCTGTGGAGATCATTACGGCACTATTTCTCGAACATTTTGAAATGCGACAAGCGGAGGGTGGGTCGGCGAGGCTGGACTTCACTGGAGTTCATTTTTCACTCACTGCCCCAGAAGCCTTTCCTATAAAGATTCAACCCCACCTCATGGTCTTACTCAGATGCCCTAGCGACCATCAAGGATTGGCGGCTCTTGAGGTAACCTTCGAAGCAGACGGGACGCCAATGGATGTTCGCAACGTCCAACCAGTCACTGTGGATCCTGGAAAGTTCGGTTACAACTTAGTTCAGGCCACCTTAGAAATTTCGGAACCTGGGACAATCGAAGCCCATTGCCGGATAGACAACGGTCCAGTCACGAAGGTGCCGCTGAGCATCAGCGCACCATAGAGCGCTCTAAATGCCATACGCCTCAAGCATGTCCACCCATGAGGACCTGGGTGTCGCTGCAGCTGAGACCATCGGGCAGGTTCTGGACAAACTCGGTTCCTCACCTGATTTTGCGATTGTGTTCATGTCGGGATATTTCAAGAAGCAAATCACCAAAATCCAAGAAGCGGTGAACAAGCTCCTCACTCCTACCGCCCTAATGGGCTGCACGGCAGACGCTGTCATTTGTGGCGGGCAAGAAGTCGAAAATCAGAGCGCCTTGACTCTCTTCGCCGGAAACTTAGACGGCAAAGTGAGTCCTATTCGGATTTCAGACTCCTTGGACTTTTCTAAAGTCGCCTCTGTTAGTCCTGCGGGAGCAGATGCCCACACGATGCTTCTCCTTGCCGATCCCTTTTCGTTCCCCGCCGAGGCGGCCATCGACCGATTTCAGTCAACTTATCCAAACATGAAGCTCATTGGAGGGCTCATTTCTTCCGCCCAAACTCATCCAACCGGATCTTTGTTTCTTAACGGTGAGATTTACGGGGACGGCGCTGTGGCTCTCCTCATAGGAGGGGAGGTCCAAATCGAGCCTCTCGTCTCCCAAGGTTGCCGACCCATAGGAACTCCCCTAATCGTCACTAAATCAGAGGGAAACCTTGTCCATGAGTTGGGCGGCCAACCTGCCCTTCAGCGACTCGAAAGCATCTTTGCATCAATGGACGAAGACGAGAGACTCCAAGCCAGCCACGGACTTCATGTCGGTCGAGTCATTGATGAGCATCAGACAGACTTCACCTCTGGCGATTTTCTGATTCGCGCGGTAATTGGTGCCGACTCAGACAAAGGTTTAGTCGCCATTGGTGATGCAGCGCCGGTAGGTAGCACCATTCAATTTCAAGTACGAGATGCTCGCACTGCTTCAGATGACTTAGTTCATAAGGTTTCTCAACTAGCTGACGGTGACGGTGCTCTCTTATTCACGTGCAATGGTCGCGGAACAAACCTTTTTGAATCGCCAAATCACGATGCGTCCAGAATTGCTTCCTGCATACCTGGAGAGGTGGTTGCCGGAATGTTCTGTGCTGGCGAGATTGGTCCCGTTTCGACGCAGTCATTCCTACACGGCTATACCGCATCTGCAGCAATTTTCCATGACTGAGGCTCCCCAGTCTCGGCCAAGCAGCGGACTAGGATCACGAAACAGGAGGTACCGTGACCAGCGACCTTGAGATTCGGCAGATCAACACAATTCGCGCTCTTGCCCTTGACGCGGTTAAGAAGGCTAATAGTGGCCACACAGGGACCGCTATGGCCTTAGCCCCGTTAGCCCACGTCCTTTTTACCAAGGTAATGAAATACGACTCCAGTGTCCCCTCTTGGCCAGATCGGGACAGGTTCATACTTTCTGCAGGCCACGCATCGATGCTGTTGTACTCGATGCTCTACCTCACGGGCTTTGGGCTTGAGCTCGATGACATTAAAGACTTTCGACAGATGGGATCACGCACACCCGGACACCCGGAGGTCGGAGCGACACCCGGGGTAGAAGTAACCACAGGGCCTCTCGGTCAAGGCATCGCAAACGCTGTTGGCATGGGGTTGGCAGAAAGACACCTGAAAGAGCGCCTGGGTTCGGACGTTGTCGACCACAAGATATGGACAATCTGTGGCGACGGAGACTTAATGGAGGGGGTCAGTCACGAGGCCGCCAGCCTGGCAGGGCACCAGAAGCTCGGGAATTTGGTCGTAATTTATGACGACAATAGGATCACTATCGATGGAACCACCGATTTAGCAATGTCGGATAATGCCGAAAAGCGCTTCGAAGCCTATGGCTGGAATGTACGCAACCTCGGTGAAGCTTCCGAAGATACAGAACTTCTGGAGGAGGCACTTCTAGGGGCCGCCAATGAGACCGATAAACCTACGTTGCTGATTCTCCAAAGCCATATTGGTTTCCCGGCTCCGAACGCCGTCGATACTCCCGCTGCTCACGGCGCTATCACAGACGACATCGAAATCCTGGGTGCAAAGAGTGCGATGGGAATGGATCCCGATGCAACCTTTAACGTCGATGAAGATGTGCTTGCCGCGTACCGTGCTGCCGGAACCCGCGGTGCCACTGCACGCGAGAAGTGGTCTGATCAAGTGGCTTCGAGTGACCTCAGCAGGACTTGGATTGACACGCTATTAACAGGTTCGCCGATAGCCAATTGGTCGGATGAACTTCCCATCTACGAAGCCGGTACGTCCTTGGCGACTCGCAACGCCAACAGCCAAGTCCTTGACGCCATCGCTGATGCAGTCCCGTCTTTGGTTTCGGGGTCTGCTGACCTGACCGGAAATACTGGCACCAACATTGCAAGTGAGCCAATGACCGCCGACTGCCCAGACGGGCGGAAGCTCTATTACGGCGTAAGAGAACATGGCATGGGGAGCATCGCTAACGGCATGGCTTTGCACGGCGGAATAATCCCAGTAGTCGGCACTTTTCTAGTGTTTGCTGACTATATGAGGCCGTCAGTTCGTATGGCTGCATTAAGTTCGGCCAAAGTAATTTTCGTCTGGAGCCATGACTCGATCGGTGTTGGTGAAGACGGCCCGACACATCAACCGGTTGAACAAGTAGCTTCTTTGCGTGCTATCCCGGATCTTACGGTAATCCGTCCGGCCGACGGAAATGAAGTCAGCCAAGCTTGGGAGGTTGCTCTTAATCGGACAGGCCCTACAGCGCTAATCTTGACTCGTCAGAATGTTCCGGTCCTAGAGGGGACGGTGAAAGCAAACCAGGTTGAGCGTGGTGCATACATCTTGATAGACCCGCCCGATCCAGTAGTAATTCTTGCCGGCACTGGATCTGAAGTTCAGCTATGTGTCGAAGCCGCTGGGGCGCTCGCCGAAGACGGGGTAGCGTCACGTGTTGTCTCAATGCCCTCATGGGAACTCTTCCATGCGCAAGGCGAAGAATATCAGCGGACGGTGCTGCCTCCTGGTGTTCCAGTTGTTGGAGTGGAGGCCGGCGTTTCCTTGGGTTGGGATCGTTGGGCGGATACAACAGTCACCATTGATGAATTCGGCGCCAGTGCACCCGGCGACCTCGTCATGGAGAAGTTCGGTATCACAGCTTCTAATGTCGAGGCAGCTGCCCGTTCCTTGCTTTCATAAATAACTCTCGGAGACCTTAATGACTCAATCAGTTGAAAAAACTCAGCGACTTCAGGATCTTCATCACCAAGGTCAACAGAGCCCTTGGTTGGATAACTTGCGTCGAGGATGGATCACATCAGGTGAGCTCGATACGTGGGTTAGTTCTGGAATTCGCGGCCTGACCTCCAACCCCGCCATATTTCAAAAAGCAATAGAAGGCAGCGAGGACTACGACCCTCAGTTTCGAGAATTAATTAAAGATGGCATAGCAGTCAAACAGGCGTACTGGGATTTAGTCACTAGCGATATACGGGGCGCTCTCAAGGCTTTGTATCCGGTTTATCAGGCGTCTAACGGTATCGATGGCTACGGCTCGAACCACTACTGATGCCCGTTCACTCCACGAGCTCATCAACGCACCAAATTTGATGGTGAAAATACCGGGCACTACTGAAGGGTTGCCATCCATCCGCACCATGATCGGCGAAGGTAGGTCAATTAATGTGACGTTAATCTTCTCGGTGAGCCGGTATCTCGAAGTAATGGAGTCATACCTAGCGGGATTAGAAGATGCTGTCGCTGCAGGACATAGCGATTTGTCCAATATCGCTAGCGTCGCGTCATTTTTCATTTCACGTACCGACACTGAAGTTGACAGGCGTTTAGAACAGTTGGGCAGTGAAGAGGCCCTGCAACTTCGCGGAAAAGCAGCTGTGGCCCAAGCACAGGTCGCGTACCAACATTTTCTAACAACTTTTTCCGGGCCTCGCTGGGAAGCGCTGGCGGAAAAGGGCGCACAAGTGCAGCGTCCGCTTTGGGCTTCAACCAGTACCAAAAACCCTCTCTACCCGGACACCCTTTATGTCGACGAGCTAATCGGACCAAATACCGTGAACACAATGCCTGATAATACGATTGAGGCTTTTATTGAGGGTGGGTCCGTCAAGCGAACGGTAGACGCAGATCCGGCGTCTGCTAAAGCAATATTAGATTCCCTTGTTGAGATCGGTATCGACTTGGAAGATGTAGCGCAAGTCCTTGAAGAGGAAGGCGTGGCTTCTTTCGTTAAGAGCTTCGATGAGTTGATAGCAAGTCTGACCAGCAAGGCGGATTCCTTGATGTAGGCGGAAGTGGGTTGCAAATTTAAACCGAGTCCCCTATTGTCTCCGCTGTGACCAGGATTCCGGCAAAGCCCAGCAGTTGTTCGATCCAGCAAACTCTTGATGTCATTGGCGATCGGTGGATACTGCTGATCCTCAGAAACCTGTTTCGTGGCGCAAGGCGCTTCAGTCAACTGGAAACAGATCTAGGCATCGCAAAGAATCTTCTCGCTTCGCGCCTCAATAAACTCGTTCAAGCTGACATCATCGAAAAAGTTCCATACCAGGAGCGACCAATACGGCATGAGTATCTACTGACGCAAAAAGGTCGCGACCTCTCGCCCAGCCTCGTAGCGATGATGCGATGGGGAGATCAATGGTGCAACGAGGGTGCAGCCCCGACAGTTCTTGTTCACGCAGAATGCGGCACCCCACTCGATCAAGTAACTCGTTGTCCTAGCTGCAATGACTCCCTCGACCCAGGACAGATTCGTAGCCGTCCGGGTCCGGGTGCAATGGAGGTTCTCCGATGATACTTTCCAGCGACGAAGCTATCGATGAAACCGGTGAGCTATTGCAGCTTCCGCTTGAAGAACTGCTGCAGCGCGCCGCTGCGATCAGGGACAAAACTTATGGAACTCGAATCACCTATAGTCCTAAGGTTTTCATCCCCCTAACAATGCTTTGCAGGGACAAGTGTGGATACTGCACCTTCGCCCAACCTCCAGCGAGATTGGATCAGCCTTACTTAGAGCCAGATCAAATTCTGGAACTAGCTCGCCACGGCGCTATGCAAGGCTGCCACGAGGCCCTCTTCACCTTGGGTGAACGTCCAGAGCTTCGATACCCGGTCGCTAAGCAGTGGCTAGCTGATAATAAATATGACAGCACTATCCACTACCTGACCGAAATGTGTCGCTTAGTTCGCGACGAAACCGGTCTTCTCCCCCACGCTAACGCGGGTGCTCTCTTCCCTGATGAGTTGGCAGAACTAAGGACAGTGAGCCCGAGTCAAGGCATGATGATTGAGAGCCTCAACGAGGAGCTTCTATGTCATCGCGGCTGCCCGGACAAAGAGCCTGCTCGACGTTTGGCGACCCTAGAGGCTGCGGGAGAGCTCCAAATACCTTTCACGACTGGCCTACTTATCGGAATTGGCGAATCCTTAAGGGACCGAGTCGAGGCGTTACAAGCGATCAGCCTGAGCCACTCTGTGCATGGACACATCCAAGAGGTCATCATTCAAAACTTTCTTCCCAAGCTGGGAACGACCATGCAGAAAAGCCCTCCTTGCCCACCGGATGAATATCTTCAGGCAATTGCCCTCGCTCGTATTCTTTTACCTTCGGACATACATCTGCAGGCACCACCAAATCTTTCCGATGACTTTGGCGGGCTGATTGACGCTGGGATTGACGATTGGGGTGGTGTATCCCCTGTGACGGCAGACCATGTCAACCCGGAACGACCCTGGCCTGATTTAGATCGACTCAAGGAAGTCACCGAAGAACGGCGTTTTACTCTGGCACCGCGTTTAACTATTCATCCAAGCTACGCCTTGAACCCTTCCAAGTGGCTTGATGCAGATAACCGTTTTTCAGTGTTAGACCGGAGCGATGCTGAAGGTTTAGGACGAGATGATCCTGGCTCACAAATGCCGGAATTGACGATGGAAAACCGGGATGCCGGGTCAGGTGCCGATGTACTCGTCGCAGATGAAAACAGCACGCAATGGTATTCAGGCGGCGCCACCAATCCCCCTCCCAGGATTTTGGCGGGCAACTCGTATTCGAGTGGGGCTGTCAAGGAAGCATTAGATGGAGTTCTCAAAGGGCAAGAAGTCGAGACAGAGCAAATAATTGCGCTCTTCAACGCTCGAGGACCCGAAGTAGTCGCCGTAGCTGAAGTAGCGGACCAGCTTCGCCAAGAGGCAGTCGGAGACAGAGTGACTTGGGTTCACAACCGAAATATTAACTACACAAACGTCTGCACATTTAAATGTCGATTCTGTGGTTTCTCCAAAGGGCCACTGTCTCTGAATCTGCGCGGAACCCCGTACATGCTGACCTTGGGGGACATCCAGGAAAGAGTCATCGAAGCAGCTCAGCTAGGGGCGACTGAGGTTACCCTTCAGGGCGGGATTCACCCGAGTTTCGATGGGGATTACTACATAGACGTCTGCAAGGCGATTCAAGATGTTGTCCCAGAGATGCACTTGCACGGCTTTACCGCCCTTGAAGTAATTGAGGGCGCAAAAAGACTCGATGAGTCATTGGTTGAGTACCTCACCCGACTTAAAGAAGCTGGTCTCAAGTCTCTACCCGGTACGGCAGCGGAAGTGTTAGACGACGAGGTTCGCCAAATTCTCTGTCCCGACAAGATCTCAACTGATGAATGGCTCGATTGCCACGAAGCGGCACATGCCGTAGGACTGCATTCAAATATCACCATAATGTTCGGATCTATTGAAGAACCGAGACACTGGGCTAACCACATAGTCAAAACTAGGAGTTTACAGAAAAGAACTGGAGGGTTTACCGAATGGGTTCCCTTGCCTTTCGTTCATATGGCTAGCCCCATCTATCTCCAAAAACAGGCCAGACGAGGCCCAACATTCAGAGAAACCCTTTTGATGCATAGTGTCGGAAGAATCGCCTATCACGGCCTGATTGACAACATCCAACTTTCATGGGTGAAGATAGGAGTTGAGGGCGCTCAACAAATACTAAAAGCTGGAGCCAACGATCTCGGTGGAACACTCATGGATGAGAACATCAGTCGGGCTGCTGGAGCTCAACATGGTCAGGGGCTCGTCGAAGACGATTTCAGAAATCTTGTTGAACCGCTCGGACGGACTATCCGACAGCGCACCACTTCTTATGGCGAAGCGGACGGCAAACCCCCAGTAGTTAAGACCGCAACTATGGGCGCTGATAATCCAACGGATAGAAAGCTTATTCCCGTAACAGCTCTGGGTGACCAGATTTAACTGGTCCAGAGTACTTCAAAGGGCTGCTGCCTAAAAAACTGTCGATTCTGGTGTTTGACCCACAATGGCAGCGGCTTTATCGACAGATCGCCTTGCTCTCGAAAGTCGCTTTTCTAACTCTGGGCGCTTGGCATTTCCACCGTCAGCATCAAGCGCTTCTTGCAGGACCGAAATACCTAAATCAGCCAGCTCTTCAGAGATACCAACTAAACGGGAGCGAATTTCCTCTAGCTGCTCTTCCACGTCAAACATCTTTGGTCATGATCGAGTCGATGATTTCTAAGGGATGTCGGACATCTAGGCCAGCTGAACGAAGATGCAAAAGGCAACCTGGATTGGCGCTAGCGACTATCGCAGCACCTGATCGCTCAATAGACGCCACTTTTCTGTCTCGAACCTCAGCCGCCGTGTCAGGGTGAAATGCTGAATATGCTCCCCCGGCTCCACAACACAACCCCTCATCGTCGAGGGTCACTGCTTCTGTGTAACGACCGAGAACCTCATATACCGACTTATGAGATCGCTGAACATGGCGAAGGTGACACGGGTCCTGAACAGCGACCGGGACGCCACCTTTCGGCGCCGGCGGCAATTCATCTAGATGTTCTGCCAGCCACTCATGAACATCCAGTACCCGAGCAGAAAAGTCTTTTGCCTCTTGAGTTTTTAGAAGATGACCATAGTCTTTTAACTGAGCCCCGCACCCTGCTGAATCCACCAAAATTGGTGCTTTACCGGGAAAAGCCGACATGGTTTTTGCTGCTAATCGGCGCGCATCCTCGGCAAGCCCTGCATGCACATGTAAAGCACCACAGCAAGCAGCTCCCCTGTCTGGAAATTGGACTCCATTTCCAGTCGCTTCAATAACCCGTTGAACTGCTTGATGGGTCTCACGCATCCAGGCGTCCATAATGCACCCTGTAAAGAGAAAAACGTCGTTGCCGCTAGCCACCAGTCGTTTTTGAGTCAGTGGAATTTTTGGCAGGCCCAGCCGCTTTGGTACGACCTTGAAACGTTGAAGCACTGCCAAGATCTTGGAACCAAACGTCAAAATTCTAGGCCATCCCAACGCCTGATAGCCAAGCCGGCGCCACCACGGCTGATAAGCGGTTTGAGTCGCCAAGGCCTCTCGAGTCGTCTCCATCATCGACCCAAACTGAACCCCAGCGGGACATGCAGTTTCGCAACCCCGACACTGAATACACGCATCCATGAATCCGACAAACTCTTCATCGACAACGCCGGTATCAGCCGCTGCTTTCATCAGAGCAATACGCCCGCGCGGTGAGGCCGACTCTTCTTGAGTAACTCGATATGTCGGACAGTGCGGCAAACAGAGACCACATGAGACACATGAAACCAGGTCACTTTGAGGAATCCCAAGATCAATTTTAGTTTTTGTCATGCTTCTACAACCTGTCGACCCGGGTTCAACCGCCCAGTCGGGTCCAGCCTATGCTCCAAGTCCCTCATCAAGGAACGGTTGCGTTCAGACACCTGCCCGCCGCCAATAGGAATATCGCCGTGAACGATTCCAACGCCTATCTCGGCAATCCAATTACTTCCATTGACTTCGAGATCTTTGAGGGATTTGGGTTCGAGTGCTACTCGCCCTCCTACGGGCAACGCAGGCGGTCCTTCAACCTCTTCTAAATTTAAAAGAGCAGCTTCAGCTTCAACGTCAGATAAGACGCCTTCTATGCATACCCAAACCCGCTTTCCATCCCACAGGATCGAGGACGGCCGATACAACTTTGAGTAAACCTCGAAGGGATCAGCGATCCCAGATAACCACTTCGTGGCGGCCGGTATTGGCAAGCACCGGAGGATAACTTCAGCTATACAACCAAATTTCCCTAAGGAACCGACGAGCAGTCGACACAAGTCATATCCGGATACGTTTTTGACGGTTGGTCCACCAGAGGTAACAATTTTACCTGCGTGGTCCACGTGTCGAATTTGAAGAACAAGGTCTCGCATAGGGCCATACCTGAGCCGCCGGATTCCACTCCTTCCAACGGCTAGAACTCCACCCACAGTTGCGTTCGGAGCCATATCCAACGGCACCATCTGACTATGTTGTGCCAGTACCTCCGATAGTTCGATGAGCGTCGTTCCAGCCCCGCATCTCACCGTCATCTCCTCAGGCTGATGAGACCACACACCTGACGGTGCGACCACCTTCCTAACATTCGGATCAGGAAGCCCGCCTACTTCCCATTGCGTTTGGCCGCCAGCGACTGTTACTGGTCCAGTGGGGCCAACTTCGGCTGCAAACTTGCGTATTTCCGGTGAGATTTGTTCTTCTAAACTCACACCCATGCTCCCTCGGGCACATGCTGGTGAAAGGAGTCGCTGCACCGAGATCCGGAAGGCAAGACTTTCAACGGATTAGCGAAGCCTTGAGGATCGAATGCTTCTCGGATCAAATCCTGTGTGGCCATGTCATGAGAGCTAAAGAGCATTCCCATGTAATCGCGCTTTTCAAGTCCGATGCCGTGTTCACCACTTAGGACTCCGCCCGCCTCAATCGACGCGGTCACGATGGCTCGTCCGGCCGCATGCACTCTTTCCAAAACACCTGGTTCACTGCTGTCATAGGCCAAAATAGGATGGAGGTTTCCATCGCCCGCGTGAAATACGTTGACGGCAATTAAGTCATAGGCGTCTGCAATGTTGTAGACCTTTTCCAACACTTCAACGAGCTTTCCTCGAGGAACCACAGTGTCGTGCAGGTAGTAGTCAGGTTTAATTCTTGCGACCGCACCGAAAGCATTCTTGCGGCCTTTCCACAGGAGTTCTCGTTCCTCGTCGTCAACGGCTACTCGAACATTTCCTACCTGGTGCCGTTCTGCGACTGATCGAACAACTTCGACTCCGTGTTCAACTCCTCCGGGTAGTCCGTCAAGTTCAACTAGCAGAACTGCATCGGCTTCGGTTGGGTATCCAGCATTTACAAACGCTTCAACGATTTCGATTGCACGTTTATCCATCATTTCGAGAGCGGCTGGTATAAGTCCAGCAGCAATAATGGCAGACACAGCTGCTGCTCCGTCCCGAACATCTTCAAAGTCGAGAAGGAGCGTGCGAATTGCCGGAGGATTCGGAGTTAACCGCACAGCAATCTTGGTGGCAACGCCCATTGTTCCTTCGGAACCGACGAAGAGCCCTCGGAGATCATACCCACCAGGTTCAGCTGTCAAATCACCTAAGACGGTCACGCTTCCGTCAGGCAGCACTACCTCTATCGCTGCAACATGGGCGCTGGTCACTCCGTACGCCAAACAGTGAGGTCCGCCACTGTTGTTGGCTACGTTTCCTCCGATTGAACAGACCTGTTGACTAGATGGGTCTGGAGCGAAATGAAAGCCAAGTGGCATCAACTCTCTACTTAAATCTAAGTTCAAAACCCCTGGTTCCACCCAGGCAATCCTGTTGTCTAAATCAACTTCAATAATTTTGTTCATTTTCGCCGTTGCGATTATGACTGGGTCGCCAACCGGCACAGCGCCGCCGGCAAGACCAGTACCTGAGCCTCTAGCCAGAAATGGACGCCCATGATCGAGGCAAATGTCAACAATCTCTCTCACCTCCGGGGTGTCCACTGGCAAGCAGACAATCGCCGGTTCTCCTTGCAGTACCGAGCCATCTTTGCCGTAGAGCCCAAGCTCAAAATCGCCTGCTCTAGCCCGATCACCTAAAACGGCATGTAAGTCATCAAACAGCTTGGCATCACTCTTATTCTGCACAGACACGAACGTACCGTAGGATGGAGCTGTGACGAAGTCCTTAACGTCATCTAATCCGGATCGAGAGTGGTTATCTTTCGAGGACCCAAGTGAACATCGAACTTGGCTCTTTGACATAACCTTTCTGAGTAGTGCCTGGACTTGCATCTACGGGGCGGGTTGCCCGGGCGTGGAACCCGAACCGGCACCTGAAAAAGAGCTCGGCTGTTGCACCCACGGTGCCTACATCTCGGGCGATGAGGACCTCAAGCATGTGCGGGAGCAAATCGAACGTCTTACTCCAGAACTTTGGCAATACAAAGAACATGCCAACGATACTGGGGGCGGCCTCTGGCAGGACGACGAGGGGTGGTGGCGAACCAGAGTGGTAGAAGGTGCTTGTGTTTTTCAAAATCGTCCAGATCATCCGAATGGCGCTGGATGCGCTTTCCATCAACTAGCGCTATCAACAGGCGAAAAACCCATGGAGCTGAAGCCCGAAATTTGTTGGCAGGCGCCCATACGGCGAGAGGATCACGAGACAGCTACCGGCCACATCTACACCATGGTGCGAGAATGGGAGCGACGCGACTGGGGTGGCGAAGAAACAGATATTTGGTGGTGGTGCACATCAGACCCTCAAGCCCATGTAGGGGCCACTCCTGTATATAAGCAAATGGAAGCGGAGTTGGACGAGATTTGCGGCTCCACTGTCTACGGGTGGCTGAGGTCGGAGCTAGACCTCCGACAATCGTCCACTTCTTTTCTTCCGCACCCGACAGTCAGGCGCCGGTGACGACTAGAACTTAGGACTTGCCTTCTTCTGTGTCATCAAAATCAGCATACTTGGCAGCCAAATCTGAGTAATCGTCGTATTTGTCTGCAAGGTCGCCGTATTGGTCATCGGGCGCGTCTTCTTCTTCTTTCGAGAACAAATCAGGTTCATCGAAATCAAAGTCTTCAACCGAAAAAGCGGCCGCATTGTCTCTATGAAATTTTCTCGCCTCTTCGTATCGGCGATGACGACCCTTCTTCACGGATGGCTCCTCGTCTCCAAACCGCCCACTGCTAAGTCCCAATGGACCACACAGTGGAACAAACCACGGCAATCACCTTATTTCTAGCAGATAATTGAGACAAAAATCGTGTGGTTAGGGTTCGAAATTCTCTTTATTTTCGTTGGAGACGGCCGCTCGAGTTTCGAGAACCAGTCCCCCTTCAGCGTCGAACGCCAGAGATGCACGTCCTTCGACCAAATCGCGAATTCGTGCACCAACCAATTCGGCACGCCAGCCGCTGGCTAACTTCGGATTTTTAGCTCCTCGTAAGAGGTCGTTAATATCCGATCTTGTTGCCAACAGACTCGGATCTACGGCTTCATCCTTAGCAACTTGCGAGATCCAAGCCGAGACTAGAGTCACTGCGGCTCTCATCTCATTTCCGAGTTTTGGTCCATCTTCCACATCAAGGGTGGCGACTTGCTCCGGCTTAAGCTTCATTCCCTCGTCAACTAGCGTGAGAATCTCTTTAGCTAGCGACTCTTTCAGGGAACGACTATCAAGACCGCGAATTGTCTTAAGTTCATCCAGGTTTGACGGCGCGCGTTGAGCTATTCCAACCATCGCCAAATCGGATAGTACGAATCGAATTGGGATGTCTTTTCGTTGTGCCGTTCCTTCTCTCCATCGAGCTAACACAGAGATAACGCAACGTGGTTTACCTTTCAAGTGGCGCGCTTCCTTAATACGTGTCCATGCCAACTCAGGCGAAATATTCGGCTTGATTTTTTGCTGCAACAACCGACACTCAGCCAGGGCCCAATCCAGTCGACCCCGCTCTTCAAGTTCTGCGACGAGTTGGTCGTGTACCTCAAAGAGGTACCGCACATCATTTGCTGCGTACTCCTGTTGATTATTTCGGAGCGGACGTTCGAACCAGTCGGTTAACCGGTCTCCCTTGGGTAGACGAACACCAACATATCTCTCCACTAGTGCCGAAAGCGAAGGAGTGCTCATACCTGTAAAACCGGCTACCAGCTGTGTGTCAAATAGATTTTGGGGACCAAATCCGCACGCTCGTTGAAGCACTTCAATGTCTTGTGAAGCAGCGTGCATAATAAAAAGCACGTCACTTTCCAAGACTTCGGCAAATGGCCCCAAGTCAACCTGTAAAGGGTCGACAAGAAATATTTCATCAGCAACTCTCACCTGAATCAAAGCCACCTTCGGCCAATACGTTCGCTCGCGATGGAATTCGGTATCAAGTGCTATCCGTCGAACTCTGAGCGCTTTCGCAATTAGCTCGCTAAAAGCTTCTTGGGTTTGTATCCAGGAATAGGAGGCTCCTGCAACCAGGCCCGCTTCAATGCCTTCTAATTTGTCATTAGCCGTTAGACGACGAAGACGGGTCACGTAGACCCACGTTCAATCTCGCGGTCCGAGTCAACCCAAGCGAGAATGCCACCAACAACATTGAATGCATCGACGCCTTGGATCCGGAGATACTCACAGGCTTCATCACTTCGTATCCCACTCCTACACATAACGTAAACAGGGCCTTCATCTGGGATTTCGTCGATTCGAGTTGCGACTTCGCCGAGAGGGATTAGGTATGTTCCCGCTATTCTCCCTTGGTTCCATTCCTCCGGTTCGCGAACGTCAATAACAGTCGCTCCCATAGCTATCTGATCTGCTAGCGCGTCGACGGAAATTGTGGGAACGATCATTTACCTACCTCGTGTCCAGAGGGTATCTACTGCTAGCAACACTACTGGACCTCAAAGAATCGGTTAGGGCGGCGAATTCTTCGGGAGTGTTGATGTTCTGGGTTTCGCTAGAAGAGGCTTCAACCACCGAAAAATCACCTTCGCTTAACGCGAATTTTGGTCCACGCACCCCGCGGTCGAAACCAAACTTAAGGAGCTCTAGGGAGGATTTTTTATAAAGGCCGATCAAGGGTTGTAGCCGGTCGCTCTTAGCTAGAACTACCGGTTTCTTCGATGCTTCGCCGGCGGCCAATATTAGGTTAAATAATTTCCCCGAAACCAGAGGTACATCACATGGACACACCACAATGTCTCCTAGCCTCTCAACAGCATTTATAAGAACATGTAATGGCCCTTGCGCATCCAACTCATCAGGAACGATCGGCATGTTGATAGAGGAATGGCCTCCTAACGCAACAACCGACTCCAAGCCAGCCTTCTTCATAGCGCCAGCAACCCATTCGGACATTGGTTGCCCATTTAGTTGAAGCGATGCCTTGTCTTCTCCCATACGGCTGGATTTGCCACCGCAAAGAACGGCCCCGGTGGCTGTCATTCCGACTCAGGCACTCCGGAAGGGTCAAGCTGCATGAGAAATTGGGCGCAGCGCTCAGCCTCATCACTCTCTCCAATAGCTACTGCAGAACGGTGAAGCCCAAGTAGGGACCTCAAGAAGCCGAGATTTGTCTCATGCGTCCAGCGCACATACCCACTACCGCGCCATCCGGAGGCTCTCAGCGTGTCAAGTCCGCGGTGGTAACCAACCCTGAAATAGGCGTATCTCTCTATGAGTTCGTCGCTCATATTCCCAAGGGCAACCCAAGGGTCCAGGAAACGAGGCCACTTGGCAGCAACCGCTGCCACCATCGCTTTCCGATCCGAGGGAGGAGCAGCGAGAGCATCCGCTAGTGCTGATACTGCTTCCGATTGGTAGCTGGGAATAATTGTTTCGGGCAGACCGCCCGTGGTTAAGTGAATTGGCGTCTCCGGCATGGCTTGATTCTACTAGGACTGTTTCGCTGCAGTTAAGAGATTTGACGAAGAGCCTGTTCTATAAGGTTGGCAACCTGATCGGGATGAGACATAGGGGCATCATGTTTGGCGTCTTTCAAACGCTCTACTTCGCCCCTTATTGCTTCTTGCCCAAAGATGGTTGCGGCTCTTTGCGCATGCTCTCCAGATAGCTCTCCGACACCGATAACCAACGGAATTTTGGCGTCCTCGAGGCGGTAACGTTGCGTTGTCTGAGTCTTCAGCTCATGGACCATTAAGACCCCTTGGCTCCGAAGCTTTGAGCGGCTGTTAGTTGGGAGGGCGCTCCAGCGGTCCTCGCCAATCATTCGCCTAATGAAATGCTCTGCTGCATCAGATGGGTCGATGTCACTGCTAGGCGGGGGCGGCCACCAGCTCTCCCAGGTTCGTGGAGCCTCGTATGACACTGCCGCACGAACATTACGGTTGCCGCTACTAGCGGCAGCCAATGCAATGCTGCCTCCATAGCTATGGCCAAAAAGTACCGTAGGGCGACCTCCAATAACCAGCTCCAAATCATGGACATGTTCTTCGAAGGTATAGGGCTGCCCTAGATGCCCGGAACGGCCATACCCTCTGCGGTCGTAACGAACGACTTCGCAGTGGTCAATCCTTCTGGCGACTCGGATCATTCCGGCGGCCCTGTCTACTGCCCCGTGGATTAATACAATCTGCATTTCCGAATTCGTCGACTGACTTCGATATATCGCAAGACCCTGAGTCTTCTCTTGTGAGGCCGGCACTGTTCAAGGAACTCGCAACACCCTCAAGGTGTCCGTTGCATGAGTAGCGGCGCTTGAACCTGACACGACCACAACTGTGTCGCCAGAGCGAACTACACCGACTCGAGCGGCGGTCGCCACTGCTTCCTCGGCGGTAGCAGCTGGAGTCGCTTGTTCATTGAAAATCAATGGCCTTGTCCCCCAGGAAAGAGATAGCTGATTGGCAGTGCGGTCATCGAATGTCATGCCAAATAGTGGGACGGTCGGTCGGAAACGGGCGACACTTCGAACGGTGAAACCAGAGCGACTCAAGCAAATCACGGCTACGGCGTCAGTATCGGTTGCCGTGCGAGATGCCGCCATCGTTAAAGCATCAGTGACACGCAGATAGGCGGCATCGGAGTTTGATCGCCTTCGGATAGCTTGGATGTGTTCGGACCAACTCTCATAATCGAATTTCTCGTCTGCTCGGGCCGTAATACGGGCCATAGTCCGAACTGCGTTAATAGGGTCACGCCCAATCGCCGTTTCACCGCTCAACATGACTGCTGAGGTGCCGTCAAAGACAGCATTCGCTATATCTGAGGCTTCTGCACGTGTGGGCGTTGGAGCTGACACCATTGACTCAAGCATCTGGGTAGCTGTTATAGCGGGTCGCCCCAGAGCAATGCATTCTTGAATTATGTGCTTTTGCAGGTGGGGCAATTCTTCGATATCTGCTTCTGTTCCTAAATCACCTCGTGCAACCATAACTGCGCCCGAAGCTTCGATAATCCCCTCCAAGTTAGATACCGCTGCTTTTGTCTCGATCTTTGCAATGACCATCGGGCCTCGAGGGGCGGGTTCCACACCTAACCGTCTGATGTCATGTGCTGAGCGCACAAATGAAACAGCCACCATGTCAGTGCCCAACTCAACAAATGTGTCTAACAACGTTAGGTCGTGGTCAGTTGGCGAACTGAGACGAAGTCGATCCGAAGGGACATGCAGTCCCGGTCTACCTTCTAGGCGTCCGCCATGCACAACTCGAGCCTTTAAACGATCTCCTTCGTGCTCTTCTACGGCCACTACAACCTGGCCGTCACCGAATGAGAGGCTGTCTCCAAGTTGGACGTCTTGAAGAAGATTCGGGTAATCCACGCTAATGAAGTCAGAAGAACTGTTGCTTCCGTCAACTCCTATCGAAACCTGAGTGTCTTCAATAAGTTCAATGCCCTCTTCACCAAATGGCGCACACCTGACTTTTGGCCCAGGTAAATCGACAACAATCCCGACGTGCTTACCTAGATCGGCAGACATCTTGCGCACCAGCTGAAATTTTGCGACTTGCTCATCAAGGGTGCCGTGAGCGAGCCCAATACGGGCTACATCCATTCCTGCCTCGATCATCCCCCTGAGAGTCGCTTCATCTTCAGATGCTGGGCCGATAGTTGCGATGATCTTGGTACGCCTTGCCATAACCTCCAAGGTACCGATGCATCCAGAAAAGGCCAGAAGGAATCTCTACTGTTCATCGGATCGTCAATAACCTCCAATAGCAATGGTGCCCTCATAGCCTCTATGGTCAGGCTCAATGGAATTAATTTTTGTTCGCCACGGCAGACCACAACACGTTCAAAAGCTTGATGGAACTCCGGCCGATCCACCACTTGCTGACATCGGACACGCCCAAGCAGCAGCGGTAGCTGAATGGTTAAGCGAAGAATCGATAGACCAGATCTACACGAGCCCGATGCGCCGTGCTCGAGAGACGGCGGAACCTATTGAAAAAAGGCTTGGACTTACCGCCATTGTCCGCGCTGATATCAGTGAGTTCGACAAGGACGCTAGCTCTTACGTGCCTATGGAAATCTTAAAGGAAACCAATCGAGCAGCATGGGAGGCTATGGCCTCGGGTTCCATGGGCGGCGCTGGAGGAAAGCTCTCATCTTGGTACTCAAACACCGTCAACGAGCTTGAGAGAATTATCAAAGATCACAGCGGTCACAGGATCGCTGTGATTTGTCACGGCGGCGTCATCAACGCCTACCTATCGGTTTGCCTTGACATCGACATTAAGCAGTTCATGAAGTTCGACGTCGACTACACGTCAGTTACTCGGGTTTTAGCATCCGGGTTGGGACACCGAAGCGTCAAATCGATTAACGAGACGACTCATTTTCGCAGCCAACCTCATTTAGCAGTTACGCAAAATACATAGGCCAATCTAGTTAGTCGGTACCTCAGAGAATGGAAGCTCCTTATCAGTCCGAACATCACCGGGCAGACCCAGAACCCGTTCCCCTAATATGTTCCGCATAACCTCGGATGTGCCGCCTTCAATCGAATTGGCTCTTGAACGCAAGAATTGCTGTTGAGCGCTTGAAGTTCCCATGGCCATCGCTGAGCGTTCGATTGAATACGTGTCGTACAGCATTGCCTCGGGACCGAGGAGTTCCATGTTGAACTCGTGAATGTCTTTATTGTTCTCTGCGAAAGCTAGTTTTCCTGTTGAACCCTCGGGTCCAGGAACTCCTTTTACTCTGTTTTGACTTGCTCTTATATTTGTTAATCGCGCAACCTCGGCCTTACACCACAACGCCATTAATCGATCCCTAAGGGCAGGAGTTTTACGACTTTCGTCCATATCCGCCCATAGCTCAACTGAATCTCCTATTGCTCCGGAGCCTCGAGGAGCCTGACTACCTCCTATAGCTACTCTTTCATTCATCAGAGTCGTCAGCGCAACCCTCCATCCATCTCCCGTTGCACCCAAGCGTTCAGAATCAGGAATTCGGGCATCAGTAAAATAGACCTCGTTAAATTCTGCGTCACCCGTCATTTGACGCAACGGACGAACTTCCACTCCCGGTTGCTCCATGTCGACAACAAAGTAGGACAGTCCTTTGTGCTTAGGAGCCTCGGGGTCAGTGCGGGTAACTAGACAACCCCAACGAGAGACATGGGCGAGCGTCGTCCAAACTTTCTGTCCGTTAACGACCCACTCTTCGCCGTCTTGGACAGCACGACTAGTCAAGCCCGCCACGTCACTCCCTGCAGATGGCTCAGAGAAAAGCTGGCACCAAATTTCTTCAGTACTAAACAGGGGCCTGAGGTAACGCTGCTTCTGATCTTCACTGCCATGTGTGTACACAGTTGGGCCGCACATGCCGTAGCCAATTGGATTGCGTGGCCAGCACATCGGTGCACCGGCCTCGGTTAGCAGGGCGTTAACTCTGCCTTGGAGCTTCGGAGCCACACTTAAGCCTCCGAATCCTTCGTCGAAATGAACCCAAGCCAGCCCTAAGTCGTATTGGGCCCCAAGGAAATCCACCCGTGAGCCAGCAGGGTCATGATCCAGCAACAACTGGCCTACCAATGATTCAAGGTGCTTTTCCGCAGCATCAGAACTCATTTATCCTCCGATTTGGGTACCTAGCGGGACGGTAACTCCGCTTCCCGATGGACAATTATTGAAAAACTACTCTGAAACTAATCAAAATCCCCTTTGAACCAACGGACCTTGGAGTCGAATTCCCACCGAAACCTGCGCTCACGACTCAATTCAGTTGACTCCAAAGGCGAGTTGCTAGCCCTCTGAGTTCTATAGCTGCTCCTGGGTCGCTCCGGTCAGCTAACGCCTCCATCTGGCGGGCTGCCTCATCAATTCTTCCGAGCGACTCTAACGCTGAAGCCAATTGCCGAGCTTCCGCCACCGACGGCTGCTCGAAGCATAAAATCAATTCGAGAATAGGAATTAAATCTTTGGATGCCCGAGCCTTCATACGAATTATTCGCAAGTTATTCAGCATCCGAGACAAAATCGCTTGGTTAGTGACTCCAGACAGATAGTCCGAATTGAATTCAGATGAAGGGTGCATTCGGTTGAACAAACCTTGAGCCTGGGATCGATCGATCATTTCCCCTTTAAAAGGATCCACAAAGACATCCGAATCATGGGCATCTCCGACGAGAAAATGTCCCGGCATCCCTACACCGTAAGCCTGCAGAGAGCAGCGGCGAGCAACCTCCAAGATCACAACGGCTAGCGAAATTGGAATTCCTTTTCGTCTTTCTAACACCTTGTCGAGATAGCTATTGACCGGATCAAAATAGTGAATCTCATCTCCAGCGAAGCCCATTTCACCAAAAATATGTTCGACTACGCCCGACAAGGTCTTGACGGTCACTCCCTCAGCCAGACGATCTAATTTGGACAACTCGCTGTCAAAATTAAGTGTCCGTCCTTGGCAATGCCCACTCGCCAACAGACAGGTCAAGTCAAGCGGGACAGGAGTTTCCAACATAAGCGTCTTGAAACGGTCCAAATCCGAGAGCGGCGAGGAAGTCACTAGGTTCGGAGAGTAGCTTGGCGAGGAACGTCGATGGTGCACCGAGAGATCAGAACATATGACATCCCCTCATCCTTATCTGGACACTGCAGTTCCAATACCAATCGCCCATCGGGGAGGTGCAGGCGCTTGGCCTGAAAACACAATGCCCGCATTCCAGGGCGCGGTTGATCTTGGCTTTCAGTACGTAGAGACAGATGTTCATGCAACCGCCGACGGAGTACTTGTGGCCTTCCATGACACTCGTTTAGACCGTGCCACTGACAAAAAAGGAAAGATTTCGGAATTACCTTGGAGCGACGTCCAAAAAGCACTCGTCGACGGAAGAGAGCCAATACCTCGATTCACGGAGCTGATGCAGAGTTTCCCTGATCTGAAAGTCAATATCGACCCCAAGTTAGATAACGCTGTAGCCCCGTTAATTCAAGAGCTAAAGCAACTCAACGCTCTGGACAGAGTGTGCGTTGGCGCATTCTCTGATGCCAGACTTGGAAAATTTCACGATGAGTTCGGCGAAGAAATCTGTTTAAGCATGGGGCCATTTGAGGTAATCACGGCGCGTCTCTCATCCTGGGGATTGCCAAAGAAGAGCTTTCGAGCCCGTGCCGCTCAAATTCCGATCCGTCAGGGGCCAATCCCTATTGCCGATAGGCGTTTCATAGAACGCATGCACTCGCTCGATATTTCTGTTCACGTTTGGACCATCGATGAGGTGGCTGACATGAACCGACTCTTAGACCTCAATGTCGATGCGATAATGACTGATGTGCCGGCAACTCTTCTCGAAGTATTAAGAGGGCGCGGATTGTGGCCAAACGAAAGCTGAACTGATGGGAAAGCTCGACGAATCCGTCCTCCAGGAATTTCTAAACATCGTTGGCCCTAACCACGCCTTGCAAGAGCCCGACCTAACAGCTAGCTACACGACAGACTGGACTGGACGATTTGTCGGCCGGTCGCCCATGGTGCTGCGGCCCGCCGATACCTTTCAAATCGCAGCACTGGTGAAGGTTGCCGCACATGCCGGCATCAGCATCGTGCCCCAGGGAGGCAATACAGGTTTGGTCGGTGGAAGCGTTCCCCTAAATCAAGAGATTGTCATCTCCACTTTACGTCTGGACCAATGCGAGCCAGTTGATGGGTTGGCTCAGCAGGTAACCGCTGGCGCAGGCACCACGTTAGCCAAAGCTCAGTCACACGCTTCCGAACAGGGTTTTGACATAGGTGTTGACCTCGCTGCCCGCGGTAGCTGCACTATCGGTGGAATGATCGCTACAAACGCTGGCGGCATAAACGTTGTCCGCTACGGGGCGAT
Source organism: marine actinobacterium MedAcidi-G3 (assembly GCA_000817105.1). Taxonomy (GTDB): domain Bacteria; phylum Actinomycetota; class Acidimicrobiia; order Acidimicrobiales; family Poriferisodalaceae; genus MedAcidi-G3. The sequence goes on along the minus strand of JUEP01000001.1, from coordinate 58,789 downwards.
GCGCGACCAAGTCTTAGGCCTTGAAGCTGTACTGTCCGATGGCTCGATCATCAGTCACCTCGAAGGCTTGGAAAAGGATAACACCGGCTACAGCTTTCCTGGTTTGCTAGCAGGCAGCGAGGGCACGTTAGGCATCATCACCAAGGCTCGTTTGCGGCTACACCCACAACTGAGCGAACGCTGCTCAGCAATGATCGCCTTAAACACCGTTGATGATGCGGTAGCTGCAACTGCGCAGCTTCGCCGAACACTGCCGTCACTCCACGCCGTTGAAGTCATCTTTGGCGAGACCATGCATTTAGTCTCGGATCATATTAAAGCCTCTATCCCAGTAGGACCTGAAGCTCGGGCGTGGTTACTTGTTGAAGTAGCAGCAACCAATGACCCAACTGACGAATTGGCTAATAGCATCGCCCTACTCGAAACACTTCCCATAGACGTTGCAGTGGGCATAGAGCCAGCAGCCCGTAACAATCTTTGGCAATATCGCGAGAAGATCACTGAGGCTATCGCCACGAGAGGAACTCCACATAAGCTCGATGTGACCCTCAGCGCATCGCGGCTGGCAGAATTCGTCAACGGAGTCCCCCACCTGATTTCGCGGATAGACAGTCGCGCAACGGCTCTAATGTTCGGCCATTTGGGAGACGGCAATGTACATGTCAACATCTTGGGAGAGCAGGGCACTGAACCCAGCGAAGAGGTTGACCGCGCTGTACTTCACTATGCAGCTGAGCTTGGAGGAAGTATCTCTGCAGAACACGGCATCGGCAGTGCAAAAAAAGAGTTTCTCCATCTCAATCGATCCGAATCTGAGCTTGCAGCTTTTCGGGCCATCAAAGCATCACTTGACCCAAAGGGAATCCTCAACCCTAACGTCCTCCTACCACCTAAGTCATCATGAACCTGCGCGGTCCCTCGGTCCCTTTTAGAACCCGGTCAGCTCGAAATGGCATGGTCTGCTCGACAGACCACTTGGCTAGCGGCGCCGGTGTAGCGACACTGCGGAAGGGGGGTTCAGCTGCAGATGCCGCAATCGCTGCCTCTGCCGTATTGGCGGTAACGAATCAACACATGTGCGGTGTTGGAGGCGACCTCTGGGCACTGGTGCATGTACCGGGGGAACCGAAACCATTCGCACTAAATGCTAGTGGTCACAGCGGCAGCGGGGCTGACATAGCTGGCCTAGAACGAGATGGGCTAGTTGAAATGCCCTTCCATAAGGATCCGAGAAGTATCCCAATTCCTGGGTGCGTCGATGGGTGGTTGGCTCTGCATGAACGGTTCGGACGTCTTCCATTACGCGAAGTCTTCGCGGACGCGATCGATCTGGCAATTGATGGGTTTCCGATCAGCGCAGAATGCGTTCAAGCCACCAAGCTTCTAACCGAGATAGACAACACGCAGGACTACTTTGCCAATGGATCGCCGCAGGTGGGTCAACTTATCCGGCGAGCCAAGCTTGGTGAAACACTTCGAGAACTCGCTAACGACGGGCGCGAATCCTTCTACCTAGGCAAGTTTGGAGAAGAACTCCTCTCTTTCGGAGCTGGGGAGTACACAATCGAAGATCTCCAGACAACTCAGGCCGACTGGGTCGAGCCTCTTTCAGTTCAAGCCTTTGGTCAACGAATTTGGAGCTTGCCCCCTAATTCCCAGGGCTACCTCTGTCTTTCATCTGCATGGATCGCCGATCAACTTAACCTTCCCTCCGACACTTCAGATCCGATCTTTTGGCATCTCCTTGCAGAAGCTGCGCTCCAAGCAGGATTTGACCGACCTGAAGTGCTTCATCAAGATGCCGACGGACAAGCGCTGTTAGATCCGAGACGTTTACAACCACGAGCTTCCGCAATCAGCGCATCTCAGTCTTCCGTTCTGCCGACGGGCGTAAACGATGGAGACACTATCTATTTGAACGCCGTCGACGAAAACAGGATGGGAGTGTCGCTAATTCAATCCAATGCCTCAGGATGGGGCGCTTTAGTGTTTCTGCCGGAAACTAGAATTTCGTTGCACAACAGAGGGATCGGCTTTTCTACTGACCCAAGTAGCGAAGCGGCTTACGGTCCTCAACGCCGCCCGCCACACACCTTGGCTCCCACTTTGGTTCAAGACCTCAATGGTTCCCTTCGCGCTCTAATCGGGACGATGGGCGGCGACTCTCAACCACAAATCGTTCTACAACTATTAGCTCGGCTACTTGTCGCTGAGGAAGATCCCGGCACTGCCCTCGCGTCCCCACGTTGGCGTTTCAGTGGCTCCACTTCCAATGGTTTCAACACTTGGGCAGACCCACAGAATGTCCGACTTGAAATTGAAGGTAACCACCCCGAGCTCACCGACGTGCTTGCGCGTTTAGGTCACGCCGTCAGCTCCTTGCCCGCCAACAACAGCGCATTTGGCCATGCACATATCATCTCTTTAGAGGCTGGAGTATTGTCCGGTGCATCCGAACCTCGGGTCAGCGTGTCAGGTACCGCAGCCTACTAAGACACGTAATTCACCTATTTCTCGATTTGGTTGAGTCGCCAAAGTCCAGCAGCACACTCTTGTCGAAGCAAAAAAAGCTGAGGTCAACGATTCTTCCAGTCGGCCTCGCCCTTTCTTAAGAAGGAACTCATCGCTGTCTTGCTGTCCTCGGTGCCTGCGGCCAGAATCTGAGTTCGATTTTCCAGATCTATGCCTGCTCGTAGGCTGGGAATCTCAAGATTCGACCACATAACCTCTTTAGTCATCCAAACACCAAACGGGCTGTTGCGCGAGATCTCTCTAGCGACCGAAAGGCACTTGTCTTCCAGGTCTTCATCAGCGACAACATTGCTCACCAACCCAATACGATTGGCCTCTTCTGAATCGATCACCCGACCGGTAAGCATCAGCTCCCATGCCCGAGATGCACCGATAAGGCGTGGCAACATCCAACTGACACCAATGTCACAACCCGATATACCAAGGCGCACAAAAGCGGTGCCGAATTTTGCCGACGTCCCACAATAACGAACGTCAGATGCGCAAGCTAACGCAAACCCGCCGCCAGCTGCTGCACCATTCACCGCCGCAATAATTGGCTGCCTGACTTCACGCATATGATGAACCAACTCCGCTATGTGTTGTTGAACGGCCATACCCTGTTGCTGTTCCCCAAAACCTTCGGTGCCAGGAATCTGACCAAAACCGGTGAGATCAAGACCGGCACAGAAACCCCGACCAGCTCCAGTAAGGATCAGGACGCGAACTGAATGGTCTCGGTCGATGGCATCAAGCGCTTCGTGTAGGTCGGTTACCAAACCGTAGGTCATCGCGTTCAGATGTTCGGGCCTGTTGAGTGCGATGCGCGCGACATCTTTCTCGGGGAAGTCAATTAAAAGGTTTTCGTAGCCGTGTTCCATCGTCGTACCTTAAATCTGAGAGAACCTGACAATAGCCCGAAACAAAAACGATTCAGAAGTGGTCACCCTCGGTGGCTACCTCAATCCTGCCTAATCCATAAATTTTTGCCGTACTACACGCAGCCCGCGCAGCGTCGAGCAGGTCCTCCGGATCCATGGCATGGGAGGGGTAGCACGCTACTCCCGCCGAAAGAGTAACCACGTCACGCGAAGGTGAATCAGCGTGCGCATTCCTGACACGATCAGCAGCCCACACCGCTCCAGCTTCTGAAGTGTCATCCAGCAGGGCGACAAGAGCCCCGCTACCTAAATCGCAAACGGTGTCCGACTCGCGAACTGTGTTAATAATCACCCTCGAAGCGGAGCGCATCGCGTGCTCTCGCACATAAGGTGCGAACGATTCGAATTCATCTAGTTCAAAAAAGATGATCGAGATTGGTTTCAACGTTCGTCGCGCTAAAGCTATCTTCCGATCTAACATCACCGAGAAGACCCGACCATCTGGCAAACCAGTAACCGAACTAGTTATTGAATCCAGACTCAACTCAGGTCCACGCATAAGTATTAGATCTCTCGTTTCGCGTCCGTCAATAAAGGACGTGACAGGCAAGGGTGCCAGAGCAACCTCGGAAGAACAAGGGGTGGACGCTAAGAGTCGAAGGATTTTTAAGTCCCTACGCTCCTTGTCTTCGCCCCGGGACTATGGTCCCTACATGCTTATTGCCAGACACCTTCGCGAAGGGATCACGCGTATTGCTTTAGTGCTCGACGAAGAGTTGGTTGATCTCGACACCGCCCATGATGATCTCCCCGGCCTATTAAGCAGTGGATTGGATCTTCAGAGTATGACCACAGGAGAACGCACTGCCCTTTCTGAGGCGCAGCTTTTAGCTCCTGTCGGAGCTCCGCCTGCAATTCTCGCAGTGGGATTGAACTACCGAGCTCACGCCGAAGAAGGCGGCCGAGAAGTTCCCACTACACCAGTCATATTTACCAAACATCACAACTGCGTAATCGGACCTGGCGCCGGTATCCACATTCCGACTACCGCACCGCACAAAGTCGACTACGAAGGTGAGTTAGCGATCGTGATTGGCAAACGATGCAGACACGTCCCGCTAGATAGGGCTCACGAGGTGATAGCCGGATACACAATAATGAACGATGTGAGTGTCAGGGATTGGCAAAAAGCCAGCCCCACGATGTTGATGGGAAAATCGTGGGACACCCACGGCCCAATGGGCCCATGGATGGTTACCAGTGACGAGGTGGACCCCCACAAGCTGCAGTTGACTACGCGCGTGAACGGCGAAGTGCGTCAGGACTCAAATACAGATGACCTGATATTTGATTGTTTTGACATCGTCCACCATCTTTCAACGGCATTCACTCTCGAGGCAGGAACTGTTATTGCTACCGGAACTCCAGCCGGAGTCGGCCTCTATTGGGATCCTCCCAAAATGTTGAGCGAAGGCGACGAGGTCTCTATCACAGTTGAAGGAATCGGAACACTTACCAACCCGGTGGTAGCCGAGCCTGATACTCAACTGATCTAGAAGTCAGCTAAGTAACATTTCAGGAATATCGGCAAGCTTCGCCCTCAGGTATTCCCCTAACGCTTTTGCTTGGGGATCTTGCCTTGTTGAAGCTGCGACACCTTCCTCCAATAGGCCTTGGAAAATAAAGTTCAGACTCAACAAGTTTGGCAACTCGTAGCGGTCGATTTTCCGTTCGGCAGCTTCGGGCATTAACTGCTTCAACATGTCGATAGATAAATAATTTTCTAGCCAAACGTATGCCTCAGGAGAGCGAGCAAATATGCCGAGATTCGCGTTGGGGCCCTTATCTCCAGACCTAGTACCAAAGAGCACGCCGAGCGGGACTAACTGAGTTGGCCCTTCCGGCAAAGCGGGCATCTCAAGGGACTGAACATCAATCGCTGCTCCATCAAGAGGCGGAGTGCTATCAACCAGGGTCAGCTTGCCGTCGACTACGACTTCCATTGAAACTAGATCCGAGTCGATCAACGTCGGCCAATAAATACCAAAGGGTTGCCCAGGGCCGGGGCCTCCTCCCGTGCCAAACATCCCTGGGATAGAGCAAAGCCCTATTTCGGTTCCAGCGTTCGAAAAAGCCCTTCCCACCTTCCTCTCGTCAGGGTCTTTGACGATGATCTTGTAAACAGCGACTGCTTCTTCGTTGGTTTCTGGATTCTGCTTATGGGTAGGCAAGAACTTTCTTACTACTGTTTCGTAGTCTTCAGGCCCATAAGGACAACTGTTCCAGAACTGCCTTTCAATAAGCTCGGCCTTAGCCTCAATGTCCAACCCCGTAAGCCCAATGGAAATCTGATTTCGAAAGCCACCGTGATAATTCATAGCTACCTTGAGTTGGGGTGGCGCTGGTTCTCCTTGTGTCCCAGATATTTTGACGCGGTCTTTCTCTACCTCTTCAACTTTTATGGTGTCGAAACGACTGACGACGTCCGGGTTGAAATATCGTTCACTCTGAATTTCATAAAGAAGTTGAGAGGTGACTGTCCCAACCGAGACTTCGCCTCCGGTTCCATCATGCTTACCAATAATGGAACTTCCGTCCGCGAAAACTTCGGCCCAAGGAAAGCCGGGATAGGTTAAATCTTCAATTTCAGTGAAAAAGGAATAGTTTCCACCAGTAGCTTGCCCGCCACACTCAATGACATGGCCAGCGACGATGGCTCCAGCCAATGCATTCCAGTCATTTCGTTGCCAGCCGTGATACCAAGCAGCGGGGCCCGCTACAACAGCGGCGTCTGTTGCCCTGCCGGTTATTACTATGTCCGCTCCCTGGTTAAGGGCCTCAACAATGCCCCAGCAACCTATATAAGCGTTAGCAGTGACGATCCGGTCTGCTAGGTCTCCTAGAGGCGCTCCAGTATCGAGGTGCGCAAGATCGTGTCCCGATTGGATTAAGTCATCCAGTCGCGGAGCTAAATCATCACCTGCTACGTAAGCGATCTTGGGATTGAGACCTAACTGGTCTGCGAGCTCTTGAACAGCATCAGCGCAACCTTCTGGGTTTAGACCCCCGGCATTTGTGACGACTTTAATCTGGCGATCAAGACACTCACCCATGACGTCTTCCATTTGCGTCACAAACGTTCGGGCGTAACCCCCTCCAGGTGCCTTCGCTTGGATCCGCGACAGGATTAACATCGTCAGTTCTGCCAACCAGTCGCCAGTTAACGCATCAATGGGCCCCCCATAAACCATTTCTTTAGCTGCTGCTAAACGATCTCCAAAGAATCCGCTGCAATTTGCGATTCTCATTGGCTCTTCACTGGAGGCTGACATTATTCCTCTTCCTGTAGCTACGTCTTCCTTACGGTAATCCAATTCGAGAAGATGCTCCTAAGTAGGGAGGTCGCACTACACAACTGCGCCCGGTCTGACAGAATGAGTTCATGTCTAATCCAGTCCTGCTGTTACATGGATTCACCGGATCTGTAGAGTCCACTTGGGTGCCTACCGGAATCGTTGAACTTCTTGGCGACGCAGGGCGTGAGGTCATCGCTTGGGACCTCCCTGGTCACGGAACAGCCGAGAAACACCACGATCCAGGCGCGTATGCAGAGATGGAGCAAGAACTCGTTACTCGACTACCGGAAGGTCAGGTAGACGGCGTCGGATTCTCAATGGGTGCGCGGACTCTTCTTTGCATGGCTGCTATCGCGCCTGAAAAATTTGGACGACTCGTCGTATCAGGAGTCGGGAGAAATCTATTTGAACGCGACGAAGCACAAGCCGAGCGAATAGCTAAGGGCGTGCAAGGAGACGCCGCAGATGACGATGTTCACGCTCAAACATTCGCTCGCTACGCTGCAGAACCAGACCAAGACGGCTTAGCCTTGGCCGCTTTCATGCGCAGAAAGCACCACCCTCTCGGAAAAACTCAATTCGAACAGATCACTCACCCCGTGAGAGTGGTCCTAGGCACAGAAGATTTTGCAGGACCAGCGGCCCCGTTACTAGATGCGCTGAGTGACGGAAGCTACACCGAATTGCGAGGATGCGATCACTTCGCTACACCAAAGAACTTTGGCTTTATCGATGCTGTACTTGAACATCTAGAAGTGTTTTAGCCTTCGCTTTTCCTTCGAGGTGAAAGTTATTACGGGAGCGTCAGGTAAAGAAGAGGATTAACGGTCTTGCCGCCCGCCCAAAGTTCGAAGTGCAGATGGGCTCCTGTCGACAAACCGGTGGACCCGACTAACCCGAGACCCATTCCCTGCTCAACTTCCTGACCCACCTCAACTAGTACCTCTCTGAGGTGACCGTAAACAGTTGCTATTTGTTCTCCGTGATCGACGATCACGGTGGTGCCGTAGGCAGTCAAATCAGCAACAGCAGTGACGACCCCGCTTTTAACAGCCAGTGCTGCCCCTCCTGAAGTTCTATTGGGCCCTATGAAATCTACGCCTCTATGAATTGACAAATCTCCCCATATCGGATGTCTACGCCAGCCATAACCAGAAGTCTGCACTGGCTCGAGCAGTGGAGATCCCAAAGATCCTAGGTTGGGCGCCCGATAAATCTGACAAGCTTGCGAATGAGTAATGAGTGTCTCTATGTAGTTGGCGTCGAGAGAAGCGGAGACCTTCGACGGTGGAAGGTTTGGTGCCTTCGCCGCTGTTCGCAAAAGCACCGCTCCTGCTCCTGAGACTGACATGTCGCTAACTGGCCATGGGTCACAGACCGGTTCCCTCGCGAGCGCAGCGCTCCCGAACGCAGTGATTCTCCCATTCGAATGCACTAACGAGTAGCCATTTCCATCGGCCGCTGGGATCATGCCAGCGAAAGGGTCGATGAAGCCTTTCCCAGGTCCAGATCCATGGAACTTTGCGTCACCGAAAGTAAAAATTCCGCCATCATCTGCCAACAGCCAGTAGCCAGCATCAGTAATGGTCGAAAGGAGGCTAACTATTGGCCGGTTTAGGACTAGATCTCCAGTCGATCCATGAAAAACAGCGTCACCATAAGAGAAGACTCCCCCATCGGCCGCGACGAGCCAATACCCCCGACCTGCGTTGGTAGCGGCCATGCCGACAATCGGGCTGTTCAGGACAACAGCACCAGCGGAACCATAAAATGCAGCATCTCCGAAGGAAAAGATTCCGCCGTCGCTAGCTACCAGCCAATAACCGTTACCAGTTTTAGTTGGCGCCATACCCACCACCGGCTGATTTAGCGTTACTGAGTCCATATCGCCAAAGTGACCAGCAGAACCGAAATTAAGAACCATCCCATTCGCTGTTGCTACCCAATATCCGTTCCCATCTAAATGAGAAGCCATCGCTGTAACTCGACTCGCCATAGAAGCTTCGTCAGGTTGGCCATAGATGACAGCACCACCTGCCGGTTCTACCTTGGCTGCGGCTACTGGAACCGGAATAAGCAACAACAGCGTTGTTAATGTGACGGCACTCAATTTTTTCAACACGAAGCGTTAGTTTGCCGGGTTATTCCCCAGATGTGAAGGACCCATGTAGTTTCATCAGTGTGGCGAATGTTGTCGTGCTCGAACCCTGGTACCAGGGCTCTCATCGCAGTTGGGTAAAAGGATGGCGCTCCCATAGCAATCACAGCATTCGCGTGATCGACGGAACTGACGCCGGATGGCGTCGCTCTTTAGTGACTGCCCCAACTCGTTTTGCGGAGGCGATTAACGACGCAGCGAAGCCAATTGACGCTCTAGTCGCCAGCACTCCCATAGATCTCGCAAGTGTGCTCGGTTTAATAGATAGGTCGACCTCTCGACCCCCAACTCTGCTCTACATGCACGAAAGCCAGATTGGGTACCCTCCAGGCCCTAAAGGTGGACGGCCCTACCGAGCGATGGTTAATGATCTGAACTCAATTATGAGTGCCGACAAGGTCGCTGTGGCTACTCAATATCATGCTGATCTTCTCAGAAAAGGAATGCCAACCTTCGCCGAAGAGCTCGTCGAGGGCTCTGGACGCAAAGTGCAAAGCAAGTTAGAGGCTTTGCACGTTCTTCCAGTAGGCATAGAAGTCTCCGGTCTCAGCCCCGCGAGTGTTAGTGGCCCGACTCGGGTGTTATGGAACCACCGATGGTCCCATGACAAAAACCCGGGAGAATTCGTCCACGCAATGACACTCCTAGCAGCAGAAGGTTACGAATTCTCGTTGTACGCCCTAGGAGAGGTCGAACGTGCGGGCGAAAAGGCGCACCGAAGAATGACAGAGCAACTGTCAGATCGAGTCCTCATATCGGGCACTCAAAATAGAGACACCTACCGACAAATTCTGTGTAATAGCGACTTGGTGGTTTCTACGGCACACCATGAATTCTTTGGAGTAGCGATCGCCGAGGCAATAGCTGCGGGAGCGAGGCCGTTAATCCCAGATCGGCTTTCTTATCCAGAAATAGTCCCGAGAGAGTTCTCATCTGAATATCTGTATAGCGGGCCGTTTGACGAAGCGCTTCGAGCGACCTTGTCGAAGTCCCGAGATGATCTGCACATCAACCGACGTAGGACCCGGGAGTGCATATCGGCCTTTGCTTGGGAGGCTCTCGCTCCGAAATACGACTCATTGCTCGACGGTTTACTGGCTGACGCCTCATGATTTTGCTCGATAAACCACGCTGGCCTTGGAGAGGTCGCCTGTGGGGTCACATGGTTTCTGATGTATCGCTCGAAGAGCTTCATGCATTTGCCCTAAACATAGGCAAACGTCGAATTGGATTCCAAGGTGATCATTACGACATTAACGAAGATGAACATCAATTAGCTCTTGAAGCTGGTGCCACCAAAGTTGACAGTCGCGAGTTGGTCCGAAGGCTGCGTGATTCGGGACTGAGACAGCGCAGCAATAGTCCCCCTTGGAATATCGTTTACGAATCGAAACGGATCCAAAAACTTTCGGAGTTACTTTTAATTGTTTCTACCCATGTCAGCTGCCATGAGTATCGCACTCGCTTCTGCCGCACGTTGCGTTCGGGTGACCCTCAGTTAGCAGTTCTTAGCACTCTTATTGTCGAGCGTAGCGAGGCCTCTGCCGTAGTACTGGAGGTAAACGAGTCACCACTTTTAGACGCAACTGGTCTTGACTTATTCATCAATAATGAGGCTGGCGACGCACGACTGATTGAACTAATTATCGGAGATTGCTGACTGGAAGAACTTTCACATTAGTCACTCTTCTTCGTTCTCTGGTTCAGCACCCTCGTTCTCTAACAATTCAGAGTCGATTAGCTCATGGCGTCGTATATAGGTTGACACAAAAGCTTGGATCGTTGCGGCTACCGGGACCGCCAGAAGGGTGCCTACAACCCCAAGCAATGAGGCGCCCAAGATCACTGTTCCGAAGGCAACCGCAGGGTGAATATTCATTGTTTGAGAGGTAATCCGGGGCGCAAACAAATAATTCTCTAACTGTTGATAAATGGCTATAGCCAGCAACACCCAAAGAGCCGTTATGGGTTGGTGAAGTAGCGCTATCAAAATCGGGAGAAGACCCGCCAAGTAAGTTCCTGCGACTGGCACAAATTGAGACATAATCCCGACCCAAAGCGCCAGCGGGACCGGAGATGGGACTTCCAGGAGGGCAAAAATTAACCAGTGAACAAGAAACGCCGCTAAACCCAAGAGGGTTCTCGAATAGATATATGCGCCTGTTTTGTCGATCGCTATTTCCCAGCCCTTCAACATCAGTTCTTGACGTTTTGCGGATAAGGCCGAGCACAGAAGGCGGCGAAGTTTGGGTCCGTCTGCAACCAGGTAGAAAGTGAATAGCAAGACTGTAAGAGTTTGGAAGATCAGCGACATAAGCGCTGTTCCGATAGAAACCAAATCTCCGGCAACGTTAGACGCTAAACGAGCTGCGCTACCTCCAGTCGAAAATTCAGCAACCAGGGCATCTGTTTCAAGAACGACACCGAATCTGGCCTCTAGCCAGTGTTCGATTTCACGAATATAGCCAGGCGCTTCCGCCGTCAACTTCGTGATTTGCTCGGCAAGTACTGAACCCATCGCGAACAAAAATCCGCCGATTCCAATAAGGATTACCGCAAACATTGACAGGGTCGCTGGTCCACGCCGCCACCCTCGTCGGGCAAGCCAATTTACCGCTGGCTCGATAGCGAAAGATAGAAATAACGACACAAGAATGACGATGATCAACGAACGAACGCGAAATAGGACCCAAACGAGAGCTGCCAAGAGCGTCGCTCCTCCAAGAAATACTCCCGTAGCTCGCGGCACCCATTTGGGCATCTTTTCGGCTCCTTCACTCACGACGAGCTCATAATCGCTAGGAGGTCTTCGTGGAGGAATCCGTTAGAGGCAACGCCGCTTACCGAGTTAGGGCCTGCGCTCAGGTCAAGATTCGCTTGGCCGTGGATGTCAGTAAAACTTCCTCCGGCTTCGTTAAGAATCACAGGCATTGGCGCAAGATCCCAGGGTGAGCATATTGGGTCGATCATTGCTTCGGCTTGACCAGTGGCGACCATGTAGTAGCCAAATGCGTCTCCCCAAGTTTTCATCAGGGCCTTGGAATGTTTCAATGCTAAGAGCGCTGGATCAGAGAATGTATCGAAGCTGCTGGTGTTTATTAAGGCTCCGTCAAGTTCTTTGGTTTGACTCACTGCGCATCGTTGGCCATCGTGCCAGCAACCGCTCCCCCGAGCAGCGGCGACGGTCGAATTTAGAGCAGGCACGTAGATCACCCCAACTAAGGGTCCTGAATCATCAACAACCGCAAGAAGCGTTGCGTATAGAGGTACACCTCGAACGAATCCCCGGGTTCCGTCAATGGGATCAATGATCCAGGTCAAGGTTCCGGACTCAAACGACCCTCCTTCTTCTTCTCCGACGACTAAGTGGCTCGGGTGGCGGGTCTTTAATTCATCACGAATAAAACGCTCGGCTACGCGGTCAGCCTCGGTAACTTCAGACCCATCCATTTTTGACTCGACCGTTAGGCTCGATCTGCGAAACCAATCAAGGGTCATAGAACCGGCGGCTTGGGCGAGTTCCGATGCTTCAGCTAACAAGCCTTCAAGAGAAACAGACACAGATTACGGCCTTAAAGTTTGTCGTTTTTCACGAAAAATCGGGTGAGCGTTTTTCAAAGAAAGCCTTTACGGCTTCTTTCTGGTTCGGTGAGCCAATTAGGGCTTCGATATGTTCCCGCTCGGCAGCGAAACGCTCCGCCGTGGTGCGTTCCGTTAATCCATTAAGAATGCTTTTCATTCGCCGAATTGCTTCTGGGTTTTTGTGGGCTATCTCGCCAGCCAATTCCATGGCCGCCTCATGAGGGTTGTTATCAAGGCGCGTGGCAATTCCCAATTCGACTGCTTCTACTCCAGAGACCATTTTTCCAGTGAAATACATTTCCTTCATAACATCGAGTCCAATCATTGGCGGAAGCGTCACCGAAGCTCCCATATCGGGCACCAACCCCCAACGAATTTCTAAAATAGACATTTTCGTATCTGGGTGAATAATTCGGATATCCGGACCCATGGCGATCTGAAAGCCGCCACCGAGGGCATGACCTTCTATCGCTCCAATTACAGGTACTTTCAATTCCTGCCAAACCCAGGCAGCCTGCTGTCCGAGGTGGGTGATACGACCGTCGAGGTGGTCCACCGGAGGCTCTGCCTGATTCTCTGCTCGGTCACTCCCCATTGCTTGGAATGATGAAAAGTCCAAGCCCGCACAGAAAGATCTACCTTCGCCGCTGAGCACCACGGCCCTTACGTCATCGCGACTTTTCAGCTCCTCCCCGGCGTCCACAATCGCTCTGAACATTTGGTTGTCGAGCGCATTTAGTTTTTCTGGGCGGTTCAACCGCACATCTGCGACTCCACCTTTTACTGCAACCGTCACTCGCTCAGACATCAATTCCCCTTCGTCAAGTCATCACAGTTTGCCCAATGCACCCACATGAGATCAATTGTTAAATGAAGTTAACTTAACCATGGCCAACGTCGAGTCCTTTGCACTGGCTCTGGCGGACCTTGCATTGCTATGGGAAAAGTTAGGACAGGCACTGTCAATTCCCTGGCGACTCGTTCCGAAGGGAACAAAACCAATCTAGACGTAGCACCCTCAGGTCGCTCAGCAAACAACACGACCATGTCTGCTTGCACTTCTGCCGTTGTCCTAACAACGGCTCCTGTGAAACTCTCAGTTCGTAACGGACGGAACTCCACTTCCACATCTTTGGTGGCACATAGGGCTAACAGATTCTGGACTGAATCTGACTCCGGTTCTTCCGGTTGATATACAACTAGCCTTGACCGCCAACGGGCTGCCAGGTCAATCAACCATTCTGGGATTTCTGTTGCCATTGACGAAGCAATCAATACTTTGCCAGGGAGTTCTAATTGGGTTGATGCCGCCGAGCCACTCTCATCTTCATCACTTGAGCCTTTAAGATCTTTTGCCACTAGAAGCGGGCCGACAAGTTCGAATAGAACCACCGAACCTAGAACTACTGTCGCTGCCTCTGCGCCGGGAGTACCGAGGACTTCGCTCGCAAGCACCGCTAGCCCAACCGCAACTCCTGCCTGTGGAGTTAAGTTGACCCCAAGCCTGAGGGCAGTCTTCCAACCTAGGCCGCCAAATAGGCCCCCGATCAAGCCTCCTACTATTTTTGCACCCACTCTGACACTTATGTAGACGATCCCTACGATTCCGACGCCTCCAAGATCATCGAGATGAATCGAGGCGCCAGCGAGAGCGAAAAAAAGCAAATAAAGCGGTTGTTCAATGCTTTTAACAGTTCGGAACAAACGCAAAGAAAAGGCCTCTGGCGATACAGAAGCCGCGGTTGCCCCAGCCATTAATGCAGCAAGTGGTAAGGAAATTTCTAGCCAGTCGGCAACAGCCCATCCCAGCAAGATGTGAACAAGAACAAATAGCAGTAGTTCACCAGAAGTCTCAATCTGGAATCCAAGACGGGATATGAACCAACCACCAAGTAAACCGAGAACAGCGCCGCCGATTCCCAGTTGAACGAAATCGACCACTGCTGCCGAGATGTCAGCATCTTGGTCAGCCAAAATAGTTGCTATTGGCAAAACTGCGGCAAAGGTGGTTGTCGCAAGCGCGTCGGAAACGGCATGAGTACCAACCACACCGGTTGCATAGGCGCCTCGGGCCTTCACTGAACTGACAATATGTGCGATTGTCATAGGAGCACCGGCGCCTGCTAGCGCCGCTAACACCAAAGCGACTGACCTATCGGCCCCAACTGCTCTCGTTGCCCAAAAAACCAGCACCGCACTCAAGACGTATTGAGTCGCCCCTGTAGTCAACGTCCACTTCGCAGCGCGCAAAGCACGAGTCGACACTCGCTCACCAATGACAAACATCAGAATCGCTAAGGCCACTTCAGTCAATGGACGCAGGGATGCAAGTTCTTGGTCACTAATTAACTCGACTCCCGATGGCCCTAACAGAGCTCCCACTATCAAAAACCCAACAAGTTCAGGTAGATGGCGTCGCGCCAATAGCCGACTGACTAGATAGGCCAACCAAGCTAAAAGAGCGAACGCTCCAAGGGTTTCGGTCACGGTCTCGACGCTACTGCTAGTAACACTATCTACGAGGTTTTAGCCGCGAAATTCAGGATCTCGTGACCGGCTCAAAGGAAGGATCTCGCTTTTCGACGAAGCTCGCTACACCCTCTTTGAAATCTGGCCTCTTTAGCGACTCCGCCATCACACGATTCGATTCCTCTAAGGATTCGGTTCGAGCCATGTCTAATTGACTCCAAATTTGATTTTTCATTTGCGCCATCGACCATGGAGCGCTGTAGCGGCCGAGCTCTCCCGCATATTTAATTGTCGCGTCGAGAAGTTCGTCGGGCGGCAACACGCGACTTACGACACCCATCTCTTTAGCCTCGTCTGCCAAGAAAACACGGCCGGACATAAGGATGTCAAGGGCATTCGATGGCCCCACTACACGCGGCAACATGTATGAGACGCCATGCTCGGCAATCAGGCCGCGTCGAGCGAACGCGCTAGTAAATTTTGCCCCTTCCGCAGCGAAGCGGATATCACACATCATTGCATGAACGAAACCTAAGCCTGCACAGGCTCCATTGATGGCAGCCACAACTGGTTTGGGAATACTGAGAGCGTAGTCGTGTCGTTCATTTCGTAGTCTCGGCGCTGACTCTTCTTCACCGCCACTCGCCCCGATTCCTTGGAGCATGTCCATGTCGGCTCCCGAACAAAAACCTCGACCGGCACCCGTAACCACAATCGATTTCACTCCTGCTGAGCCTGACGCTCGATCCAGAGCATCAAAATACGCTGATCCAAGCTCGCCAGTCCAGGAGTTCAGACGTTCGGGCCGATTGAGTGTGACAAGCGCCACTCCATCAATCTCTTCGTAAAGGACTACATCACTCATATTAGGACCTCGCTTTTTACTAGAGCCCACACCATACCCGTTTACAGGGCATCCCTTCAGCGAGATTTAGGATCCGGCAATCTCCTCGATTTCGACCTTTTCCATTACGTCGCCAACTTCGATACTCAGGGCCACATCCATACCTGCCGTCACAAAGCCGAACAGGTTGTAGGCAGGTGCAAGTTTCGAGCGACAATCATCAATACAGATGAAAAATTGGCTTCCATTAGTGTTTGGCCCGGCGTTTGCCATCGCTACCGCTCCCAATGTGTATTCGCCGGTGACCGGTTCATCGTCAAAGCGATATCCGGGTCCACCTGTCCCTGTCCCTTCAGGACAGCCGCCCTGAACGACGAAATCGGGTACAACTCTGTGAAACGTCAAACCGGTGTAGTACCCATCGCGCGCAAGATTGATGAAGTTGTTAACGGTATTTGGTGCCAACTTCGGGTCGAGGTCCATGACGATGGTGCCTTTAGTGGTACCGAGGGTCACCCGGTAAATCGTCTGTTCATCAATATTCATTTCGGGTACTGAAGCCATTGGAGCACCCTACCGTCAGAACACTCGAAGTCGTTAGTCAGTTGACCTAAGAGTCACTCCCGCCAATTCCCCGGTGTGTTCGCCATCTTCCATAAACACTTTGCCATTAACAATTGTCGCGTCGTAGCCGGTACCTCGTTGAATGTAACGGCCTGCTCCGCCCGGAAAGTCATGCACGTATTCCGGGCCTATTAAAGACAAACGTTCGAAATCAATCACATTGACGTCGGCATATGCACCTTCGACTATCCGACCTCGATCTACTAAACCAAATAAATCTGCTGTGTCTGACGTAATCCTTCGAACTCCCTCTTCAAGAGTGAAAAAGCCAGTGTCTCGAACCCAATGACTTAGGAAGTAAGTCGGTTGACTTGAATCCATTATCTGGCCAACGTGTGCCCCTGCGTCGGCTAGCCCCATCACTATGGCTTCGTCCGCCATCATCGTCTCAATCGCTTCGTAGTCTTGATTTAAGATGGGAAGAGAGAGCATTACGGAACCGTCGGACCGGTCAGTCTCAGCTAGGAAATACTCAACAGGTGTAACACCTGCTTGAGCAGCTTTTGCCTCTAGCGTTCCCTCTGGCCCAACCCTGTAGTCGGGATTTTCGGCATCCAGCAGATATAGCCGACTCAGGTCGACCATAGCGCTGCCCCCACCATGAATTTTCTCAGGGTTATTTGCTTCCTCGATAAGCATTCGACGTGTGTTGCTATCGCGGATGAGAGCAAGCCGTTCACCCAGGTTCATATCTTGCATCGACTTCCATGTCTCTCCGGCGCGAGCCCATGGGGTGCGATGCTGGATTCCAAGAACAACTCCGATAGGGCGGCAAGTCGTTTGAGGGCGAAGCTCAGCTCCCTTCCTATTCTCGGCTGCCACCTCGGCAAGCGCTACGTCACTCATATCGGGCCTAACAGCGTTATAGACCAATCCAAAGGTCGATGGCCGACCGCTACGGCGAGTAACTTCGCCCAGAGTTTTTATTTCGTGCTTGAGTCCTGACCAGTCAGCGCCGGCTTTTTCGAATCTGGGAGCCGATTCGAATACGCCCTTTCCATGGCGACCGAGAACATCCGCAAACGCAAACAGCTCTTCATCATCCGCAAACGTGCCCGGGATTGGTCGACCATCAGGGGTACGGTGCAGCAGTGTTCGTGAAGTAGAAAATCCTAGAGCTCCTGCACCTATTGCCTCATCAACCAGATCGCACATTTGAGCGACCTGTTCAGCAGTAGCCGGCTCTTCATCTAAGCTTTCCTCCCCCATTACGTTCCATCGCACCGCCACGTGACCTACCATTCCCCCAACATTGATGCCCTTAGGTAAGCCGTCGAGAAAAGATAGGTACTCACCGTAAGTTCGCCAGTCCCAGGGCAACCCCTGCAGTATTGCCTCTCGGGGAATATCTTCGACCGATTCCATCATTTCTGCTAAGTGAGAGATGTCTTCGGTCTTAACCGGAGCAAAGGTAACTCCGCAGTTGCCCATCACTACTGAAGTAATTCCATGCCAACAAGAGCTGGAACCAATCGGGTCCCAAGCCAACTGGGCATCTAAATGGGTGTGGATATCGACGAACCCAGGCGTTACGACCTTTCCCGTGGCGTCAATTTCTTGAGCACCCTTCCCCTCTACCTGGCCGATCGCCACAATCCGGTCACCAGCGATCGCTACGTCTGCTTTCTTAGTTCTGGCTCCAGTGCCATCAACGACATCGCCGCCTCTAATCACAATGTCAAACTCTGCTTTGGACATCGAGATCCTCCATTCAGTTTTTGCAGCTGCAGCCAACAGCTCCAAACGGTCGTGCATAACTAGTGTCCCAGACTAACCGCTGAACCAAAGCCGCACGTCGAGCTGAACAGATGTACGCTCATCAATAGAGATCGGAATTAAACGCCTTCCATACTGGAAGACACTTCAAAAGGTGACGAAGCGAAGATGACACACAGAAATATTGGCGCGAAAAACTTATTTGGCGTCGCATGCGCCCTGGCTCTCATAGCCTCCGGCTGCTCGTTAAGCAGCACTGCTAGTGATTCAACGACGACTCTTCCCAGCGTTACAACGCCTTCGTCATCAGATGTCGCGTCGTCTGATGATTCAGCCTCAACTTCGGATGCTGTTCAGTCTGCGGCTGAACGATATGGGACCGACGTTGAGACAACGACTCCGCCTACCTTGACCGATGCCGACACCATCACAACTGCGGGGTTGGGACCAGTTCGCATAGGTCACACGTTAGAAGAAGCGCAAGAGGCGGCAGGAGTTAGCTTTAATGCGGCGTCAACTGGTACCGAGAAATGCCAGTACTACACGCCAGCAGCCGGCGCGACTGGTGCGTCTTTTATGGTTGTCAGCGGAGAAGTGGTGCGAATCGATATCTCTAGCGGTCCCATAACCACAAAGTCGGGATATGGAATTGGGTCGTCTAAGGGTGACATCAAGTCAGCCTTCGGCAGCAAGATTGAGGAATCATCATCAAGTGATGCCCTGACGTTTGTTCCTGTAACCAACGGTGACAAGCAAATGAGAGTTATCTGGGAACTAGACGAGGCGGGCGTCGTCACTTCGCTTCGAGTTGGCAGAACCTCTGATGTGTCTCCAAAGGTTGGTTGCTCAGCTGGTTGAGAACCCCTTCAGCTGTTGACTCGATCCCAGAAATTTGTAGCGACATCGAGCCATAGTTGCGTAGTCAGGGCGAGAGAATCGACGTCCACTCGCTCATCGTGGCCGTGGAATCGACTCATGAAGTCCGACGAATTGACCCTATTGCTAAATAGTCCAGCCCCATAGGCTACGGAACCTCTGTCGCGATAAAAGCGGGCGTCCGTAGCTCCAACGATCAGTGACGGGATTAATGGTGCACCAGGGTGGGCTTTCTGCATCATCTCCTCCAGGAGGTTCCACATTGGCGTATCGGTAGAAGAGAACGTAGCGGGGTCGTTATGAATTGCCCGGACTTCCACCTCGTCGAATAATTCTCCTAGGGCCTCTCGAAGGTGTCGGTCAACTTGATCGCTGTCCCCGGGGGCGGTCCGAATATCTACGTCTATTTCGACGGAATCGGGGATTACGTTCGTTTTTACTCCGCCGTGGACGACGTTCGGTGAAAATGTTGTGTGGCTGCAGGCGTGAAGATGGCGGGCCAATCCAGGTGAATCTAAATTTGCGATTGCATCCCACACCGTCTCCGGGTGGAGCAACGCATCCTTTACCTCACCGTCGAGTTCAAGAGTCGAAATCTGATGCTGCCACATCTCGGTTAATTTGGCGGTAGGACGGTAATTCCCCAACCTACGAATAACTTCCGCCGCTTTCAACACCGCGTTATCAGAGCCAAATGGCATAGATCCGTGGCCGGGCGTTCCTCTTACAGTTAATCTGCGCCAGCCAAGGCCTTTCTCACCAGCTGCGAGTGTGAGCTTTTTCCCATCCGGAGTTTCAGTTGGCAAACCACCGAATTCAGTCAACACATAATCAGCTGCCATCGCGTCCCAATGATTCTCGGCCATCCATTTAGCACCATAGGTTCCGCCAGCTTCTTCATCTGCCACTCCGAAGTAGACCAAATCACCCTTGGGTCGAAAGTCACTTCGAGCTAGATGACGAAAAGCTACAGCCATAGAAGACGTTAGATTCAACATGTCGACAGCACCGCGCCCCCAAACTTCTCCGTCGATTAATTCGCCGCCAAATGGGTCTCGACTCCACCCTTCTGGGCTGACTGGCACAACGTCAGTGTGTCCCATCAGACATAGCGATGGTGCTGTCGGGTCGGTCCCTTCGATCCGAGCAACCATAGAGCGGCGACCTGGGAGACAATCGAACCGTTCTACCTCAACTCCGGGCCCTTCCAGAAAGCTTTCCAGTACATCGCTATTTCGAATTTCTTCACCAGAATCGCTCTCGCCGGTATTAACACATTCATGACGAATCATCGTTTGGAGTAACTCAATAGTTTGGTTGGTCAGTTTCTCATTTGTATGACTCAAATCGCTCATATTTGCGATGCTACCGAAACAGCTATGCAGTCATCTCCACCTAGCACTACCTTCTGTCTATGGCTGAGATTCCCTCCATCGCTGCATTTCGCGAAGACGCTGCAGAATTTATTGCTACCGCTGTCCTTTCTGGTGGCGCTTGTCCTGCTTATGGAGCGATCTTGCCGCCGAACCTGCATCAACACGCGATGCTATGGCAACGGCACTGCTTCGATGCAGGCTGGGCGGGCGTTCATTGGCCAACTGAATATGGCGGTATGGGTTTGACTGTTGACCATAATGTGGTCTGGCACGAAGAGTGCGCCAAGGCTGAAGTCGCCCCCTACCTTAACCTTCAAGGGCTTGTGTTGGCTGGGGAAGCAATCCTCCGATCAGGCACCGATGAGCAACGCGAATATTTCTTACGAGCGACGCTGAGCAACGAAATTCTTTGGTGTCAGCTCTTCAGCGAGCCTGGGGCCGGGTCCGACTTAGCTGGTCTACAAACTTCCGCAATCAGAGACGGAGATTATTACATTCTAAATGGACAAAAGGTTTGGTCTTCGAACGCCCAATTCGCTCAATACGGAATTTTGATGGCTCGCACTGACAGCGAGCAGCCAAAACATAAGGGCATAACCTTTTTCTTATTGGACATGGAACTTGCTGGTCTTGAGGTTCGACCTATCAAGCAAATGACTGGCGACAGCGAGTTCTGCGAGGTGTTCTTCACTGATGTCTCGTTACCTGCAGAATCAGTGCTTGGAGAGGTAAACGGCGGTTGGGGCGTCGCTATGGGAGTGCTCCAAGATGAACGGGGCGGTGCGGGGGCTGCTGGTGTCATAAGCCTGAGAAAACGATTAGAGGCAATGGTTGAGGGCTCTGGTTCTGTTGACAGCGTGAAATCTGATGAATTAACCCGAATTTTGAATCGAGGCAATGCTCTTCAATCGCTCATGGAGAGAAGGGGAGGCGATCCGTTGATTGCCCCTGTCGCGAAGTTAATGAATAGCGAACTTGGTTATGACGAAGCTCAGTTAGCTTCTTCACTCCAAGGCGCCGAGTCAATGTTGAACTCTAAATCCACTGAAGATTTGCTCTATTCCCCTGGCATGCGAATAGCGGGCGGGTCAAGCGAAATTCAACGCAACATAATCGGAGAACGTATTCTGGGTTTACCTCGAGAGCCGCAGATAGACAGCTAGCATTGATCCTCCAACACCTTGGGCGCAGGCCATAATTCCTATCTAAAAATTCCCATCACATTTTGCGCTCGGCCAGGTCTCCCTTGAGACTTAGTGCTAGAAGCACCCGAGTAAGCATCTAGACCAAGCGCTGTCCTAAAGTCAGCTGACTCGTCAGCAAGGCCGTCATCCAGCTGAATTCCGGTTACATCGGCTATACGGTTGAGGCCCTCAAAGGCAGACACAGTGGCCGCAGCCTCTATAAGGGCTTTTCTCCCGAGTCGATCCTCTACTTCTTCGCGAAGCGCCGTTAGGTCACTGTGACCCAGAACAGCAGATTCCGCATAGCGGACTAGCAAGTCGCCATTTTCTACTTGAGCTCCTGCCTCTAGATCGTCAATATCGACCTCGGAACTAAGTGCTTCGCTGCTCGCACGGAGCAACGACACGTGCGCAACTGTTCAGTAAAAACACTCGTTTAAGGCAGACACCGTTGACGCTAGAAGTTCTACTTGGGGTCGGGTAAGCGCCCGATCCCAAATAAGGTCAGCGAACTCAGGTCCACGGCTGTAGTGGATCTGGACTAGTTCACGCCACAAGTTCTCAGTATCTGGAACTAGGGACGCAGCTCGTGAAACGTTTGCCAGGGATTTATCTAAACTTTGACTTACCCATGCGCCTACATCTCCCACTCCTTGTGGCCTTATCCGACTTGGCTCTCCCTCGCCAGCTATGGGCAACTCTCGAAGTGGTGCGCCCAAACAGCGGCTATAGCTGTCAATCACATACTGAACACAGATCACTGTGGCAAGTTCTACATAAGCCTCTTCTGTGATTGATTCGATTACCTGCGATGCCCAGTCTTTTGACAATCTCCCTGGATCCGTTGTCAATCTGTGAATTAAGTCGACTGCTAACTCGGGCATATTCGAAATAGAGTCATGCTTACCCGCAACCATCATTGGGCTCAGAGCTTCCAAACGAGCTCGGCACAACTCACAACGAAGTGCTTGCCGTGCCTCGGCTATCGCCGCTACCCGGTCTGCACCTGACCACCAAGTACCACAGGCGCCTAGTGCTTGCCAAAGCTGGTCGTGGCCCGCCGTAATAACTTCATTCAAGTCGCTAGCAGCTGCAGCATCGGTCAAGGTCATGAGACAAAATTAGTCGCTCATTAGTTACGGCTGTCAAGGCGGTTACAAATACGCGCTCGTGCGCTTCATAATTCGAAGTAGGAAACTTCGGCCTCTCTCACACCTTTGTCGCTAAACACCATTGGAAGCAACGCACACTCGAGCCAAGCTTGCCGCTGGTCTAGGTCATGCCCTGAACCCCGAACACCCGAGACACCATGCGGAACTACCCAGCCGGACTTGTCCCAATCGTCGAGGTCGAAAGCGTATCGAGCTACCGAAGCTGCAGAGGCCCTCTCCCCTCTCTCTGGAATCACGCTTCCACACCGAACGGTGTCGCTGTCTCCAGGACATGTGTCCACTGGGGGGTGCAGGTGATGTGCTTCTTGAATCAATGAGGCCATGAAGTGTGGAGAGAACATTCGGTGGAGCCGTCCCCAAGTCCAAGTCTCCCTGTCGTCACCAAGCCTAAGTTGTAGCTCGGTCAAGGTTTCGTCAATACACGCGGAGAGAGCATGATCTAAGTCATCTTCTGTTTCCAAGCCCGGGATGAGAGCATGTTTGTGGTCGCTTAACAGCACCAGGGCAGCATCTGCCAGCATTCGGCTGGCAGCCTCAGCCGACGGCCATCCTGGAGCTCCAAAGCTCGGCGCTGAGACCCCAAGCCTCTCTCCGACGCTTTCACACCAGCGGCGTCGGATGACAGCGTACATTGCGGCTTCTATAGAACTTTTCGACATTTCATTGTTCCAATTAGCCAATGAATTGAGCAACCACTCAGCCCAAGGGTGGGTGAATTTCGATGCATGAGTCAGTAGAGAATCCACAATGTCGGGTGCCCGTAGCGAGACAACGTCACCGTGAATTCTCTCCATGTCTGACAGCGAGGCCGCTGGCAGTGTTTCTAATAATTGGGAGATCCGATCGAACCTGGCTGATCCTGCGAAATCGAGGGAGATATAGGGACCACTATTCGAGGGTCGGTTGTTCGCCGTTACTAGGTAGCCCTCTGGCGGATCAGTTACTCCAGGAAGTTGGTCGAAGGCCACTGGTTCTAAGTCAGTCCATGAACTAGCGGACTCGCCGGCCACCGGGATCCACCGGTTTGCTTCGGGCCGCTCAATGACGCGTCCTCTTATTTTAAATGAAATGTGACCCTGAGTGTCTGCGCTAAGCACGTTGTTAACGGGAATTACCCAACATGCAACAGCGTCTTCCAGTTTCTTGCAGCTCGACGCTTTCAACATCGGGATTAATGCATCGAAGGTCGTGTCTGTACCCGCTAACCCGGTCCAGGCTAGCGATAACGCCATGTTCTCAGCCGGATCTCCAATTACTACCGGGCCACGTTCTGTTGAGCCGCAATAGACTTCATAGTCGCCTTCTCCGCGCACCGTCAGCAGCTCGGTTTCCCATTCGACTTGATCCAAGTCTGTGCTCTCTACGAACACATCTGTGTCATCGGCCATTCCATGGGTGATACACCAGGCAACGTCGTCATTGTGTCCGAAGTGAGGAAATCCGGGCACTCCCGGAAAAGCTAGCCCTATCGCGTTGAACTCAGGACACTTCATATGGAACTGGTGGTACACATTGGGAAATTCGATCCCACGGTGGGGGTCTCCTGCCAAAAGTGGCATACCTGAAGAAGTTCGGGATCCATGAATAGCCCAAGAATTCGAACCGCCGTCAATGTCGACTAAGGCTTCGAGTAGTTCTGAATTAGCTTTTAGGACTTCTGGTAAGCCTGACAAGAGGTCAAGGGTTGGATTGTCGAACGAGGCGATAACCGAGTCATCGTTTATGTTGCCTTGCATCGCTTCAACCACCTCAGGTCCGCAAGTAGCCAAGAGGTGCCCGCGCCAAAGTTTTCGGTGGAGAGTGCCCATAAATACATGGCGAATTTTGTATACAGCCAAGCAGTGCCATGGCTCCCAGCTCTCCGGAGGTAAACCGTGATACTGATATTCTTCAGGAAGCTGGTCTGCCTGTTCCTTTAACCAGCGATTGACTCCCTTGGCGTAGGCCTCTGTCATTTCTTTTGTTTCAGGCGCCAGTAGAGACCAGTCATTTTTGCATTTGTTTGTTAAGCGCATCCGTCGGAAGAAAGCGTCTTCCTTAGCTCCTTTGCTGCCGACTATTTCGGCCCAACGACCTTGCGCTTTAATTCGATCAGCATCCATCTGCCAGAACCGGTCATCCGCTGCTACCCAGCCTTGAGCTTCAAAGGCATCTAAACGATCTAACGCCTCTACATGGGATATTCCCCAACGATCTCTTCGTATCGCAATAGTCACCCGAACGCCTTGTCCAACGCCGCAGCGCATTCGTCAATCAAGTCTTTTCCACCTTCGCAGATATTGAAGAGTTGAAACAGAATGTGCGGCTGGCCTTCGAACATGGAGTGTTGGACGTTAACTCCAGCTTCAGATAGCTGTGCAGCGTAGGCATTCCCTTCGTCCCGTAATGGATCAGCCGAACATGTAGCTATGTACGAGGGCGCAACACCATTGTGTGAGGCTGCCTTTGCTGGCGAAAAGCGCCAGTCATTGCGAACCTCGTCACCAGTCGCTTTGCCCAGGTAATGCGACCAAAACCATTCGATTACCTCGACCGTCAACAATGGCCCATCTTTGTTCTCAGAAAACGACTCATAATACTTGGAGGCGTCAGTTGCGGGGTAGACGAGCATCTGAAGCTTCAGATCTAGCGAGGCGTCCCTTGCCATCAGCGCCACTACCGCAGAGAGATTGCCGCCGGCTGAGTCTCCTCCAACCGCTAGACGTGTGGTGTCTATGCCTAGCTTCGAGCCTTCGGAAGCTATCCATTCCAGCGCTGCCCAGGCGTCTTCCACAGCAGCAGGAAACGGTGATTCGGGTGCCAATCGATAGTCGACCGCGACAACGATACAACCCGCTTTAGCACACAGTAACCGGCACTCTTTGTCGTGAGTGTTTAGATCTCCTATGACGAATCCGCCTCCATGATAAAAAATTAATGCCGGATGCGGACCTTCACCTAAGGGACGGTAAATCCTTATCGGGATTGGCCCGTTTTGGCTTGGGATTTCAGAGTCGTTTACTCCACCAGGCAAATCCGGCCCTTTACCTAAGACGTGTGCCAATGCTTGGTAGCGGTCTCGGGCGAATTCTGGAGTCTGGTCCGAGACTGGCGGTCCATCATTTCGCGCAACCTCAATCATTTCCACGAAAGCTTGAGTGTCGGGTTGAAGTTTCATGGACGAGACTTTATTGGCCGTTTCAGGCCGCGATCGCTTAGTTCGACAAGATTCCCCTCAAAGCTTGCTCAAGTTCAGGATCGTCAAATTCGAATCCGCTTTCCAAGAGGGCCGTCGGAAGCAGTCGAAAAGAGTCAAGTAGTAGAGTCGTTCCCATTTCTCCTAAAGCTAGTTTGATGGCAAACCCTGGTGCGGGAACTACTGAAGGACGTCGCAGAACTTTGCCCAATTTCTTAGCGAACGATCGCTGAAGTTCAGGATTCGGCGTTGCGATATTTATAGGGCCCGAGGCGTCACCGTCGAGCAAATGCAGAATCGAACGCACGGCATCATTCAGAGTGACCCAACTCCACCATTGACTTCCGCCAGCGAGGGGGCCTCCTATGCAGAGCTTCGTTATGAGGGCTAGGCGGCCTAATGCGCCAGGCCCATTGGCAAGCACCACCGAAAATCTCGGCACTACGGTTCTCACTCCCGCATCGACTGCGGGTTGTGCAGCGGCTTCCCATTGTTGACATACCTCAGATAAAAACCCTGTGCCTGCGGCGGCTGATTCATCAAGAATTTCAGC
This sequence comes from marine actinobacterium MedAcidi-G3, assembly GCA_000817105.1. GTDB lineage: Bacteria > Actinomycetota > Acidimicrobiia > Acidimicrobiales > Poriferisodalaceae > MedAcidi-G3. The sequence continues at coordinate 32,312 of JUEP01000001.1, read as the reverse complement.
ACCCATGTCTCCATAGAACCCAGAAGCTGACGCTTGCACTAGACAAGCCGGAGGAGCGTCACAATCTCTAATTGCTGCAGCTACTAAGGAAGTTGCCTCGACTCGGCTGGATAGTATTCGATCTTTTTTTGACCGAGTCCATCTACCGGCTATCGACTCACCTGCAAGGTTCACAACAGCGTCTATTTCACTCAGTAGAGATGGAGTCAAGCTGTCCCACGAAATCTGATCATGTGTGGGGTTTCGGGAAACCCCGACGACGCTGTCGCCGCGAGCTCGAAGAGCGATCGCCAACTCAGATCCAATAAGGCCGGTGACACCAGTAACTAGAACATTCATTTAAGGAATAGGTTTCTTTCGTTGCCGATAGAGGGGATGGTTTACTTACTTACCTGTGAAGTTACCCGGACGTCGCTCGCCTACGGCGGTGATTCCTTCTTTGGCGTCGGCCGTCGCTGAGAGTTCTGCCTGGATCCGTGCTTCGCGTTGAGTAATTTCTCTGACTTCGTCGCCAAGACCCAGGCGCAAGGTCGACTTGATGGCACGCAACGCTAACGGTGCGTTGCCGGCAATCTCTTGTGCAACTTCGAATGCTCGATCGCGGACCTCGTCGTTCGGCACGCACTCATCAGCAAGACCAATTTCTACTGCTTCTTGGCCTTTGTATCGTTTTGCGCTGTATAGAACTTGGGCTGCCTTCGAAGGTCCCAACAAACGCGGGACTGTCACGCTCATTCCGAAGCCTTGGTGTATCCCGAGTGAAGCGAAGTTGGCAGAAAACCTCCCGTCTGGGCATGTGATCCTTATGTCTGGAACCATCGCTAAACCAAGTCCGCCGCCGACAGCAGGGCCGTGGATAGCACCAACAATTGGGATGGTCACATCAAATAGTCGAGCTGATCCTTGATACAAGGCCAGGGTTGCGTCACCACCGACAACTTCGTCATCCCCGCCTCCAACACCATCTCCAGCGAAATCTGCGCCGGCACAAAATGATCGACCGTCTGCTGCTAGAACGGCGCAACGGATCGACATGTCGTTTTGCAGTGCATCGAGTGCATCAGCGATGTCGTGTATTTGCTTGAAATTCAAGAAATTGTGAGGCGGCCGATCCATGATCACTGCGCCTACATTGCCGTGAATCTCGACTCGAAGACCATCAGCCATTGCATTCTCCTTGGATGGATTTAGCCTGCTCTTTCGAGCACCGAGTAATCACCCTAATCCAACCTCGACTTAATGCAACGGGGATGAAGATGCAGTGCATCGAATACTCCTTTAGCTGGAACCCCTGCTGCAGGGAGGTAAGTTGTGGGGTGCACGTCAGGGGATGAGATGAACGAGAGCGCTGAACAGCAAGTCCATTTGCGGACGGAACGTATCGATTGGGATGAGTTGCTGAGCAGACTGCAATCGCTTTTACGCATCAGAACCACTCCGATCGGAATGAAACTCTTTGCAACTGTAGAAGAGATGGAGTTAGTGCCTCGCATTCGCAGACCGAACGCCATCCACACCACTGATCAGATAGTGGGAATGGCTAGCCGCCTCAATTGGACTGTTGGCATAACCCGAGAGGACCTAGTAGGCGATCAATGCGGGGCCGTTATTGGGCTTCATCCCCAGGATGACGAATGGTTGTCGGGGGAACGAATGAAAGGAGTCTGGTTCGAGACCCTCGAAGATAGTTCGGCGCATCAGGAAGCTATGGATTGCGTGCCTTTTGGTTCTTTCTCGGCAATGGCGGTTTCTCCGTTGTCCGCTAAACGCCTTGACCCTCCAGATATTTGCATGGTCTATGCGACTCCTGCTCAAATGATTTTGCTAATTAATGGCTTGCAGTGGCGTGGATACAAAAAGCTTGAATGGGGCTGCGTTGGAGAGTCAGCCTGCGCTGATAGTTGGGGGCGCGCACTGAGTACAGGTGAACCGAGCTTGTCAATTCCTTGTTTCGCCGAACGGCGATACGGCGGTGTAATGGAGGATGAACTGTTAATGGCCCTATCCCCCGAAGATCTGTTGGTTGCGGTGGAGGGGATGGAATTTTTAGCTAAGAATGGTCTTCGTTACCCGATACCGAATTACGGTATCCAAAGCGACGCACGAGCCGGCCTTGGCGCGAGCTACGACTGAGCTATTACAAGTAATGGAGGGCCTGTGGCCAACAATTTTACTAAAGCTGGATTTGATCTCGGCATGGTCACCTCTAAAGGCGACCAGATGCTTACTTTCTATAGAGATGTCATAGGAATGGAGTTCGAAGCAACCATCAGCATGGAAGCTCTAGGCGTGGCAGCGATGCACCGTTTGTGGGCAAACGAAAGTTTGTTGAAGATCGTGGTGCCAACCAAAGACGTTGCTGCGGGAGCTGACGGGGGCATGATGGGCGCTACTGGGATGCGTTATTTCACACTTTCGGTAAGTGATGTACAAGCGGCACTCGATTCCTGCAGGGAGGTTGGCGCACCAATTATTTGGGACCGTCGAGAAGCCCGACCAGGCGTGGTAGTGGGAATGGTCGAGGACCCTGATGGCAACTGGGTTGAATTCATTGAGAAGTAGCGACTGAGTCGCCGTAGCTAGCTTGAACTAATTTCCGCTACAACTCTCTCAGCGGCGGCGACTGGGTCAAAAGGATGTTCAAACTTCAGATCTGCATGCTGTGAGCTCGGTAGAACCAGAGATCGATGCATCGGTTCAACCGAGGTCATGAACTGCTCTTCTACACTTTGAGGATTTCTGCCGCGTTCTTCTACGTCTCTAACCAGACGTCTAGCCAGCCTCACTTCCCTAGGGGCGTCGACAAATACCTTGAGGTCTAATCTTTCACGACATTCCTCTACAGCCATCAACAAAATTCCATCGACGACCACAAGGGGCGCCGGGTCCAGTTGATAGTGGCCACCCGTCCGCGTGTGGGTCGACATGTCATATTCGGGAACTTTGACCGAGTGGCCCGCAGCAAGACCATCCATGTGAGCGATGAATAGCTCGACGTCTAACGCATCAGGGTGATCGTAATTAACCGCTGATCGCTCTGAAGGCGTCATATGTGAAAGGTCTCGGTAATAATCATCGAAAGCAAGCAACGTGGCAGTACCACTTAACTTCAGGACGGCATTCGCCAGTGTTGTCTTACCTGAGCAGGATCCACCACTAAATCCAACGAGCACGTTAACGCAGGGTTTCGTTCCAGGGACCTTCATCAGCGCGCGGCTCTTTTGGTAAACCTAAAATGCGTTCCCCAATAATGTTGCGCTGGACTTGACTGGTTCCTGCATAAATAGTTCCTGACCGTGCCGCCAAAAAACTATTTATCCAGGCGGAAGTAGTGTTAGGAGTTCCAGCATCGGCGGCTCCGAGCCCAGCTGCATATGCGGAATCACCCTCCATGATCATCGCATCGGCCCCGAGAATATCTAACGAAAGTTCTGTGACCGTTCTGTGGTATTCGCTCCAATTCAGTTTCCCTATAGAGCTCTTTGGTCCTGGCGGCTCTCCATTTAGAAAGGATGTCAAAACCTGTTGACCCAACCAACGCATTATCTCGACTTTGCTGTGGCACCATGCGAGGCGTTGACGAATATCTTGGTCTTGGGTCCGACCTCTTTCTTGGGCCATTTCTACTAGGCGGTCTAGCTCAGATCGATAACGGAAGTAAGTGGTCGTCGCCCCAAATCCCCTTTCGTACCCAAGAAGTGTCATGGCGACCGCCCAACCGCCGTTTACCTGTCCTATGACATTCTCTTTGGGAACTCGAGCATCGGAAAAGAAGACTTCATTGAAGTGGCTGTGCCCAGCAATATTAACAATGGGTCGAACCTCAATTCCGGCTTGATCCATTGGACAAAGAAAAAAAGTGATTCCTTGATGCTTAGCGTCTTCGGGAGCTGTTCGGCCGAGCACAAAGATCCAGTTAGCTAAATGTCCACTGGACGTCCAAATCTTTTGACCGTTAAGTACCCACTCGTCACCATCCAATTCAGCCTTGCAGCCAAGATTTGCTAAATCGGAGCCAGCGCCAGGTTCAGAATACCCCTGACACCAAAGATCGTCGCCGTCGAGAATACGAGGTAAGTAATGTTTCTTCTGTTCCTCGGTACCCCACTCAATCAAGGTGTTACCGACCATTCCGATACCAAAACCATCGTTCGAGCCGCCGGTAGGCAAGCCAGCTTTGGTGAACTCTTCTGCGATAATGACATTTTCATTTGGAGACAGACCAGGGCCGCCATAATCGGCAGGCCACATAGTTGCCAACAACTTGTTGTCACTCAAAATTCTGCGCCACTCACCGACGAACTCTGCTTTCGCGTCCCCGGTTAGAGAGCCAATCCCCTGCCAATTCGCAGGTAGGTTTTCGCTTATGAAACGTTGGATCTCGTTGCGATAGGACTCTGCTTTTTCTGAATAAGTCGGCTGCATACTCAGGACATTACAGCGATCAGCGGCAAGATTATTACTTCAACGGGTCTTCGCTATTACTAGGCGAGGACATCTTCACAATAACTCGATCAAAAAACTCGTCGTCCTGCAAACCTGGCACCAAAAGTTTATTGTCAATTAGCCAACTCGGAGTCCCAGTTGCTCCCCACGCATGGGCTCGTTCCATAGAAGAAATTACTGCCGGCCACAGTTCATCATTGTTTACGACTCTCTCAATTAATTCCGACGGAACATCAAGGTCCTTAGCAAGACTCGAGAGAATTTCAGGATCCTCGATATCTCGCTCTTCTACCCAGACAGCAGCGGACAGTCGGTCGTGATAGGTATTGATAGCCCCCGGTGAAACGTGCTCTACAACTAGAGCCGCTTGGTGCGCTTTTCTAGTTGGTCGAATCCGATTGGGTGGACTCATGACCACTCCGAGCTCCTCAGCAATAGGCATCAGCGCCGAAAACTTTCGTTTGTTTTCGCTTCCGCCATCAGGAATTTCGGGGTGAAGTTCATAGGGAAGCCAAGAAATTTCGACATCGTGACGATCATTCAGACGAGCCGCCCGGGCTCGCGCTAGGTGGCACCAAGGTCAAAGAAAGTCGGACCATACGATAATTGGCAGCGCCATAGGAATTCACGGTATACGTTCGCGCTCTATGGATTTCGTTATTCCCACTGACATTCAACAATTAATAAGCGACCTCGACCATTTCATCGAAGACGTCATTAAGCCAATCGAAGCGGAAGATGACAACGCTAGATTTTTCGATTATCGGCGAGAGGACTCTAGGACCGACTGGGATCGAGATGGCCTACCGAACGCAGAATGGGAGGCCCTACTTACGCGAATGCGACGGGAAGCCGATAGCGCTGGATTCCTAAGGTGGCATCTCCCCAAGCGTTTTGGCGGTCAAGATGGGACCAATCTGGGTATGGCCATCATCCGCGAACACCTCGCCCGAAGAGGTTTAGGCCTTCACAATGATCTACAAAACGAAAACTCCATCATCGGTAACTTTCCAACTGTTTTGATGATGGAGAAGTATGGATCAGAACAACAACAGCAGAATTGGATTCCAAAAATGTTGGATGGAACCGCTCGGATTGGCTTCGGACTAACTGAACCACTTCACGGTTCAGATGCTACATGGATGGAAACTACCGCTGTTCGCGACGGAGATGAGTGGATAATCAATGGAGAGAAGTACTGGAATACCGGGCTTCATCACGCAACGCACGACTACATATTTGCTCGCACATCGGGCTCTCCCGGCGAAGGACAGGGAATCACATGTTTCATAGTTCCAGTGGAGTCGAATGGGTTTAATGTCGAGGAGTTCATGTGGACATTCAACATGCCGACAGATCACGCTCATGTCAGCTTGACTGACGTTCGCGTTCACAACGACGACATTCTTGGCGAAGAGGGCCGAGGGCTTCAAACCGCTCAACTATTCGTGCATGAAAATCGAATCAGACAAGCCGCTTCTTCTGTAGGAGCAGGACTTCATTGCATAGACGTTGCTGTGGATTACGTAAACAACCGAACAACATTCGGTAAACCTCTCTCCCAGAATCAAGCAATTCAGTTTCCATTAGCTGAGCTATACACCGAGGCAGAGATGATTCGAGCGCTCATCTGGAAAACAGCATGGGAGATGGATCAAGGAATTGACCACATGGAGATAACCGATCGGGTGGCCATGTGCAACTATCGCGGTAATCGCTTCTGCTGTGATGCCGCTGATCGCGCCATGCAGAGCTGCGGCGGCGTTGGTTACGGACGACGCATGCCATTCGAACACATTTATCGGCACCATCGAAGATATCGCATCACAGAGGGTGCCGAAGAAATCCAGATCCGCAAGGTAGCAGGAAAACTATTCGGTTATTCCGGTCGCGCTAAAGGTTGATTGTTGGTCCAAGTTACTAGGGGACGCCTAAAACGGACCTAGTCAACGCGTGCTGTAGCGTTGCCCGTAAGAACAAACTTTTCATCTTGGTTCGTGGTCGAAATAGCTAGGTCGATAAGGGTTTGCCCATTTTCTTCTCGGACCTCAGATACTTCGGCCCTAGCGGTTAACGTGTCGCCCGGCCAAACTTGGTTGACGAAACGCACTCCATAATAGGTAAGACGCCCATCCCCTACATAGTTCGTCAGCATTCGACCAGTCATGCCCATGGTGAGCATCCCGTGAGCAAACACCGTTGGATATCCAGCGACCTCTGTAACGAATTTTTCATCACTGTGAACTGGGTTGTAGTCGCCTGAAGCCCCTGCGTACTGGACTATTTGAGTTCGAGTTAAGTCTTCGACGATTACCTCAGAGTACGAGTCACCGATGCTAAGACCATCTGCTTTTAATCCCATTACGTTTCTCCTACTGCTCAATGACTTTTTCGGTCACAACACCGACGCTTCGCGCAGTCACAACAAGTTCGCCATTTTGATCACGGTACTCAGTAATGCTTTCGCTGAATTTTAATACCCCGGCTCTCTTTGACTCTTTTTCCCAACTTTCACCCGGTTTATTCTCTGCGCTCAGGACATCCCCTGGCTTCAAGTGCCGGTGGTAGGTGAAATGTTGCTCTGCGTGCAAACCGCCTGCAGAAGAACCCGACTTCTTATCATCTGATTTAGAGTCCGCTTTGTCCTCGTTTTGAGAAAGAGTCCCCGAAGCAGTCCCGCCGCTACCAAACCATTTCTGGCCATCTTTAGGCCTAAGAAAATAGTCTGGATCAAACTGCGCGCTTGCTTGAGCAAAAGTTGGAGGGGCGATTATCGAGCCCACTTCTGTGTCGCTAGCGTGGGTCGCATCCGAATAAATCGGGTTGCTGTCTCCTATCGACCTGGCAAACATCAAGATGTGTGAGGCCTCAACCGGGAATCGCTCCACTGCCATATTTCCCCTTTTCTTCACTAAGACTTATCTGATCATGACACTTTACGCGGGTCTTGTCGCCTCCGTCTACTGGAGTGCCGCCAGAACTATCTCGCGAATCTGGTCGGGGGCTTCGAGCATCATCATATGACCCGTTCCCTCCAAGTGGCGTAAGTCAACTTCCTGGAACCCTGCCACAAGTTGGGCAGTAGCTTTCGGCGGAGTCATTTTGTCTTCACTACCTACGATGACCGTAACGGGACAATCCACTTGTCCAGCGATGTCGCCAGCCTCATAGAAATTGCAGGCGGAAAGATCATTGAAGATTACCCCATCAGATGCGCGTTCCAGAAGTGCTTGACAGCCACTTCGCATCCATAAGCCCGGCGTCGGGTTGCCTGCAATATGGGCACGACTGCCATGCGCCCAAGCTGTCATCAGCTGTGGCGCAAGCGTTTCATTGCGCTCGGCTGCGCCAAGCAAATCTGGATGCACTGGCATAGCAGCAGCAGCCCCCATTAAAACCAAACGTTCGGTTACATCACCATGGCGAGCCGCCACCTCAAGCCCTATAAGACATCCCATCGAATGTCCTACCAGTCGAACCGGGCCAAAGTTGAGACTACGAATAAGGGCGGCCAACCAATCAGCCATTTCGGGCACAGTCGTTAACAGCTCTCCGGTCGAATCACCATGTCCCGGTAAATCCACTGCCATAGCCGAGAAGCCATGATGTGCCAAGTGTCGAGTTTGTTGGCTCCAAACCGTCCGGTCCATACCAGCTCCATGAACCATCAGGACCGGCGGTTGGCTCGGATCTATTTGGACACCTCCGGTCGCAAAATTTACTATTGCTCCTTGGAATTCGAGCTGCACAACTTAACCCTTCTGAGAGGCTCTAAGAGCTCTGGCTAGATCAGCAATTATGTCTTCAGGGTCTTCCAGCCCTACTGAGAGCCGGATTAGATCTTCGCCTACTCCAGCCGCAGCTAGGTCATCAGCACTTAACTGCTGGTGAGTAGTTGACGCCGGATGTATCACCAGGGTCTTAGCATCACCGACATTGGCTACGTGCGATGCAAGCTGGACGTTTTCGATAAACCTCCGACCAGCTTCTCGGCCACCTGCGATCCCGAATGAGAGTATCGCACCCGCTCCCTTCGGCAGAAGTTCTTTCGCTAGTTCATGATCTGGGTGACTCCCGACCGATGGGTGACTTACCCAAGAAACAGCATCATTGCCTTCAAGAAAGTCTATGACGTCACTTGTGTTCTCAACGTGCCGTCGCATTCGTAAGGGCAAAGTCTCTACCCCTTGAAGTAGATGAAAAGCATTGGCAGGACTCATCGCAGCACCGAAATCTCGAAGCCCCTCGGCACGAGCTCGCATCGAGAGGGCCTGGTGACCATATTCTTCAGCAAAGCAGATTCCGTGGTATCCGTCGTACGGTTCAGACAAAGTTGGGAACTTGCCACTAGCAGCCCAGTCAAATCGTCCACCATCAACCACAACGCCTCCAAGAGCGATGCCGTGACCACCAAGAAACTTCGTGACTGAGTGCATCACTATGTCCGCACCTAGTTCGATTGGTTTCATTAAATAAGGGGTGGTGAAGGTAGCGTCCAGCATTAGGGGCAGCCCATGCTCGTGCGCAATTTCGGCGATAACCGGAACGTTCAGTACCTCGATACCTGGATTTCCCAAAGTTTCAGCAAACAGAACTCTCGTGTCCTCATTGATTGCTGCTCGCCAAGCATCCGGGTCTCGGGGATCCACAAAGGTCGTGTTGATACCAAATCTCGGCATGGTCAAGTTCAACATGTTGTGGGAGCCGCCATAAATGTTGCGACTTGCTACAACGTGATTACCAGCGCTCATTATCGTTGCGCACGCCAAGTGGAAAGCAGCCATCCCGCTCGCCGTACAGACAGCGCCAACACCTCCTTCGAGGGCAGCCAAGCGCTCTTCCAATACAGCGACTGTGGGATTTGAGATTCGACTATATATATGTCCTGGTTGCTCCAGATTAAAAAGTCCCGCAGCTTGTTCTGTATCAACAAAGCTGTACGAGGTGGTCTGATATATGGGCACGCCCCGCGAACCAGTAGTTGGATCAGGTTCCTGACCTGCGTGAAGTGACAGGGTGTCGAATTTCAGATAGTCCGGGTCAACCATTCTCTAATCCTTCGTAGTTGCTAACGATGCTACGCCTCTGATGAGTGATCCTCAACGAGGGCGCTTCAGCTGAGAGAGTTACCTGACCCAGCTTTTGGGGTTAGCGCATCTATTTGGTTCCACCAGCCTCTCCACGGCAGCTAGCGTCGATTCAATGACCACATCCAACCGTGTTCTAGGCCCCGTCATAGTAACTGGAGCCTCTTCGGGCATTGGCGATGCGGTCTGCAATCGTTTAGCCGCCTCCGGAAGAAAAATAATTTCGGTCGACAGAGACGAGCACGGACCAACAGTTGGAGCTGAAAACCACTACGTCTGCGATCTCAACAATGAGATTGAAGTCCTGCGATTATTTGCTGAATTAGCCAACGATGTTGATCTTTCATCGGTCTCTTCGCTAATCAACGTAGCTGGTGTCCCCGGCACTGAACCTGCTTCTAAGGTTCTCGAAGTCAACCTGCTCGCGATTCGCCGGCTCAGCCGATTTGTAGCGTCATCTTTTTCCCCAGGTAGCACGATAGTGAACGTCGGCTCAATATCGGGGAACGGCTGGCAGCAACGCCTAGACACATACAAGGCTCTCTTAGCACTTGAGGACCCTGAGATCCGTACCTGGTGGACCCATTGGAACAGGTCAGTTTCTGTCGACCCTTACAGTTTTTCTAAGGAAGCGGTGATTGTTTGGAGCCTGCTTCATGCTGGCGAATTGCGAGGAACAGGCATTAGATGCAACGTCGTCAGCCCCGGTCCTGTCGACACGCCCCTGCTCCCGACCTTCAGGGAACAGATAGGGGATGATCGAATCAATTGGGTAGTCAGTCATTCAGGGCGCGCCGCCAAACCCTACGAAATTGCGCAAGCTATCGAGTGGCTAGCAGTTGGTGAGTCATCGTGGGTCAACGGACATCACCTTGTCGTGGATGGTGGATACACCTCAGGCTTGTTGTCTGGGTGGATCGATGTTCAAACTGCTCCAACGGCCAAGGTGACACATATCGACTAGAACCAACGACATTCATTTCGCTCAGCCGAATTCGCCTCGCAGATCGTTTGCGTGTTCGTCAAAGTAAGGCGCACGACTGGGATGTGGGCCAGCACCTTTAATCAGCTGACCCACTTGGATTAGAGGACCCCAGCCTGGTGAATCCAGGTGTTCACAAATGAGATCGTTAGCTAAGGTCAACGCACTTCCGACAAAGCCCTTCGTTTCGACGGGGGTAAGTCCGTCGGGTCCAGCCCAGAACCACTTACCTCCATCCTCGACATAGCGATGCTCGGCGTCAGGTCCCTTATGATCAAAACCACCTTGGCTAACTTTCGGTCTGTCGAGATAATCGACAAATTCCGCTGCTTGCGCTGCTGCCGTGGTCTGGGCAAGTGATGTATACACCGTTTGGGTCTCACCCTCACGATTCCGATGATAAAGAGCTGTTACCGCACCAAAGGCCGCAATGATAGGAGTCGCTGCATCATGGACCGGCACGGTCAAGAACACAGGATCATCGTCTCCACCTTGAGCGCTCATCATCCCGCCTAAAGCTTGCAATAATGGATCAAAAGCTGGCTGATCAGCGCGTGAATCGTCAAATCCATATCCGGGACTCTTAACCAGGACAAGGGCGTCATTAACAGACCGAAGGTCCTCCGCTGAACACCCCAAGCGTTCCGCTACACCGGGACGAAAATTTTCAACTACTACATCAGAAGTTGCCACAATTTTGTGGAGGAATTCTCGCCCGACTTCTGATTTCAGGTCTAGCACGACTCCTCGTTTACCTTGATTCCATCCATTGAACATTGGACTGAAAGTTCGAAAGGGGTCACCCGCTTCAGGCTCTACCTTTATGACATCAGCACCCAACATTGCTAGGTGGCGAGTGATGACCGGACCTGCAATAAACGAAGCCAAATCGATAGCACGGATGCCTTCTAAAGGCGGCCCGCCTTGGCCTAGACCTTGACCGGGCTCATGTTGCTCTCGGCCCACCTCATCGGTATGGGCACCTAGCCGCGGTGCGGGACGCATCATCACAGCAGGACATGCCCCGAGTTCAAGCGGTTGAGTCGGCATCGATAGCTGACCTAGTTCCGGATGTTTAATGGTCCCAATCACCGAGTTAGCTTTCGCTAAGTCTGAAACTAAAAACTCTTCTCGGGTTTGAATTGGTTGGCAAGGAACGTCATGAACGCGAAGTTTCTCTATCCACTCATCTCGACTGCGACTGCGAAACTCTTCTTCGAGAATCGGAGTTATGTACGCCAATGGCTCTGGCTCGATAAGCCCCCAAGGAGGGTCCTCCAACACCGAATCGTTCAGCAGATCTAAACGACCTATAGCTTCTAACATCGCTTCATAGAACCGCTGCGTTCCACATGCAACAAAGAACCAAAGATTATCTGCGGCTTGAAATGGCCGATACGCTGGGGCTCTTCCAGATGGACCAAGAGGACTCGCTCCATCTCGTTCCTGTGACGTTCCAGGTGACCAGAAGTCACCAATTTGCATCGCTCCAGATCCAGCCAGCTCTGAAACTTCATAAGTAGGTGCTGAACCGTGAACCTCTCTTGCATAGAGGCCGGCAGCTATGGCAAGAGCCCCGAGCATGCCAGCACCGTACGAAGCGAGAGGCAGCACCACGTGCACCGGCCCTTCAGTCCAGCTGACCTGATTCCATGAAATTCCTGTCGCTGCGGCAACTTGTTCCCATGAACCTTTCTGGTCAGCTAACGGCCCGTTCGAACCCCAGGTCGGCATCGAGATAATGACCGACCCGGGAGCAATAGATCGAGCGCGCTCCGCTTCGGATGAGTTATCCACCACAATTACGTCCGCCGATTGCAACAGTTGAGTGTCATCCAACAACACGACCGACCGTTTATTTCTATTTAGAACTTGGAAGCCTGGCTCAGTCCGGTAGTAATCGCCTGTCGCGCTTTCCGACTTAATAACGTCTGCACCTTGATCAGCCACGAAACGACTCGCATAAGGGCCGGCGATTCCTTCGGCTAATTCGACCACCCGGACGCCGTGATAGGCACCAAACTTAACCACTTACTCCCCCAGTTCCGAAGAAAGATTCGGTGCCTCACCATACTCAACTCTGTTCGAAACAGTCATAACAAGATGCGCTCGCTTTTTCGAGGTTCTAAGCTGACATCTATGACCGATACCGCTGAACCTACCCAACCCATGGAACAGATGATTCCGTCGGCTCCTACTTTCGACTCAATCGAACAAGAAAGACAGCACCGAAAAGAACGTCTTGCTTCGGTTTTTCGGGTCTTTTCTAAGTTTGGCTTTGAGGAAGGGCTAGCTGGTCACGTGACAGCTCGTGACCCTGAATTAGAAGACCATTTTTGGGTTAACCCGTTTGGGGTCCCGTTTGGACACATCAAGACTTCAGACCTACTCCTCGTTGACCATGACGGAAACATTGTCGAAGGGCGACACCCTCTAAATCAAGCAGCTTTCGCCATCCACAGTCGAGTGCATAAAGCTCGACCAGACGTTGTTGCAGCAGCTCATACTCATTCTCTGTATGGAAAGAGTTGGTCAAGTTTGGGACGTTTACTAGACCCCCTCACACAGGACTCATGTGCTTTTTTTGAAGATCATTCGCTGTTTGATGACTTCACCGGTGTTGTATTCGACACAGACGAAGGGGATCGAATCGGCGACGCTTTGGGCGACAACAAAGCGGTAATTCTCCAAAATCATGGTCTTTTGACAGTCGGACATAGCGTTGATGAGGCTGCTTGGTGGTTCATCACCATGGAGCGAACTTGCCAAAGTCAGCTTCTAGCCGAAGCTGCGGGTAAGCCGGTGCCCATAAGAGAAGAAGTCGCGAAGATGACTGCAGGTCAAGTCGGATCTCATCTGGCTGGCTGGTTTAGCTACCAGCCGATTTACGACAAAATCTTGGCTGAAAATCCCGACTTTTTAGACTGAGATTTTCTCTAAAATTTAACCACTACAGTCCGGGCTTTCTATGCAAGCAAACCGGCGGCTCTAGCTCGAAGCTCAGTTTTCAAAACTTTATTCGACGGATTAAGAGGTAGTTCGTCGATGAGCCAGAAATAGCGTGGCACTTTGTAGTTCGCCATTTCCCTTCGACACCACTCCCCCAACTCGGAAAGATCAGGCGGTCCATCGGGAGTCGCCACTATAAAAGCCGCGCCGACTTCTCCTAGGCGCTCATCCGGAACTCCGACTACAGACACTTGACCGACCTCAGGATGCTCAAGCATCATCGACTCAATTTCTGCCGGATAAGCATTGAACCCGCCGTTAATGAACATGTCTTTCTTGCGATCTGTTATGTCGATGTACCCATCAGCATTCATGACGCAAATGTCTCCTGTTCTCATCCAACCGTGTTCATCAATTGTCTCAGCCGTCTGTTCAGGCTCATCTAAATAGCCTCGCATGACTGCGTACCCCCGGACTAACAGCTCTCCCGGTTCACCTAACTCGACTTCGTTATCGTCGTCATCTACCAGTTTGATTTCGAGGCCGGGCAAAGCCTTACCGCTTGTGTTCGCCACAACATCTGGTGGATCATCAGCAGCACATATAGTCACCAAACCGTGTGTCTCGGTCATGCCATAAGCAGTGATTACAGTCTCAAACCCCAGCCGCTCCCGCATGTCCATGACCGTTTCAACGGGAACACTGGCAGCCCCTGTCAAGGCAGAACGCAGCGTAGACGTGTCGTAATCGTCAAGACGCTTATCGTTAATTAGTCCTTGGAAAATGGCAGGAGGCCCAGGGAATACGGTGACTCGGTCGTTCTGAATCCGCTTCAGGACGCTGGGAACATCAAATACAGGGTGAGGAAGCATCGTTGCGCCGTGAATGAAACATGGATTGATAGCGCCATTAAAGCCAAAGGCGTGAAAAAACGGATTGACAATCAACATTCGGTCGCCTTCACGCATTCCGAGTTCTCTCGCATAATGACTAAACCCGCGAATAATGGGACCCTGCTCAACCATCACACCCTTGGGAACCCCAGTAGTACCGGACGTAAACATGATCAGACCTAGATCGGAGCCAGACACATCCATTGCCCGGCCTTCCGCTTCCTTCAATGCTTCAGTACTGCTGCGAGCAAGGAAGTCTTGAAAGGAAATTGTTCCCTCCAAAATGTCGCCTCGAAGAACCACGATCTGCTCTAGCGACGCGACCTCTTCCTTAGAATTTCTTAGATCAGAAACATAGTCGTTCCCTAAAAAGCCGACGACCGTGAATAGAACCTTGACGTTTGCCTTGTTAAGAACAAAAGCAGCTTCTCGTCCTTTGAACCTTGTGTTGACAGGCACCAGAACTGCACCGACTCGAAATACAGCCATTGCCGCAACTACCCATTCCCAGGAATTGGGTGCCCAAACTGCTACGCGATCACCTCGACTCACCCCAGAGGCGACTAAAGCGCCAGCAGCCTTATGGATCTCCTGCCCTAGTTCAGCGAAATTTAAGCTGAAATCTCCATCGGATATAGCTTCAGTCGAAGCAAATTCTCTCGAAGCCCGATCGACTAAGGCCGGGAAATTATCAGGAATTGGTGCGGTCATCTCTCCCTCTCTCTTGGTGAGGCCTCATTGAACTTCTGCGATTGCTTCGCCATGAAGAAACTGAAAATAGCCGTCTGGATTAGCTGCCCATTGCCGCCAGCCCTCTGATATTGCCTCTAACTCTTTCCAAGTTGCATAGCCGTAATCAATTGCTTGGTCTGGAAAGCTCGTCGTTAGACACCGATCCGCCCATGAAAGACCCCAATTTTCTCGTTCTTCTTTGGTTGCGTAAACGCCAGCAGTTGCAGAACACTTAACTTCATAGAGCCCAGCTTGATGAAACCATCTGAGCAAATGCCTTCCAGCGTCTGGTTCTGCTCCGTTATGACGAGCAACTAACCGGTAAATCCGCCTCCATTCGTCAATCAGCTTCGATTCTGGACTACAAGACATGGTGTAATAGTCGGCGTCACGTACAGCGATGTGGCCGCCGGGACGAGTCACTCTCGCCATTTCTTGTATCGCTGATACCGGGTCTGCCAAGTGCTGCAGAACCTGGTGAGCGTAAGTGAGGTCGAAAGAGCTATCGGGATAGGGCAGCTCATAAACAGAAGCTTCTTCCAAAGAGACGTTCAAACACCCGGAATCCTCGACCACTTTTTGGGCCGTTTGGAGAATTTCTTCACCCACATCTATAGCGGTCACAGAACCAGCAGCAGCCCATTTAGCGAGTCCGACTGTGATCGAGGCGGGGCCACAACCAACGTCCAAAATCTGGGAGCCAGGCTCAACTACCGAGCGGACAAATTGGGCGCAGCTCTCTGCGGTTCTCTTCGCGTGTTGATTAACCGCTGCCGGCTGATGCCCATGTGTATACACGTCACGTTTAACCATTTCCTAAACCTAGTGTCTCAGCTCCTACAGGGTTGATTTGAACAAACCCTAAGAAATCAACGCCTAAAGCGTTGTGGAATGAAAGAAAATAAGCTGAAAGGCACTTCATCCGAGAACATCAACCCGACCAGTGTGTTGACACCATTATCGGATTGTTGGATCGCACTGGCTTGCCACAAGGTCTGGGCCTAGTAACTATCGTCATGATAATTTCATTCTGGCTAATAGAGACCTTCAAGAAAGCAGAGCAAAATCGTGGAAACGGCCAGTAACACAAGCATCGATGTTCTAAAGGCAATTAAAGAACGTAAATCGATCCGAGCTTTTAAACCCGACCCTGTTTCCAAGGAAAAGCTCTTGGAGCTCTTAGAGATTGCACAGCGCGCACCGAGTGGCACCAACACTCAACCTTGGCACGTTTACCTTTGCGCTGGCGAAGTAAAAGCTGCAATCACTAGAGACGTGTTGGCAATGGCCGAGAGCGGTCAAGGTGCTAGCTATGAGGACTTCGACTACTACCCATCTGTTTGGAATGACCTCCACAACAGTCGGCGACGAGCTGTGGGGTGGTCTCTCTATAACTTAGTCGGCATCGAAAAAGGCGACCGAGAGGGAAGCGCTCGGCAGGCTATGCGGAATTTTCTTTTCTTTGATGCTCCCGTGGGGGTATTCGTAACAATTGACTCGTATCTGGAGCGAGGGAACTGGGCCGATGTCGGCATGTATATACAAACTCTCATGCTTGCGGCTAAAGGACTAGGACTAGACACCTGTCCGCAAGCGGCGTGGGTCCCCTACCAGGAACCTGTTATCCGTCACCTTGGGATTCCGGACAACGAGTCGTTGGTAAGCGGCATGAGTCTTGGTTGGGCAGACCCTGCCAAGATCGAGAATACGCTAGTAAGCGAGCGCGAGATGATCTCCGAGGTCGCTCGTTTCGAAGGTTTCTAGCGCTGCCATATTGCAGTGGCAGTTGCAGTCACTGACATTGTCACCTCGCTACCCCAACTACTTGGACGCGAGAACAGGAACAGCCGTGGTTAAGTTGTGGTCGTGTCGGATTACATCCCAGAAATCATGGGCTCAATCGATGAGAACGTAAACCACACGAAAAAGTGGCAATAGAACTACTAGGTCTGGCATCACCGAAAGAACTAAGGCTTTAAGCGATCTAAACTTGCAAATGTTCTGTTCAAGCAATTTTTAACAGCTACGAAACTAACGCTAGGAAATTGAGACTCGCCATTCACTTGCCAAGCATGTCAAGAGCCATGATTCTTCTTGACTACGGTTAATGCGTGTCCAGCTCACCGAACAAGACGTCAAGGCTGACGAGCTAACTTCCCTAAAAAGCACTCCACCTTGCGATGAAACAACTACCTCCTCCTATTCAGCACAGCCAAGGGTCAACTCTGCCCAAGCCAACGTTTTCTTCTACAAGAGAAGAAGGATTGAAATGCCTGAAGTTTTCATAACCTGCGCAGTCACAGGAGCCGGCGACACTGTCGGAAAATCTGACAAGGTTCCGTTCACCCCAAAGGCCATTGCTACTGACGTCATTGCGGCAGCCACGGCAGGTGCTGCCATCGCCCACATCCATGTGCGAGACCCGATATCGGGAGACCCAGATCGTCAGGTCGACTACTACCAAGAAGTCGTAGAACGCGTCAGAGCTTCCAACACAGACGTCATCATAAATCTTACGGCCGGCATGGGTGGCGATCTGGTTATCGGCTCTGTTGAACAACCAATACCTCTCGATCCAAATCAGACTGATCTCGCAGGCGCCACAGAACGCCTTGAACATGTTCGACTTCTACGTCCGGAAATCTGCACTCTTGATTGCGGAACCATGAACTTTGGCGAAGGAAACTATGTAGCAACCAATACTCACGACACTCTCGCCGAGATGGCACGCCAAATTAAAGCCATTGGTGTTCGACCTGAGGTTGAAGTATTCGATACTGGGCAGCTATGGGAAGCGAAAGCCCTTGTCGCCCGGGAACTAATCGAATCGCCGGTAATGGTCCAACTCTGCATGGGTGTTAAGTGGGGTGCGCCTAACGACCTCAATACTTTCATGGCCCTCGTCAACAACGTTCCGTCAGACTGGACGTTTTCAGCATTTTCACTCGGAAAGAATCAATTGCCTTACGTTGCCCTTGCAGCCGTTGCAGGTGGCAATGCCCGAGTAGGGCTGGAAGACAACCTCTATCTCGACCGCGGAGAGTTAGCCACAAACGAAACCCTCACTGCGAGAGCTAAGCAAATTTTACAAGCGATGAACTTCGAGGTAATCGGACCACAACAAGTTCGCGAAAAATTGGAACTCACAAAGTTTGCTCCGTGACTGAACCTTTACAACCAAAAGAAATCGCAGTTATCGGGGCCGGGGTTATTGGATCCGCTTGGGCCGCCCGCTGGCTACTAAAAGGGTGCGACGTCCGCCTGTACGATCCCGCTGATGCGGCCGAGCAAACCGTGTCAGAGGTTCTAGAAAATGCCCGATACGGATGGGAGCGGCTGGGAATAGCACCCAAATCAGAGGGCAATCTCGAGCATGTCGAGACCATCTCAGAAGCCGTACAGCAAGCTGATTTAGTCCAAGAAAGTGGTCCCGAAGACTTGGCTCTCAAAAAAACTATTTTGAGTCAAATCGAAGAGTTTGCAGACTCGAGTGTCTTGATAGCGTCCTCAACTTCCGGTCTTCTACCTTCGAAGCTCCAAGATGAAATGATTCACCCGGAGCGACTGGTAGTCGCACACCCCTTCAATCCGGTCTATCTGATCCCTATGGTTGAAGTCGTTGGTGGAAGGCAGACTTCTCCCAAGTCGATTTCCAGGGCCATGTATTACTACACATACTGCGGCATGAAGCCGTTGCAGGTCCGCGTCGAAATAGACGCTTTTATAGCTGACCGTCTACTTGAGGCTGTCTGGCGCGAAGCTCTCTGGCTGATCGAAGACGAGATAGCCACCACAGAAGAAATCGATGATGTCATCCGGTTCGGTTTTGGCCTCCGATGGGCACAAATGGGCTTGTTTGAAAATTACCGAATAGCCGGAGGCCAAGGGGGCATGGAGCACTTCATAAGACAATTTGGCCCCTCCCTGGACTGGCCTTGGTCGAAGTTGACCGAGACTCCGCCAATGACCGAGGAACTAGTTAAACGAATCACCCAACAATCAGATGCTCAATCAGGCCACTACTCGATTCGTGAATTAGAAAGGATTAGAGATACGAACCTAGTGGACATGTTGCTCGCATTAGAGAAAAATGCTTGGGGGGCAGGACTTACGATCAGCGAACTTCGCAACAAGATCTGACTATTTCCTACTCTTCGATCGAGATAGCAAACTCAGGACAGTTAGCTGCGGCAAGACGCGCTTTGTCCTCTAGGGCATCGGGCACTAGTCCGTCCCCTAACTCGGTCGCGTACCCGTAATCGTCAACGTCAAACAACTCGACTGCGAGTGAAAAACAGCGGTTATGTCCCTGACACTTCTCTGTGTCGACTCGTACTCGCATCCCAACTCCCCTAGCAACACCAGCTGCTTACGCTAACTTAGCGTATGCAGTTCAAGCTCTCCACGCGAGCCACAATTTGACGGGGTGGATTATGGATCGCAGCAGCTCTCATCATCTAACATGTCGTCTGGAGGACTTTCGTAATGACCGATTCTGAAACAGCAGCAATAGCCACAGAGGAAACAGATCCAACAAAGCAGTGGCACAAAACCGCATGCGTTCTCTGTTCCGCAAACTGTGGCATCGAAGTCCGGATTGATGGCCGGGAGATCACTCGCGTCCGCGGAGACAAGGAACATCCGGCCAGCAAGGGTTACACGTGCGAAAAAGGTCTCCGAGTTAACCATTATCAAAATGGACGCGACCGTTTGTCCTCTCCGTTAAAGAAAATGGAAGACGGAACCTTCGAAGAAATCAGCTGGGACCAAGCAATCAAAGAGGTCGCCGATCAGCTTGTCGGCATCCGAGACACCTATGGTGGCGACAAGATCATGTATTACGGGGGCGGCGGTCAAGGCAACCATACTGGTGGTGCCTATGTCCGTAGCGTTATGCAAACACTTGGGATGCAGTATCGGAGCAACGCCCTGGCACAAGAAAAAACTGGCATGTACTGGGTTCAAGGGAAGTTTTTCGGACGCCAAGACATCGGTGCGTCACCAGATTTTCATCACACAGACTGTGCCGTGTTTATAGGCAAGAATCCTTGGCACAGTCATGGTTTTCCCGAAGCTAGAAATGTTCTGAACGCCATCAAGAACGACGACGAGCGAAAAATTGTTGTTTTTGACCCTCGGGTATCGGAAACAGCGAACATCTCCGACCACCATCTTCGCGTTAAGCCCGGAACTGACGCCTGGGCCTTAGCAGCAATCCTGGCGATAATGACTCAGGACGCTCTTACTGATGACAAATTCCTTAACGAGCAATGCGTTGGCTGGGAGGATTTAAAGCCCTTACTTGAAGAAGTCCCTGTTGCCGACTATGCCCGCAAGTGCGGTATTTCAGAAGAAGAGTTGAGGTCTGCGGCCCGGACAATGGCTAATGCTAAGTCACTAGCTACCGAAGAAGACTTAGGCATCGAAATGGCTCCGCACTCAACTCTCAATAGTTGGCTCCAGAGACTTTTATTTCTGCTGACCGGAAACTTTGGGAACGAGGGTGGAATGAACATCCCAACTCGACTTGCCCCTATTTGCGGTCATAGCGCCGAGGGCACCACCGAACCAGTCACTGGCACTCCGATGCTATGTGGGTTAGTAGCGTGCGCCGCTATACCCGACGCCATAGACACTGACCATCCGGATCGGTTTAGGGGCATGATCGTCGATTCCTCAAACCCCGTGCATACCTTGCCCGATTCGAAGCGATTCCGAGAGGCGTTCGCCAAACTCGAGTGTCTGGTGGTCATTGATGTCGCCATGACAGAAACGGCACGCCAGGCACATTATGTCTTGCCTGCCTCTTCGCAATACGAAAAACCTGAGGCAACTTTTTTCGCAGGCGAGATGCCATCAAATTATTTCCATATACGACAGCCGATTTTTGAACCATTAGGCGAAACTTTGCCGGAAGCAGAAATATATTCCCGTTTAGTAGAGGCGATGGGCGGCGAACCTGATGGAGTGGAGGAATTAGCCGAAGCAGCTAAGGAAAGCCGCGAATCGTTTATAGAGACATTCACACGCTTATCTTCCGAGAATCCAGATCTTGGCGCCAAACTCCCGACAGCGTTATATCGATCACTTGGGCAAAGCCTCGGCGAGATGGGACCTGCGGCCATTATGTTCGGCTCTGCAATGCAGGCCTCGATGCGCTTCCCCGACGCCATTAGGGCCGCCGGGATTGAGGGCGATGGGTTAGAACTGGCCAATAACCTGTTTGATGCCCTAATCGATGCCAAATCAGGGATGATTTTCAGTACCAGCGATTACTCCACTAGTTTTGACCGGATCAAGACACCCGATGGCAAAATTCATATCCACATCGAAGAACTTGTAGACGAACTGCGGGGCCTAGCGACAGAAGAACCGGCGTCTCCTACCGATGCCTTTCCGTTCGTTCTCAGCGCTGGCGAACATCGCGGATCGACGGTTAATGACGTGATCCGAGACCCTTCATGGCGCAAAAAGGATAAAGACGGTGCCTTACGAATGAGCCCAGCTGATGCTGACCGATTGGGAATAGTTGACGGACAGAGGGTCAAAGTAATCACCAAGCGAGGCGAGGCAGAGGCTCCAGCTGACATTACCGACAGCATGATGGATGGCCAGGTAAGTCTGCCTCATGGTTTCGGCATGGAGTATCCGGACGAGAATGGTGAACACAAGATTCACGGTGTGTCCGTCAACGAGCTTACCGATTTGGAAGATAGGGACTGGTTAGCTCTAACGCCGCATCATAAACACGTTCGGGCACGTTTAGAGCCTGTAAACGGGTAACGCTCAGTCGTAGCCGCTCCAGGTTTCCGTAATCGGAATTGGCTTACCATTTAGAACGGCTTCATGTCGTTCTCGAATTTGGCGAGGTATGTGAGCGCGAACAAACTCGACATCTTGGCTAAGCGCCAGGTCCACGAGCTCCAGTCGATCAGGCGTCTGCTTCCAAGCTATTGGCACGTAAATGGGCAACTCGAACACGCGAAGTCTGTCCAAGCCAGCGTAAATAGCTTTCTGATATTGGTACCTCTCGTCCCAATTCCAATGCGTCGGAGAAAAACCTGTTCCAGGATCTAACGTTATCCGTTCGCGGATACCCCATTTTGTTGCCCTTTCGAGCTGGAGGTCAAACCAGTCGACCATTACTTGAACAGGATCACCATGCACATGTTTCAGGTGCCTTGGATCGGGCCCGAGCATGAACGGCAGGATCACTTGGATCTCGCGTTCCGCCGCTAGTTCGATCATTTCGTCTGACTGCAAAGCGTCTGACGCGTTAAGTACGTTAGCTCCAGCATCTAGTGCGTTTCGAGCGGTATCAACTTGCCAAGTGTCTATCGAAATATCGACTCCCAGTTTCAATAAACCCTTTAAAACTGGGTCAACGATGTTCCACTCTTGGTCAGGCTGGACGAATGCTGCGTCCCCGTGCGATGCCTGAGCTCCTACATCAAGGTGATCTGCACCTTCAGCGAGAAGTTTTGCTCCGTACTCCATTGCTTCTTTTTCGTTAGTGACTACGGAAAACTTCGCTAGAGAGTCCGGTGATGCGTTGACTACACCAAATATCTCCATGCCTGTGACACTATCCTTGGGCGGTCTGCAGCGGCTCAGTTAACGGAACTTTTACTTTATAAATGGCCGACGAACACAGACCGATAACCACAACCAAAGCGCCCATTACAACCAAGGTCTGACGGAGTCCGACTCTGTCCGCACAAATACCTAGTGGAAGCGCTGCAACGCCAAAAAAGTTGAAACCAAGTTGCAGAAGAGACTGCATCCTGCCGTGGTATTCCGGTCTACTGATTGCCAACGTGAGTGTTGAATTCATTGATTGGAAAGCTGAGGTCGCTGCACCCAAACCACACATAACAAACATTGCTGCCGCAAAGTTGGGGGCAAGACCCAAGGCGACTATGCCGATCCCAAAGCCAACAACCGCCACATTCTGGATACGCCATGCCGTGCGCCCGTGGGCTTTTCTGGCGATGAACATTGCTGCAGCTAAACCACCAGCAGCACCTACTGCGGAAAGCCAAGCGAAGCCGCTGTCACCTGTCCCAAATAAATCTTCGGCCACGCTTGGCAAAAACGCTACATAAGGGAAGCCCACCAGAAGCGCCAGCGCTGAAGTACCCAAGAGGAGCGGTAGCGGCCAAGATTTGAAGCCGTAGCGCAAGCCGTCTCTGAGATCAGCTATGGCAGATCCGGGGAAGGATCTGAAAGAGGGTGATCCATTAGGCAGACCCATAAAAAACAATCCACCGACAGCTGTGACGAAGGTACTCACCCAATACACGGATCCTATTCCCAGGCTTGGAACTCCAATTAATACACCAGCGACAACAGGACCGATCACGCGATTTAAATTCATCGAGATCTGGGAAAGGACGACACCATTACCCAATTTTTCTGGACCGACCAACTCAGCCGTAAACGCCATCCGCGCTGGCAAAAGGCCGCTGAAACCCGCCGATTGAACAGCTGAAGCCACTATTAGCATCCAGAAGGTCACAAACTCGAATTCGACCGCTATGGCAATTCCTAATGAAGAAAGAAATAACAAAGTGGTCGAAATAACCAAGATGGTGCGCTTCGGAAACCTATCGGCAACAACGCCTCCAATAGGCGTAGTCAATAACCCCGTTAAGCCAAAAGCTAGGGTCACCGCCCCAAGGGCGGCGTTGCTTCCCTCCAAATTTTTTGCAAGGGCGCCGCGAGCGATCATTTGCGCAAAAATTGCGAGGGAGAATAAATAGCCCCCTATCCAGAGCCGTCGAAATGCTGGAATCGAGAGCGCTTCAAAAGTGCCGCCCACTAGTTCAGTAAAGATCTATTCAAAAGCACTAAGGTCACGCACCGCACCCTTATCGGCGCTAGTCGCCATGAGGCCATAAGCCTTCAAGGCTGCCGAAACCTTCCGAGGTCGTTGCATTTCTGGCTGCCACCCGAACTCATCTTGGAATTTGCGCCGCTCAGCCAGCTCGTTGTCATCAACTTCAAGGTGGATAGAACGATTCGGAATGTCGATACTAATAATGTCTCCATCCTTCACAAGCCCGATCGTCCCTCCTGCCGCAGCTTCTGGGGATACGTGACCAATTGAAAGTCCTGATGTGCCCCCCGAAAAGCGACCATCCGTCAAGAGGGCACAGGCCTTTCCTAAACCTTTGGACTTGAGATAGGAGGTTGGGTAAAGCATTTCCTGCATTCCCGGCCCACCACGCGGCCCTTCATAGCGCACAACCACAACACAGCCTTCTTTGACTTTGTCGTTCAAGATGTGGTCAACAGCTTCATCTTGGCTCTCTACAACGTGCGCATATCCAGTAAAGACCAAATTATCTTCCTCGACGCCAGCTGTTTTAACCACGCAGCCATCTTCGGCAAGATTTCCATAGAGGACTGCAAGCCCTCCGTCAGCGCTATAAGCGTTTTCAACCGAACGAATACACCCCTGAGCTCTATCGAGATCTAAAGTCTTATACCGCTCTGCCTGGCTGAACGCTACTTGGGTTGGAATGCCAGCTGGGCCAGCACTGAAGAACTTGTGAAGCTCCTCATCGTCGTTAGTCGCAACGTCGTATTTGGCAAGCGCCTCAAACAAACTCGGTTCATGAATAGTTGGCACTTCGTTATGAAGCAAACCGGCCCTATTGAGCTCCGCCAAGATTGACATAACCCCGCCTGCCCTGTGAACGTCTTCCACGTGAAAAAGTTCAGTTGCCGGCGCAACCTTACAAATATTCGGGACCTTTTTTGATAGTCGGTCTATGTCAGACATCGTGAAATCAACGCCGCCCTCTTGAGCCGCCGCCAGTAAGTGGAGGATTGTGTTTGTTGAACCGCCCATGGCGATATCGAGACACATGGCATTCTCGAAAGCCTCAAAACTGGCGACACTTCTCGGCAGTACCGATACGTCGTCTTCTTGGTAGTAACGCCTGCATAGATCGACGATTAACCGTCCCGCTTCCAGAAATAGCTCTTTTCGATCAGCGTGGGTAGCTACAACAGTGCCGTTACCTGGCAGCGACAGGCCCAAAGCCTCTGTTAAGCAGTTCATAGAATTAGCTGTAAACATTCCCGAACAGGACCCGCAAGTTGGACAACCCGAGCGCTCCATCTCCGCTACATCCTCGTCACTGACTGAGTCGTCAGCTGCGACAATCATCACGTTAATGAGATCAACTTTGTTTTCGGAAAGCTTAGTTTTCCCTGCTTCCATTGGGCCGCCAGAGACAAACACTGTTGGTATGTTCAGCCTCATAGCTGCGTTGAGCATTCCCGGTGTAATTTTGTCGCAGTTACTAATGCATACGAGAGCATCGGCACAGTGCGCTTCAACCATGTACTCCACGGAATCAGCAATTAAGTCCCGACTCGGAAGGCTGTAAAGCATGCCGTCATGGCCCATCGCAATTCCATCATCAACAGCGATCGTGTTGAATTCTTTAGCTACGCCTCCTGCTCGTTCAATCTCGCGGGCCACCATCTGACCGAGGTCCTTTAGGTGTACGTGACCCGGAACAAATTGAGTAAAAGAGTTAGAGATCGCAATAATCGGCTTTTGGAAATCTTCATCGGTCATCCCAGTTGCGCGCCAGAGCGCACGGGCGCCAGCTTGGTTTCGGCCACCGGTTGAAGTAAGAGAACGGTACTGAGGCATTCCTCCAGCCTAGATCTCCGAAAGCACAAACGCGAAAAGAGTCATCGACCTAGACACTTAAGCGCCGCCAGAGGCGATCAGGACATCCGCATTCCGTTGCTAATAGCCATCGTCTGTCCAGTCATACCGGATGATTCATCGCTTCCGAGATACACAGCTAGGTTGGCGATCTCGCTGGGATCGAGAATTCTTCCCATCGGTGTTCTTTGAGCGAGTCGCGACCTGAGTTCCTCTGACTCGGCTCCAACTAGATCAGCGAAGCCATCAAGCATGGGGGTGTCTACAAACCCCGGGCAAATAGCGTTGCATGTAACTCCTGCGGCGGCTAGCTCGAGTGCCATGCATCTTGTAAGACCAACGACGCCGTGTTTTGACGCATTGTAGGGCGCTTGGCCCGGTGATTCGAACAACCCTGCTGTAGAAGCAATATTCACGATGCTGCCGCGACCTCTCTCCAACATGCCCGGGAGAAAAGCCTGACTGACACGCACTACCCCTACAACGTTTACCTCATAAAGCTCTGAATAAGTCTCTGGTTCAATATCTAAAAAGCGGCCAGCTGCATGAATGCCAGCGTTGTTAACAACAATGTCCACTCCTCCAAATAAGTTGTTCACGAAGTCAGACATGTCTCTGACAGAGGAACTATCGCTGACGTCACATCGAATTGCCGATACCAAACCATTCGGCGCTTCAGCTGCTGTTTCTTCTAGATCTTCCAAACGCCGACTGGTCACCACACAACGAGCTCCTTCTCGTGCATAGGCAAGAGCTATGGCTCTACCGATACCCCGCCCACCTCCAGTGACAAGAGCGCGTTTTCCTTCCAGTCGTAGAGTCATTTCAATCCTTCTTCCTCATTCTTGTCATCCATCCAACCAGGGACTGACATCACCTGACCAACTTGAGGTGGAATATCAATCATCCGGTGTTCTTCCCATACAACACCGAGCCTGTCGTATGGCTCGTCGTGCATTTCTGAAACTCTTCGACTTTCCTCGGACACGTGAAGGGACATCACCTCACACGTTGCTGAAACAAATCGCTCATCAACGTTCCACATCACTTGCATAGCGTGAATGCGTTTACGGTCGAACCCGAGAAGTTGCGTTGACACCGAAAGGTTGGTGCCCTCGTGGACCTCTCTAACGTATGTGACGTTGTTCTGAGCAGAAAAGGTAGTCACCTTGTGGTCGCGTCTATGTGTCCTGCCTAAACCAATAAAGTCCATCCAAGGCTCAATTGCCTCGTCAAAGCAGACAAGATAATACCCGGCATTGAAATGTCCGTTGTAATCAATCCATTCCGGTCTCACTACGTCTGAATAACCTTCGAACGAACTCGGTGACATATTGGCCTTTCTTTCTCACTAACAAGCTTGTCTAGTTGAACATAAATGCTAAACCGCTTCAGCATTTATGTTCTTAAGGGTTAGAACAGTCCTAAAGCCCCCATCCCCGTTAGATTGGCGTCGTGGACCACCGTTCAGATAAGGACTCTTATGCGCTTTACCCCAACTGAGTTAACTCAAGACGAGTTGCGTCTTCAACAAGATGTTCGAAGTTTTCTCTTTGAAGAACTACCCCCCGGCTCTCACGATCCATGCCTCGGGATGGCGGCGAGGAAAGACAAAGAATTTTCAAAGAAAATGGCTGAACGGGGCTGGGTGGGGATGGCCTTACCTAAGGAATGGGGAGGCTCGGATCGCAAGGCTATAGATCGTTTTATTGTCGTCGAGGAGATGCTTCGTTGGGGCGCACCTGTGGGGCATCATTGGGTGGCTGATCGGCAAACTGGAAATGTAATTCTAAAGTTTGGAACACAGGAGCAACGGGAGCGATTCCTTCCCGCTATCTGTCGCGGCGAGCTTGGTTTCTCAATAGGCATGAGTGAGCCAGACAGCGGCTCAGATTTGGCTTCTGTCTCGACTAAGGCCGAGCGAGCAGATGATGGCTGGATAATCAATGGCACCAAAATCTGGACATCAGGGGCTCACGAAAATGATTGGTTTGTATGCCTTCTTCGAACGTCACCGATGGAGGACGGCAATAAGCACGCCGGCCTCTCCCAATTGCTGATTGACCTCACATCGCCAGGTTTAGAGATAAGCCCTATCCCCTTTTTGGATGGCTCTCACCATTTCAATGAGGTGACATTCAATGAAGTTTTTGTCCCCGACACAAACGTCGTTGGTGACTTGGGTATGGGTTGGCACCAAAACACAACTGAGATGGCATACGAGCGAGGCGGCCCAGACCGATGGCTGTCTCCATTTTCTACTGTCGAACAACTATTGAGAGAGGCTAAAGGGACTGAGCTCGAAGCTACTGTTTCAGATCTTTTCGGTGAACTTGTAGCGCGCTGGTGGGGTATTCGGAATCTCTCGCTCTCTGTCGCTCGGCTTATCGACACAGGAGAGGCACCCTCAGTTGAATCGTCGCTTGTGAAAGAGATGGGTACTCGTTTCGAACAAGAAGTTGTCGAGAAGCTGGTTCATTTAATTGACCTCGAATACTCGCCAGACTCGAATTCAATGTTCGAGAGGCTCCTATCTCAATGCGTAGTCACTTTCCCCGGCAACACAATAAGGGGCGGAACGATCGAGATTCTAAGGTCAGTGGCTTCGAAGGGCTTGAAGGGACTTCCGGCATGACAGATATCACTACTGTTGACCCGCTGATTACAGAGACAGCGGATCGACTTTTGTCTCAAACATGTGACCACGAGTCGATCCAACGCGCCGAAGCCGAAGGTGGCGCCCCTGAGATTTGGGATGCTTTCGCTGAGACTGGGTTTCCTTGGATTTCAATTAGTGAGGAAGCCGGAGGGTCGGGTGGATCACTACTTGACGCTCTCGAGGTTCTTCGCCTAGTGGGGTATCACGCTGCGCCGATCCCAGCAGCTGAGAATGGCGTCCTAGCAGGCTGGCTCTTAGGCGCATCCAAACAAGAGATTCCCTCAGGAATAGCGACGGTTGTTCCCTCCCCTGGCAGTCAAGTGACCGGAATTCTTTCGGGAGATGAAGTAGTCGTAACTGGAGTAGCTGAGCGCGTCCCTTGGGCCAGAGCAGCAGAGAAAATTGTAGTTCTCCTCGAAATCGACTCAACCAACTTTGTTGCGTCGATTGACCAAGACCTCTGCGAAGTCAAACCCATGACCAACATGGCCGGAGAGCCCAGAGATACAGTCAGCTTTAACGATGTCAAGGTAGCTGCGTGTCCAGCGGAACCTGGAGTCTCTCCCGAATCTTTTAGATTCCGCGGTGCGCTCTCTCGATCCGCCCTTATGGCAGGCGCTATAGAAAAGATGAGCCAACTCACCGTCACGTACACGAATGATCGCATTCAATTTGGGCGGCCAGTAGCAAAGTTTCAAGCGGTCCAGCAGCACCTCGTGTGGGGAGCGCAGGACGCTGCACTTGCTCGCATGGCTGCAGAAACAGCAGCGCGCGAAGCAAACAGGGGGGACGCTCTCTTTGAAATAGCCGCCGCAAAATTGATTTCCAATCAGGCTGCCGCTCGAGCTACGAAAGCTTGCCATCAAGCCCACGGTGCTATGGGCATGACTCAGGAGTACCCCCTGCATCATCTCAGCCGGAGGCTGTGGTCTTGGCGCAAAGAGTATGGCGGTGACGCAGAGTGGAGTCGTTGGCTTGGAGAAGTCGCCGTCGCACAAGGAGCCGACGCTCTATACCCCCTTATCACTGGTGGCTCATCTACGTTGCGTTAACGTCGAAGTTAGATGCAAGGTCCCTTAATGAGACCTAGCATCACGTTATGACTCAATTCGGCGTATACGGCGATCTTCATGTATCACTTGACAACAACATCGCGGAGGCAGAGATTCGCCGTCCGCCAAATAACTTCTTCGACCTGGACCTTATAGACGGCTTGGTTTCGGCGTTCAGAGACCTAGACAAAGAAGACAGTTGCCGAGCGATAGTTCTTTGCGCTGAAGGAAAGAACTTCTGCGCAGGCGCCCAATTTCATAATGATGGAACTCGTGGAGGCGAGATCACGGCGACGAATTCTGATGGTTCACCGCGTCACCTCTACGATGCTGCATTTGACCTATTCAGTTGCAAGACTCCCGTGATAGCAGCCGTACAGGGTGCCGCTGTAGGTGGAGGCCTAGGAGTGGCTTGTTTTGCGGATTTCCGAGTTGCAGCACACGAAGCGCGTTTCACTGCCAACTTCGCTCGCCTCGGATTTCATCATGGATTCGGACTAACCGTCACCCTGCCAGGGCTAGTAGGACAACAGAAAGCATTAGAACTCTTATATACAGGCGCAAGAATCAAGGGCGAAGAAGCTGTCGCCATAGGCCTTGCTGACAAACTTGCTCCGCTTCAGGAATTGCGTGCTACGGCTCTTGAGTTTGCAGGAGAAATAGCAGCGTCAGCGCCGTTAGCAGTTGAATCCATAAGAGAAACTATGAGAGGCCACCTGCCCGAGGCGATCAAATCAGCAACTGATAGAGAAAAGGAAGAACAAGATCATCTGAGAACGACCGACGACTGGAAAGAGGGTGTTAACGCCATGAACCAACGTCGTCTACCCAACTTTTCCCGCCGCTAGATGACGATGCAGAGCAAAGGTTAATTCGATGAGCGGTCTCAACGAGGAAGATATTAGAAGCCAGTTGGCCGAAATCCTTGAACGAAGAAACGCCGGGACTCGGCTGACAACAATGGGAGCCGGCTCCGATGACCTAGAAGATGGTCGAAAATATCTTGCATCGACGGTCACTGGACGCCTCCGCAAGCCAAAATGCCTTAATAGGAAGAGTCTTACGAGAATATATTGTGCCCGATCTTTATCCGTTCGCCATTGGTCTCGGCATGGTCGGGCCGGCGCTACTCGCGCATGGCACAGTCGAACAACAAGAGGAATGGCTGCGACCGATAGCTTCAGGTACCGCCGTCTGGTGCCAGATGTTTTCCGAACCCGAGGCAGGTTCGGATCTTGCAAACGTCGCCCTCAGCGCCCGGCAAGACGGAGAAGAATGGCTAATTGAGGGTCAAAAAACTTGGACAAGCAGGGCTATGTGGGCTGATTGGGCGATTTGTTTAGCTCGGACTGACCCAAATCAGCCTAAGCACAAAGGCCTCACTATGTTTGCTATCCCTATGGAAGCCTCAGGGGTTGAGGTTCGGCCTTTAATGCAGATGAACCGTGATGCACACTTCAGCGAAGTGTTTATTTCGAACGCCCGAATTTCTGACAAATGGCGAATTGGAGAGATAGGAGAAGGCTGGCGTGTTGCCATGACGGTTCTCGCTCATGAACGCGCTGGCGGTGGAAGTCGTGGGGGCGGAGACGGAAGTGCACGAGGATCTCAACTTCCTAGCTGGATCGCAGATATTCAAACCCTCAATGATCTGAGCTCAATACAACGAGAAGATATCAGTGCCGTCTATTCTCACGACACCGTGAGCCGATGGACTTCACAGCGAGCAGCAGACGAGGCTCGCGTTAGCGGAGCGCCTGGTCCGGCAGGAAGTGGGGCAAAACTTCGAACCGTTAGGTCATACAAGGGTCGCGCCCGTTTATCGAACTTGAGTGCGGGGGCACATGGAATGTTGGAGAGTGGTCACGGGTACATAGAAGTAATGACAGCACCCTCTATGTCAATCCGAGGCGGGACAGATGAAATCCAGAGAAATATTCTGGGTGAGCGGGTGTTGGGACTCCCCGGGGAACCACGCCTAGATCGTGAAGCTCCTTGGAACGAGAGCAGAAAAGGCCTCTTATAAAGTTACTTGCGTTCTCGCAATAAGACTTCTTGCGCAATGGTCGCTACGTGGCTTCCATCAGGCGCAAAGAGGTTGCCCACGGTCATTCCCCTGGATCCGCTGAGGCCATGACAGTCCCAATCATAAAGGTGCCAATGGTCAGCTCGCGTTGGCCGGTGGAACCATATTGCGTGATCCAATGAAGCACCCATGAAACGCTGCTGATATTCCTCTCGCGGTGCTTGGATCGGATGGAGAGAACGAGCGGCATCAAACTGGATTGCGTCGGAAGTAAAGGCCAGCCCGCAAAGATGAAGTCGCTCATCATCTGAGAGCCCGTCTCTCAACTTCACCCAACCCATCGACCTTCCTGCGCCTGGAGGACTATTCAAAGCGCGACGATCGAGAATCAAATTCATATGGTCATCTTCTCGCGGTCGGCAATCTTCGGGATCGGGAGCGAGGGGCATTCGCGCTGTTTGAATTTCGGCGTCCTGCTCTTGAACGTGAAATGAACATGAGAGATTGAGGATCGCACCACCGCTTTGCCTCGCCACAACCGACCGGGTACAGAACGATCGCCCATCCCTCAATCGATCCACCTCGTAACGCACCGGCTCGAGCAAACTTCCGCCTCTTATAAAATAAGCATGGATTGAATGAGGGTGAAAGTCTTGTTCGACTGTCTCAAAAGCCGCACGCAAGCCCTGAGCGATAACTTGCCCACCGTAGATACGACCCCACGCGTAATTTGGACTCAATCCGACCCACGTATCGGGGCCATGATGTTCTAACTCCATCAGCTCCTGGAAAGAAC